>JBBDSL010000019.1:15808-55023 GCA_040904965.1 Wenzhouxiangellaceae bacterium
GGTGCGCGCGGCTGACGACGTGCTGCTGGTGCACTGGGCCAACCGCCGCATCATTGGCCGCAACTGGGGCGACAAGCTCAACCCGGTGTTGTGCCGGATGATCTCCGGCATGAACGTGGTCCACGCCTACGACATTTTTCCGGCCGTGAGGAAGCCGGTGCACTATGTGGTCGGCAGTTCGCTGGAGCGCGCCCAGAAGCGCCGCGGCGTGGTTTGGGGCGCCGGTTTCATCGATTCCAGCCAGGGCGTGCGCCAGGCGCCATCGAAGATCTGTGCGCTGCGCGGCCACCATTCGCGCGAACGGCTGCGCGAACTGGGCATCGCCGTGCCGGCCACCGTCGGCGACCCGGCTTTGCTGATGCCCCGGCTGTACACCCCGCGCTGCACGGCGCGCCGCTATCGGGTGGGCGTGATCGCCCATTGCTACGAGCGCGACATTGCCTGCGCCGGCCCCGGGGCGTTGCCCGAGGACTTTCTTTCCATCGACATCACCGGCGGCATATTCGACGTCATCGACCAGGTCTGCGCCTGTGACGAAATCGTCTCGTCTTCGCTGCACGGGCTGGTCTGCGCCGAGGCCTACGGCGTGGCGTCGACGTGGATCAAATTGTCCGACCGCCCGGCCGGCGACGACTTCAAGTACCACGATTTCTACTCGGCTGTCGGAAAGCCGCAAAAAGGTCCGCGAATCGTCGACGACCCGGCCGACTGGCCGCGTCTGGCCGGTACCAGCCAGGCGCCGATTGCGCGCGACATGCTCGACCGGATCAACAATGATCTGCTTGATGCATGCCCGTTCGCGCCGGCGACCCGGTGAACGGCGCCGGTCGGATCCCGCTCCTACTGGCCCTCGAGCATCGCCTTCAACGCCGCCAGGTTGCCTTTGGCTTCGTCGGCGGTCGGCGGGGCCTGGCCATCCTTGCCGGGCCAGTCGAGCAGTTCCATCGGCAGCTCGTCGATGAATCTGCTGGGTTCGCGCTTGCTGGCCTCGCCGAACTGGCGGCGGGTGCGGCACAGCGACAGGCTCAGCCGGCGTTCGGCGCGCGTCAGGCCGACATACATCAGCCGCCGTTCTTCCTCGATTCGGCCTTCCTCGATGCTGCGCTGGTGCGGCAGCAGGCCTTCTTCGAGACCGGCCAGCCAGACGCGCGGGAATTCCAGGCCCTTGGCCGCGTGCAGCGTCATCAGGCGCACCTCGTCGGCGTTGTTGTCGCGTTCGTCGTCGGGCCCGGCGGCCAGGCTGACGCGCGCGATCAGCTCTTCGCCCGAGCTGGTGTCGACCGAAAGCCGCTCGACCCAGCGCACCAGGTCGTCCAGGCTCTTGCGCCGGCGGCGGGCCTGTTCCGGCTTGTCAGCCTGCTCGTCCAGCCATTCGCCGTATTCGATGTGCTCCAGCAGCTCGCGGAACATAACGCCGGTGTCTTTTTGTTCGCCGCGCGTGAGACGGTCGTTGAATTCGATCAGCATGTTGGTGAACGCGCGCAGGCCGCGCGCGGCGCGCTCGGGCAACTCGCGTTGAAACTGGGCGTCGGTGGCGGCCGCGAGCAGGCTCTGGCCGGCGGCACGCGCGTAGTCCATCAATCGCGCCATGGAACCGGAGCCGATGCCACGCTTGGGCGTGTTGGCCACGCGCATGAACGAGGGGTTGTCTTCCGGGTTGAGTAATAACTTCAGGTAGGCCAGTCCGTCGCGGATCTCGCGCGCGTCGAACCAGCTCGGGCCGCCCGATACACGATACGGAATGCCGTATTCGCGTAGCGCCTTTTCGATCTCGCGAGCCTGAAAGTTGGAGCGGTACAGTACCGCGGCATCGCCCCAGCGCATCGACGAGGCGCCGTGAGATTCCATCAGCGCGCGTGCAATGCCCTCTGCCTCCTCGATCTCGTCGCCGTACTCGCGCACGCTGATCCGGTCGCCCGGGCCGTGCTCGCTCCACAGCCGCTTTTCGTGGGTATGCGGGTTGCCGGCGATCACGGCATTGGCGGCCTTGAGGATGTTGCCCACCGAGCGGTAGTTCTGCTCCAGCTTGATGACCTTCAGGCGCGGGTAATCCACGCCCAACTGGTCGAGGTTTTCCGGGCGCGCGCCGCGCCAGCCGTAGATCGACTGGTCGTCGTCGCCCACCGCGGTGAATGCGCCGGAGGCACCGGTCAGGCGCTGCAACAGCCGGTACTGAGCGGCCGAGGTGTCCTGGTATTCATCCACCAGGAAATAACGCATGCGTGCGCGCCAGCGCGTGCGCAGTTCGGGTTCGTCCAGCATCTTCGCCGGCAGCGAGATCAGGTCGTCGAAATCCACCGCGTTGAGTTCGCCCAGACGCTGCTGGTAGGCGGAGAATACGCTGGCCACCTGGGCCTCGCCCTCGCTCTCGGAACCCGACAGCGCGCGGGCCGGCTCGATGCCGGCATCCTTCAGTCGACCGATCGCGGCCTGGGCCATGTAGACCTGGTCGTTCTTGACCGAACCGGGCAACAGTTCGCGCACCAGGTCGGCCGCGGTGTGCTGGTCCAGGATGCTGATCCCGCGCTTCAAGCCCGCGGCTTCCGGATCGTCCTTGAGAATGGCCCAGCCCAGGCTGTGGAAGGTGCTGATGGTCAGCCCCTCGGCGGCCTTTCGCCGGATTCGCTTCGCCACGCGCTGGCGCATCTCGCGCGCGGCCTTGTTGGTGAAGGTGATCGCCGCGATCTGGCTGGCCCGGAAATGCCCCTTGTCGATCAGCCAGGCGATTTTCTCGGTAATCACCCGGGTCTTGCCCGAACCGGCACCGGCCAGTACCAGCAGGGGGGATTCGACGTGCGTGATTGCGGCACGCTGCTGGGGGTTGAGACCGGACATAGGCGAAGCATTCTACTCGCAGCAGTTGGTCCCCGGGTGCACTCGCTTCGCTCGTTTACCCGGGCTACGCGGGCTGTGCGCGAAAGCAATGTTTTGTTTCTCGGGCATCCTGGCGCCTTGGCTGGAACTGGTTTGCCCTTGGCCAAGCCCCGCGCCTGCCGGGTAAGGCGCCTTGACCTATACTTCTCGCCCATGGCCAAGCTCTATTTCTACTACTCGACCATGAACGCCGGCAAGACCACGGTGCTGCTGCAGTCGGCCCACAATTATCGCGAACGCGGCATGCGCCCGGTGCTGCTCACGCCGGCGCTGGACGATCGCGCGGGGCGCGGGGTGATCCGGTCGCGGGTGGGGCTGGAGGCGAGCGCTGACGTGTTCGAGCGCGATGACGACTTGCTTGACATTGTCTGCACCAGGGCCGGGGAGGGCGAGATCGCCTGCGTGCTGGTCGATGAATCGCAGTTCCTGACCCGCGACCAGGTCTACCAGCTCAGCGAGGTCGTCGACGAACTCGGTGTGCCTGTGTTGTGCTTCGGCCTGCGTACCGATTTTCGCGGCGAGCTGTTTCCGGGCAGCCAGTACCTGATGGCCTGGGCCGACGAGCTCAAGGAACTCAAGACCATCTGCCATACCGGCAAGAAAGCCACCATGGTCGTGCGCGTCGACGAGGCCGGCAACGCGCTCACCGCAGGCGCCCAGGTTCAGATCGGCGGCAACGAGCGATACATCCCCGTCAGCCGCGCCGAGTTCAAGCGTGTCTTCTATCACGGCGAGAAGGCGCGCCTGTTCAAGTAAACCCGGCTACGCACGTATTTGAACCCCGGATTTTTGAATCAATAATCTGCGCAGATCTGCGTAATCTGCGGTTCCAGGAGTTGTCTTTTCGCCGGGCGGGGCTGTAAGCGCCCCGGTTCAGGGCACGTCCGCCGGCGGGACGTCCGGGGCGAAATCGAACGAGTCGTAGTGCAGGTGCTGCTCGCTGGCTGCGGCGGCCAGGAAGGACTTGCGCGCCACATGCACCATGACCGGCGGGCCGGACATGTAGATTTCGAACGCCGACAGGTCCGGGTAGTCTTCCAGCAGCGCGCTGTGGACGAAACCGGTGCGACCGGTCCAGTCGGCTTCGGGTTCGGACAGCACCGGCACAAAGCGAAAATCCGGATGTTGCCCGGCAAATTCGTCGATCAGCGTTCTGGCGTACAGGTCCTTTTCCGATCGCACGCCCCAGTACAGCGTGATCGGCCGATCGTCGCCGGCATGGATCAGGTCCTCGATCATGGCCTTGAGCGGGGCAAAGCCGGTGCCGCCGCCCATCATCAGGATCGGTCGCGGGCTGCCCAGGCGCACGAAGAACATGCCCAGCGGACCTTCCAGCCGGAGGATTTCGCCCGGTTGCATGCCGTCGAATACGTGTCCGGTGAATCCGCCGCCGTCGACATAGCGCACGTGCAGCTCGATGAATTCTTCCCGGCTGGGGCTGGAGGCAATGGAAAATGCGCGGCGCTTGCCGCCGGGCAGCAGGATATCCATGTACTGCCCGGCCAGAAACTGCATGCGCTTGCCCCTGGGCAGCTTCAGCCGGAGTCGACGCACGTCGGGCGTGAGCTCGTCGATCTGCTCGACCCGGGCCGGCAGTACGCGCACCGGAATGTCGGCGACCTGCTCGATTTCGGTGGCCTCGATTTCCAGGTTGTCGGTCGCGACCGCTTGGCAGGCCAGGATGCCGCCTTCGACCAGGTCCGATTCCTCCAGCGCGGCCGGCGGGTTGAACGGATATTCGACACCACCCGAGACCAGCCGGCACTTGCAGCTCGCGCAGGTCCCGTTGCGGCAACTGTAGGGCAGCATGATGCCCTGCCTGAGGGCGGCGGCCAGCACGGTCTCATCCGGGCGCGCGCTAAACGTCTTGCCGCTGCCGGCAATCGTGATCGTGCGTGTGTTCTGGTGGTTTGAAGCGGGATTCAAGGGATTGAGTTCCGTTTGCGCGGCTTGGGCACGATAAAATGCGCCGTGCATTACAAAACCGCTAGTTTAAAGAATTCACCGTGAGCGTATTTGTTGCGATGGCATTCGTCGAATTGCCGACCGGAGGGTCTGCATGCCCGAAAGCATGAGCCTGGATGGCGACCAGCCGACTGCCGTTGCTGCACCAATCGGGCCGTTCCAGCCGTGGCGCTACCTGTATCGGTTGCCGGTGTTGCTGGTGCTGTGCGTCGTCGGGGTGCCGGTACTGTTGCTGGCACTGCTGCCGGGCGTCCGCGATCTTCCGGTTGCCGGCCGGCCGCTGTGGTGGCGGGTGCAGCGGCGTTATGCGCGCATGCTGGTCGCGGTGCTGGGCATGCGCTTGCGCGTGATCGGCCAACTGCCCCGGCCGCCGTATCTGGTCGTGACCAACCACATCAGCTGGTTTGATATTCCACTGCTGCATGCGCTGGAGCCAATGTGGCTGGTATCCAAGGCCAGCATTCGCGACTGGCCGCTGATCGGTGGCATTGCGCGTGCGGTCGGCACGATCTTCATCGTGCGCGGTGACGAGACCTCGCGCCGGCGTGCCGGGCGCCGGATGACGGCGTTGTTGAAGCGCGGCAGTATTGTGGGCGTTTTTCCCGAAGCCGGCATTCAGCCGGAACGCGGGGTGGGTCGATTCCACGCGCGCCTGCTGGCCCCGGCGGTGCGCGCGGCGGTGCCGGTGCTGCCGATAGCCATCCGTTACTGGCGCGACGGCGATGTGCACGACGAGCGCGTATTCGGCCCCGGCAGCACGTTTCTCGGCCTGATGTTCTCGATGCTGGCGCGCCCGGCCTGCGAGGGCCAGGTGATCATAGGTACGCCGCTGCCCACGGCCGGTGCCGGTCGCAGCGAGTTGGCGCGCCAGGCACAAACACAAGTGAGAGGAATGTACGGCCATGCCCCAGCACGATGAAATGCCGCGTTCGATCCGAACGCCAACATCATCCGAAATGGCGCAATTCAGGCCTTCCGGACTGATGGCCAATGCCCATATGCAGTCCATACTCACTTCCAGCCCATGGCGCAAGCGGCGGGTTCAGAAGCGTTCCCGGGCCTACCGCGAAAACGCCGAACGCTGCGTCATCCGCACGCCGCAGGGCGTGAAGCTGCTGGGCTACCGCAGCCGCCCGGCCCGGCCCAACGGCGCGCTGGCCATTCTGTTGCACGGCTGGGAGGGCAGTGCCGATTCCAACTACCTGCTCGACACCGCGCTGGCGCTGGATGCGGCCGGGTTCGAGACTTTTCGTTTGAACTTCCGCGATCACGGCGATTCGCACCACCTCAACCCGGAGCTGTTTCATTCCTGCCGGCTGGAGGAAGTACTCCAGGCCGTGGGCCAGCTGACCACTGCACATGCCGGCGGGCCGGCCAGTGGTCCGGTATTCCTGGCCGGGTTCTCGCTGGGGGGCAATTTCGCCCTGCGCGTGGCGCGCAACGCGCCGGCGGCCGGCTTTTCGCTCGATCGCGTCATTGCCGTGAGCCCGGTGATCCGGCCAAAGAACGTGCTGGCCGCGCTGGCCGACGGGTTCGCGATTTACGAGCAGTACTTCGTGCGCAAGTGGCGTCGCTCGCTGAAGCGCAAGCAAAGGCTGTACCCGGAGCTGTACAATCTGGCCGGCTGGTTTCGGCATCGCAATCTCGCCGAGCAGACCAGCCACCTTGTGGCCGATTACACCGATTTTCCGGACCTGGACGCCTATCTTGAAGGGTATTCGATTGCCGGCGACTATCTGGAAGGCCTGGAAATTCCGAGCCTGATCATTACCGCGGCCGATGACCCGATTATCCCGATCTCCGACTTTGAGGCGCTCGCGCGACCCGAAGCGCTGGAGCTGGAAATCTGGCCGCATGGCGGCCATTGCGGATTCCTTGCCAACTGGCGCCTGGAATCGTGGATTGAACAACGAATTGTGAGTGAGTTATGTCAGCACCTGACGCCGGCCTGAGCCGGCAGGCGATCAAGCTTTATCAGTCCGGCCACTATCGTGAGGCCGAGCAGCTATTCCGCCGGCTGGTGGAACAGGACCCCGAAAACTGGCAGTTCGCGCTGCTGCTGGGTCTTTGCCGGCATTCGCAGAGCGATTTCGACGAGGCGGTCAAGTGGGTCAAGCGTTCGGTGGAACTGGGCGACGGCCAGCCGGCGACCCATTATTACTATGGTCGACTGCTCACCGACACGCGCCAGCCGAACGCCGCGCGCGAGCAGTATGCACAAGCCATCGCGCTGGATCCCAACCACGTGGAATCGCGCACCGGGATGGGCCTGGTTTCGCTGATGTCGGGCGACTTCAAGCGCGCCGCCACCGAACTGAAGACCGCACTGCGCGCCAATCCGGCCCACATCCCGGCATTGACCGCATTGGCGCGCGCACTGGTGGAACTGGAACAATTCGACGAAGCCTGGCCTTACGCCAACAAGGCATTGCAGGCCGATCCGCAGAATCCGGTGGCCCAGGACGTGATGGGCCGGGTATTGTTCGGCCAGGGACAACTGGATTTTGCCGAGCAGTGTTTCCGCAACGTGCTGGAACAAAAGCCCGAAAGCGGCGAACTGCACGCCCGCCTGGCCGAGGTGCTCAAAACCCGGCACCGCGACCACGAGGCACTGCAGCACTACCTCAAGGCGCTTGAGCACAACTATGACGGGGCGCCCGTGGTTATCGACACTTCGGTCAGCCTGGAACGAATCGGCGATGTGCCGCAGGCGCGCAAGCTGCTGCAAAAAGCCGCCGCGCGCTGGCCCGAGGATCTTTCGGTTGCGCTGAGGCTGGCCGAGATCACCATGCTTGACGGGGCGCCCGATGCCGCGCGCGAAATGCTGGCCGCGCTGGACCAGGGTCGACCCGAAGTGGCGGTGATGCAGGCGCGCATTGCCGATGCAGTGGGCGAATCGCAACAGGCCCGCGAAGTGCTGGAAGGCGTGGTCGGCGCCGACACCCAAGGCGAGCAGCGCGAAGCGCGTCTTCTGCTGGCCCGGGTTCGCTCGGGAATCGATCCACAAGACACCGATGCCGCGCACGAACCGATCGCCACGCTCCTCAAGCGCGAGCCGCCGGTGCCCGACGCCGTCCTGACGTGGTCGGTGGTGTGCGAGAACGCCGGCGATTACGCCGGAGCCTGCAAGGCACTGGAAGACCTGCTGGAAAGCAAAGCGACCAGCGAGTCCGATCGTCGCATCCTGCACAACCGCCTGGCCAATTGCTACGACCAGGCCGACGAAAAGGCGCTGGCCTGGGCCAACTGGCAGAAGGGTGCCTGGCGCATCGCGCCGCATGCGCCGCGCATGGAAGCCCAGCGCGGTTCCGGCGCACTGGATCGCTGGCTGGACTACGACTGGTCCGGTTTTGAAACACCGGCGTTCGACGACGGTTTCCCGGCGCCGGTCATCATCGCCGGCTGGCCGGGCAGCGGCCGCGAAATTCTGTTGGTGGCGTTGGGAAGCCACGCCGATGTAACGGTGTTGGACACGAGTGCCGAGAACCGCCGGCTTGAGGCCCTGGGCCTGCCGGCGATGCCGGAGGCGCTGACCAGCGCCAGTCGTGAGACCATGCAGATCGGGCGCAAGCGGTTCATGCGCGGCATTCGGCGCGGCAATGGTCATGACAATGGTCATGACAATCGGCCGCCGGTCACACTGGAGGCCGGCTGGTGGCAGGCCAGCGCGATCCCGGCGCTGGCGCGGTACTTTCCCGGCACCAGGGTGGTGATGCCGATTGCGGATCCGGCCGATCTGGCACTGCAGTGGCGGGTGGACGGCTATGCCGATGTCGAAGGCATGATCGGCGAGTACAGAAAGGAATTGGAATTGTGGAATCGCATGCGCGACAGACTGACCGTGAACGTGGTCGAAATCGGGCGTGACGAACTGCTCGATGACACCGCACGGGTCGTTGACAGCTTGTGTGCAACGCTCGGTCTGGCCCCATCGGCCGAGGCGCGCGAGAATGCCCTTCGCATTCGCGCCATGGAACGCTTTGTGCCGGCCGGCAGCGGCGCGCGCTACGATCCGGTGGCGGGCAAGGCAGACGACGGCTAAAAGGACCACTACTAGGGAACCGAGTCATCGAACTGACACGAATCCGCCAAGAGCGGTGCGTTATTCTGGCTTCGTGAAAGGAGGGAATTCCATCATACGGGCACTTGCGGCGATTGCTTTGGCAGCGCTGCTGGGATCGTGCTGTCCGGTGGACCAGACCGACGAGCGCGGCTGGCCGAAGGAACTGGTGCTGGGTCTGGTGCCGGCACTGGAAGCCGAGGCCCTGGTCGACAACCTGGAACCGCTGGCCGACTATCTGGAAGCCGAACTGGGCATGCCGGTGACTTCATTCGTGCCGCAGGACTACACCGGCTTGGTCGAGGCGCTGGGCTCGGGGCGGGCCGACATCGGCATGCTGCCGCCGTTTGCCGCCATGCTGGGCGCGCGCCGCTACGACATCGAGACGATCCTGATTTCCACCCGCAGGGGCGAGACCGGCTACCGCACACAGTGGATGACCAATGATCGTTCGGTTTGCGATGCGCCACCGGTGGTGGAGGAGCGTACTTGCGACACGCGGGTCAGAGGCCGTGAAACGGTCACGCGCAAGTTTCTCAGTTGCCACGGGGACATCGAGCAGGTGCGCGACGAATCGGTGGCATTCGTCGATCCCAACAGCACCTCCGGGTTCCTTTTCCCGGCGGTACAGCTGATGGACCACGATATCGATCCGCAGGAAGACATCAACGGCATTTTCGTCGGCGGGCACGATGCCGCGGCGCTGGCCGTGTATGCCGGTGACACCCGTTTCGGCGTGGCCTACGAGGACGTGCGCATGATGATCTGCGACCAGTACGCCGACATCGGCGAGAAGACCATCGTGTTCAACCATGCGCCGATGATCCCCAACGACGGTGTTCAGCTCCGGCCCGGCCTGCCCGAGGATCTGAAGCAGGCGATCATCGATGCGTTCCTGAGCCTGGCCGAGTCGCAGGCGCACCTGCCCGACGATGAAAAGATTCTGTGGATACTGTACGAAATCGACGGTTTTCAGCGATTCGAGCCGGGCACCTACGACCCGGTGCGTACCGCCTACGAGATCGTCCGCAGATAGCTGAAAGGCGCTCGGAGACAGGCATCGGGATGAAAGTCGACAAGCAGGACACGAAGAGCACGAAGGAAGTTCTTCCCGGTTACGTATGAGATGTAGCCAGAGAACGCGGTGTCTAAACGACGATATGAGCCAGAACGCATGAATCAGAACGATGCGAACAACGCAACCGGCGCGATCCGCTTCGACAAGGCCGGTGTGGTCTATCCCAATGGCGCGCTCGGCATGAAGGACCTGGATCTGGAAATTCGGCCCGGAGAATTTGTCGTCATCGTGGGCTCGTCCGGCGCCGGGAAGTCCACGCTGCTTCGCGCGGTCAATGGCCTGAGCCCGCTGACCAGTGGCAGTGTGGAAATCGACGGCGAGCGCGTGTCCACGCATTCGGCGCGCGAACTGCGGCATATGCGCAAGCGCATCGGCATGATCTTTCAGGACTTCCGGCTGGTCAAGCGCCTGACCGTGATGTCCAACGTGCTGATCGGGCGGCTGGCGCACGTGCCCGGCTGGCGCGCCATGTTCAGCCTGTGGCCGGCGGCCGACCGCGAGATCGCGATCGACGCGCTCAAGCGGGTCGGCATCGCCGACAAGGCCTGGACCCGGGCGCGCGACCTTTCCGGCGGCCAGCAGCAGCGCGTCGGCATCGCCAGGGCACTTGCCCAGCAGCCGGCGATTATCCTGGCCGACGAACCGGTGGCATCGCTGGACCCGGTCACCACCCATCAGATCATGAAGGACCTGGTGCGCATCAACCGCGAGTTGGGCATCACCACGCTGGTCAACCTGCATTTCATCGACCTGGCGCGTGAATACGGCGACCGCATCATCGGCCTGCGGTTCGGCGAGCTGGTCTATGACGGATCGGCGAAAGCCGTTACCGACGACGATTTCCGTGACATCTACGGCCGCGACTTCACCGACGATGACCTGCTGAAGGAAGAGGCGTGAATTTCGAGGCGGTCCATTCGCCTGCAGGGCAGGCTCCTACGGGGGGCGTTGATTGGGATATGGTGCGCCGATGAACATCCCGGCCCGCCCACAACGCAACTGGTCGCTGTGGATCGGTGTGGTTGCATTCCTGGTGGCCATGACGGTGTGGTCGGCTTACGGCATCGGTTTTTCGCTGGTCGAGATCCTGTGCAACATCGCCGGCGGTACGCGGCTGATCACCGAATCCTGGCCGCCGGATTTCGGCTTCCTGCCACGCCTGGCCGAGCCGATGCTGGAGACGGTATTCATCGCCATCATCGGCACCGTGGCCGGCGGCATTCTGGCCATTCCGGTCGCCGTGCTGGCCGCGCGCAACCTGTCGCCGGACCGGTTCACCTGGTTCGCCGACCGCAATTTCATGAACATCCTCAGAACATTGCCCGACCTGTTCTGGGCCATGTTGTTCGCGACCGCGGTGGGTTTCGGCCCGGTGGCCGGTTCGCTGGCGTTGACCGTGTTCACCGTCGCGGTCATTTCCAAGCTGTGGTCGGAATCGCTGGAGTCGGTCGACATGGGCCTGCCCGAGGCGGTCCGTGCGGTCGGCGGCAACTGGTTCCAGATGATCCAGTTCGGCGCCATCCCGCAGGCCATGCAGCACTACGTCAGCTACGCCCTGTATGCGTTCGAGCTCAATATCCGCGCCTCGGTGGTGCTGGGCCTGGTCGGCGCCGGCGGCATCGGCATGATTCTCGAGACCCAGCGCGCCAACTTCGAGTACGAGCGCGTGACCATGATCATCCTGGCGGTGCTGGTGGCGGTGTTGATCATCGAGGAAATATCGGAATCCATCCGGAAGCGGCTGACATGAGCCCGATTGTATGAACAAGAGTATATGAACAAGATTACATGAACAATACGCCGTCACATGCTGATCTTCTGAAGCGGCCCGGCAGCCGGATCGGCTTCGCCACCGTCACCACTTTCGTCATCGCCGCACTGTTCTTCGTTTCGCTGTTCGCGATCGGCTTCACGCCCGAGCGCATGCTGGAAGTGCCCGGCGGCGTGGCGCGCGTGCTGTCGTTCTTCTGGCCGGCCGATATGGCCTACGGCTGGGACCGGGTGCTGCCGGCGATCGTCGAATCGATTCAGATCGCCTGGATCGGCACCATTATTGCTGCCATTCTTTCGCTGCCTTTGGCGCTGTTCGGCGCACGCACGCTGTTCCCGCGCCTGGCCCGCGGGGTCAAGCTGATTTCGGCCACTGCGCGTGCGTTTCCCGAGATTCTGCTGGCGATCTATTTCGTACCCATCGTCGGCCTCGGCGCGTTTGCCGGCGCGCTGGCGATTGGTATTTCGTCGGTGGGCATGCTCACCAAGCTGGGTGCCGAGGTGGTCGACTCGCTGGACTTCGGCACCGTCGAAGCGGTCGAAGCTGCCGGCGGCTCGCGCATCCAGGCGCTGCGCTGGGCGGTGTTGCCGGCCGTGCTGCCGGAAATCATCGCCCACTGGCTGTTCCGCTTCGAGCTCAACATCCGTGCCTCGGCCGTGCTTGGCGTGGTCGGCGCCGGCGGGGTGGGCGGCGTGCTGTTGAATACGCTCCGATACCGCCACTTCGACAAGGCTGCCGCGGTGCTCATTCTCACCATCCTGGTGGTGCTGGCCATCGACACCGTCTCCGGCGAAATCCGGCGCAAGATCATTCGCGGGTAAAAAGCCCGATGAACCGCAGATGGACGCAGATGAACGCAGATAAAGGCGGATAAAGGCGGATAAAGGCGGATAAAGGCGGATGGAAAATTCCGGTAGAAAAGCGTCGGGGACGGCGCCCCGACCTACGGCTGCCGGCGTGTTGGGGTTATCGCGGTTTCCGTAGGAGCGAGCCGTGCTCGCGAGGTTTTGTCGGGCTCTCGTCAATGGCGTGACCCGATGGGGCTTGAATCGTGGATAATGCCGGCCTTCGCCCCCACATCGGGGGTTTGTTGTTTGTCAATTCCGGAATTCGCAATGGCCCAGTACGTCTACACCATGAACCGCGTCAGCAAGGTGGTTCCGCCGAACCGCACGCTGATCAAGGATGTCTCGCTTTCGTTTTTCCCCGGCGCCAAGATCGGCGTGCTGGGGCTCAACGGCGCCGGCAAGTCCACGGTGCTTAGGATCATGGCCGGGGTGGACACCGAATACGATGGCGAGGCGCGGCCGCAGCCCGGGATCCGCATCGGCTACCTGTCGCAGGAGCCGGAACTGCCCGAGGACGAGACCGTGCGTGATGCGGTGATGGAAGGCGTGGGCGAGGTCCGCGACATGCTCAAGCGCTTCGACGAGATTTCGGAAAAATTCGCCGAGCCGATGGGCGACGACGAGATGAACGAGCTGCTGGCCGAACAGGCCGAGTTGCAGGACCAGATCGATTCGACCGGCGGCTGGGAGCTGGACCGGACGCTGGAAGTCGCCGCCGACGCGCTGCGCCTGCCGCCGTGGGACAGCGAGATCAAGGTGCTTTCCGGCGGTGAGCGCCGGCGCGTGGCGCTGTGCCGGCTTTTGCTTTCCAAACCTGACATGCTGCTGCTCGACGAGCCCACCAACCACCTGGACGCCGAGTCGGTGGCCTGGCTGGAGCGCTTCCTGCACGACTTTCCCGGCACCGTCATGGCGGTGACTCATGACCGCTACTTCCTCGACAACGTCGCTGGCTGGATCCTGGAAATGGATCGGGGCCACGGCATCCCGTTCCAGGGCAATTACTCGTCCTGGCTGGAGCAGAAGCAGGCGCGCCTGGCGGTCGAAGAAAAGCAGGAACAATCGCGTCAGAAGACGCTCAAGGATGAGCTCGAATGGGTGCGCTCCAACGCCAAGGGCCGTCAGGCCAAGTCCAGGGCGCGCCTCAAGCAGTTCGAGGAACTCAATTCGAAGGAATTCCAGGCCCGCAACGAGACCCAGCAGATTTACATTCCGCCCGGCCCGCGGCTGGGTGACCAGGTGATCGAGGTCGAACACCTGAACAAGGCGTTCGGCCACGACCTGTTGATTGAAGACCTGAGCTTCAAGGTGCCGCCGGGTGCCATCGTCGGCATCATCGGTGGCAACGGCGCCGGCAAGACCACGCTGTTCAAAATGATCGCCGGTACCGAAAAGCCGGATTCGGGCCAGATCACGGTCGGGTCCACGGTGGAACTGGGCTATGTCGACCAGAAGCGCGACAGTCTTGACGACGACCGGCAGGTGTGGCAGGAGATCGCCGACGGCGCGGAAATGATACAGGTCGGCAACTACTCGATTCCGGCGCGCCAGTACGCCAGCCGCTTCAATTTCAAGGGCAGTGATCAGCAAAAGCGGGTCGGCCAGCTCTCCGGTGGCGAGCGCAACCGCGTGCACCTGGCCAAGGTGCTGCGCTCCGGCGGCAACGTGTTGATGCTCGACGAACCGACCAACGATCTGGATGTGGAAACCCTGCGCGCGCTGGAAGAAGCCCTGCTTGCGTTCCCGGGCTGCGTGCTGGTGACCTCGCACGATCGCTGGTTCCTGGATCGCATCGCCACCCACGTGCTGGCCTTCGAGGGCGATTCGCATGTCGAATGGTTCGAGGGCAACTTCAGCGACTACGAAGCCGACCTCAAGCGCCGCAAGGGCGACAAGGCCGGCCCGCACCGGATTCGGTACAAGCGGATCGACGGGTAGGGATACGCGCCGGTTTTCGTCGTCACCCCTTGAGCTTTTGCTCAAGCTCCGCCACCCGTTCTTCCAGCTCGGCGACGCGTTGGGCGAGGTCGCTTTCGTCGGTCGGGGTGGCTGCCATCGCGGGATGGGGTTCGGGTGGGGTGGTGTCGACCGGCCCGCACAGCAGGTGCATGTAGCGGTCCTCGCGCTGGCCCGGCCCGCGCGGCAGGCGTACGACCATGGGTGCTTCGCGCGCGGCCAGGCGGTCCAGGTTGTGGCGCACGTCGTCCAGGTCGTCGAAGCGGTGCATGCGCTCGGATCGGGTGTACAGCTCGGCCAGTGTCTGTGGACCTCGGAGCAGCAGCAGGCCGATCAGCACGCGTTGCGCGGCGGTGAGCTTGAGTTCGGAATCGACGCGGTGGTAGTAGCGCGCCGCGCGCGCGCCGTATTCCGAGCGCACCAGGTTGCGGTTTTCCAGCGCGCGCAGCGTCTGGCCGACCCGGCCGGGGTCGAGCTTCATCACCGGGTTGCGGCTGGTCTTCTGGTTGCAGGCCGTGACCGTCGCGTTCTGGGTCAGTGGGTAGGTCTCCGGCGTGGTGCCTTCCTTTTCGATCAGGCAGCCGAGCACGCGGGCCTCCTCGGCCGAAAGCGGCGGGTCGAGCGGAAGGTCTTGCGTGGTTTTACTGGTTTCGGTCATGGCTGCAAACGGCTGGCGGTTGACGTGTCTCGATTATGAACGATACGTCATTCGTCGGTGCCGCCGAAACGAAACTCGAGCAGTACGCCGACCAGATGGGCGGTGAAATCCTCCGGGACGGCCAGCAGGAACAGCTGGTTGTCGACCAGTGGATCGTCGAGGCCGGCGAAGTTGGGGTCTTCGATGTCTTCGGATTCCAGACGGTACAGCAACTGGGCGCCAACGTGCCGGTTGATCGGAAAGCGCAGGCTGGCGCGCAGCAGATGGCGTTCGAAAACTGAGTCGGGCAGCGAGTCGCCGGCCGCGTCCAGACCGATCCCGCTACTCAACGCGCCTCCGGAATTGAACCGCAATGCCTGCTCGGCGCGCGCGTAGCCGAAGGTGTAGTCGATTTCGAATAGAAACTGTTTCCATTGCCGGGTCAGGCCGAGACCCGCGCCGTGGTTGGTCTCGTCGAGGTTCTGCCGCCACAGGTTGGCCAGCGGAAACACTTCGCCGCCGGCGAACGGATCCGGCGCGCTCGGGCCGGCATCGTTGATGTTGGCGGCTTCGCGGTCGTGCGCCTGGAAGCTGTAGTAGACATATGCATTGCCGCGTTCGTGGAACTGGTAATTCCATTCGGCGTTGGTGCTGAGCCGGGTTTGTTCGCGCAGGCCGAAACCGGCGTCGAAGTCGTCGTGGACCCAGCGGCCGCTGATGGCCAGGTCCGAAAGCGTTCCCGGGTTGAAGCGCAGTTGCCCGTCGGCGACCCGCTGGTCGCGGCTGGCCAGATCGAACTCGCGCAAGTCGGCCAGCTCGCGCGGCCGGGTGCCGTCTTCGAAGCGCGGGACGAACCCGGCCAGCGACGCGCTGAGGAACGGCGCCTGAGGATCGATCTGGTAGTCGTCGCCGTCGCGTCGTGCGGTTTCAACAGCCAGACGCAGGCTGGCCCAGGGCCCGGCACGGTCGCTGAGCTGCAATCGGACCCGCTTGTCGCGGGTAGTCGATCGTTGCCGGTGGGCGTGGTCGGTACGGTCGTAGCTCAACGTCGCCGCCAGGCGTGTGCTGCGCGTCAGGCGGTAATCGGCATCGGCGGTGATTTCCAACTCGTCGGTTTCGTACGGCACGTTGGCGATGCGCAGCAGCTCACCGGGCCGGCCCGGCTGGAAGATGCCGTCGTCGAACAGCAGCCCGCCGTCGAGCGGAATCCGGCCGTATTCGCCGGTCTGCGGGTTGAACGTCTCAAAGTGGGTGTCGTTGTCTTCATCGAGCGCACGCAGCTTCAGCGATGTGCGCAGGCGGCGGGTCGGCAGCAGCGAGACCTCGGACTGCAACAGTGCGGTCCGGATTTTTGCATCGGCGCTGGTGCGGCTCAGTGCACCTGGCGTGTTCCACAGGTCGAAATTCACAGGCACGCCGGCGTTGTTGCCGACCCCGGTGCTGATCGTCGGCGGCAGCAGGTCGTCGTCCTGGGTCTTGCAGTTGTAGGCCAGCGTCGAGGTCCAGCGACCGTGCATGACCGGCAGGGCAATGGCCAGGTCGGCCTGGATCTGGTGGAAGCGGTTATCCGGGGCCAGCGCGGTGCGACCGCGCGGGGCGACAAAATCGGGTTGCAGAATGCTCAGGCCCGGGTTTTCCCAGACCAGCGCGTCGGTATCGTTGATGAAAAACGAACTGCTCCAGGTCAGGTTGGCCTGAATCCTGCGGCCGGTGTAATGCATGCCGGCATCGACTTCGTGGGTCAGGTAGTCGATCGGCTCGACGGTTTCGGTGACCTGACCCAGCGTCGGGTAGTCGAACGTGCCGCCGAACGGCCGCTCGCCGTTGCGCCATTCGCTGCTGGCCTTGAAGAACGCGTTGAGGTTGTCCAGTGCCAGCAATGTGCCGGCCAGGCCGACGCGCTTGCGGTCGAGCTTCAGCGTGCTTTCGCCGCGCGACAGCAGCGCGGCGCGCACCTGCTGAGGCGTGCTGGCGCCGGGTTCAAGCCCGTCGGGCAGGGTCAGGGTGCCGCTGCCCGCGCCGTCCCAGAGCACCCTGGCGTTGGTGCTGAATACATGAGGGATCCGGTTGTACCAGGCGTTGATCTCGAACGTCCCGGGGCGCCGGTAGTCGAGCGCGAAATACTGATCGTCGCGTCCCGGGCCCGCGCCGATCAGCTCGACCCGGTCACCGCGTCGGGCGTGTTCGGCGACGAGCGCGAAACGGTTGACCAGCGGACCGTCGTCGAAATCGGCGAATTCGCGGAAACCGGCCGCGTCGGTGGTGCCGAAATCGGCCAGGAAGCCGGCCTCGATCAGGCCGCCGAAGTGCCACTCCGGGGTCGTTTCGTCTTCAGGTCCCGGCGCTGGCTCGGGATGGAGCCAGGGGTATTGGTAAACAAGCGGATACAGGATGCCGGACGGCGAGAATGCTACGGTCGAAAAGAGCGAATAACCGAGTTCGTCGATTTGTCCACCCGGCAGCGGCGTGTGCGGATTCAGCGCGTTGCCCGGCGGGTCGTCGGCGCCGCCCCCCGAATCGGCGGCAACATCGGCCACCGCGACGCAGACCAACAGACTCAGTGCGTAAACCGGGCACCGCAAACAAGCGCGAAGAGTCGTTATCCGGGATTTGCGTTCATTTGCGTTCATTTGTGGTTTCGTTTCTTTGCGGATTTTGCGTAATCAGTTGGTTCGTTAGCGTGTGAACTTGAGTCCCGACGGGTGATTCGAGCCGTGGACGTTGGCGTGACAGTTGCTGCAGCTGCGTCCTGTCAGGCGCGCATCCGGGCGGTTGCCGCCGCCCAGGTTGCCGCGCGTGAGCAGGTCGTTGGGATGGCCGAGCTGGGAATGGCACTGCTGGCACAGCAGCGGACGCGGGGCGTTGAGCAGCATGTCGTGGTTGGAGCCGTGCGGCCGGTGGCAGTTGGTACAGTCTTCGCGCACCGGCGCGTGCTCCCAGACGAACGGTCCGCGTTTTTCGGCGTGGCATTCGAAGCACGTGTCGTTGAGACGCACCGTCTTGAGCATCGGATCGGTGATGCCGCCGTGGGGATTGTGACAATCGGTACACGCCATCTTGCCCTCCGGCAGCGGCATGTGCGAGCGGCGGTCGAATTCGGCGCGCTGTTGCTGGTGACAGTTAAAACAGGTCTCGTTGATGTTCCGGTTGGCCAGCAGGCCGTGGCGCGATACGCGGGCCATGGGGTTGTGGCAGTCGCTGCAGGCCACGTCGTGGCCTGCATGCACCGAGCCGGGCCAGTGCATCCGGCCGCCGCCGGCGTGGCAGGCCATGCACCGGGCATTCTGCGCGGCCACCGGTTGCACGCTGGTCGAGGAAAACCGGATGATCGCGGCCGGGTCCTGTGGGTTGGCGGCGTGTCCGGAACCCGCTCCGTGGCAGGTCTCGCAGCCTTCGGCCGGGCTTTCGCCGTCGGCGAAGGTCAGAGCATCCAGTCGTCCATGCGCCGTGTGCGCCCAGTTCGGCTCGGCCTGGCGGTGGCACGTCGCGCAGCGCTCGGAGCCGACGTGGTCGGCGTCCCCGGCGGTGTCGTTCGCCTCGCCTTGCCCGGTCAGCGCCAGACACGCGGCGAGTAGACATATAGGTCGACACATAGGTCGAAATGGCATTCGGCCTCCCTGTCGCGAGTTGGACACGCAAGTATCCCGCACCCGGCCCGACCTGCCAAAAAAATCGTTCGGTACCGGGGACTGCGAAAGAATTCTCGCACGAATTCGGTCGTAGTTCAAAAGGGGGAGATGTTGGCGCGGGCCGTGCGGATTGCCGCCGGGCCCCATATGGCGCGTTGCGCGGCCTGTGCTGTACTCATACACGCATGATGGAGGCAACACAATGCAACCAATCACCAAACTACTGACCGTCACGGCGCTGGTTTGCGCAAGTGTCACAGCGGCAGCCCAGACCGTGACCATCAATTTCGACAACCAGGGAGACGAAAACGGCGTAACCCCAGCGGGTACGTCCGAGTTCGACTTCATGGGTTCAAGCTGGGCCGGTGGCGTTATCCGTACCCAGAGCATTCCCGCGCTGTACGCGTCGGGGGCCTTCTCCTACGAAGTCCCCGAGGGTCCGGCGACGGTGGTGTTCGATCGGCCGGCCAGTGGCATTGAATTCTTTTTCGTTCACGGCGGTACGGTTGGCGAAGGTACCGCAACCGCATTCGATGCCAACGGGGTGGCACTGGCTTCGGCCAGCAGTAGCGCGGGGACCCAGTTCGGCGACCCGGACAATTTCGTCAGCTTCGATACCGACGAACCGATCATGGCAGTCGAGTTCGATGGCGGAATTATCGATAATTTCACCTATACCCTCAACGATGCGTTCGCCGCCGACTTCAGGCTGTTCGACGGTAATTGGGTCAATGCCGACGATGCGTTCATCGGTTCCAGCCAGGGTTTCGCGTTCGATTTCCTGGAAGAATTTCAGTTGCTGTTCGTCGCCTGGTTTACCTATACGACAATGCCTGAAATGCCTGCCGACGAAATGCCAATGGATGTCGGCGCGCCGGGTAATCGTTGGCTGACTGCGCAGCTGGAAGTTGCCGGCAATACCGCAAGTGGCGACTTGTTCGCGACCCGGGGCGGGGAGTTCGAAGCCCCGAGAACCGATTTCCAGGAGACGGTGCCGGTCGGTACGATGACGGTCGAGTTCACTGCGTGCAACCGGGCGACCGTGAGCTATTCGATCGACGAGCCTTCGCTTGGCCGGGAGTTCGAAATCATGCCGCTGGTCGAACGGATCGGTGGCACTGAGCCAAAGTGCGAGGAGGAGAACATGAACGCCGGGGAGAGCGGAGGCTGATCGGTCCAGAGACGACGGTTCATCGCCGAGTCGCGATGGCGCGGGCCGGCAGTCGGCTCATGGCCGAAACGGCCGCGGGTTCCAGCCCAGTTGCGCGCGCGCTTTGGTGTCGTCGACGACCAGGTCCATGCGCTGGCGCGCAACCATTGCCGGGGTGATCGATTGGAACCGGCCCAGGCGATGGGCCAGCCGCAGCAGCGGTGTGATCACCCGGGCCGGGATGCGCAGCAGGGTGGGGTTGACGCCCGCCGACGCGCCGACGCGGCGCACGAATTCCGGGTAGGGCAGGGTCTCGCCGCCGCCCAGGTCGAACGTCTCGCAGCCGGGTTGGTGCCTGGCCACCAGAATCCGGATCAGGTCGGCCAGGTCGTCGGCGTGTACCGGCTGGCGCAGTCCGCGGCCGGCGATGGGCGCCCAGTTTCGACGCTCCAGCCATTTCCGAATGGCCGAAAGTGCCGATGTCCCGTCGCCGCCATAGACCAGCGTCGGGCGCAGCAAAGTCAGATCGAATCCGCGCTTTTCGGCCAGCGTTTTCAGTTCCTGCTCGGCCCGACCCAGCCGTTGCGCCGCGCGGCGCTCGTCCGGGTCGGTGGATCGCTGCTTAAAGATCACGCTGGACGAACTCAGCGCGATCATCCGTCTCAGCGATGGCATGGCCCTGGCCTGTCGGGCCGCTGCCGGCAGGGCTTCGGCGTCGGCGCTGATCACCACCTGCGCCTGGACGCGAACGTACTCGTGCTCCGGGTCCTGCTGCAGCCAGGTCAGGTTGGGCCGGCTGAAGTCGGGCGCCTTGCGTGTCACCGCGATCAGCACGGCCCCGGCATCAAGCAGTCCGGAAATCAGCCGCGTCCCGGTCGCACTTGTCGCGCCGAGCAGCAGCACAGGTGCGGGCTGGAAGTCAGTCATGACCGGACATGTGCAGCCACGATAATTGCAGAACCGGGGCGGTGGCGTCGCGTTGCATGCATAATCGGCGCTGTTCCCTTGAAGATTGCCGGCATTGATGCCGCTACCTGATGATGCTGTTCAACGCCAGAATACTGCAAGCGCCGCAGACCGGGGTCGGGCGATATCTCAATGAGATGCTTGCGGCCTGGCCGGGTGAGGCGCCGGGGCGTGTCGATCCGCCGGCCTGGGCCGTGCGCGGCCTGAAAGGGCATGCCTGGGAGCAACTGGTGCTGCCGGCGCGTGTGGGTCGGAATCTGCTCTGGTCTCCGGTGCATTCCGGGCCGCTCGCGCTGACCAATCAGGTGGTAACGGTACATGACCTGGTGCCGCTGGACCACCCCGAATGGCTCAACCCGGGTTTTGTCCGCTGGTATCGCTTCATGTTGCCGCGACTGGTCCGGCAGGCCCGCCATGTGATCGCGATTTCCGATTTCACGCGCCAGCGGCTGCAGCATGTCACGAGTCTTTCCGACGATGCGATCAGCGTGATTCACAACGGCATTGGTGCGCGCTTCCGGCCGCCGGATTCCGAGCCACGGCAACGCATGCGCAATGTGCTCGGGCTGGAGAACGTGCGCTACCTGCTTTCGGTGGGCACCCTGGAGCCGCGCAAGAACCTGTCCGGCCTGCTGCGTGGATGGCAGCGCGCGCTGTCGAACTTGCCCGACGATCTCGAGCTGGTGATCGCCGGCGCGCCGGGCCGGTCGTCGGTATTCGCCGAGGCGACGCTGGGCGAGTTGCCGCCGCGCGTGCGCCTGGTCGGGCGGGTCGACGACGAAATATTGCCGGCGTTGTACGCCGAGGCCGAGTGGTTCGTCTACCTGTCGCTGTACGAAGGCTTCGGCCTGCCGCCGCTGGAAGCGCTGGCCTGCGGCACGCCGGCGATCGTCAGCGATATTCCGGTATTTCGCGAAGTGGTCGCGGATGCGGCGGTGGCCGTCGCGCCCGAGGATGAGAATGCGGTCGCCGACGTTCTGCAGCGTGCGGTTACCGATTCGGCGCTTAGGACGACGCTTGCCGAGCGCGGCCTGGCCCGGGCCGCGAAATTCGACTGGCACGAAACCGCACGCAGGACAAGGCAGGTGCTGGAGCGGTTCGAGTAGGGCGCGCCGGGCGCACGGTTTCAGATTTTCCTGATTCCGTATGTTTTTCAGCTATCGCGCAAACCACGGTGTGCGGGCGAACCGAGAACCCGTTTTGCCGCGGATTCACGCGGAAAACGCGGATGAAAACCAAAGAGTGAACACAAAGCAGCGCACGCCGGCGCCAAGTCGCCGGCAGTTGGCTGAAAGCATCTGGCTGAGATACTTCCCTTTACGATCAATCATCCGCCTTTATCTGTGTGCATCCGCGTGTATCCGCGGCTAGAAAAGCTTTTTCGAAAAAGTGGCTGGGTCAGCTACGTAATCAGGAAATCAAAAGGCTTTCTTCGTGTCCTGCTTTTCGGTTTGACGTGATTATTTACATTGCGCCCGGAGAACGCTCCTGTGGTTTCGGTTTTCTCAAACCATTCCAGACGCCGCGCCAGACGGCGCGGGCGGCGGCGAGGTCGCCGCGCAAAAGGCGACGGGCGATCCGGGCCGTGGTGCCGATGACGATCGCCGGCCAGCCACCCAGCGGGGCGTGCTTGCGGAAGAACCGCACCGCCGAGGCATTGATCAGTTCGTCCTTGCCGGCACTGGCCTCGCCGGTGGTGCCCGACAGCCGGTGATGGACGGCGGCATCTGCGGCCACCGTGAGCCTCCAGCCGTGCCGCCGCAGCCGCAGGCACAGGTCGACATCTTCCCAGTACAGGAAGAAGCGCGGGTCGAACAGGCCGGCGTCCTGCAATGCTGCGACCCGCAGCAGCATCGATGCGCCGGTGATGTAGTCCAGTTGTTCGTCGCCGGTCCCGGCGGTGCAATGCCGGCTGCTGCCGCGCCACCAGGCGATGCGCCCGCCGCCCCAGGTCTGCGTGGCGTACGGCGGGTGCATGTCCAGGATTCGCGCACCCACCGCGCCGGCCTCGGGATGGGCGCTTGCATGTTCCAGCATCTGCGCCAGGGCGTCGGGCGCGACCCGGGTGTCATTGTTGAGCAGCCAGACCCATTCGTGCCCGTCCCGGATCACGTCTTCCAGCAGCGGGTTGAGTCCGCCGCCGAATCCGAGATTGGATTCGTTGACCGAAACCTGCGCGCCGGGGAAGGCCGCGCGAATGCGGGGGACCGAATCGTCATCGGAGGCGTTGTCAACCACCAGTAACGTGCCGGGTCCCGGCCGCATCTGCCCCAGCGATTCCAGGCAGGCCAGCGTGTCGTCGGCGCCGTTGAAGTTGAGCACCACGACCGCGACACTTTCGGCAAGATGTTCGATTTCGGTCATTCCCGCGTCCGTTCGTCCAGCCGCGACCGGTGACAGGCGGCGATCGCGTCGCCGACGGTTGCTGGCATTGATTGGTTACAGGCCAGCGCGAGTTCGCGCACGTGCTCCGGTCGGGTGGTGCCGAATACCGCGCAGCTGACCTCCGGCCGGGCCAACACCCAGGCCAGCGCCAGTTGCGCCCCGCTACCCCCCGGCGCGGCCCCCGCCGTGCGCAGGCATTGATGCTGATCGCGTCCCGGGCCCCGGTTGGCCAGCGTTCGTGCCAGGTACCAGAGTCCGCTTGCGCTGAAAAGCCAGCGCGACAGTGGCGGAGCAAAGCGCATGCGTGCCAGCGGCTCGGCGGCCAGCACGCCCTGGCCGGCACCGGCGGCTTTTTGCGCCAGCGCGACGTTGTGTGGCTGCAGCACCGAGATGAACGGCATCAGCACGTCGAACGGGCTTTGGCCGACAACCTGTTCGAGCACTGCGGAACCGGCATTGATGCCGATCATCGAGGTCTTGCCCTGGTCGCGCAGGCGTTCCAGCCCGGTGCGCAACTCGTCGGTCAGGTCGCCGGATTCGGGACCGTGCAGTTGCAGCAGCCCGACGCGTTCCAGGCCCAGCCGGCGGAGGCTGGTATCGACCTGCCGGATCAGGCCGTCGGGGCTGAAATCGCGAACAATCCGGCCGCGGTCGTCGGCGCGTGTTCCGGCCTTGGTGGCGATTACCAGCGCCTCCCCACGGGCACCGGATGCCTTCACCAGCCGGCCCAGCCGGCGCTCGGCCTCGCCGCCGGCGTAAGACCCGCCGGTATCGAATAGCGTGATGCCGCAATCCAGCGCGGCCTCGAACACCGCGCGCGCGCGGTGTTCGGGAAACCCCGGACGCGCCCAATAGCTGGCGCAACCCAGCCCCAGTTCCGATACGGTGTAGCCGGTCTCGCCCAGCGGTCTTTGTCCGACCGCACGCGTTGCGCCTGTGGTGGTCATCGCGCGCTCTTGAACCGCGAGGCTGTCCAGACCACCGGTGTTTTGATGACGGCGTGCAGGGTCAGGGCCAGGAACCAGAGCGGACGCTGCCAGCGCGGCCAGTCGCGGCTGCAGTGATTTCGGAGGTAGCGCCACAGGCCGCGATGCTTGGCCCACAACACCGCCACCGGCCGCTTTCTGGACGATTGGCCGCCGGCGTGAACGATTCGTGCATCCGGCACCCAGCGCAACGACCAGCCGGATTCGATCAGGCGCGCGAACAGATCCAGGTCCTCGAAGTGCAATGGGTAGGATTCGTCCATGCCGTCGACCTGCTCGAAGGCTGTCCGGCGGACCAGCATGCAGGCCCCGGAAACCGCTTCGACTTCCTCCGACCGGTCCGGCGGCGAGGTATGGGTCCGGTCAACGCCTTCGGCGCCCAATGGCAGCAATTCTCCCGCGATGCGTCCGGGCGTGGGCAGGCATCTGCGACTGCCGCGTTGTTCCAGTCCGTCCTGGCCGAGTACCTTGCCCGAGACCAGCGCGGCTTCCGGATGGCGGTCGAGTTCAGCGACCAGTCGGGCAAGGTCGGCCGGTTCGATCAGGCAGTCGGGATTGAGGATCAGCAGGTATTCACGCCTGGCGCTCGCGGCGGCGCGATTGACCCCGGCGGCGAAGCCGGCGTTGCGCCCGGCCCGGTCAACGGTAATCGACTTGTCTGCGATCGCTTCCAGGCTGCCGTCGGTGGAGCCGTTGTCGACCACGATCAGTGCGGGCTCGCGGCAGCCCGATGGCCGGACGGTACGCGTGCAGCGCGCCAACCAAGCCCCGGCGTTGTAATTGACAATCAACACGTCGACGCGCGCCAGACGCTTGTCCGACGGGCTGGCCGCGGCGCTCATCGGCCGGCCAGCCACTGCCGCAGGCGTTGCCGGAGCGGGGCCTTGCGGGTCCCTTGTGGCGCATTCAACTGCGCCTTTAATCGCTGTACTTCCGCGTCGCGTTCGGCCAGCAGGTGGCCGGCGCGGATGTGGTTGCGAACCTCGTCGTTGTAGTGCCTGTACACGCTCTCGGCGCGGTCGTCGAACAGCGAAAGCGCCGCCGGCTCGGGCAACGCGATGCCGTCGGCGGCGGCGACCGCGACAAAATATAACGGGGCGGGAGCGGGTCTGGAATGGTGAACCGCTTTTCCGTCGGCGTCGCTGGTCAGGCATTCGGCCGGGCCGGGCTGCCCGTCCAGCCGCCACAGCGCGGAATTGAACATCAGCTTCTGCCCGTACAGCCGGTAGTGCGGGAAGTACCGCTCCAGCAGATCCTCGAACTGATCGCGGTACAGCTCGCGTACGTGGAATTCGTTGTCGAAGCCGGTGTCGTCGGAGTAGGTCTTTTTATCCGGCGAGGACATCAGCAAAAACCCTTCGGGTTTGAGTACGCGGCGGAATTCGCGCATCAATTCGTCATGTTCGGTCAGATGTTCCAGCGTTTCGAACGAGACCACGGCGTCGAAGTGGTCGTTTTCGAACGGCAGCTCCAGTGCGCTGGCGCATTCGAATTCCACGTCCGCGGTGGCGTAGCGCCGGCGCGCGTGATCGATGGTGGCTGCATCGATATCGACGCCGGTCACGCTTTTCGCGGCATCGGCCAGGATGCGGCTGCCGTAGCCTTCGCCGCAGGCGCAGTCGAGCACCTCGAGACCGCCGACTAGGCGCTGGGCCCAGGCATAGCGATGCCAGTGCTCGTGGAAGATTTCGCGCACACACTCGGGCGTGAAACGCTCGCCGGTGAATTCCAGTGCCGGGGACGGCTTGTCTTGTTCGCTGGCCGTCATCGCGCGTTTTCACCGGACGGGGTCATGGGAGCGAGAAAGGCGACAGGCAGCCGCGGATGAACGCCCATAAACGCAGAGATAAACGCAGATAAAATTCGAAAGCAAGGCGAAGGGCGCATAGGCGATTAACAGGCAGCGAGAAAGGCGACAGGCAGCCGCGGATGAGCGCGGATGAACGCAGATAAAATTCGAAAGCAAGGCGAAGGGCACATAGGCGATGATCATTGACGATTAACAGAAATTCAAAGTCGCTTCATGGTTATTGGCTTTCTCGGCGATTGGCTTTCCGGGGTTTTATCCGCGTTCATCCGCGGCTAGAATCGTTTTTCTCAGACGAATCGCCTACAGCCGGAATTCCTTGCCAAGGTAGACGTTGCGCACTTCCTCGTCGGCCAGCACCTTGTCCGGTGGGCCTTCGGTCAGTACCCGGCCCTCGGAGATGATATAGGCCCGATCACAGATACCAAGGGTCTCGCGCACGTTGTGGTCGGTAATCAGGATGCCGATGTTGCGGTCGCGGAGGTGACCGACGATGTGCTGGATTTCGCCCACCGAGATCGGGTCCACGCCGGCGAATGGTTCGTCGAGCAGAATGAAGCGCGGATCGGCGGCCAGTGCACGCGCGATTTCCACGCGCCGGCGCTCGCCGCCCGACAGGCTGACGCCCATCTGATCGGCCAGGTGGGCAACATTGAATTCGTCGAGCAGGCGACCGAGCTCCTGCTTGCGCCGTTCGCGGTCGAGATCCTTGCGCAGTTCGAGAATCGCCTCAATGTTGTGTTGCACCGACAGGCGACGGAAGATCGAGGCTTCCTGCGGCAGGTAACCCAGCCCCATCCGGGCCCGGCGGTGCATGTTGGCGCGGGTGAGATCGTGTTCGTCGACCGTGATCTTTCCGCCATCGGCCGGCACCAGGCCGACGACCATATAGAAGCAGGTGGTCTTGCCGGCGCCGTTGGGGCCGAGCAGGCCGACGACTTCACCGCGGCGAACCTGCAGCGAAACATCGTGCACAACGGCACGGCCGCTGTAGCGCTTGACCAGGTGTTCGGCACGCAGCATCAGCGGCGCGCCGGCGGGTCGACCGGTGGTTCTTCGTCGTCGTCCGGGCTGTCTTCCGATTCGGGTTCAGACTCGGGCTCGGGCTCAGCCACCTCGGGCGGGTCGTCGTCGCCCGAAGTCTGGCGACGCATCGTGTCGCCCTCGATCACCACGCGTACTTGGTTGCCTTCGGAACTGCGGCCGGCCAGGCTCTCGGTATCCAGGTCGTAGATGAGTTGATTGCCGGTGAACTGGCCGCCTTCGTGTTCCAGGTGCGCATCACCGGTGAGCGTGACCACGTTCTCGATGACATCGTACTCGATGCGGTTGGCCCGGCCGTTGACGATGCTGCCGTCGTCGAGGCGGTCGCGCCAGGTGGTCGGGCTGCCGAACAGCTCGATCAGCGCGATCCGGCCGTCGATCTGATGCACTACACCTTCGTCGGCATTGACCTGCATTGCGCCGCGCTGGATGGAGACGTTGTCGTTGAAGCGCGTGATGCCGGTCGGAAAGTCGGCATCGGATCTATCGGCATCGATCGTGATCGGCGGCTTGGCGGCCGCGTCGACCGGAACTTCCGCGGTCGATTGCTGCGCTGTGACAATACTAGTCGCGAGCAGCAGTGCGGGCAGGGCGATAAATCGCATGAACATGCTGGTCAAGCTCCATTCTTTCGTCATCGATCCAGGCCGTAAGAGTACCACCGGTCAGTTCGGTTCCGGCCTGTTCCAGGTATGCCGTTCCGGGGGAATGCAGCGTGCCCGCCGAGCGGTCGTAATGAACTTCGTCCGATTCGATCCGGATGGTGCCGCGCGGGTGCGGCTTGTCGATCTTCACCTCGTCCCACAGCACCAGGCGCCGGGAGTCGCGCTCGACCAGCGCGTGCTCGGATGTTCCCGACCAGGCCTGGTCGGCCGGGTCGATGACGAAGCGCGGCCGGGTGATCTGCGCCTGCCGGGTCCGGGCATCGTGTTCCAGTCGCGGCCCGGTGACATCGAGCGTAAGCGTACCCTCGGAATCGAAGAATTGCGCCCGGAACCCGGTCAGTGCGTAATCGATGCGTTGGTCGACCGATTCCGGTGCGGGCGGTTCGGGCTGCCAGGCCTGATTCAGCCACCAGTTGCCGGTGACCAGCATGGCCAGCGCGAGCACCGCGAGCAGCCAATAGCGTCGGCGGTTCATGGACGCGTCAAAATCGAACAATAGCGTCGGCGGTTCATGGGCGCGTCAAAATCGAACAATAGCGTCGGCGGTTCATCGGAACGACTGCCGCCATTCGTCGAGCAGGCCGTGGCCGGCCAGCAGCAGTTCGGCCGCTTCCCGGGCCGCGCCCCGACCGCCGCCGGCGCGCGTGGCGTAGTCGACATGCTCGACGATCCAGCTGTCGGCATCGCCCGGGCAAAGCTTGAGGCCGGCCTGGCGCATGGCCGGCCAGTCGACCAGATCGTCGCCCATATAGGCAACATGTGCGGCGTCCAGCCCGGTTTGCGCCAGGATCTCGACAAATGCCGCACCTTTGTCCTGGCGCCCCTGCAACAGGTGCTCGATGCCCAGCTCCTGCATCCGAACCTGGACCAGGTTCGAGCGTCTGGCGGTGAGCGCGACCACGGTGAAACCAAAGCGCATCAAGCCCTTCAGGCCCAGACCGTCGCGCGAGTGGAAGGCCTTGATTTCCTGGCCGCTGTCGTCGCGATACAGCCGGCCGTCGGTCATCACGCCGTCGATGTCGAACACCACGGCCCGAATTCCGGCAGCACGCTGCAGCAGTTCCTGCGACCAGTTCGGCGTGTTCATACCACGCCGGCCTGCAGCAGATCCTGGAAATTGAGCGCGCCGACCAGCCGGCGATCCTGGTCGACTACCAGCAGGCCCTGGATCTTGCGCGCCTGCATCAGCTCGACCGCGCTTGCGGCCAGTTCGTTGGGTCCGATGGTTTGCGGATCGGGGGTCATCAAGTCGCGCACGCCCATGGTCCGGATATCGCCGCGGCCGTCCAGACCGCGTCGCAGGTCGCCGTCGGTCAGGATGCCGGCGACCTGTCGGTCATCGTTGACAACCGCACACAGTCCGAGCCGGCCGCGGGTCATGATCACAATGGCCTCCGATACGCTTTGGTCGGGCGACACCGTGGGCAGATCGGCCTGGCCGTGCATGACATCGGCGATGTGCAGCAGCAGGCGCTTGCCGAGCGTACCGCCGGGATGCGAGCGGGCGAAATCCTCGGCGGTAAAGCCGCGCGCTTCCAGCAGTGCGATGGCCAGCGCGTCGCCCATGGCCAGCTGGGCCGAGGTCGAGGCGGTGGGTGCCAGCCCCAGCGGGCAGGCTTCGCGATCGACGCTGGTGTCCAGGTGCACGTCGGCGTGCCGGGCGAGGCTGGAATCGGCATTGCCGGTCATCGCGATCAGGCCGACGCCGATGCGCTTGATGACCGGCAGCAGGCCGACGACCTCGCCGGTCTCGCCGGAGTTCGAAAGCGCGACGATCACGTCGCCGGACCGGATCATGCCCAGATCGCCGTGGCTGGCCTCGGCGGGGTGGACGAAGAAGGCCGGGGTGCCGGTGGACGCCAGCGTGGCGGCCAGTTTGTGGCCGATGTGTCCGGACTTGCCCATGCCGGTCACGATCAGGTGTCCGTCGCAGCCAAGAATCAGTCGGCAGGCCTCGACAAACGAGTCGTCCAGGCGCGCCGCCAGGGCACGGATGGCCGCGGCCTCGGTTTCCAGCACTTCGCGTGCCCGTTCGAGCAGCGCATCGGTGTTTTCGATTCGATGGGTCATTGTGACATTCCGTTCCTGGACCGAGGGTACCTACCCGAGCGCCTGCTGGAGCACTGCGAATTGGTAGATGAGATACGTGGCCAGCAGCACCGTGGCGCCGACCCGGCTGATTCTTCCGGTAAGCGTTGCCATCCCCGCCAGCATCAGAAAGGTAAGCCCCATGACCGGAAGATCGCGCTGGATCAACAGCGGTTCGATTGCCATGGGATGAATAAGTGCCGCGATGCCGAGTACGCCCAGCAGGTTGAACAGGTTCGAGCCGAGAATATTGCCGATGCACAGATCGTCTTCCTTGCGCAGTGCGCTGGCCATGGCTGCGGCGAGTTCCGGCAGACTGGTCCCGAGCGCGACCACCGTAAGCCCGATGACGGACTCGGAGACACCCAGCAGCACGGCCATGCCGACGGCGCCGGTGACCAGCAGCTGCGCGCTCAGCGGCAGCACGACCAGTCCGACACCGGTCCAGGCGACGGCAGCACGATTGGACATGCCGCTGGCGATCTCGCCCATCAGGGCCTGAGTGACCGGGTCCAGGTCCGTGGCGCGACGACCCCGGTAAAGCATCATCAGGATGAACCCGACGAGCCCGCCGGCCAGGATCACGCCGTCGGCCCGCGTCAGCGTCCCGCCCAGCATCAGCAGCGCGGTAAGCATCGTCACGCCGGCCAGCAGCGGGATCTCGCGGAAACAGGTCGAGCGGTCGATGGTCATCGGGTAGACCAGGCAGGTCAAGCCCAGTATCAGACCGATATTGGCGATGTTCGACCCCAGCGCGTTGCCCACGGCAAGCGCCGGATTGCCTTCCAGCGAAGCCAGCGCCGAGACCACCATTTCCGGCGCCGAGGTACCGAAGCCGACGATGGTGACGCCAACCACCAGCGCCGAGACGCCGAAATTGCGCGCCAGCGCCGAGGCGCCTGCCACCAGCCGGTCGGCCGACCAGACCAGCAACACGAAACCCACCAGTACATAGACCAGGGCCGAAATCATGGACATTTGGCGTTGCTGCTATTGGCGGTTGTCATATTGGTTGACGGGTTCCGTGGCTTCGGGTGATCGTATTTCGTTTACCATGTCGAGTCGGGTGACCGGCCCGGGCTTTCCGCCCTGGATGCTTGGTCGTGATGCATTCGTATCCAGCCCGGGTCAACAAGATTCCCCCGATTTCAGACAGGAACTTCCAGGAAACATGGACAGCGAACGGATCGAACAACTACTTCGTGCTGCATTTCCGCAGGCCGAGGTCAGCGTTTTCAGCGACGACAACGTGCATTTTACCGCGAAAGTCGTCGACGCCGGTTTTGACGGGCTCAACCGGGTTGCGCGCCATCGCAAGGTACACGAAGCCATCGGCCCGGCGCTGGGGCGCGAGATTCATGCCCTGACGCTGACCTTGCGCACGCCTGATGAGCAGGCGGCCACGGCGGACGGCTGATGGCGCGCATCGAGATCGAAGGCGGGGTTGCGCTGAACGGTTCGGTCGCGGTGTCCGGGGCCAAGAACGCGGTATTGCCGATTCTGATGGCCAGCCTGCTGACCGATCAGCCGTGCCGTCTGAAAAACGTTCCGCACCTGAAGGATGTGACCACGACGATCGAGTTGCTGGCGCAGATGGGTGCCGAGGCCGGCCTGGCTGATCAGTTCACGATCGAACTCGACACTTCCGGCGTGACTCACCAGGAAGCCCCGTACGATCTGGTCAAGACCATGCGCGCCTCGGTGCTGGTGCTGGGCCCGCTGCTGGGCCGTTTCGGCAAGGCAAGGGTATCGCTGCCCGGCGGTTGCGCCATCGGCGCGCGCCCGGTGGACCAGCACCTGCGCGGGCTTGCCGCACTGGGTGCCGACGTGCGCGTGGAGGCCGGCTATATCGTGGCCGAGGCCCGTCAGTTGCACGGCGCGCATATCGTGCTCGATACCGCCACGGTAACCGGCACCGAGAACATCATGATGGCCGCGGTCACCGCCAAGGGCGTGACCCGTATCGAGAATGCCGCCCAGGAACCCGAAGTCGTGGACCTGGCCGATTGCCTCAACAGCATGGGCGCCGACATCGAGGGCGCCGGCAGCAACACCATCGTGATCCACGGCGGCAAGCCGCTTTCGGGGTACGACTACGTGGTCTTGCCGGACCGTATCGAGGCCGGCACTTTCCTGGTGGCTGCGGCGATGACCGGCGGTCATGTCACCCTGCGCCGGTCCGATCCCGGTTCGCTGGACGCCGTGCTGCAAAAGCTGGAACAGACCGGGGCCGAGATCAGTACCGGCGCCGACTGGATCGAGCTGGACATGCACGGACGCCGTCCGCGCGCGGTCGACGTGACCACCGCACCGTACCCTGGTTTTCCGACCGACATGCAGGCCCAGTTCACCGCGCTCAACGCAATTGCCGAGGGCACCGCCGTAGTCCGCGAGACCGTATTCGAGAATCGCTTCATGCACGTGCTGGAACTGCAGCGGCTGGGCGCCGACATGCGTCTGGAAGGCAACGCGGTCATTATTCGCGGCCGGCCCAGGCTGACCGGCGCACCGCTGATGGCAACCGACCTCCGGGCCTCGGCCAGCCTGGTGCTGGCCGGACTGGTGGCCGAGGGCATCACCGTGATCGATCGCGTCTATCACATCGACCGTGGCTACGAAAACATCGAGGAAAAGCTCGGCCAACTCGGCGCCAGAATCCGCCGCTACGCGGTGCGCGCGGCCTGATCGGTCGGAACCGGAATCAAGTGCGGCCACGCCAAGCGTCGGCTAGAATACGCCTATTGAACGGTCAAATGCCGGCTTAGCTCAGTTGGTAGAGCACCTGATTTGTAATCAGGGGGTCGGGGGTTCGAATCCCTCAGCCGGCACCATAAAATCAATCAATTAGCGAATGCGTCCGAAGCAATACAAAACATTGTCAGCATACTGTCAGCAGCCGGGCGGCTTTCGCGCCGGGAAAATGCCTAGGGAATCGTTGGACAGTTTGAACTTTTTGTCGGACGGCGGGAACTCGTGCAAAGCCTCTGCAGTCCGATACTTGCCTATGGCGGGTTGACGCTAGGCATGCTAATATTTCGGTAGCTAACAAAAAATTAGCCATTTTCGGCTAACTGCTATGCAAGCCTCAGGAGTGTTGCAATGCGAAATTTCCTTGACAGTCTTCGTAAATACGGAGCCCGCCGGAAAGTAACGGTTACATGTTGTTGGGATCCAGAAGCGGAAGTTTGGTTTGTGGAGGATTCGTCTATCCCCGGCCTAGCTGCCGATGCTGAATCAATCGATGAATTGGTGAATAAGGTTCGCCCGATGGTCCTAGATCTTATTGCGTGCGAGTCTGACCCGCGAGGAGAAGTAGAGACGGATAATGCCTCGGATGTTCCATTTGACGTGCTGGTACACGGTTCACTAAAATCGCGACTTCAGCATTGCTGACGCAGAATTAAGCTACCCGATTAAGCGCTCGCAATGGGGGCGGTAGGTGGATTCGTATACACCGCTAGTCAAAAAGCGCCTGAAAAAGTTCGGGTGTAAATTTCTACGACAGGGTACAGGCGATCATGAAATCTGGCAGAACCCGAAGAACAATAAGCAAACAACTGTCGACAACACTATCAAGTCGAGACACACTGCTAATCGAATATTCCAGCAGTTAGGTTTCGACAAGCAATTTTGATTTAAAAATTTTGCTTAGTCCATGCCCGCCTTGTGCGGGTTTTTTTCTTTGGCCGATTGCTGGCCAGTTGGAAAATTCCGACGCCCGGCTTCCGAAAATCCTACGCCACGCCGGGCAGGATTCCGATTGCCAGCGGGCAGCACGCCGGGCAGACTGGCATCGCGCTGTCGGGAAGTCTAGGCAATAGCCGACCGGGGCAGCGCCAATCCCGCCGGAGGTCAGGTGTTAGCGTCAGCTTGTGAACCGACGCCTACCGGCAACAGGCCCGCTATTGCGTGCGGGCCTTTTTTTTGGCTATATCCGGATCTCGCAAAGCCCTGATGCTTCGGGCTGCTTGATCTGACGGGCCTCATCCGCGTATTCACAGTGTACGAAACCGTGCCGGAATTTGCTCAGGCAAATCGAGGTTTCCAGCGGCCAGGTAGATCATGTCGGAAAATGCATCGAAATGACGGTAGCCACTGGCCCGGTTGTTGACCATCCTGACGATGCGATTGATCCCTTCGGCAATTGCGTTGGTGACCCGGGTATCGATGAAGGTAACGACGGCCTGTTGATGCTTGCGCAAGGTGTGGACGAACTTGCGCATGGGCTCCAGGCGGCTGAGCAAGGCGCTTTTCGTCCAGTGCTTGAGGAAGCGCTCGGCGGCCCAGGTGGCCTTGTAGTCCCAGAAGTGCTCGAACTCCTCTTTCAGGCGCCAGGCCCGATAGATGCGGCGATTGTGCTTGTCGAGCGCCTTGAGGTTGCGGGTATCGCGCCGTGTGCGCGTTGATGAATGGCGGTAGAGCAACCAGCGCATGCCTTTCAGGGCCTTGCGGTCGGCTTGAGAGGCTTCCCGCCACTGCTCTTTTCGGACTTCGTCAACGGACTCGTTGAGCGCTTTGACGATATGGAAGCGGTCCAGCACACCAGGGTGGCATTCGGGCAATGATCCTCGACGCGCCCCGAGTTCGCCGAGGCCCCCATTCGAACCTCCGACCGAACAATCCGGTTCGAACCGAGCCGCAGGCGAGCTCGCTGGAGCGTAAGCGACAGCCCGAAGGGCAAGGCGCGAAGCGCCGCAGCAATCCCTATGCTGCCGGGGTATTGGTTACAGGTGTAGGAGCTTGCCCTGCAAGCGAATCGGCCTCGCTGGCTCGATGCATCCGGCATGAAACTTTTTCGATCGCTGGAAGGATGTTCAACCCGGGCGTCGAGTTGATTGTATGCTTTGTCACGACATGTAAAAAAAGCAAGCGGTCGCCGCCGGCGGCCGCCCGGGCCCGGTCGCCGGCCGTTGGCGGCGTCTTCCGGGCCTGTCCATGACTGATCTGCGGAGGTAACGATGGCATCGAAGACAATCGATCTGTTCGTACTGGGCCTGGACGACTTCAACCGCATAAAGCTCGAAGCGGTGGATCTCGAAGAGCCCGTCCAGTTTCACCCGCTGCTGGATCTCGAGAGCGTGACTTCGAACCCCGATTTCGACGTGCACGCCGCGCTGGACGAGGCCGAGCGCCAGCTTCGGGCGTTCGACGGCAAGGTCGACGGCATCATCGGCTACTGGGATTTTCCGGTCAGCCTGATGATGCCCATACTGGCCGCGCGTCTGGGCCTGAAGGCGCCGTCGGTGGACTCGGTGATCACCTGTGAGCACAAGTACTACAGCCGTCTGGTGCAAAAGCGCGTCGCGCCCGCAAACGTGCCGGCATTCCAGGCGGTGGACCCGTTTGATGACGCGGCGCTGGATGCGATCGAGATCGACTATCCGTACTGGATCAAGCCTGTCAAGTCGTTTGCCTCGCACCTGGGTTTCCGCATCGGCAACCGCGGAGATCTCGACCAGGCCATCGCGGCGATCCGGGCCGGCATCAGCGAATTGGGCAACGCGTTCAGCGATTTCATGGAGTACGCCGACCTGCCCGGACGGGTCGAGAAGATCGACGGCAACCACTGCATCGTCGAGGCGCTGATCGGAGGCCGGCAGTGCACGCTGGAAGGTTTTGCCAGTAACGGCGAGGTCGAGGTCTACGGCATCGTCGATTCGCTGCGGTTTCCCAACGGCTCGACGTTTTCGCGCTATCAGTACCCGACCCGGCTTCCGCGGCCCGTTCGGGCGCGCATGATCGAGCTGGCGCGCGCCGTCATCGCCGAGACGGGGCTGGACCATTCGGCGTTCAATATGGAATTCTTCTGGGACCGCGCCAGGGACCAGGTCTGGATCCTGGAGATCAATCCGCGCATTTCGCAGTCCCACGGCGATATCTTCGAAAAGGTCGACGGATCGCCGCACCACCGGATCATCGTCGAGCTGGCGCTGGGCCGCAAGCCGCGCTGGACCCCGGGTGAAGGCGAATTCGCATGTGCCGCCAAGGTGTTCCTGCGGTCCTTTGAGGACGCGCTGGTCACCCGCGTGCCGACAGCCGAGGAGATTGATGCGCTCAAGCGCAGCCACCCGGGACTGGAAGTGGAGGTGCTGGTCGAGGAAAGCATGCGGCTGTCCGACCTGGCCGACCAGGATCAGGACAGCTACAGCTACGCCTACGCCATCCTGTTCGTCGGCGCCAGCAGCGGCAAGCGGCTGGACGAGCGCATCCGCGAGATCAAGGCATCGGTTCGCTTCGAGCTGGAGCCGGTCGCCGGCGAGGGCCAGGTACCGGCGCCCGGGGCGGGCGACTTGGCCGGTATGGAGCGCAAGAACGTGTTTCTGGTCGGTCTCACGCCGTTCCATCGCGAAAAGCTGGCCAGCATCCGCGGCGCCGAAAACTACAGTTTCCACGGGCTGCTCGACGAGCCGCACGGCTACGACGTGCCGGGCATGCTGAAGCAGGCCGAGGCGGAACTGCGCGCCTTCGACGGGCGGATCGACGCGGTCGCCGGCTACATCGATTTCCCGATCAGCACAATGCTGCCCATCCTGTGTGGCCGGCTGGGGCTGCGTTCGCCGTCGCTGGAAAGCCTGTTGAAGTGCGAGCACAAGTACTGGGCGCGCGTGGAGCAGAAGAAGTCGGTTCCCGAGGCCATTCCCGGCTTTGCCGCGCTCGACCCGTTCGACGACCAGGCGCTGGACAACCTGGCGCTGAACTATCCGTTCTGGCTCAAGCCGGTCAAGTCCAGCGGTTCGTTCCTCGGCTTCCGGATCGGCAATCGCAAGCAGCTTGACCGCGCGATCGGCGTGATCCGTGAGCACATACGCGAACTCGGCGAGCCGTTCAATTTCGTGCTCGACCAGATCGACCTGCCCGAAGAGATCGCGCGGGTCGACGGCAATCATTGCGTGGCCGAGGAAATCATTGGCGGCCGCCAGTGCACGCTGGAGGGTTTTGTCCATGGTGGCGAGGTGTATTTCCACGGCACCGTGGATTCCATCCGGGTGCCGCACTCGTCGAGCTTCGCGCGTTACGAATACCCGTCGGCGCTGCCGAAACGGATCCAGGAACGGATGGCCGGGATCGCCGCGCGCGTGCTCAAGCACGTGGGCTTCGACCAGTCCGGTTTCAACGTCGAATTCTTCTGGGACGAGCAGCGCGACCGGGTCTGGCTGCTGGAGATCAACACCCGCGTGGCGCAGCATCACAGCGATCTGTTTGAAAAGGTCGATGGCACCAGCAACCACGAGGTGCCGGTCAAGCTGGCGCTGAACGAACGGCCCGAGATTCCGAAGGGCCAGGGGGAGTTCCGGCGTGCCGCGGCATTCTTCCTGCGCGCGCTGGGCGACGCGCGCGTGACCCGCGTGCCGAGCCCCGAAGAGATCGAGGCGCTGGAACGCCGCTTTCCCGGCACCATCGTCCAGCCGCAGGTGGCCGCCGGCATGCGGCTGTCCGAACTGCATGAGCAGGATAGCTACAGTTATAATCTCGCAATCGTTTACATGGGTGCCTCCAGCCGGAGCGCGCTCCACGACAACTGGGCCGAGTGCGCCCGCTCCCTGCGATTCGAGTTCGACCGCGAAATCGAGGTTCATTGAGCCTGGATCGGACTACGCCACTCCCGCGAGGCCAGAATATTGAACTACGTCGACGAGTTTCCGAACCCGGTCCACACTATTGAGAACGCATGGATTCCCATGCCAGACGGTGTTCGCCTGGCCGCCAGGATCTGGATGCCGGCCGACGCCGACGAACGACCCGTGCCGGCGTTGCTGGAGTTCATCCCGTACCGCAAGCGCGACGACGAACGGCTCAAGGCCGAGTCCATCCACGGCTACATGGCCGGTCACGGTTACGTCTCGTTGCGGGTGGACCTGCGCGGAAGCGGCGATTCCGAGGGTGTGCTCGAAGATGAATACCTGGCCCAGGAGCAGGACGACGGGCTGGCAATTCTCAAGTGGCTCGCCGAGCAGCCGTGGTGCAACGGTCGGGTCGGCATTTTCGGAATCTCCTGGGGCGGCTTCAACGCGCTCCAGATCGCGGCCCGGAAACCGCCCGAGCTTGGCGCCATCATTACAGTCTGCTCGACCGACGATCGCTACCGCGATGACATCCACCACATGGGCGGTTGCCTGCTGGGCGACAACCTGTCCTGGGCCTCGACGATGTTCGACTACAACACGCTGCCGCCGGACCCGGAGATCGTCGGCGAGCGCTGGCGCGAGATCTGGTTCGAGCGGCTGCGCGGCAGCGGCCTGTGGCTGGCGAAATGGCTGGAACATCAGCGCCGCGACGAATACTGGCGGCACGGCTCGATCTGCGAGGACTATTCCGACATCGAAGTGCCGGTGTACGCGGTCAGCGGCTGGGCCGACGGGTATTCGAACGCGGTGTTCAGGTTGATGAAGCACCTGGACGTGCCGCGCAAGGGGCTGATCGGTCCGTGGAGCCACAAGTATCCGCATCTCGGCGAACCCGGTCCGGCGATCGGTTTTCTCCAGGAGTCCATTCGCTGGTGGGATCGCTGGCTCAAGGACGAGGCCAACGGCATCGACGCCGAGCCGATGCTGCGCGTGTGGATGCAGGACAGCGTGCCGCCGACGACCCAGTACTCGCACCGGCCCGGGCGCTGGGTGGCCGAGGAGCAGTGGCCGCCGCCCGACCTGAAGCCGCGCGAATACGGCCTGTCCGGAAGCGGGTGGCTGGTGGCCGGCGCGGTCGAGGCGGACGAATCCGAGTGCATTCTGCGCTCGCCGCTGTCGGTCGGGCTGTATGCCGGCAAGTGGTGCTCCTACGCGGCCGGACCGGATCTGGCCTACGACCAGCGCGAGGAGGACGGCGGCGCGCTGGTGTTCGAGACGCTGCCGCTGGAGGAAGCGGTGGAAATCCTGGGCCGGCCGCAGTTGGAACTTGAATTCCGTGTCGACCGCCCGGTCGCGATGGTCGCCGTGCGCCTGTCCGATGTCGCACCCGACGGCCGCGCCACCCGCGTGACCTACGGCCTGCTGAACCTCACCCACCGCGACGGTGCCGAACAACCCGAGCCGCTGGAGCCGGGCAGGCGCTACCGGGTGCAAGTGCGGATGAACGATATCGGCCAGGGTTTCCCGGTCGGCCATCGGATCCGGCTTTCGCTGTCGACATCGTACTGGCCGCTGGCGTGGCCGCCGCCGGAACCGGTGGAAATGCGCGTCTACCCGACTCGAAGCATGTTGCGACTGCCGGTGCGCAAGCCGCGCCCGGGTGATTCGGCGCTGGCGCCGTTCGCGCCGCCCGAGGCGGCGCGGCCCGGATCGCCGCGCTGACGCCCCCTCCGGCAGGCCA
>JBBDSL010000019.1:55033-56056 GCA_040904965.1 Wenzhouxiangellaceae bacterium
CCCCCGGCCCGGGCCGTCCGAACCGATCGAGCCGGCCCACCACACCTGGCTGGTCAAGCGCGATCTGGCCACCGACGTCTCGACCCTGGAGGTCATCAACGATCACGGCTGCCACCGGCTGGTCGACATCGACCTGGTGATGAAGACCTGCGCGGCGGAGTACTACTCGATTCGCGGCGCCGACTTCGAGTCGCCGCGCGGCGAGGCGGTGTGGAAACGCACCCTCAAGCGCGGCGACTGGGAAATCCACACCGAGACCCGCACCGTGCTGACCTGCACGCGCGACCATTTCCGGCTGACCGCTGAACTGAATGTGCGCGAAGGCGATACCCGGGTATTTTCCGATGATTGGGACATCTGGTTCCCGCGCGACCTGGTCTGAACCGGCCTGGTTTCGCCGGCCGCCAAAATGTTATATCATTACGTTTTATAGGTAGATGTCCGGGATGATGGCAGCAGTGTTGAAACCACGAAAGCGAGATCTTCCGACCGGTCTGCTCGATCGGCTCGGTATCGGCATCTCGGCGTTCTGCCTGTTGCAGTGTCTTGCGCTGCCGCTGGCGCTGCTTTTCGCCCCGGTCGCCTCGGCCGGGCTGTTCAGTCATGAGATGTTTCACCTGGTACTGCTGGCGATGATCCTGCCGGTCAGTCTGGTGGCGTTCAGTATGGGCTTTCTGCGCCATCGCAATTGGCGGATGTGGATTCCGGCCGGGGCCGGCTTTGCGCTGCTGATTTTTGCCGCGGTGCTCGAGCACGACCACGTTCTCGGTCCCGCATGGATCGCGCTGCTGACTTCCATGGGCGGGGTCGGGTTAATCATCGGGCATTGGCTGAATATGCGCAGCCGCGCTGAATGAGGCAGGATTTATGGTTTTGTTAGTAAGTTTTCCCGTTCCGAGCCCGGGATGGTGGATGCGCTGGCGCTTATCCACCCTGCGAAAACCCCGAGCCCGCTACGCTTTTCCGGAAACCAGCCAACCAGCCAACCAGCCAACCAGCCAACCAGCCAACCAGCCAACCAGC
>JBBDSL010000020.1:0-11132 GCA_040904965.1 Wenzhouxiangellaceae bacterium
GATAATTTAGGTTGAAGGACCACTAGAGCCGGCGCATGGCGCCGACCCGAACGCCGGCCGCGGGCGCGGCCGGCGTGTGGATTAAGGGTTAGTCGGGCAAGCTGGCCTTACCGAGGTTGTTGGTGTCGGTGCCGAACCAGATGGCGTTGCGCTTGTGGTCGAACACCATGTGGCGTACGGCGCCGGCGCCGCTGGGGATGGGCGTGATGCTGAAGAATTCTTCGGTCTCGGGGTCGAAGCCGACGAAGCGGTTCGGATCGGGGTGGGTTTCCACGAACCACAGGCGGCCCTGGTCATCGTCGGCCAGCGCGTAGGGACCGGCCCGGTGCGCCAGGTCGCTCTGCCACTCTTGGAATTCGCCGCTGTCCGGGTCATAGAGGCCCAGATATCCACGCGCATAGTCGACGTACCAGATGCCTCTGTCGGTGATCGCAATGCGCCGCGGGCGCGCGTCTTCGCGCGGCAGGTCGATTTCGGTCAGCTCCATGTCGGGGGTAATGCGGGCAATCTTGTGGGTGCCCACCAGCACCACCCAGACCACACCGTCGTCGTCGACTTCTATGCCGTAAGGACGAGCATTGGCCGTGGGCACATCGACGTGGGCGATTTCGCCGGTTTCGCGATCGTAGCGGCCGATCTGGTTGGCACCCTGCGCGGTAAACCACAACCTTCCGCTGGAATCCTCAAAGATCGTGTGCGGGTCCCGAAGCTCGCCTTCGGGCATGTCGACCCGGGAAATCGCGCCGGCCTCGGGATCAACGCGGCCAAGATGGGCGTCGCGGTTGCCGGCGTACCAGATTTCGTCGTCGCGGGTCACGTAGACGGTATGCGGGCCTGCGCCGTCGGGCAGGTCGAAGCGCTGGAATTCCTCGCTGTCCGGGTCGAACACGGCCACGTAATTGCCGGCCTGCCCGACCAGCCAGATTCGGCCGTCGGCCGCTATGGACGGGTCGCGCGGGCGGGTATTGTCCCACTCGACGCTGAATTCCTCGATCTCGATTGGTTTGGTTTCGGCCCATGCGGGCAGTGCAAGAAACGAAGCAAGCACGCAAACAAGCAGGTTCTTCATTGGTTCTTCCCTCCAGAATGGGATTCGGTGAATCGGACTGGGAAAGGGCGCTTCGGTTCCATCTCCATTCGCGTGCAAGCAGGCTCCTACGGGAGAATTCTGCAAAAATCTGCGCACATCTGCGCAATCAACGGTTTCGGGTTTCTTAAAGAACCCGGCCAAGGTAGGCCTTGAGGCGCTCCCAGGCGTGCCCGGCCGCCGGACGGTTGTTTTCCGGGTCGCGCTCGACGTGCAGCCAGAAGCCGTGATTGACGTCGTCATAGATATGCACGTCGTTTTCGATGCCGGCCTCACGCATCGCATCGACGAACGCCTCGACGTCGTCGACCGGGATGCCGCGGTCGTTCTCCGCGAATGTGCCGTAGACCTCGTGGTGGATGTGCTGCATCTGCTCGGGATCGTCGATCAGCGAGCCGTAGAAGATCGCGGTGCCTTCGTGGCTGTCGCTGCCCAGCGCGTAGGAAAGCGCGATGCCGCCGCCGAAGCACCAGCCGATCGCGGCCGCCTTGCCGGTCGCCGGCGTATTGGCCTCGACCCAGTCAACGGCTGCGTCCAGGTTGGCGATGATCCGGTCCTCGTCGGCGCGCGCGGCCTGCATCAGCTCGACGTTCTCTTCGCGTGAACTGCCGGTCTTGCCGCCATACAGGTCCGCGGCAAACGCGATATAACCCTGCTCGGCAAAGGCGTCGGCGGTCTGCCTGATCCGCTCGACCAGTCCGTTCCACTCATGGATCAGGATCACCGCCGGGAACGGCCCCTCGCCTTCAGGTACGGCCAGGTAACCGGTGGCGGCCGGATCGGCCTCGAAGTAGTTCACATCGCGTCCCGCCGGCGCCCCGGCGTTGCCGGTAATTGCGCGCAGCATCGCATCGCTTTCGGCGTCCTGGGCTCCGGCCGGCAGCGCGACCAGGCCTGTCAGCACGAACATCGCCATCAATCGAATCGCATTCATCATTTCGACCCCGGTGGTGGTTATTGGAGAAGCCGATCATAGAGCAACGCCGGTGAAGATTCCAGCCACACCGGAAACCGGGACAACCGCAGCCCTGTAGCCCCGTAGCCCGGGTAAGCGCAGCGCACCCATGTAAAAACCCCGGCCGGGGCCGGGGTTTTTCTCGATCTTGCTATGAGCAATGAGCGAGGGACTAGAAGATTTCGGTCGTAGGCAAGGCGCGGGGCGACAAGAAAGCGGAGCGTACGATTTGTGTACGTGAGCATTTATTGTCGCGACGCAACGCCGCATACGGCCGAAAGATTCGGTCCCATAAAAAACCCCGGCCGAAGCCGGGGTTCTCTCGATCTTGCTACGAGCAATGAGCGAGCGCATTAGCGGATTGCGGTTCAGGGCGGTGATGAGTCACGGCAGAGCGAGCGCAGTGTACGTTTTGTGTACATGAGCATCGCGAGCCGTGGCGAAGCGCCGCCCTGGGCCGCAAGACGCGGGCGCGTCTTACATCATGCCGCCCATTCCGCCCATACCACCCATACCACCCATATCAGGCCCCGCACCGCCTTCGTCATCCTTCGGGATTTCGGCGATCATGGCTTCGGTGGTAATCATCAGGCCGGCAACCGAGGCGGCGTTCTGCAGCGCCGAACGGGTCACCTTGGTCGGATCCAGGATGCCGGCTTCGATCATGTCGACGAATTCGCCGGTGGCTGCGTTGAAGCCGTAGTTGCCCTTGCCGTCCTTGACCTGGTTGAGGATCACGGAGGGTTCGCCGCCGGCGTTGGCGACGATTTTGCGCAGCGGTTCTTCCATCGCACGCAGCGCGATCTTGATGCCGAGATCCTGCTCGTGGTTATCTCCGGTCAGCTTGTCCATTGACATGAGCACGCGGATCAACGCGGTACCGCCGCCCGGGACAACGCCTTCCTCGACCGCGGCACGGGTTGCATGCAGTGCATCTTCGACGCGGGCCTTCTTTTCCTTCATTTCGACTTCGGTGGCAGCGCCGACCTTGATTACAGCAACGCCGCCGGCCAGCTTGGCCACGCGTTCCTGCAGCTTTTCACGGTCGTAGTCGGAGCTGGCTTCCTCGATCTGGGCGCGGATCTGGCCGACCCGGCTTTCGATCGCGGAGCCCTCGCCGGCACCGTCGATGATGGTGGTGTTTTCCTTGCTGATCTGGACCTTTTTGGCGGAACCGAGCTGATCCACGGTGGCCTTTTCCAGGCTCAGGCCGACTTCTTCGGAAATCACCTGGCCGCCGGTCAGGATGGCCATGTCTTCGAGCATTGCCTTGCGGCGATCGCCGAAGCCGGGCGCCTTGACCGCGGCAACCTTGACGATACCGCGCAGGTTGTTGACCACCAGCGTGGCCAGGGCCTCGCCTTCGATGTCCTCGGACACAATCAACAGGCTGCGGCTCTGCTTGGCGACGGCTTCGAGCACCGGCAGCAGTTCGCGCACGTTGGAAATTTTCTTGTCGTGCAGCAGGATGTACGGGTTTTCCAGGTCGACCTGCATGGTCTGCTGGTCGGTGACGAAGTACGGCGACAGGTAGCCGCGGTCGAACTGCATGCCTTCGACGACATCCAGTTCGTTGTCCAGCGACTGGCCTTCCTCGACCGTGATCACGCCTTCCTTGCCGACTTTGCCCATGGCCTCGGCAATGATCTTGCCGATTTCTTCATCGGCGTTGGCCGAAATGGTGCCGACCTGGGCGATCGACTTGTCGTCGGTACACGGCGTGGAAAGCTTGGCCAGTTCTTCGACGGCCGCCTTGACGGCCTTGTCCAGACCGCGCTTGAGATCCATCGGGTTCATGCCGGCGGTGACCGCCTTCATGCCTTCGCGCAGCATTGCGTGCGCCAGCACCGTTGCGGTGGTGGTGCCGTCGCCGGCGGCATCCGAGGTCTGGGAAGCGACTTCCTTGACCATCTGGGCGCCCATGTTCTCGAACTTGTTCTCCAGTTCGATTTCCTTGGCCACGGACACGCCGTCCTTGGTCACGGTGGGCGAGCCGAAGCTCTTTTCGAGCACGACATTACGGCCCTTCGGGCCCAGTGTTACGCTGACCGCGCGGGACAGAATTTCGACGCCCTTGAGCATCTTCTGGCGGGCGTCCTCTGAGAAACGGACTTCTTTGGCACTCATGGTTGGTATTCCTTTTTAAATTCGTTGATTCGCATTCGATCGGATTCGGTTATTCGCGATTGTCAATCACGATTGTCAATTACGATTGTCGATCACAATCGTCGATCACAATCGTCGATCGGGGTCAGGACTCGATGACGGCCATGATGTCGTCTTCGCGCATCACGAGCAGTTCATCGTCGTCGACCTTGACTTCAGTGCCGGAGTACTTGCCGAACAACACCTTGTCGCCGACCTTGACGTCGAGCTCGCGCTTGCTGCCATCTTCGAGAATCTTGCCGTTGCCCACGGCGAGGACTTCGCCGCGGATCGGCTTCTCGGTGGCGCTGTCGGGAATGACGATGCCGCCGGGCGTGGTCCGTTCTTCTTCGACACGCTTGACGATCACGCGATCATGCAAAGGACGCAGGTTCATGGGTACTTCTCCCTTCCATTCATAAATTGGGTCATTGACACCCTGTATGGCGCTTTTGCCCTACAGGACGAACTTCGGTTGCCGAGCATGGCGACGCAGGCCCGCTATGCGGTATCTGCAGGCCATGACAACCAGCATGTCTCGGCAAATGGAGCTACCGGCAGGTCATTTCAAGAGCTGGTGCTGAAAATCGTGCGGCGGCGACGCGGTAGAATGGGTGCAATACGTCCGCACGAATCCGGGTCTGCATGTCGGGCCGCGCAAAAGCGGTGCCGAACGGCATTCGGCGTGTCCGTTCGAATTTCGTCCAACCCGACCGGAAAAGTAGAGCCTGCTCAATGACAAACCGCGATTCGCTGATCCTGGTTCACACGACCTGCACCGACCCGGCCGAGGCCGAGCGACTGGCCGGCCAAATGGTGGGGGAACGGCTGGCCGCCTGCGCGAGCATCGGCCGGCCGGTGGTTTCGATCTATCCCTGGCAGGGCGTTATCGAGCGCGATGAGGAGATTCCGCTGACGCTCAAGACCACCCGGGCAGCGTTTCCGGCGCTGCGCGAGCGCCTGACCGAGCGCCACAGCTACGACGTGCCGGAACTGCTGGCCGTCGATGTGGTCGACGGCAATTCCGAATACCTGCAATGGGTTCGCGACTGGATCGCGGGCCACGAAGACGGATCACGATGAAAAGAATGAAAACACTGTTGGTGCTGCTCGCGGCGTTGCTGCTGCCGCCGGGTCTCGCGGCCCAGATCAATCCCGACGACCTGCTGCCGGTCGAGGAAGCATTTGCCATTTCGACCGGCTTCGAGGCCGACCGGAAATCCATCCGGGTCGAGTGGGCGATTGCCGACGGGTACTACCTGTATCGCCACGCGTTCAGATTCGAACCTGCCGGTTCCGGCGTGGCACTGGGCACGCCCGACATTCCCGCCGGCAAGGCCTACAGCGACGAATTCTTCGGCGATGTTGAAATCTACCGCGACCGGGTCAACGTCACGATTCCCGTCGAGCAGGCGCCGGCGCAGGGCCCGATCGAGGTGCTGGTCGCCTTTCAGGGCTGCGCCGACCTCGGCGTTTGCTATCCACCCCAGCGCGAACAGCTGCGGATTGCGCAAGCCGAAGGCGCCGCCGGCGTGCCGCCGACCCGTTCTGGCAGCGGCGGCGGGCTGATCGACCAGCTCGACGGCTTCGGCAGCTCACGCGAACTCACCGGGCGCTCCGACCCGCTGCCAGCGCAAGAGGCATTCCGGGTCGAGACCATCGCAATGGGGCCGGGCGCGTTGCTGGCGCGCTTTACCGTTCACCCGGATTACTACCTGTACCGCGATTCCATTGAATTTCAGGCCAGCACCGTCGACCCGGGCGGGCCGATCGAGGTCACCGGCATCGATCTGCCAGCAGCCGTTTCGATCAACGACGAATACTTCGGCGACACCCACGCCTACTACGGCGAAGTCGAAATTCCGATTGAGCTGGCGCGACCGGCGGGTCCGGCGCAGGATCTGCCGTTGGCCGTCCGGTTCCAGGGCTGCCAGACCGAGGGCATCTGCTATCCGCCGATGGAGCGCGCGATCGTGGTCGATCTGCCGCGCGCCGAGTCGGCGATCGAGCCCCCCGCGGCAACCAGCCAGAGTGCGGATGCAACGCAGCCTGCGCCGGCCGGCCCGCCCGAAGGCGGCCAGAACATTCCCGAAAGCGACCAGGACCGTCTGGCGCGCCTGATCACCGAACAGCCGATGGCGCTGACTCTGGCGCTGTTTGTACTGCTGGGCATCGGCCTGGCGTTCACGCCGTGCGTATTTCCGATGATCCCGATTCTTTCCGGCATCATCGCCGGCGAGGGCGAGAACATCACGCGCGGCAAGGCGTTTGCGCTGTCACTGGCCTACGTGCTGGCCATGGCGCTGACCTACACCGCGGTCGGCGTGATCGCGGCACTGATGGGTTACAACGTGCAGGCCGCGTTTCAGAACCCTTGGGTGCTGAGCACCTTCGCGCTGGTTTTCGTGTTGCTGGCACTGGCCATGTTCGGCTTCTACAACCTGCAGATGCCGGCCCCGGTGCAAGCGAAGCTGACCGAAATCAGCAACCGCCAGTCCGGCGGCAACCTGATCGGCGCGGCCATCATGGGCTTTCTGTCGGCGATTATTGTCGGGCCGTGCGTCACCGCGCCGCTGATCGGCATCCTGATCTTCATCTCGCAAACCGGTGACGCGGTGCTGGGCGGCAGCGTGCTGTTCGCGCTGAGCATCGGCATGGGTATGCCGCTGCTGGCCATTGGCGTCGGCCTGGGCCACTGGCTGCCGCGCGCCGGCGGCTGGATGGAATCGGTCAAGGCGGTCTTCGGCGTCGGCCTGCTGGCGCTGGCCATCTGGATGCTCGAACGCATCGTGCCCGGCGGTGTAACCATGCTGCTGTGGGGTGCGCTGGCAATCGCCAGCGGTGTCTACCTGGGCGCACTGACCCGCCTGGATTCAGCCGCCAGCGGCTGGCAGAAGCTGTGGCAGGCCACCGGGGTGATGCTGCTGGTATTCGGCATCATGCAGTTCGTCGGCGCCGCGGCCGGCGGCAACGACTGGCTGCGGCCGCTCAAGCCCTTCAGCGGCGGTGGCGGCACGACGGCCCAGGCGGTTGCCCAGCCGGCGTTCACCGAAGTCGACGATCTGGAACAGCTCACGCGCGCAGTCGAAGCCGCGCAACGCCCCGTGTTTCTCGATTTCTACGCCGACTGGTGCCTGGACTGCAAGCGCATGGAGCGCAGCACGTTTCCAGATGCTGCCGTGGCGCAGAAAATGGGCGAGTTCGACCTGCTCAAGATCGACATGACCGATTTCGGCGACCGGCATCAGAAGGTACTCAATGAATTCGGGCTGCACGGACCGCCGGCATACCTGTTTTTCAGCGGTGGCGACGAACTGGACCGGTACCGAATGTTCGGCTTCATGCCACCGGATGAGTTCATCGCCCACCTGGAGCGCGTACAGCAGGCCATAGATAATCCGGGATGAAGATTTCAGCGCTGGTACTGACCGTCATCGGCGGTGTGGCCGCAGGGCTGCTGATCGCCTGGCTGACGCAGTCCGATGCAGTCAAGCCACTCGAAGGGCCCGAAAGCGAAGCGTTCGCGAAGATCGGCGACCCGCGCCCGGAATTCGTCCATGCCGGGGTCAACGGAGAATTATGGCGGGCCTCCGACTTCGACGGTCGGGCCATGCTGGTCAATTTCTGGGCCACCTGGTGCGCACCCTGCGTACGCGAAATGCCGCTGCTGCAAGCGACGGCCGAAAAATATCCCGAGGACCTCCGTGTGGTCGGCATCGCGGTCGACGAACCGGGTGCGGTGGACGAATTCGTCGAGCAGCTGGGGATCAGCTACCCGATTCTGATCGGCACCTCGGACGTGCGCGAAACCCAGCGCCGCTACGGCAATCCCGATGGCATGCTTCCCTACAGCGTTCTGGTCGACGCCCGGGGCATCATCCGATGGCGTCACCTCGGCGAACTCGATGCGCCCATTCTGGACAAGGCGCTGGGGCCATTTGTGCACACCTCTGAAGACCAATAATCTCCCAAGACGTCACCAACATGTCATGATCGTCTGGCAATGGAGTCAAAAATAGGGCAAACTGTCAAGTCCTGAATCATCTGACGGAGTGCCCAAGGTGCAGATTCTGGTCCTGCACGGTCCCAACCTGAACCTGCTCGGGCGACGCGAACCCGGCATTTACGGCACCGAGACCCTGGCCGACATCGAGGCCCGCGCCCGTACCGTGGCCGCGAACGACGGATGCGAGCTGGAGTTTTTCCAGGCCAACGCCGAGCACGCGCTGGTCGAACGCATTCAGCAGACCATGGACGATGGCACCGACGGCATATTGATCAATCCGGCCGCATTCACCCACACCTCGGTGGCGATTCGGGACGCGCTGGCGGCGGTTGCGCTGCCATTCGTCGAAGTTCACCTTTCCAACCCTGATGCACGCGAATCGTTCCGGCAGACCTCACTGCTGGCCGATCTGGCCGCAGGCAGGGTTTCGGGCTTTGGCGGCAATTCATACATTCTGGGCCTCAAGGGGCTTTGCGCCCTGCTCGGCCCGGTTGCTTCGGAGTAGAGAATGGACCTGAGAAAAATAAAAAAACTGATTGAACTGCTTGAGGAGTCGAATCTGGCCGAACTCGAGATTCACGAAGGTGAAGAGTCGGTGCGCCTCAGCCGGCTCGGCACCAGCGCGCCGGTCATGCAGGCGCCAGCTTCGGCTCCTCCCGGGGCGCCGGCGCCAGCGCCCCAGCCCAGCGCAGCGACCAGCCCCGATTCCGGCAACGACGAACTACCGGACGGCGAGATCGTTCGCTCGCCGATGGTGGGCACATTCTACGACGCGCCCAACCCCGATTCCGAACCGTTCGTCAAGGAAGGCCAGCGCGTCAGCCGCGGCGAGACGCTGTGCCTGGTCGAGGCAATGAAGATGTTCAACCAGATCGAATCCGAGTACAACGGCACCGTCGCCGCCATTCTGGTCGAATCCGGCCAGCCGGTCGAATTCGATCAGCCTTTATTCGTGATCCGTCCCTGACATGGCCGCTTTCAGGAAGATCGTCATCGCCAACCGCGGTGAAATCGCGCTGCGCATCCTCAGGGCCTGCCAGACCATGGGCATACGCACTGTTGCGGTGCATTCGACCGTGGACCGCAACCTCAAGCACGTCGGCATGGCCGACGAGTCGGTGTGCATTGGCCCGGCCCCGGCCGCCGAAAGCTACCTCAACGTCCCGGCCATCATTGCGGCCATGGAGCTGACCGACGCCGAGGCGGTGCATCCGGGCTACGGATTCCTGGCCGAAAATGCCGACTTCGCCGAACGCATCGAGGAATCCGGCTTCACGTTCATCGGACCGCGCGCGGAAACCATCCACCTGATGGGCGACAAGGTTTCGGCAATCAACGCCATGCGCAAGGCCGGCGTACCCTGCGTGCCCGGTTCCAACGGCCCGCTGGATACCGACGAGCGGCGCACCCGGCGCATGGGCGAGGAAATCGGCTACCCGGTCCTGATCAAGGCCGCCGCCGGCGGTGGGGGCCGCGGCATGCGGGTGGTGCACAACCCGTTCGACCTGATCAAGTCCATCCAGCTCACGCGTGAGGAGGCCCGCTCGGGATTCGGCGATTCCACGGTCTACATGGAGAAGTACCTGCAGAATCCGCGCCATGTCGAAGTGCAGGTACTAGCCGATTCGCACGGCAACGCGGTCCACCTGGGCGAGCGGGATTGTTCGATGCAACGGCGCCACCAGAAGGTCATCGAAGAGGCGCCTGCGCCCGGCATCACGCCCGAGCAGCGCGAGAAAATTGGCCGGATCTGCACCGAGGCATGCAAGCGCATCGGCTACCTCGGGGCCGGCACCTTCGAGTTCCTGTTCGAGGACGGGGAGTTCTTCTTCATCGAAATGAACACCCGCATCCAGGTCGAGCATCCGGTCACCGAGATGATCACCGGCCTCGATCTGATTCAGGCCCAGATCCTGGTCGCTGCCGGCCAACCGCTGCCGTTCAGCCAGGAAGACATCGGTTTCCGCGGCCACGCCGTCGAATGCCGGATCAACGCCGAAGACCCGGAAAAGTTCATTCCTCAGCCGGGCACCATCGACGCTTTCCACGCCCCGGGCGGGCCCGGCGTGCGGGTCGACTCGCACATCTACGACAGCTACACCATTCCGCCCAACTACGATTCAATGATCGGCAAGCTGATCTGCCACGGCGAGACGCGCGAACACGCCATGGCCAGGATGCGCGTGGCACTCAATGAGCTTGTGCTCACCGGCATCAAGACCAACATCCCGCTGCATCTTCGACTACTCGATGATTCGGGGTTCAAGGCCGGCGGCACCAATATCCACTATCTGGAAAAACTGCTGGCCGGAAACAGCGGATCTGGAAAAACGTAGGAATCTCGTCGGCGACGCCGCGCCGTCCCCGCGATCAGAGCTTGAACGGGCTTCCGCCGCCACCGCCGGGAAAACCACCGCCGCCCTGCGGGCCTTCCTGGCCGGGCACCATGATCGAGTTCTGCTGCTCACGCTGCATGCGCTTGAGTTCCTCGACGGTCTCGGTCAGTGCCTGCCGGGCGCCTTCAGCAAATCCTTCAGCCGCCTCGGCCAGTGTCGAGCCTTCCAGCTCGAAGTTCAGCGGCAGGCTGCCGGCCGGCGTCATTGCCGTGGCTTCGCCGATATATTGCACCTGACGAGTGTCATCCGGAGCTCCGTCGCCGTCGACCGGGGTCATTCGCCGGATGGAACCCGATCGCTGATCGGTGAATAGCTCGACCCGGTACAGATTGTCGGTGTCGAAATTGATCTGCTGCTCTTGCGATTGTTCATCCATGATCTTCAAACCGGTTGATGTGTACAGTTGCTTGAGGTTGGGTGCATACACGGCAATTGCAAGAAAACCATCGCCGAACACGCTAGTGGTCCTTCAACCTGATAAATTAGGATTCAGTTGGTCTGTCAGCGTTCAGGGCAAGGCGCGGCTCGCAGGGAATGGCCGTA
>JBBDSL010000021.1:0-21054 GCA_040904965.1 Wenzhouxiangellaceae bacterium
CCGTCGGCACCACCGTGCTGGGTCTCGTGCCGCTTTGCATCGGCACCACCCAGATCGGCGGTGACGGGCCGCCCTACTATCCCATGGCCCGTGCCATCGTCGGGGGGCTACTGTTTTCCACGGTCGTGAGCCTGATCTTCCTGCCGACGATATACTTGTGGCTGGACGTGATGCGACACTGGCCGGGCCGCGCATGGCGGTTCATGGCGCGGGCCCTTGCACGCCTGTTGCACTGGCGGCTACGCCGCCTGCGCGCGAGCTGACGGCGGGCAAGATTCAGGTGCCGGCAGTCGGCCGCTGCGTTACACTGGGCCGACCGTTCATTCCGAGCAAGGAGACCCCATGCACAACGAAAACAAGATCGCCAACGCGCTGCTGTTTCTGCGTCTTGGCGTGTTTATCGTCATTCTGATGTGGACGCTGGACAAATTCATCAATCCCGCACATAGTGCCGGCGTGTTCGAGAACTTCTACGGCCTGTCCGGCTGGGGACCGACGGTATTCATGATCATCGGTGCCCTGGAGTTGATTCTGCTGATCGGTTTTGTCATCGGTTTCATGAAGCGAATCACCTACGGGCTCGTGTTCCTGATTCACGCAGTCTCAACGCTTTCGACCTGGAAGCAGTACATCAATCCGTTCGATGGCCCGAATCTGCTTTTCTTCGCCGCCATCCCGATGCTGGCCGCATGCTGGGCGCTGTACAGCCTGCGCGATCTGGATACGCGGTTTACCGTGGGTTGACCCCAACGTTGCATCAATTTTCGGGCCGGAATCGCTGCGCTGCCCGGTATAGCAGCATTTCCGCGGTCTGTACTCGCGTTGCCAATCCTCACGTAGAGTGAAGCTACGCTCCGGCTGTCAACACTCCGTGCAGCCCGCGGAAATACTACTCTCCGGGCTTCCAGCTCCGAAAATTTATGCAACGTTGGGGTTGATATTCCGGCCAAGCCGTTCGCGCCAAATCAGAAAAGCATGAACCACGAAGGGCACGAAGAACACGAAGAAAGACGACACGTGAAATTGACTGGCCCCTATGCATTAGTAATTCGTTTTACCCCTTCGTGCTCTTCGTGTCCTTCGTGGTTATCCGCCTTTGTCGTTTCGCCTGCTTTGGTGTCCGGCTAAAAAGGTGCGGGTGCGACCGATGAAACTCACCCGCATCCATATCGATCTCTATAGAATAACCCATAAGCCACAACCTATACAGGAGTCGCTATCGATGAATCGCTTTACTTTCAAACTTTTATGCACGCTCTGCGCCTTGCTTCCGACACTGGTTGTTGCGCAGGATTTCTCCCAGGTAGAGATCCGCACCACCAAAGTCGCCAACGGCGTGTACGCACTCGAAGGCGCTGGCGGCAACCTGGGGCTTGTAGTCGGCGACAACGGCGCGTTTCTGATCGACGACCAGTACGCACCGCTGACCGACAAGATCAAGGCAGCGGTGGCCGAAGTCACCGACCAGCCGATCCGGTTCGTGTTCAACACCCATTGGCACGGCGACCATACCGGCGGCAACGAGAACATGGCCGAGGGTGGCGCCCTGGTAGTGGCCCACGACAACGTGCGCAAGCGCATGTCGACCGGACAGTTCATGGAATTCTTCGACAACGAAGTACCACCCTCGCCGGAAGGCGCGCTGCCGGTGGTGACGTTCAACGATCGGGTAAGCTTCCATCTCGGCGGGCACACCGTGAACGCAATACACGTTCCGGACGCCCACACCGACGGCGATGCGATCGTGCATCTCGCCGAAGCCAATGCCATCCATACCGGCGACATCGTGTTCCACGGGCTGTACCCGTTTATCGACTACGACAGCGGCGGCAGCCTGGCCGGGATGATCGATGCGACCGATCGCGTGCTTGAGATGGCCGACGACAATACCTCCATCATCACCGGCCACGGCGGCCCGGTCATCGATCGGGGTCAGTTGGCCGGCTATCGCGACATGCTGGCCACGGTGCATGAACGGCTAAGCGGCCTGATCGACCAGGGCAAGACGCTGGACGAAGTGCACAACGCCGCCATTACCGAAGAATTCGACGCCGACTGGGGCCAGGGCTTTATCGAACCGGCACAGTGGGTCGAACTCAACTACAAGGGAATGACGGCGGACTGAGCATGTCCCTAAACCCGGATTATTAACCACGAAGGACACGAAGGAAAAGCAAAAGAGAGCATGTACAGCTTTGCTTTCTTTGAATTTCCTTCGTGCTCTTCGTGTCCTTCGTGGTTAATCAAGATTTTGAATCCCCAAAAAGGATCAACCTCAATGCTGAACCGGCTTTTCCCAATGTTATTGATTGCCTTCGCGGTCCTCGGACAAGCTCCGGCAGCCGCGGAAGATGAATCGGCCACCGACTCGCAGGATTCGTTTGTTGAGGCCACCGCCGGGTTGACGCTGAGCGAAGGTTTTATCGACATCTACAGCAGTCCCGGGAAAGGCAAGGTACTGGCGCTGCTGCCGGCGTCCAATCCCGATGCCGAACAGCCCGGTGTGCTGCTGCGCTTCATCCATGCCCAGCGGCTGACCGCCGGGCTGGGCTCGAATCCGCTGGGACTGGATCGGGGGTGGGGCAATTCCGGCCGCATTCTCCGGTTCCGGCGGATCGGCAATCGGATCATCGCCGAGGTCGAGAACCATCGCTACCGCGCCGTAACCCCGAACCGGCTCGAACGCCAGGCGGTGGATACCTCGTTCGCCACTTCATTCGTCTGGTCCACCGAAATTGTCGCCGAAGACGGGGACGGTCGACCGCTCATCGATCTGGCCGGCCTGCTGACCGCCGATGCCCTGGGACTGGGCCAGACCCTCAGCAGCGACGGCGACAAGTTCTCGCGTGCCGACGATCGTTCCCTGCCGGATGCCGATTCCGTGCTGGTTTTTCCCGACAACGTCGAGATCGACGCCTGGATCACGTTCGTCGGAGAAAAACCCGGCAGCGAAATCCGGGCCACGGCCGCCGATGCCAATGCGGTGACGCTGGTCCAGCACCACAGTTTCGTACGCCTGCCCGACGACGGCTACCGGATCCGGCGTGCCGATCCGCGTACCGGCACCTTCACGCTGGGCTTTTACGACTACGCGGCGGGACTGGCCGAGCCGGTGATCCAGGCCTACGCCATGCGCCACCGGCTGCAGTACAACGAACCCGGGCGCCCGGATTCCGGCGTGCGCGAGCCGCTGGTGTTCCATATCGATCCCGGTGCGCCCGAACGCATTCGGGAAGCCCTGCTGGATGGCGCCTCCTGGTGGGGCGATGCATTTGCTGCGGCCGGCTTCGAGGACGGCTTCCGGGTCGAACTGCTGCCCGAAGACGCCCATCCGCTGGACATCCGCTACAACGTGGTCCAGTGGGTGCATCGCCAGACCCGCGGCTGGTCCTACGGCGGCGGCATCATCGACCCGCGAACCGGCGAGATGATCAAGGGCCACGTCATCCTGGGCTCGCAGCGTGTGCGCCAGGACCGGATGATCTTCGAGGGACTGGCCGGCGTGGAGGCCGTAGGCAGCGGCGCCGAGGACGATCCCGTGGAGCTGGCGCTGGACCGGATCCGGCAACTGGCAGCGCACGAATTGGGACATGCGCTGGGCTTCGGCCACAATTTCGCCGCCTCGGCCAACAATCGCGCCTCGGTAATGGATTATCCGGCGCCCTGGGTGCAGGTCGACGACCGGGGTGGTCTGGACTTCTCGCAAGCCTACGACCACGGCATCGGCGAATGGGACAAGTTGACCGCCAAATGGCTGTACTCGGAGTTCCCGCCGGACACCGACGAGCCGGCGCGCCTGGACGAAATCGTGGCCGACGGCATCGAGCGCGGGTTGCAGTTTGTTGCCGATCAGCACGCACGCGGCGTGGCGACCGCCCATCCGGATGGCTCGGTGTGGGACAACGGCACAGATGCCGTGGCCGAGCTGAACAACGTGCTGGAAGTCCGGGCGCGGGCGCTGGCCGGTTTCGGTGCCAACCGAATCGCCGAAGGGCGGCCGCTGGCTGCATTGCGCGAGGTTCTGGTCCCGATTTACCTTTATCACCGCTACCAGATCAACGCTGCGGCCAAGTCGCTTGGCGGTGTCCGCTTCAGCTACGTGCGGCGCGGCGGTCCGGGTGCGCAGCCCGCACCAGTCCCGGCAGTCGAGCAGCGCAAGGCGCTGGAAGCGCTGCTGGAAACGCTGGACCCGGCCCGGCTGGACCTGCAGGACGAATTGCTCGAGCTGATGCCGCCCGGCTACAACGGCTTCTGGTTCGACGCCGGTGCGGAGACCCTGCCGGCGCGAACAGACCCGGCCTTCGACCTGTTCACTGCAGCCGAGACCGCAGCCGACATCACGTTTTCCGCGCTGCTCGACGCGACACGTGCCGAGCGCCTGGGCGCTCAGGCCGCGCTGGATCCCGACATGCCTTCGCTGACCGAGGTGATTGTCACTGTTCGCACACGCCTGCTTGATGATCTTGCGCGCGCCGACTCGGCGCGCCTGGGCGTGATTTCGGGACGCCTGATATCGCGCTTTGCCACCGCGCTGATGCAGTTGGACGCTGGTAGCGGATCGGCCCAGGTTCAGGGTGCCGCCCGCGCCGGCCTGCTCGAACTCGCGCGTCGGCTGGCGCGTCAACGCGACATGCAGGATTTCAGCCAGTGGATGACGGCCCGGATTGAAAAACATCTGGACCGGCCCGCGCCGGCGAGCAATCCAGTCACCTCTGGCCCCGCAATTCCACCCGGAAGCCCGATCGGCAGCACTTCACCCGCCGGCCCGGCCGACTGGGTCGCCGAAGACTGCTGGCACTGTTTTTGAAACCGGGTTTTACCTGATTAGGTAGATGACTCAGCCACTTTTTCGGAAAAGCTTTGCTGGCCGCGGATGCACGCGGATGCACACGGATAAAGGCAGATGATTGGTCGTAAATGGAAATGTCTCGGAGAGGCGCTTTCAGCCATCTGCCCGGCGACGTGGCGCCGGCCTGCGTCACTCTTTGGTTTTCATCCGCGTTTTCCGCGAGAATCCGCGGCAAAATGGGTTCTCGGTTCGCCCGCCCAGGGTGGCTTGGACGATGGCTGAGGAATATACGTAATCAGGAAAAGGTTTTCTCCAACATGTCACCTCGACTGCGCGATTCGGAGCAGGTCGGAGAACACGCCCGCCGCGGTCACCTGGGGACCGGCGCCGGGGCCGCGGACGATCAGCGGGTTTTCGCGGTAGCGCTCCGTGGTAAACGCGATTACGTTGTCGGTCAGCGCCAAGTGGGCGAAGGGATGGTCCTGCGGCAACGCTTCCAGACCCACGCGGGCGTGCCCGTCGGCATCCAGGCTTGCGGTGTATCGAAGACACTGGTCGGCGGCGTCCGCCCGTTCGATTCGCTCGCTCATGCCGGCATCCAGTACGTCCAGGGCGGCGAGAAACTCGTCGACGCCGCCGGCATCCAGTCCATCCGGAACGAGGTTTTCCACTTCAACCTGGTCCAGACTCAACTCCAGCCCAATTTCGCGCGCCAGGATCACCAGTTTTCGGGCAACGTCGGTGCCGGAAAGGTCGTCGCGCGGATCCGGCTCGGTATAGCCCGAACTGCGCGCTTCGCGCACCAGGTCGGCGAATGACATGCCGGCCCGAAACCGATTGAAAAGCCACGCCAGCGTGCCCGAGAAAATGCCCTCGATTGTAAGTACCCGGTCGCCGGAATCGAGCTGGTCGCGCAGCGTCTGGATGATCGGAAGACCGGCGCCGACGGTTGCCTCGTAACGCCAACGGGCACCACCCTGCTTTGTCAACTCCCGCAGCCGCATATAACGCGCCAGATCGCCGCTGCCGGCGTGCTTGTTCGGCGTGATGACGTGAATGCCCCGCTCCAGCCAACCGGCATAGCGGTCGGCAATCGCCTCGCTGGCCGAGCAATCGATGATGACCGCCTGCGGCAGGTGGCCCGGATGCACGTGGTCGGCGAAGCGGTCAAGGTCGGCGGGCATGGCTTGATCCAGGCGGCCCTCGAATCCGGCCGCCGAAACCTCTCGCTCGGCCAGCTCCATGGAGCTGGAATCGGCAACCGCGCGCACCCGCAGGTCGATTCGCTGGGCCTTCATCAATTTTTTTCCGGCATCCCGTATTTGTCCCAGCAGTGCCCGTCCGACCTGGCCGGGACCGATCAGGCCGATCGAAATCGTCTGGTCCGACAGATAGAACGCCGAGTGCACCACGCGCAACGCGCGCGTGGCGGCTGCCGCATCCACGGCCACCGAAATGTTTCTCTCGGAACTGCCCTGCGCGATCGCCCGGACGTTGATATCGGCGCGTCCCAGGGCCGAGAACAGCCGGCCAGCAACGCCCGGCGACCCGGCCATGCCGTCGCCGACAATGGCAAGTACCTCGATATCGTCCAGCACCGAAATGCGCTGCAGCTGCGCCGACTCGATCTCGTGCATGAACCGCAGGTTGAGCAGCTCCCGGGCGCGTTCCGCGTCATCCCGCGGCAGTACACAGCAGATCGAGTGCTCCGACGAGCCCTGCGAGATCATGGTCACCGAGATTTCGGCCCGATGCAGCGTTTCGAACACGCGCTCGGCCGTGCCGGGCACACCCAGCATGCCGGCACCCTCGATATTGATCAGTGCCAGCCTGCCCACGCACGAAACCCCCTTGACCGGAGGCGTGTCGGAACCGCTGCGGTCGATCAGCGTACCCGGCAGGTCAGGCTTGCGCGTCGAGCGTATGCGCACCGGGATGGCGCGCTGCAGCAGCGGTGCCAGCGTTTGCGGATGCAGCACGCTCGCGCCGAAATAAGCCAGTTCAAACGCTTCACGGTAGGACAGCCGCTGCACCACCTCGGCCTGCGGCACGCGCCCGGGATCGGCCGAGAGTACGCCGTCGACGTCGGTCCAGATATGCACCGCGCCGGCATCCAGCAGTGCGGCAAGAATGGTCGCGGAAAAATCGCTGCCGTTGCGCCCCAGCGTGGTGACCCGGCCGGATGCCTCGCGGCAACTGAAACCGGTCATTACGATACGTGCCGATCGATCCAGCCCCAGACCGGCAAGCGCCCGCCTGCTTGCATCCATCAATGGCACCGGACCGAGTTCGCCGCGCTCGATCCTAATGACGTCGCGTGCGTCGACAAAATCGGCGGCAAGACCTTCGCGCCGCAACACGCCGGAAAGAATCCGGGCCGACCATTGCTCACCCAGTCCGGAGACCAGATCCAGCACCTCGTGCGGCAAACTGCCCAGCAATGCAAGCCCTTCCAGCAGGTGCTTCAATTCGCCAAACGACTGCACCAGCGTTGCACGAACGTCCGGGGCCAGTTCCAATGCATCGGCACATTCAAGATGTCGCTGCCGCAGCGCTTCATAGCCCTGCACCCAGTCGGGGCCCGCGTGGCCGGCGACCGCGGCGGCGGCATGTGCGGCTTCGATCAGTGCGTCGGTGACCCCCTGCATGGCCGAGACCACCACCGCCTGAGGCTCGTCGTCCATTGAAGCCAACAAACGGCAAACGTGCCTGAAAGCTTCGGCATCGGCAAGACTGCTGCCGCCGAACTTGTGAACTACCCAACCCATGTCGATTCCCGCAATGACTTGCAACGTATGAACTCGAAATCGATACTAACCTAGGCGCATCGCCGTGCTTGGATCATTTGGGTATATCACGCTTTTATTGTTTTATCGAAATCGCTGTTTTTCCGTTGATTCGGGATCGGCACCAAACGTCAAAGTCAAAGGCGTCTCGTCGCCAGCCGATGTTTCGTGTCCTTGCCGGGTGCAGGCTGCCTTTCGAATGCAACATCAAAGGCGGTTTCGCCTCGCGCTGCGCGCTTGCAGGCGACCTACTTTTGTCAATCGCGACAAAAGTAGGCAAAAGCGCTTTTTACAGGCAGCAGAGACTGCCGGTGCGGGTTGATTGGCAGGGTGGTTTGGTGTTTGATCGTGGCGCTGACTCGGGACCTTTCTGTACGATCGCCCTGTTCCTCTTTGGCTCAGTGGCGATGACGAGATTCCGGCTTCGATGGTTATCGGCGGTGGGGCGTTTCGATCGTGGCAAATCCCTGGTTTCCGTTTGCTGAAAAGGGTTCCAGCGCCGTGTGCGTGGATGCCGCCGCGGCCTGGTCCCGGAGTACGCACGTAGATGCTCAATGCCCGGCAATTGCGCCCGAACTCACTCACTGCCCCGATCCGGAACCATCTTCAGCAAACGGGCAGGTAGCGACCACCACGATCGAAACGCCCCACCTCCGATGATGATCGAGGCCCCGATCCAATCGTCGCCGGCAAGCCAAAGAGAAACACTCCGTTCGTACAGAAAGATCTCCGAACGAATGCGCGATCAAACACCTAACCACCGGACCCCTCCGACCTGCTCCTTCAACAGCTGCCGCCTGTAAAGCGCATTTTTGGTTACTTTTTTTGCAACCGAAAAAAGTAACTCGCCTGCAAGCGCGCAGCGCGAGGCGAAATTGCTTTTGATTTCGAATTTGAAAGCCCACCCGCACCCGGCAAGGGTGCCAAACCCCAGGGATGTTTCCGGCTTGCCTCCCGGAAACGCCCGCCGGACCGCCGGCGGGCGTTGGAGAGATCAGTACTCAATGATCGTGTCGCCAGCCGAGGGCCCGGGCCTGGCGCTCGAAGCGTTCATGCGTTTCGGGCACCCAGGCGTCGCCGCCTTCGCGTTCGAAGAAGAAGGGCTCGCGTTCGCGCTGCTCGGGAGCGACCTGGTTCATGGTCGAGGCATCGTACAGGCGGCCGTTGAGCATCGTATAGGCCACGTTCTGGCTGTCGCGGATGTTTTCCAGCGGGTTGCCGGCAATGATCGCCAGGTCGGCGAGCTTGCCGGGTTCGATCGACCCGATCTCGGCATCCATGCCGAAGTAGCGCGCCCCGTCTATGGTCGCACCGCGCAACGCCTCGAACGGGCTGAAACCGCCCTGCTCCATCATCCAGAATTCCCAGTGCGCGCCCAGGCCGGCGAGTTGGCCGTGTGCCCCGATAACCACCGGCACGCCGAGATCGTTGAGCTGTTTTGCTTCCTCGGCGACGAAGAAATGGTTGTAATGCGGATCCGGTGCGCGCTGGCGACGGATCGAACGCGGATAGACCACCGATTTCGGCGTGAAAGTCATCAGGCGTTCGTTCTTCCATACCTCGGTGTTGTCATACCAGTATTCTTCACCCATCAGACCGCCGTAGGCGACCACGAAGGTCGGTGAATAGAACACCTCGGTCTGACTCCAGAGCTGATCGATATCGCTGTAGGCGCGCTTGACCGACAGGCTATGCTCGATGCCGGTGTGGCCATCGACGATCTGATTGAGATTCTGCTCCAGGCGCATGCCGCCTTCGGGCACCACGATCATGTCCAGCTCGCGCGCGGCCTTGAGTACCTGCTGGCGCTGGTCGCGGCCCAGGTAGTTGTAGCTCTTGACCGATATCGCGCCTTGCTCCTTCTGGCGTCGCACGTGGAACAAGGCGTCTTCGTATTCGTCAACCTTCGCGGTGGCCCCCGGCGACAACGCGCCGTACAGAATGCGGCCGGTGGAGAAGATGCGCGGGGCCACTGCATCCCCTGTTCGCTGCAACTCGGCCATGGAAAAAATGCTCCAGTTCTCGTTCGACGGGTCGTGAATCGTGGTCACGCCGAATGCCAGGTTGGCATATTGCATCCAGTTCTGACGCGGCTGCAGCTGGTTGTTGCTCATCGCACCGTGGGCGTGCGCATCGACCAGGCCGGGAATGATCGTGTGACCGGACACGTCGATGCTGCGATATTCGGAAGGCACTTCGACATCGTCTGCGGCGCCGACGGCCTCGATCCGGTTGCCGCTGACCAGCACGGTGCCGTTTTCGATGACTTCCTGTCGGCCGTAGGCATCGCGCATGGTCACGACGCGTGCGCCGGTCAGCGCGATCCGGCCTTCGGGCCGGTCGGCGTCGACTTCGAAACTCAGATCCCGGCCTTCGGTTGCCGGCTCCGGCAGCTCTTCCGGGGCGCCGGCCAGGAACGCGAACGCATCACTCAGGCTGCGCCGGTACAGCTTGTGGCCGTAGGACCAACCCAGCGTGGCGCTGTCGTCCGACCAGTGCAGCATTTCGCCGCCGCGCGCCGAAACCTGGCGTACCGGGAAGGCCTTGGTCTTGCCGCCGACCGATATCCGCTGGCCAGCCGGGAAAAACGGCGCGACATAGGCATTGTAGTGCTCGGTGAACGCCACCCAGCGCCCGTCCGGCGAGACCCGGTAACCGGTGACCCAGTCGCCCAGCAGGTGCTCGCGCTTGTCCTCGCCGTGGAGATCGACGCTGTTGAGTGCCAGGTCGGAGCCGTTGACGCGCTCGGAAAACAGGATGCGCTCGCCATCGGCCGAAAACTGCGGCTCCGCGCCGGTGTCGAGGATGCGCCGCGGATCGCCGCCGTCGACGTCGACCAGGTAAAGACCGGGTCGCTCGGACCAGGTTGGCGAGGTCAGGTAGCCACCGGTCGTCTTGTCGAATACCACGCGTTCGCCATCAGGCGAAAACGACGGGTCGACATAATGACCCGGCTCGTTGGTTAAAACCCGGCCGCGCCCGCGGCCCACCGGTTCGATGCGCACCGACCCCAGTTGCTCGTCGTCGAAGGTGGTGAATACCACGAACCGGCCGTCGGGCGAGAAGCGCGGGTGGAATTCCCAGTGGTCGTCCTGGTCGGTCAGGCGTCTGCGTTCATCCGACTCGAGATCATGTATCCAGATATGGCCCAACGCCTGGTAGACGGCGCGCTTGCCGTCCGGCGAGGCGTGGTTCCAGCGCAGCATGTTGACCTCGACGGTGTCCGGGGCCACCTCGGTGACCTGGCGAAGTGCCGGCTGGATCATGCGCTGATCGCGCACGCGGAACTCGATCAGCGCTTCGGATCCGTCCAGCCCGAAGCGGCGCAGCTTGCCCTGGCTCCACAGCACCAGCGACTCGCCATCGGGCATCCAGGAAAATCCCGGGTAGTTGCCGCGGTCGCCGCTGGTTTCCTGCATGTCGCGCGAAATTTCGTCGGCAACCGTGGTCTCGATGCCGGATTCAAGGTTCTTGACCATCAGCCGGCTGGTCAGCTCGGTTGGATTGCGGCGCACGAATGCCAATCGCTTCCCGTCCGGCGACAGCACCGGTCGGATCGCCCCCCCGGGACCGGAAACCACGGTCTCGGTCTCGCCGGCCTCGCGATCAAGACGCCGGATGGCGAACAGGCCGCGGTTGGCGTCCTTGTTGTACTCCCAGACCGATCCGCTGGTCGTATCCTGGCTGTAGTAAAGGTAACGTCCGTCCGGAGAGAACGCCGGCTCTGCAATGTTCTTTTGCGACTGCTCGCCATGCAGGCGCTCGACCAGCTCCACGCCGCCTCCGCCGCTGCGGTGATACAGCCAGATCGAACCGGCCGGGATCGATCGTTGCGATACGTAAGCCTTGCGCGCGGCGATGAAGTCGCCGTCCGGGGTCCAGGCCGGGTTGTGCAGCAGATGGTCGGACTCGTCGCTGACCTGCTGCAAGTCATCACCCTCGACGCTCATGGTCCAGACGTTCTCGGCGCCGGACCGGTCGCTGATAAACGCGATCCGGCTGCCGTCGGGGCTGAAGCGCGGCTGGAAATACCAGGCGATGCCTTCGGTCAGCGCCACCGCGTCGCCACCACCGATCGGCAGCCGGTACAGGTCACCCAGGAAATCGAATACCAGGAATTCACCGTCGGGGCTGACATCGACGGTCGACCAGCTGACCTCGTCGGCATCGATTTCTATGCTTCGCCACTCACCGGGCGGCTCCTGCACCGACCAGGATTCCTTGCCGTTATCTTCGCCATTGTCTGTCGACCCGGATTCCTGTGCCATGGCCGGCATTGCCAGGACGCAGATGAAAGCAATTGGAAACAATCTGAACATGGTTTACCCCGTTTTTATAAGCAAAAAGATTTCTGGTGGTCCCAGCCATGATGCGGGCGGAAAAACATGAAACCGCAGATTACGCAGATTACGCAGATTCTCGCAGATTATTGATTCATACTTCTGGTTGCATTAGTAAATCTGCGTCCATCTGCGCAATCTGCGGTTGCGCCTTTGCAAGCCGGGTTTCAGGAAGTGCTGTTCGACCCCAAATCCTGGGAGTCGCAATCCGGCTCCTCGTTGGCCACGCCATGCGGAACATGGCCAGTTGCGATCATCCGGCTGGCACTGTCGCAATGCAGCTGTTGGTCGTCGAAAAAGATATCGGCGCCGAATGCGCGCAGAAAAGATGACTTGTCGCGCCCGCCGAGAAACATCGATTCGTCGATTCGTATGCCCCAGGCGCGCAGCGTCAGAATTACGCGTTTGTGCGCCGGGGCCGAGCGCGCCGTGACCAGCGCGGTGCGGATCGGATTCTCATCGGCCGGATACGCCGACTGAATCTTGTGGATGGCCTCCAGCACCGCCTTGAAGGGCCCGGCCCGCAACGGCCGTTCGGCGGCCTCGCGCTCGCTTGAGCTGAACGCTTCCAGACCCTGAGTCTTGTAGATGCGCTCGGCTTCGTCGCTGAAAATCACCGCGTCGCCGTCGAAGGCGATTCGAAGCTGACCGGATCGATTCTCGCGCGTGGCCTGCGGCAGAATGGTGGCCGCGGCGTAGCCTGCGGTGAGCACCTTGCGGACGTCGTCGGCGTTGGCCGAGAGAAACACATCGGCACCGCACGGCTCGATGTAATTGCTCGGGCTGGCACCGTTGGTGAAAACGGCACGCTCGACGCGCAAGTCGTAGTGCTCGATCGAGTTGAAAATCCGCAGCCCGGTGTCGGCGCTGTTGCGCGAGAGCAACACGATCTCGACACCGGGATGATCCATCTGATCGTCGTTGAGCGCGAGTAGCTTCCGGACCAGCGGAAACGCGACGCCGGGCTGCAGGAGTTCGTCCTCGCGCTGGCGCTGGTAATCCATATAGGCCTGCAAGCCCTGCTCCAGGTAAATCTGGTGCGTGGAGTCCAGGTCGAACAGCGCGCGCGACGAAATCGCCACGACCAGTGGCTTGGCATCACTTGTCACAAGTCGTTCGTCAGTGCTCGACGCGACGACCCTGGAGCCCGGCAATCAGCGACTCCACCGAAGGCCGGATCGCCTGACCATGGCCAGGCAACCGGCGCATCACGTTCATGCCCATTGCCGAAGTGATGACGCAGCCCGCAAGATCGTCGGCCGAGCGCCCGGAATCGAACTCGCCGCTTGCCTGGCCGCGTTCGATGACCCGGCGCACCGCCTGCCAGGACAGCATCACGCAATCGTTGATGATCTCGCCAATTTCGGCATCATCGACCGGCAGTTCGGTCGCCGTGCGCACCATCAGGCACCCGACCGGCATCTCGTTACAGCCTTCGGCGATCGAGGTGAGGTGGTTGCGGATCAATTCAGTGGGAGAACGCGAGGTATCGGCCAGCTCGGCGAGCTTGGGTTCGATGACCTCCTTGCGGTATATCTTCAGCGAGGCCTCGAACAGCTCGCGCTTGTTGCCGTAAGTGTCGTATAGGCTCTGGCGGCTGATGCCCATCCGGTCGACCAGGTTCTGCATCGACGAGCCCTCGAATCCAGACTCCCAGAATTGGAACATTGCCGCTTCAAGAGCCTCGGTTTGATCAAATGTTTTCGGTCGCATTCTGGAATATTTCCGTGCGATGGATAGGTCTCCAATGATAGCTCAAGTGCGATGACGAAGGAAATCACTTGCACCCTCACATCGGGTCAACCCGCCCTGTTCACCGTCATTCCTTGACCGGTCGCGGTCAGGCCCTGTAGATGGGGCGTTGCGCGATCGCCGGCACCGGATCGTGCGGGTGGTGAACACGACGGGCTCATGGCTTGTACACGGTGGTATCGGGCCGGAATGCAAGCCAGGCAAAGGCAAAATGCACACCGCCGGGCAGCGGCTCCATGCGCTTTCCTTCCAGCGGGCCGGAAACCGCCTGGCCGAGCGCGTTCCATTGCGAACCCGTTTCGGTATCGTAGATTTTTCCATCGCGCATCTCGAATTCCAGGCGCTGGCCGTCGACTCTCCGATCGAATGCGTTCAGCGACGGGACCCGCCGCGATCCCCGGATATTGCGTTTGTCCAGCGCCGAGAACGCCTCGCCGGAAGCGAACACCGCGACCGGCGTGCCGGCGACCTCGTCGCTGACCACACCGGGCTCGTCGAATGCTCCAAAGGGATACGCCCTGGATTCATCGTCCAGGCGTACCGCGAGTACACGTTCCATCGGCGGCAACCGCGAATCGGTCTCGCCGTCGAACATGAACGGGCTCTGGTCGATCCGGTCGTAGCCGCGGTACGGGTTCTCTCCATACGGGCGGTTATGCCCGGTGCGCCGCGACAGCACCGGGCCCTCGGGATAGCGTTCCCGGAAATCCTCGAATGCCACGATGTTGGCCGGATACTCTTCCAGATGCCGGCCGGCATACTCGCCGATCAGCGCCTGCCCGGTGAACTGCTGCCACCAGGTTTCGGTCTGCCGGTCGTACATCAGCAAGTCGCTCATACGCAAGCGACCGGTAGTGCCGAAATCCAGCACTCTCCCGTCGAACTCGCGCTCGAAAACCAGGGTGGCATTGCACAGCGGACAGAACGTGATCGCCAGCGGCACACCGTTGATCGTGTCGTTGACGATTTCGTGCCAGATCATGATCTGGAGCGGGTATGCGCGAGATTCCTCGTCCACAGCGACCACGATGACCGGTTCCTCGGGGTGCAACCAGTCCGCCCGATCGGCTGGAATGAAGCGAGGGTCGTCTAGCGCCGGAATGCCGTCGCGCGGGGGACCGCCGGACTGGATTTCGTCAAAATCGACAATCGAATTGGAAAAGTCCGTTTCGGGAAATTCCTTGTCCAGCGATCCGGGCTGACTGATCGCGGCCTGAATCGCAAACCAGCCCAGCAGACTCAAGGCGCCGATCCGGAAAAGGGTTGGTGCAACGCGGCGTGATGCAAGCCAGGACATAAGACCTCCTGCTGTCCGATGATGCTCAACGTTCAAAAAGTGACCCGACCCCCGGCGGGCGCCCGGGGTCGGGCCCGACGAGTGCCATTGGGGAGCGATCAATGGACTCGCTTTACTAGACCGAGGCATCCGGAATTGCATTTCATACATTTCACACTTTCACGAATACATTCCCGGCACCGCGAATTTGCAATGCCTGGCGTGCAGCAGTCGCGCCAGGAGGTTATTCTTGTCATACCTCACGGGCCGAATTATTGTGCTTGTCACCCGCCTTATTCACCACCTTTCCGTCGCGAGGGCTCGTCAGGCCCAGTGGCTGCCGAAACTGTTGGGTGCGATTCTCATCGCTGCGACCTGGCCGGCATCGTTGGTGGCACAGGATTTCTCCGACCGCCTGGAACAACTGGAACAACTTACGTATTCGGGCACCCGAACGGAGATTCGCCGCGAAATCGAGCGCCTGGAACGCAGGCTGGATGAGACCGGGCCCCGGGAAAAGACCAGATTCACACTGCTCAAGGCGCGCGCCGCCGCACTCGAAAAACGCAGCGACACGGCAATCGATATGCTCAACAGCCTGCTGGAGCGGCGCTCCGAGCTGGATCCGGACCTGGAGCTGCGTGCGCTGAACCTGGCGACCAACCTGCTGGTGGTCAATGACCGCTTCGAAACCGGTTTCGACTACTTTCGCCAGGCACTGGCGCTGGCGCCGGCCGTCAAGGCGGCGGCGATGAGGGCCGACACCTATAGTGTCGCGGCCGAATTCCATGCCAGGATCGGCGAATTCGCCACCGCTGTCGAATACGCCAACAAGGCCATGGCCCAGATCGAGCGGCACAGTGCCCCGCGCGCCCACTGCGTAGCCATCGTCCGGCGTGCGCACGGATATCTCGGACTGGACCGGCCGGACCGGGCAATCGAGGATTACCGGGAAGGCGTCAAACTGTGCGAGTCCATACCCGATCTGATCTTCGGCGGCATCGCGAGGCTGGGCCTGGCCACCGGGTTGCGGATTCGCGGCAGACCGGACCAGGCCGAAGCCAGTCTGCAAAAGGCGATCAACCAACTCCGCCTCGGTGGTTTTTCCGATGGCGAGCTCGAGGCCCGCTACCGGCTGGCCGAGCTGCTGCTGGATCAGGAGCGAATCGCGGAGGCCAGACAGATCATGGCCACCACCCTGGAGACGATCGAAGCGCCTGGTAGCCACGCGGTTCGCGCCGACGCCCTGCGGGTTCACGCCCGTCTGGCCGCTGCCGAACACAACGACGCGGCGGTCTACGAATATACCCGCCGCGCCATCGGCTTCCGCGAGCAGCAGGCAATGCGCACCCGCCAGATGCGCTTCACGCTGCTGATGAGCGCCCATGACGACCGGGCGCGCGAGCGTGAACTGGCATTGCTGCGATCTCAGAATAAGCTTGCCGAGCTCGACCGCGAAAGCCGGCACCAGGACGAACTCGCGCTGACCTACGGTGGTTTGGGCGCCATTGTGGGCGGCCTTCTCCTATTTGTGCTGCTGATCAAGGCCGCCCGCGACAGGCGTCAGGTTCAGCGGCTGTCCCAAAACGACGGGCTGACCGGACTGTGCAACCACACGCGCTTCTTCGAGTTGGCGCAACAGGCCTTTCAGCGCGCACATCAGACCGCAACGCCGTTTTCACTGATTGTTACCGACGTCGATCTGTTCAAGCAGGTCAACGACGAATACGGCCACCTGGTCGGAGACAGCGTGCTCGCCCGCGTCGGCTCGCGATTGCGATCGGCGTTCGGTAACGAGGCGATTATCGGCCGTCTCGGGGGTGAGGAGTTCGGGGTTGCCCTGCTCGGCTGCGACATCGATACCGCGGTGGCTCGCATTGAGCATTTCCGTGCCACGCTCAATCGGCAGCGCGCCGACGACGCCGAGCCTGCCATCACCATGAGCTTTGGCGTCGCCGAACTGTGGCATGAGCGCAGCCTGGACGTTCTCTATGCGCACGCCGACCAGGCTTTGTACGATGCCAAGGATGCCGGGCGCAACCGGGTCGTCTCGGTCGCGCGCATCGACCTGGGCGGCGCGGCGTTCGTGACCTGAGCAGGCGCCGGGCATCACGAGAACCTTTCAAGAATGCAACCGCAGATTACGCAGATGGACGCAGCATGTCCTGCCCGCCCATCCAGGGACGCAGCACTTGCGGGATTGTGACCGAGCCGTCCCGGTTCTGGTGATTTTCCAACACGGCCACCAGCGTGCGGCCGACGGCAAGACCGGAACCATTGAGCGTGTGGACCAGCTCGGGCTTGCCGGTCTCGGGATTGCGCCAGCGCGCCTGCATTCGGCGTGCCTGAAAATCGCCGAAATGGCTGCACGAGGAAATTTCCCGCCACGCCTGCTGGCCGGGCAGCCAGACTTCGAGATCGTAGGTCTTGCGGGCCGAGAAACCCATGTCGCCGGCACACAGCAGCATGCGCCTGAATGGAAGCCCCAGCTGTTCAAGCACCGCCTCGGCGTGGCTGGTCAACTGTTCCAGGCAGCTCTCGGCCTCGTCGGGCAGGCTGACCTGTACCAATTCGACCTTGTCGAACTGGTGCTGGCGAATCATGCCGCGGGTGTCTTTGCCGTGCGAGCCGGCTTCGCGGCGGAAACAGGGGGTATGGGCAACGAACTTGAGCGGCAATTCGGCCGCCGCGAGAATCTCGCCGGCAACCAGGTTGGTCAGCGGCACCTCGGCGGTCGGAATCAGGTAACGCGGCGGGTCGTCGTCGATGCGGAAGGCATCTTCCTCGAATTTCGGCAGCTGGCCGGTGCCCTGCATGGCTGCGGCACCAACCAGATACGGCACCGCAACTTCGCGGTAGCCGTGCTGATCGGCATGCAGATTCAGCATGAACTGGGCCAGCGCCCGGTGCAGGCGGGCCACCTGGCCGCCGAGCACTGCGAAGCGCGCACCCGACATTCTGGAGGCGCGCTCGAAATCGATCCCGCCCAGCATTTCGCCGAGTTCGACGTGATCGCGGGGCTGGAAGTCCGGTTCCGACGGTTCTCCGCTGCGCGAGATTTCGACGTTGTCGCCCTCGTCGCTGCCTGCCGGCACATCGTCTGCCGGAAGGTTCGGCATGTCCAGCAGCAGATGGTCCAGCGCGGCGCGCACTTCTTCCAGCTTCTGCTTGCTGGAATCGAGCTCGCCGGCGATATCGGACACTTCCTGCTTCAGCGGCTCGATGTCTTTGCCGGCGGCCTTGGCCTTGCCGATTTCCTTCGAACGGGTATTGCGTCGGTTCTGCAGCTCCTCCACGCGCGTCTGCAGCTGTTTGCGCCTGGACTCCAGCGAAGCAAACTGTTCCATGTCGAGGTGGTATCCGCGGCGCGCCAGCCCCGTGGCCACCTGTTCAAGATCGTGTCGCAGCAGTTGCGGATCGAGCATCTGTATTCCTGATTTTGCCTGGATGGATATCGCCGGGCGGCACGACGATTCAGCGCCGCCCGGCCCGAATCAGTCCTGCCCGTAGGGGTGGCGGAAAATGACGTTGGCCTCACGCTCCGGGCCGGTCGAGAGCATGTGCACCGGAGCGCCTACCAACTCTTCCAGGCGGTCCAGATACGATCGCGCTTCAGCCGGAAGCCGGGCAGCGTCGGTAATGCCGCGTGTGTCGCCTTCCCATCCGGGCACCGATTCGTACTCCGGCTGAACGCGCGCCCAGTCCTCGGCCCCAAGCGGGAAATGATTCACACCGGTGTAGGCAGTGCAGACCTTGACCTCGTCAAGACCGTCCAAGACATCCAGCTTGGTAATGCATAGGCCGGTGATGCCGTTGACCTGGACCATGCGCCTGAGCGCGACGGCATCGATCCAGCCGCAACGCCGCGGCCGGCCGGTGGTGGCGCCGAACTCGACGCCGCGCTCGGCAATACGCTTGCCGACCTCGTCGTTCAGTTCGGTGGGAAACGGCCCTGAGCCGACACGCGTGGTATAGGCCTTGGTGATCCCCAGCACGTAGTCGATATCCACCGGACTGACCCCGGCGCCGGTCATCACCCCGCCGATGGTTGTGTTGGAAGAGGTCACGAATGGATAAGTGCCATGATCAATGTCGAGAAGACTGCCCTGCGCGCCCTCGAACAGAATGGCGCCATCGGCCTTGCGTAACTGGTGCAATTCCTCGGTGACATCGCACAGCATCGGCTTGAGTTCGGCACCCTGACGGGCGACATCCTCGGCGACCCGATGCGGATCGACCGGGTCGACGCCGTAATAGTCGGTCAACAGGAAATTGTGATACTCGAGTACTGCGCCCAGTTTGTCTTCAATACGCTCGGGGTCGACCAGATCGGCCAGCCGGATGCCGTGGCGCGAGGCCTTGTCCTCGTATACAGGGCCAATTCCCCGACCCGTGGTGCCGATGGCTTTCTTGCCGCGCCGCTGCTCGCGCGCGCGGTCCAGCGCCACATGCGAGCCGAGAATCACCGGACAGGCCCCGGACAGACCCAGGCGTCCACGCACCGGTACGCCGGCCTGCTCAAGACCTTCGATCTCGGTGATCAGCGCCTCGGGCGAAATCACGACCCCGTTGCCAATCAGGCAACGCGCCCGGTCGGTCAGAATGCCCGACGGAATCAGGTGCAGGACGGTCTTGCGCCCGTCGACCAGCAGCGTATGGCCTGCATTGTGTCCCCCCTGGAAACGGACGACCGCATCGGCGTCATGTGCAAGAAGATCCACGATCTTGCCCTTGCCTTCGTCACCCCACTGGGTGCCGAGGATTACTACTGAGCGTGCCATCTGAAACGGACTCCCGGAATTTGTATCGATCAAGCGCCCTGCCGGCGCGTTACCCCGGCGTATTCATGACCCGACCGTCGCAGCAGGTTGGGTCATGAATAATCCGGGGTCACTCGCGCGATTGCATGTAGCGGAAGAAATCCGAATCGCCGTCGAGTAGCAGCATGTCGCCACTGCCACCGAAGCTGTTGCGATATGCCTCAAGGCTGCGCAGGAACGAGTAGAACTCCGGATCGCGTTGGTAGGCTGCGGCGTACGTCCCGGTTGCCCGGGCGTCACCATCGCCGCGCATCCGGGCCCCGTCGCGCTCGGCTTCGGCGAGCAGGATACGCACCTGGCGATCGGCGTCGGCGCGGATCTGCTCAGCGCGCTCGCGGCCCAGCGAACGCAGTTCGTTGGCGTATTCGGTACGCTGGGTTTCCATGCGGTTGAACACCGAATCCAGTACATCCTCGGTCAACTCGATCTTCTTGACCCGCACATCGTTGATCACGATTCCGAACTGCTCGGCACTGATGCCGGCCTGCTCCTGCAGTTCTTCCATCATGTCCCGGCGCTGGATGGAAACAACTTCGTTGAGCGAGCGACGAGCGAATTCCTCGCGCAGGTCGTCGCGAATCAGCTGCGCCAGCCGGGTGCGCGCAATCATGAAGTCGCCGCCGGAAGTCGAGATATAGAACTCGCGCGGATCCTCGATGCGCCACTTGATGAAGTAGTCGACATCAACGTACTTCTGCTCGGCGGTATTCATCTGCTCCGGCTGCATGTCCAGCAACTGCAGGCGGCGGTCGAACTTGACCACGTTGTTGATGAACGGCGTCTTGAAGTGCAGGCCGGGCTCGTAGTCGGCACGAACCACTTCACCGAGGCGGAATTTGATCGCGTATTCGGTCTGCTTGACGATGAAAACGCTCTGCAGCGCCGTGAAGATGCCCGCGATGATCAGGATCGGTATCAGTATGCGCATGGCTTAGCGTCCTTCCCGGCCGGAGCGGGTTCTGGTCTGGTTGCTTCTGCTGGTGCTGGTGGTGTTCTCGCCTTCGCGTTCCCGATCCGAAAGCAACGGTGGCGGCGGCAGGTTGCGGGCCTCGCCCCCCGCGCCCAGACGGTCGAGCGGCAGATACAGCAGGTTGTTCGACGATTTGGCATCGAGCAGCACCTTGGGCGTGCTCGAATACAGGCTTTCAAGTTCCTCCAGATACAGGCGCTGACGCGTGACTTCCGGTGCCTTGGCGTACTCTTCATAGACCGCTACGAAGCGATCGGCCTCACCATCGGCCTGTGCGATGACCGAGTCGCGGTACGCCTCAGCTTCCTGGCGAACGCGCGG
>JBBDSL010000021.1:21064-55717 GCA_040904965.1 Wenzhouxiangellaceae bacterium
CGCCCCCCCCCCCCCCCCCCCGGCTTCCGGGATCACCTGGTTGGCATAGGCCTGCGCCTCGTTGGCGAACCGGACCTGGTCCTCGCGCGCTCGTACAACGTCGTCGAACGCCGCCTGCACCTGGTTGGGTGGACGCACCTGCTGCAGGTTGAACGACAGGATTTCGATACCGGCCTGGTAACGGTCCATGATCTGCTGCAACAGGTCGCGTGCGCCGGTTGCGATCTGGCCGCGGCCCTGCTCCAGGATGAAGTCCATCTGGTTGGTGCCGACCACTTCGCGAATCGCGCTGTCGGAAGCCTCGATCAGTGTGGTCTCGGGCTGTTCGATTTCAAACAGGAATGCGGCCGGGTCCACGACCCGGTACTGCACGGCAAATCCCAGTTCGATGAGATTTTCATCACTGGTCAGCATGCGCGCCTGGTTTTCCTGCGACCGGACCTGGGCGACATCGACCTTGGTAATGGTTTCTATCGGCGCCGGGAAGGTGAACTTCAGGCCGGGCATCATCGTGCGGGTGTATTCGCCGAAGCGAAGCACCACGCCGCGTTCCGACTCATCAATGATGTGGACCGAATTCCAGACGGTCCAGATGGCGGCCAACAACACCACAAGTGCGATGATGCCGCCCATGCCGGGACCACTGCCGGTGCCTTGCGGGCCTCCACGATCACCATCGTCGCCTCCGCCCATGATTTTCTTCAGACGTTTTTGAACATTGGCGAATACCTCGTCCAGATCCGGCGGTTGCTGACCTCCGCCTTTCCAGGGATCCTTTCCGTTTCCACCACCGCTTCCGGGCTCGTTCCAGGGCATGCATTTCTCCGTAGCGTTGCGCGCGCCGTGCCAGGCCGCAACGTATGCTCAACTCGCGCCACCGGCGCTGCTGATCGATGCGACCAACCAAACAATCATTTTAGCAGGTGTTGGTGAACCCACGTGCCGTCCGCGCCACCCATGCGTTCGAGTTCGCGCGCATCCCGCAGCGTCAGATCCAGCCGCAGGCGACTGGAACCGTCGTCATCAATGGATTCGGACTCGATCGCGCCGAGTTCATAAAGCCGCGACCGGAGTTTCTGAAATCCGGCCGGCAACTGTACCCGGGTCCGGATCCTGCCCTGGCCGACGCACTCGCCGATGGCTTCGAGCAATCCGGCGATGCCTTCGCCGGTCTGGGCCGAGACCCGGACCCGCTCCGGGCGACCGTTTTCATCGCGCTCGACGCCGGGCCGGCCGTCGACCCGATCGATTTTGTTGTAGACCATCAGCCGCGGCAGTTCGGCCGCGCCGATATCGGCCAGCACCTGGTCCACGGTAGCGCTGTGCACATCGCGCTCCGGATCCGAGGCGTCGACCACCTGGATGACCAGCGACGCCGACAGCGTTTCCTCCAGCGTCGCCCGGAATGCCGCCACCAGTTCGTGGGGGAGATCCTGGATAAAGCCGACCGTATCGCTGGCCAGCAGTTCGCCGCCGCGCTCGGTTTCAATCCGGCGCACGGTGGGATCGAGGGTGGCGAAAAGCTGGTCGCGTACCACCACATCGGCCGAGGTGATCCGATTGAAAAGCGTCGACTTGCCGGCGTTGGTATAGCCGACCAGTGCGACAAGCGGCATCGAGCCGCGCTGGCGCGCCTTGCGTCCACGGGCGCGATGACGTTCCAGGCGTTCGAGACGGCCGTTGAGCTGCCGAATCCGGCCGGCCAGCAGCCGGCGGTCGGTTTCCAGCTGGGTTTCACCCGGGCCGCGCATGCCGATACCGCCGCGCTGTCGTTCAAGGTGGCTCCAGCCGCGTACCAGGCGTGTCGACAGGTGGCGCAACTGGGCCAGTTCAACCTGCAGTTTGCCTTCGTGGGAACGTGCGCGCTGGGCGAAGATATCCAGAATCAGGGTCGTACGGTCGAGCACCGCAACCCCGAGCTGACGCGAAAGGTTGCGCTCCTGTACGGGTGAAAGGCGATGATTGAAAAGCACGATGCGCGCATTGCCGGCGCGGACGGCTTCGGCGATCTGTTCGACCTTGCCGCTTCCGACCAGTGTGCGGGCGTCAGCATTCGCGCGCGGGGCACGTATTACGGCGGTCGAGACACAACCGGCTGCATGTGCGAGCGATTCGAATTCCTCGATGTCACGCGCGTCCACGGGCCCGCCAAGCTCGGGCTGGACCAGAACCGCGCGAGTGGCGCCGCTATTGGCAACCGTCTGTAGCGTAGACTGGCTCAACCGGTGTTGTGTTCTTCCTGTTCCGGCGCTATGCGGACGTTACGCGCCGGCACAACCGTCGAAATGGCGTGCTTGTAGATCATCTGACTGACGGAATTCTTCAGCAGCACCACGAAATTGTCAAACGATTCAATCTGCCCCTGCAGCTTGATTCCATTGACCAGGAATACCGATACCGGCACCCGCTCCTTGCGCAGCGCATTCAGAAACGGATCCTGCAATGATTGACCCTTGCCTGACATTTGTAATTCTCCTTGGTTGCCTCGGTAATTATGTGGGTCTTACGTGAATATCCCGCGACACTCGCCGAACCGTTCCCCGACGCGTCTCACGATGCGCCCCCCACTGGCGCACCAAAATCGCTAACACGACTGATTATGCGGTCAATTGTTCGAAGATTCAACGGGTCATACCATAAACCTCCGGTCCACTGGCGAAACGCCGTGAGCTGGCGCTTGGCCAGCTGTCGGGTCGCGGCACTGGCGCGCGCGACCAACTCGTCAAGCCCCAGCGTGCCGTCCAGCCAGGCAACGGTCTGGCGATAGCCGACGGCGCGCATGGCCGGGGCATCTCGCGCCAGGGCCGGGCGCGCCACGAGAGTTTTGACTTCATCGACCAGCCCCAGTTCCAGCATCCGCGCCCAGCGATCTTCGATCCGCCGATGCAATTCGCTGCGGTCGGCCGGCGCGACGACCAGCATGAGACTGCCGGCGAGCCGGTCCGGCCCCCGCCCATGGCGAAACGCACTGGCCGGCCGACCGCTTGTCAGGCAGATTTCCAACGCACGCTGAATGCGTTGCGGATCGTTGGGCCGGATCCGGCGCGCGGATTCCGGGTCCAGCTTCGCCAACCGCCGGTGCATCGCCGGCCAACCCGCCTCGGCCGCCCCGCTTGCGATGTTCTGGCGCAGGCCGGCGTCGGCCGGGGGCATCCGGTCGAGTCCGTAGCGCAGCGCCCGCAGGTAAAGTGCCGTGCCGCCGACGACCACCGGCAACTGTCCCGCGTTTCGGGCCGACACCATTTCGGCGGCCGCGTCGCGCGCGAAATCGGCTGCCGAGTAGGTTTGTTCGGGATCGCGGATATCGATCAAGGCGTGCGGAAAGCGCCGCAGTGTCGCCGCATCCGGTTTGGCCGTGCCGATATCCATGCCGCGGTAGACCTGGACCGAATCGGCGCTGATCAGTCGCACGGGCATCCGGCGCGCAATCTCGAGCGCGATTTCGGTCTTGCCGGCCGCGGTCGGCCCGCAAATGATCACGCCGCGGGGAAGCCGGCCGCCTTGCGCTTCAGTGGGGCTCAAGGAAGGAAATTCACTCGCTGTTTCGCTCCATGCTGTCCCACAGACAGCCGCGATCGCCAGCGACCCTGCCGATCTTGTCGAGCAGATCACGGTGCGCCGCACATTCGGTTTCGCCTGCCATCTTTCGCACCAGCCGGGAGGCGTCGAATGCCGGAATCGACGGATCCGCCGCGGCTGCGGCCGAGCCATCGAGGTCCAGGCCGAGCGCCACCTGGCCCCCGGTCATCATCAGGTAGACCTCGGCCAGCAGTTCCGAATCCAGCAGCGCCCCGTGCAGGGTGCGATTGGAGTTATCCACATCGTAACGCCGGCACAGCGCATCCAGGCTGTTGCGCTGCCCCGGATGAAGGTCGCGCGCGAGCGTCAGCGTATCCAGCACCTCGGCCAGATCGGCGATGCACGGACCGCCCTCCAGGCGTGCCAACTCGCTGTCGAGAAAGCCGACATCAAACGAGGCGTTGTGAATCAGCAGTTCGGCGCCGCGGACGAACTCGACGAATTCGTCGGCGATTTCGGCGAAACGCGGCTTGTCAGACAGGAATTCGTCGCTCAGCCCGTGCACGGAAAGCGCACCGGATTCAACCGAGCGCTCGGGATTGATATAGCGATGGAACTGGCGGCCGGAAAGCCGCCGGTCGATGAGCTCGAGGCAGCCGATTTCGATGATCCGGTGGCCATCCTCGGGTTCCAGGCCGGTCGTTTCCGTGTCCAGAACGATCTGGCGCATCGGTGTTCTCCTCTTTATCGTTCCTGATCATTTTCTGCGTACATCTGCGTAATCTGCGGTTTCACTTCTTTTTGACGGCGTGGCCCGCAAGTCAAATCCGATCGGCGGCCGCGGTGGCCAGTCGGTCGGCGCGGTCGTTTTCGGGGTGACCGGAGTGCCCGCGCACCCACGACCACTTGACTTCATGCCGCTCGGCCGCCTTGGCAAGCCGCTGCCACAGGTCGGCGTTCTTGACCGGCTTGCGTGCGGCGGTTTTCCAGCCATTGGCGCGCCAGCGCGGCAACCATTCGGTAATGCCCTGGCGCACGTAGTTCGAGTCGGTGGTCAGGTGCACCCGGCAGGGCCGATTGAGCGTCTCCAGCGCCCGGATCGCGGCCATCAGCTCCATCCTGTTGTTGGTGGTTTCGCGCTCGCCGCCGGAGAGTTCTTTTTCCTTGCCGTTGAAGCGCAGCACCGCCCCCCAGCCGCCCGGGCCGGGATTACCGCGGCAGGCGCCGTCGGTCCAGATTTCGACCGTTGCCGAACTCATGCAGCGCGGCAACTCGTAGGTACCGCCCGCGGCGATGTGCCCACCGGCCGCCGCAGCCTCAGCCGTCGTACCGGCGCCGCCCGCGGCGGCTTGCGGGCCACGACCACCAACAACGGTGCCACGCCGGGGATGAAACCCCGCCACTGCTGGCGCGCCGGGTACTGCAACAACAGCTGGTGACGCGCGTGCTGCATCAGGAAACGGGGCCAGGCCGGCAACCTGAATGCGTCGCGCCCAAGCTCCTGCCAGCTGCAACGATGCCACGGATTGGCTGAAATGGAAACCAGCAGCCCACCGGGCTTGAGGCAGCGAATGCACTCGTCAAGAAGCAAGCTCCCGCAATCCAGCCAGAACAGGTGGCGAACCAGAATTGCCGGCAAAGCCTCATCGGCAAACGGCAGCAGCCCGGCCGTCAGCCGACACGGCCAGACCCACTCATGCTCATCCAGCAGCATCCGGTGCCGGGGCACCCCGATCACCGGCGACGGGCTGGAAACTGGGGCGCACTCGAGCATCCAGTCCACCCCGACACCCTCGATCAGCCGCGGTACCAGTTCGTTTTCGGTCTTCTGCAGTCTGGCAAATCCAGAAATCATTCAGGCTTCCCGGGCGGTCGTTACAATTGGGTTTAACTGATCTCGACATTGCGGAGCGATTCGATGACCATTGAAATCGAGGCCATCAAGGCTTTCAGCGACAATTATATATGGGCCATACACGATGACCGGCATTGCGTGATCATCGATCCCGGAGAGGCCTCCGGTGTGCTGGAATTTCTCGGGCGGACCGAATTGCAGCTGAGCGGGTTTTTGTTGACCCATCATCACCCCGACCATATCGGCGGCGTCGCCCGGATTCGGCGTGAACATCCGGCGCCGGCCTGGGGGCCGGCCGATCGGCGCATGCCCGCCGACATGAATGTCGTGGGCGAAGGTGACCGGGTACAGATCCCCCAACCGGACCTGGGCTTCGAGGTCATCGAAACCCCGGGCCACACCACCAGCCACATCGCGTTTCATGGTCACGGCCTGCTGTTTTCCGGCGACACCTTGTTCTCGGCCGGCTGCGGCCGGCTGTTCGAAGGCACGCCGAAGCAGATGCAGGCCTCCCTCGACAAGCTGGCCGCGCTGCCGGATTCAACCCTGATGTACTGCGGTCACGAATACACCGCAGCCAATTGCGCCTTCGCCCGTCAGGTGGAACCGGAGAACCCGGCATTGCTGGAACGCAGCAGGCAAGTCGCCGGGCTGCGCGAGGACGACCGGATCACGCTGCCGTCAACGATCGGCGACGAGAAAGCATTCAATCCGTTCCTGCGCACCCGTGAACCGGGCGTCATCCAGGCTGCAGCCAGGCGCGAACCCGGCGCCGGACGGTCGCCCGCGGAGGTATTCGGCGTCATTCGGCGGTGGAAGGACGGCCAGTAAGGACCTGCGGTAGCGCTCGATTTGCAGCGCTTTTTTAGCTCGCGAAATCGAAACCCGTACCTGTTTAGCTAGATGACTCAGCCAGGGTTCCGTGATCGTCGGCGGGCGTTCCGACAAACCGTTTTAAACCGCAAATGAACGCTAATAAACGTAAATAGCCCCAATAATTCCTTAAAACCTGAATCAGATCCGGATTGGTGACCCAAAAACCGCACGCTCAGCACCGATCAGATTGCTCCTTGGGTTCGTCAAGATTTGCGTTCATTTGCGTTCATTTGCGGTTTCAATAAAAAAAGCGGATCTGATAGACACCGCGTTCTCTAGCTGCATCTCATACATAATCAGGAACCCGTAAACGGTAAATAGTCCGCTCGCTGCGCTCGCTCAATAGTAAATGGCAAGCACGTTGGCCACGAGCCCAATGCGGCCGCCGTGGTCAGCTACGACCCGCGCCTGCCATTTACCATTCACTATTTACCATTTACGCCTTTTTGATCCGCGAGCGGACGATTTACGATTTACCATTTACGAAAAACCGACCGGCCACCACGTCACGCTTCGCGCACCGCCAGTCCCGAGCCCCGAACGCCGGACAAAATTGCCCTGCCAGGGAAGCGCTATCCTGTTACAATATCTTTCAATCGAGATAAAAGGATATAGTGAGCGAACTGGAGCTGATCGGACGCCATTGCAGCCTGTTGGGTGACCCGACCCGACTGCGCCTGCTGGCGCTCCTGGACATTGAGGAACTGACCGTCGCCGAGCTGGCGCGCATCACGCGCCTGGCACAACCGCGCGTGTCCACTCACCTGGCGCGGCTGCGCGAGGCCGGGCTGGTGGCCGACCGGCGCGAAGGCGTTTCGGTCTACTACCGGTCGATGACCGACGATCAGGCCTGCGAGCTTTCGCAGTTCTGGCGCCTGTTGCGCGCCCGGCTCGACGATCCGCAGATCGAAGCCGACGCCGAGCGCCTGCCCGATGTTCTGGCCGAGCGCGCCTCGGGCAAACACTGGCCCGATGCCGTGGCCGGCGATATGGAGCGTCACTATTCGCCGGGGCGCACCTGGGAGGCCACCGCACGCGCCATGGTGCAACTGCTTTCGCCGGGACGGGTGCTCGATATTGCTTCCGGCGATGGCGTCATTGGCGAACTGCTGCATTCGCGCGCCGAGACCATCGATTGCATCGACGTCTCGTCAAAGGTCGTCAGTGCCGGTCAACAACGCGTCGCCGAGTTCGAAAACGTACAGTTTCACCAGGGCGACATGCATGCCCTGCCCTTCGAAGCCGGCAGCTTCGACACGGTCCTGCTGCTGCATGCGTTGACCTACAGCGAAAATCCAGGAAAGGTCATCGCCGAGGCCGCGCGCGTACTTGCGCCCGGCGGCCGCCTTGTCGCGGCCACGCTGGCCTACCATCGGCACACCGTGCAGGTCGAGGCCTACGGTCACGTCAACAACGGCTTCGAAACGCAGCAATTGACCGACCTGGTGTCGGCAACCGGACTGGAACTCGACTTTTGCGAAATCACGTCGGTGGAAAAGAAGCCACCGAACTTCAAAATCATCACGCTACTAGCAAGGCAGACATGACTGAAACCAACTGGCACAATCCCGAGCGCGTCGAAAAACTGTTCGACGCAGTCGCCGATCGCATCCTGTTGCTTGACGGTGCCATGGGCACGATGATCCAGAACGAAAAGCTCGAAGAGGCCGATTTCCGCGGTGATCGATTCAAGGACCATTCCGACGACCTCAAGGGCAACAACGATCTGTTGACCTTGACCCGGCCCGACCTCATCAAGAAGATCCACAAGGACTTCATGAATGTCGGTTGCGATCTGGTCGAGACCAACACCTTCAACGCAAACAGGATCAGCCAGGCTGACTATTCGCTGGAAGAAATTGCCGCGGAGATCAACCACGAGGCTGCAAGGCTGGCGCGCGAAGCCTGCGACGAAGTTGAGGCCGAGACGCCCGACAAGCCGCGCTTCGTCGTCGGCACCATCGGGCCGACCAACCAGACCGCCTCGATCTCGCCGGATGTCTCCAGCCCCGGCTATCGCAAGGTTACGTTCGACGACTTGGTCGAGACCTACACCGAAGCGGTGCAAGGCCTGCTCGACGGCGGCGCGGATCTGTTGATGATCGAAACGATCTTCGACACGCTCAACGCCAAGGCCGCGATCTTCGCCATCGAGCAGGAATTCCATCGGCGCGAGGCACGCTGGCCGGTGCTGATCTCGGGCACCATCACCGACGCCAGCGGCCGCACGCTGTCCGGCCAGGTCCCCGAGGCGTTCTACTACTCGATCGCCCACGCCGCCCCGACCGGCGTCGGCTTCAACTGCGCGCTGGGTGCCGACCAGCTCAAGCCGCATATCGAGGCGCTGGCCAACGTCGCCGATTGCCTGGTCACGGCCCATCCCAATGCGGGCCTGCCGAACGAGTTCGGCGAATACGACCAGAGCCCCGAGGAAATGGCGAAAATCGTCAAGACCTACGCCGAAGACGGCCTGGTCAACATCATCGGCGGCTGCTGCGGTACAACGCCTGAGCACCTCAAGGCGATTGGTGAAGCCATCGAACCATTCCAGCCGCGCAACCTGAACAGTCGCAAGGCGGCATGAAGGCGAATTATTGCCGCGGATGAACGGGGATAGAAATATTTCTGCCGCGGATGAACGCGGATAAACACGGATTAAAAGGCGTATAGCCACGAAGGACGCGAAGAGCACGAAGAAACCGGAAAGAAAGAGACGACAAATCGAAAAGGCTCAGTATTCGCTAACTCATTCATGGCGAAATTCAGGGATTTTGTCAGGCTTATTGCCTCTTCGTGTTCTCCGTGCCCTTCGCGGTTGATGCTTTTTTGCATTTCAAGCGCATTCAATCCGCGACCATCCGCGTAAATCCGCGGCAAATATAGATTTTCAATTTTTTTTGAAATCCGGTAACCAGAGGAATTCATGAATCAACCCCAGGAACGAAAACGTTACACGCGCTTGAGCGGCCTGGAGCCGCTGGTCATTACGCCCGATCTGGGCTTTGTCAATGTCGGAGAGCGCACCAACGTGACCGGCTCGGCGCGTTTCAAGCGCCTGATCGCGGATGAGAAATACGACGAAGCGGTCGAGGTGGCGCTCGAGCAGGTCGAAAACGGTGCGCAGGTCATCGATGTCAACATGGACGAAGGCCTGCTGGATTCCGAACAGGCCATGACCGACTTTCTGAATCTGATCATGGCCGAGCCGGATATCGCACGCGTTCCCGTGATGGTCGACTCCAGCAAGTGGTCGGTCATCGAGGCCGGGCTGAAATGCCTCCAGGGCAAGGGCATCGTCAATTCGATCAGCCTCAAGGAAGGCGAGGAACAGTTCCTGGAGCAGGCGCGCAGGATCAAGATGTACGGTGCGGCGGTCATCGTCATGGCGTTCGACGAGACCGGCCAGGCAGACAACGCCGAGCGTATGGTCGAATGCCTGTCGCGGGCGCATGAGCTGCTGATCGATAAAATCGGCTTTCCGCCCGAAGACATCATCTTCGATCCGAACATTTTCCCGGTCGCCACCGGTATGGAAGAACACAACAACTACTCGATGGAGTTCATCGAGGCGTGCAAGGTGCTGAAGAAGAAATTCCCCGAAAGCCACATCTCCGGCGGCGTGTCGAACATGTCGTTCTCGTTCCGCGGCAACAACCCGGTGCGCGAGGCCATGCACTCGGTGTTTCTTTATCACGCAATGAAAGCCGGAATGGACATGGGCATCGTCAACGCCGGCCAGCTGGCGGTTTACGACGATATCGACGAGGAATTGCGCGAACTGGTCGAAGACGTGGTGCTCAATCGTCGCGACGATGCCACCGAACGCCTCCTGGATGCCGCCGACAAGTACAAGGGCGAAGGCCAGAAGCAGGAAAAAGATGAGGCCTGGCGCGAAAAGCCTGTTGCCGAACGCCTGAAATACTCGCTGGTCAAGGGCATCGACAAGTACGTCGTTGACGATACAGAAGAGGCACGCCAGAACTTCGACACCTCGCTGGAAGTCATCGAGGGCCCGCTGATGGACGGCATGAACTACGTCGGCGACCTGTTCGGCGCCGGCAAGATGTTCCTGCCGCAGGTGGTCAAGTCCGCGCGCGTCATGAAAAAGGCGGTCGCCCACCTCATCCCTTATCTTGAGGCCGAAAAGAAGGTCGGCGAGAAGAAGGGCAAGGTGCTTATGGCCACGGTCAAGGGCGACGTGCACGACATCGGCAAGAACATCGTCGGCGTGGTGCTGGCCTGCAATGGCTTCGACGTGCACGACCTGGGCGTAATGGTGCCGGCCGACAAGATCCTGGACGAAGCCGAAAAAGAAGACGTCGACATCGTCGGCCTGTCCGGCCTAATCACGCCTTCGCTGGACGAGATGGTGACCGTGGCCGAGGCGATGGCCAAGCGCGGCATGAACCTGCCGCTGCTGATCGGCGGCGCGACCACTTCGCGCGCACACACCGCATTGAAAATCGATCCACAGTACGACGCGCCGGTGTGCTGGGTCAAGGACGCCTCGCGCTCTGTGGACGTGGTTCGCAAACTTGCAAGCAAGGTCAACCGCGGCGACTACGCCAAGAAGATCGCGGACGACTACGAGGATTATCGTGAAAGGGCTGCCAACAAGAAGAAGCGCAAGCCGCTGATCTCCATCGACGCCGCGCGCGAGAACGCGCTGGAGTTCGACTGGAGCGGCTACGAGGCCGAAAAACCGCTCAAGCCCGGGATCACCGTTATCGACGACTGGCCGCTGGACGACCTGGTTGAAATTATCGACTGGACGCCGTTCTTCCAGACCTGGGAGTTGTCCGGGCGCTATCCAGATATTCTCAAGGACGAAAAGGTCGGCGAGGCCGCCACCAACCTGTTCAACGACGCAAAGGAAATGCTCAAGCAGATCGTCGACGAAAAGTGGCTGCAACCGAAGGCCGTCTGCGCCCTGTTCCCGGCAAACACGGAAGGCGACGACATCCTGGTCTACGAAGACGAATCCCGCGAGCAGTTGCGCGAACGTCTGGTATGCGTGCGGCAGCAGTCGGACAAGCCCTCGGCCAACCTGTGTCTGTCGGATTTCGTCGCCCCGAAGTCGTCGGGTATCGAGGACTGGGTGGGGATGTTCGCCGTCACCACCGGCCACGGCCTGGAAGAAGCGGCAAGCAGGCTACCGAAAAACGACGATTATTCGGGGATCCTGCTGCAATCGCTGGCCGACCGGCTCGCCGAAGCGCTGGCCGAGGCGCTGCACGCAAAGGTTCGGCGCGAGATCTGGGGCTATGCGCCCGACGAGAGCCTCACAAACGAGGACCTCATCAAAGAAGAATATCGTGGTATCCGGCCGGCACCGGGCTACCCGGCCTGCCCGGACCACAGCGAGAAGGAAAAGATCTTCAAACTGCTCGATGCGCCGGCCAACGCCGGCATGGAACTGACCGAGTCATTTGCCATGCAACCTTCGGCTGCGGTCAGCGGCTACTACTTCGGTCATCCGGAATCGAAGTACTTCGTCGTTGGCAAGCTCGGCCGCGACCAAGTCGAGGATTACGCGAAGAGAAAGGACATCAGCGTCGAGCAGGCCGAGAAGTTCCTGCGTCCGAACCTCGATTACTGATCTACGATGAATCCAACAGCCCGAAGCAACGCCCGCGGCCAGGCCTCGGGCGTTTCCGGAGCTGCCGAGACATGCTTTGCCGGACGCCTTCTAGCGGGTGCTCATACCGGCACCCGACCGGCTTCGAGAGCCGATTTTCGTGCCCGGAATCAGCATCGGGACGCGCATCCGGTAATCGGCATACTCCTGGCCGAGAAAATGCATCAGGTCGCGCTCTTCGAGGCGGATTGCAATCAGGACATAAACAGTCATGCTCATAGCGAACAGCAGGTGGCCCACGGTCATGACGGGTCCACCCCAGAAGGCCAGTAGAAACCCGAGATACAACGGGTGGCGCACCAGCCGGTAGAGCATTGGCGTCACGAACTGCGGCGAAGCGGGCTTTTGGCCCCGGAACTGCGCCCAGACCTGCCTGAGCCCGAACAGATCGAAATGGTCGATCAGGAATGTCGCCACAAGCACGATTGCGAAACCGCCGGCAAATACAATCCAGCCGAGGTTCGTTGCGATCGTCGATTCGGCCGCCCAGACGATGTCCGGGATCGGTCGCCACTGCCAGAACAGCAGGATCAGCAACAGGCTGGCGAGCAGCACATAGACACTGCGTTCGGCGGACGCCGGGAGACGATTTTTCAACCAGCTCTTGAAGCCCATCCGGGCCATGACCGAATGCTGCAGCCCGAACGCCAGGATCAGGCCGAGATTGATCGCGACTGCCGCGGCGATCGATCCGGTTGCGCGGCTGCTATCAATCGAATACGGCACGATCGCGGGCAGCCACGGCAGCCATTGCGTCAGTGGCGTGTTCTGAAGATTTCCGACGAAAGCGATCAAATACAGAAATGTTGCGAAAAATATCGCATAGGAAAACAGTCCGAACAGCAGAATAATCAATCGTTTCATGGTTTTGCCCTCCCGAGATGTGACTCGATTGCCATTGCCCGTCACCGGCAATGTCCTCGGAGGGGCACCATACGCCTCGAAAAAACAGAGTTCCAGCATGGGTGGTCCAGATCTCGAGCCGTCTGCAAGACCCGGACCAGGTGGCAGAATTCCTACTCTGCGCCGGCCATGATCGTATCGATGCCGCTGCGATCCCCGGTCAGCTGCCAATGAATCAGCGACATCGGAATCAGACCGGCCTTATTGAACTTCTCGAAGAAGTCGGCGAGCTCGAATGCCTCGCCCTGCTGCATTTTCTGACGCGCGTAAGCGCTGATCATCATATCGAGCTGGTGCTTGCCGGTCACGTAGCTGGTGCCATAGCCCGGCTGGCGCAGGTACAGTTGCTGCTCGAACGCCAGCAGGTTCATGTGGTCGGTGTAGCCTTCATCGCCCTGGACACCGAAATCGCCGGCATCGACCTGCTCGAGATCGCGATCCATCCATTGCCGCGGCGTCCAGCGGGCGTGGAACTCGGCCGCCTCGGTCATGGTCTTGCGATTGGCGTGCGCATCCAGCGAGCCCAGGCCGCGCGCGGCGCGCTGGGCCAGCAGAATCCAGACGATTTCGCGCGCGCGACGGTGCCCGTCGTGCAGTCCGGCATGCATGGTCAGTTCCTCGAAACCGGTGGCCATGCCTTCGGCCCGGCTGGTGAAGATATTGAACAACAGCGGCTCCTGGCGCAACGGGCTCGGATGCGGTTCGTCGCGCATGCGCGCCAGATCGAACCAGTGGTAGAAGTGCGTGTACAGCGGCGTGGGATCCAGGTGCGAGCCGATAGTGAAGAAGTTGCGCCGTTCCGGCGGAATGTATTCGCCCAGTTGCTCGCGCAGCGCGGCGTTCATCCACGGCTCCACGCGCAGGATGTTCTCGCGTTCCAGGAAGTTCATCAGCCGCTCGGCCGATGCTTCGGCCAGCCTGTCGTAGGATTCCGGATCGTCGACCGGCTCCAGTTCCGGCAGGTCGCGATTGCGATGTTCTTCCATCTTCAGTGAAGACCAGGCGCGATTCAGTTCGCGCTGAAGCAGCCGCTGTTCGTCATGCCAGGTCATGGGCACGTACCAGACCTGCTGCAGGTGCCAGGTATAGTCGGCGATGCTGACCCCCGACGGTCCGGTCTTGTCCGGCGCCTGTTGTTCCAGCCAGACGACGAAATCGCCGCTTGCGGTGATCGCCTCGTCCACTGCCACGACCAACTCGGGCGAGACATCGTCGGCCAGACGCCCGCGCAATGATTCGAGATCCTCGGCCTGCTGGCGCAGGTTGTAGATGCCGCTGAGCCATAGATCGCGCGCATTGCCGGTCAGGTTCTCGCGCGCCTGGACCAGTAGCGGCGGAATCACACCGAGATCGTCGCGCAGGCGCTGCTGTTCGGATTCGCTCAGCGGAAACTCGTAGGTCCACAGCTCCAGCAGCGCGTGATTGGTCGGACCTTCGTGCGCCGGCGTGTCGCTCTGGTAGGTCCAGACCGTCTGGTAGAACGCCGGGTCGCGCACCCACGGCTTGAGTACACGGGCGTGAAAATCCAGTCCGTTGATCTCGGCGCGCAACAGGTGCCAGTCGACCTGCTTTGCGACGGGCCAGTCGCCGGTGTCAATGGCGCGCAGTCGCTGGCGAAAGCGTGCAACGCCTTCGTGCACTTGCTGCATGCGTTCGGCGCTGTAATCGGGCGCTCCGTTGTTCAACGGAGGCTGCTCGAATTCCCGCCATTCCTGGTATAGCGCCACCAGTTGCCGGTAACCGTCCCGCGACATTGTTTCGTCTCCATTGGTCTGAGCGCCGATGAGCCCGGCGCCGAAAACAAGCATTACGGCTGCAATACGCTGGAATTTCATTTTTTGTTTCCTGATGAGGAACCGCAGATTACGCATGAATAATCTGCGCGAATCTGCGTAATCTGCGGTTGCGCCTTCGAATGACGAATTCATTGAGCCTCCGGTTCCGGTTCCGGTTCCGGTTCCAGTTCCAGCTCCGGCGCCGGGACCGGGCCCGGCAGGATGTGGCGGCGGAAAAAGTCTTCCAGCTTGCGGAACGTATAAATGCCGTAGTGTTCGGGCCGGCCCCACCAATGGGGTGCATTGGGAATCGAGATGAGGTCGAAATCCTTGCCCAGCATCATCAGCTTTTCGGTCATCATCAGGGTGGTCTTGTAGGGCACGATATCGTCGTGCATGCCGTGGATGATCAGTAGCGGATCCTCCAGATCTTCGCCCAGATCCAGCAGGCTGCCGTTGTCGAAGATTTCCGGATGGGTATCCGGCCTGCGGGTCAGATGCTGGTCGAAGCCGGTGAAGTGCCGGATGTCGACGGCTGGCGCCCCGGCGACACCGGCGGCAAACACCCCCGGCTGCTTGAACAGCGCCGCAAGCACCATCAATCCGCCGTAGCTGTTTCCCCACACGCCGATCCGGCCCGGGTCGACATAGTCCAGCGTCTTGAGGTAATCGACCGTGCTCATCAGGTCTTCGAGATCGTCGCCGCCCCAATCGCCCTGAAAGGCTTCGCGGAAATTCACACCGTAGCCGAGGCTGCCGCGCAGGTCGACCTGTACGTGGATGTAATCGCCGGTCAGCGCCAGTCGTTGCTGCAGGTTGGTGGTCGGCCGGTCCGCGTCCCAGGCATTACGGACCGTATTGGAGTAGATGTTGCCGATCAGCACCGGATACTGATCGCCGGGCCGCATGTCCCGCGGCTCCACGATGCGCGCGTGCAGCGTATAGCCGTCGATACGACTGGGGAAGGTGACGTAGCGCGGCTCGATCCAGTCGTAGCGATAGAACGCGTCCGGCGGCGAGCGGGTCACCCGCACCGAGGCGTCCTCGGTGCCGACCGCGCCAAGATACAGTTCGGCCGGATGCTCATCGCTGGACATGATCGAGGCGAAATGGCGACCATCCGGAGAAACCAGCGGATCATGTTCGCCTTCCCGCCGGGTAATGCGGGTGGGCTGCTCGCCGGGCGGCATCCGGTACAGGTGGCGTTCGTAGGGGCTCTTGCGCGAAGACACGAAGAACAGCGCGCCATCGTCTCCGGCAATGTTGACGTAGCCGGTGGAAAACGTGCCCACCACGTCGTAGTCGCCGATCGTCAGCATCTCTGCGCTGCCGCCGTCGGCATCAATCGAATACAGCCGATAGTAATCATCGGTATCGCCGAGAAACACCACGCGCTCTCCGTCGGCGCTCCACAGGGCGCGGAAGATCGGGTAAATCCGTCGCGGACGGTGATCGTGCCAAAGCTCGCGCACTACCCCGCTGCGGGCGTCAGCAATCCGCAACCAGCGGTCCTCGCCCACATCACTGCCCTGGTGAATCAGCAATTCCGGCCGATCCGGCGCCCACACGAACTCGTGGAACAGGCGTTGCCGCGGCAGCTCAAGGTCGAGTAGACGGGTCGAACCCGACTCGGTGTCGAAGATCGCCAACCGCTGCACCAGATCGCGATCACCGGGATACGGCCGGCGCACCTCGTGCATAAACGGTTCCTCGCCGTACAGGTACGACGGAATGGGCATCCGTCGAACAGCGCGCTGATCAATCGTCTGGAACGCGATGAAACGTCCGTCCGAAGACCAGGCCGTGCGGCTGACCACCACATCCGGACGATTGTAGGCACCAACCGGCACGCGACCGATGCCGGGCACGCCCATCGCCGTCACCCGCTGGGTCTTGTCGTGCTCGAAATCGTGAACCCACAGATCGTTCCGCTCGATGTAGGCCAGGCGTTCGCCATCGGGCGAAAACGAAAAACGCGAGCGGCCCGAGCCTTCGCCCAGCACGCGCTGCGCCACCCCGCCTTCGGACGGTAGCGAAAACAACTGCCCCTGATAGCCGTACAGCACACGCGTCGAATCCCGCGACCAGAGCACTTCGGACAGCCCCTCCCGGGCTCGATTGGCGATCCGTTCGGCCAGCGTCTCGCGCGACAGTCCGGGCTCCGGCGCCGGGGCATGTTCCGGCGCCAGCCGGGTCAGCCGCTTCAGATTGCCGCCATCGGCGTCGACCACCCAGACGTCACGAAACGGCATGCCTTCATCGTTCCAGAGAAATGCCACCCGGGTGCTGTCGGGCGACCAGACCGGAGACGAGGGCGCTGTGCCGGTCAGGCTGGGCAGCGACACGATCCGCTCGACAGAAGGCGCTGGCGCTCCAGCCGCGCCACCGGTACCGGCTACAAGCAGCAACAACACCATTGCCAAACCCGCCTTATTTACCACCCTTCCGTCACGAGGGGCCGCCAGGCGCTGTGGCTGTGGTGTTTTGCGACCGAGCGCACCGGAAACGTACTCGCCTGTCCGGTGAGGATGCGCGACCGAGCAAAACGCCGCAGACGCGGGCCTGGCGGCGCCGCAGCAGGAAGGGTGGTGAATAAGGCGGGTTAAAAGTCGCTGGCGACCAATCGGCTTGCGTGCAGGAGCAATAGTGATACCGGACGATATAGGCAACATGCGTACTCCGCAGGAAAATTCGACTGCCTATCGTATATCAGAATTTCCAGGTCGCGCGCAGCCGCATGTCGCGGTCGCGCTGAGCGATCACCGCCCCCGCGCGCAGCTCCTGTTCCTGGCGCCAGCGCGCCCGAAACTGGAGCCGGAAAGGGTCGGTGACCTGCCAGCTCCAGCGCAGTTCGGCCAGCGAATCGTTCTGACGGAAGTCATTGGAGATCAGCCAGCCGGCATCGGCCTGGCCGAAAACGACCCCCACAGTGTGGCGCGGGAAAATCTCTTGCAGGTCGGCACCCAGCTGCCATCCGAAACCGTCGGCGTCGCCGCGTTCCGGGATGCCCATTACGGCGTTATCGGGCTGATTGAATGCCTGTCCGACCGATCCGGCAACCACCAGCCGTGTAGCGGCGGTGCCGACGGCATCGCTTACATCCCATCCGGCAGCCATCTTGAACGTCGCGGTGGTGTAGTCCTCTCGCCGGGCCGACTGCAGGCCCTGGACGGCAAGCGCGTCCGGATACCAGGTCAGGGTCAGCGCACGCAGGAAGACCGGTCCGATTTCCGCATCGCTCTCTAGCGTGGCGAAGGCGCTGACCCGGCTGCCCGAGTCGCTGAATTCCAGCGGGCCGCGGGTCACGATGCCGTTGCCGTCGCGACTGTTGTACTGGCCGGTCAGCGTGACCTTCCAGTTATCGTTCAACTCCCGGCCCAGATAAACGCCATCGGTCCAGCCCACATTGATGTTCGAGGCCTGGTTACGGTCCAGGCTCTTGCCGGTGATCAGCGGCAGCGTGAAGCTGCTCTGCATGCGCCCGAGCCGGAACTCGGTACGCCGGTCGTCGGATCGATACTGGACGAACAATTCGTCCAGCGTCATTGATCCCGGCTCGATGTCGGTCGCGCTCTCGCGCGCCGAGCGAATGAAGAATTCGGCATCGTTGCCCTTGTCCTCGTAGCTGGTCGCGAACCGGCCCTGGACGCGCCAGTTATCATTCAGGTCGTTTCGCAGGCGCATCCGCAGACGGCTGCCAAACGTATCGCCGTCGGTTTGCTCACCAGCGCGCGTGTCGCGCCAGGACGCGGCGTACATGGCCCGAAGATCCCCGCTGAAATCCCAGCCGCCGGCTGCCGGCGTCTGAGCTTCGGCGCCAAGCGCGAACAGGACCAGACAGCAGCTGGTACAGCATGTTCTCAGGACTTTCATTTCGGAGGATGCTCCCGTACCTGTTAGTGGACGGCTGAAAAGATATTACAGTTTTATGTCGTAATTATTACAGTGCGAAACCGTACAAAATATTTGCTCTCGCCTCTTGTGGGCGTTTATTCATCGATCGTGTCGCGCATCTCCACCACAACTGCATGATCGACGCTGCGCGAAACCCCGCTGATCAGAACCACGCCGATCACGATCAGCACAATCCCGGCGGCCGCCCACATATCCAGCCGTTCGCCGAACGCCAGCCAGCCGACAAGCGCGATCAGTACCATCCCGACCGCGGCCCAGATGGCATACGCGATGCCCACGGGCAGACTCTTCAGCGACAGGCCCAGAAAAAAGAACGCGGCCATGTATCCCACAACCACGACCACAACGGGCAGCGGCCGGGTGAAACCTGATGCGGCTTTCAGCGCGGTCGTTCCGACGACCTCGCAACCAATGGCGAGTGCCAAATATATCCAGTGCATCCGGAAAGTTCCTTGATATCAATCAAATGCGATTGTGCCCGGTTCACGCCGGATCCGTAGCGTGTTGCTTGGCATTCTTCCGCAGCAATTGACAAAACCGCACCTGTCCCGGACCGGCCGCATCCCGATCGGCGTGCATCAGGTACAACGTGCCCTCTCGGACACCGCCTTCGGCCAGCGGAAGCGGCCGCAACTCGCCGCGCTCGAGTTCGGGCTGAATATTGGCTTCGGCAAACCAGGCAAAACCCATGCCCAGGCACGCAGCCCGGATGGAGGTCGCCTTGTGACTGACCGTCCAGCGCTGCTCGGCCTCCAGCGCCAGCACGCGCCGGCTTCGCTGCGTCCCGCTGTCGCGCACTACCAAGTGCCGGTGTTGTTTGAGGTCCTCCAGCGTCAGCGTCCGTCCCAGGCGGTGCAGCGGGTGCTGCGGCGCCGCACAGCATACGAAGCGGACCGGCATGATCGGGTCGCCGGCGAATCCCTGCGGAATGCGCGAACCGATCGCAAGATCGACCCTGCCCTCGCGCAACAACTCTTCGGTGCCGCTCAGCACCGATTCGTGCAGCTGCAGCCGGATATCGGGAAATTCCTCGCCGAAGCCGCGCATGGTCTCCAGCAGCATCCAGGTGGGGAATATGATTTCCACGGCCAGGCGCAGCTCCGATTCCTGTCCGCGCGCCAGCGCTTCGGCCACGCGCTCCAGCCTTCCGGATTCGGCCAGCAATACCCGGCCGCGCCGGTACAGCACCTCGCCGGCCGGGGTCAACACCGAGCGCCGGCCCTGCATTCGGAAAAGTTCGATATCCAGCAACGCGGATATCCGCTGGACGGCGTAGGTCACCGTCGACTGCGACTTGTGCAACTGCTCGGCCGCCTGCGCATAACCGCCGGCCTCGACGACGGCAACAAGCGCTCGCCACTGCTCAAGCGTGATCCGGGGCTGCTTCATATCGAATGATTGGATATTTCAGACCTATATTTTGCCATTTATCATTTATTCAATCAATCATATAGTTCCGGCATCCCCATTCGCGAGATCCACGACATGATCCGAGTACTGCAAGTCAACTCCAGTCTGTTCGGAGCGTCCGGGCAATCGACCGGACTGGCCGATACGTTTGTCGAGCACGTCCGCCGGCGGCATTCCGACGCTCAAGTAACCCGCCGCGGCCTGACACCGGATGCCATTCCGCACCTCGACGAGGAAACATTCACCGCGTTCACCACGCCCCCGGAGCAGCATACTCCGGACCAGCGTCAGCGGCTAACGCTTTCCGACGAACTGATCGCCGAGCTTCAGGAGGCAAATCTGATCGTGATCGGCCTGCCGATGTACAACTTCAGCGTACCGTCCACGCTCAAGGCATGGTTCGATCATGTCGCCCGCGCAGGCCTTACGTTCCGCTACACCGAAAGCGGTCCGGAAGGCCTGCTCAAGGGCAAGCGCGCGGTTGTTGCCTGCGCGCGCGGTGGACGCTACAGTGGCGAGGCCGACACGCAAACACCCTACATCCGGCAGTTTCTGGGGTTTCTGGGTATCGAGGATGTCGAATTCGTCTACGCCGACGGACTGGCAATGGGCGAAGGTGCCGACCAATCCATACTGGACGCAAGCAATCGGCTGCAAAATATCGCGGCGACCACTGACACGACAATCGGGACGCCGCCTGAACAATCCGGAGCAACCGCATGAGCGAACGGACGCTGATCAGAACCATTGAATCGGTCGAGACCTCCGACGGCGCCGGCGTGCGACTCCGGCGGAGCCTTGGGGCGGTGCGCGGCCTGAACCTGGACCCGTTCCTGCTGCTCGATGAGTTTTCCTCCGACGATCCGGACGACTACATCGCCGGTTTTCCCGATCACCCGCACCGCGGGTTCGAAACGGTCACCTACATGCTCGACGGCCACATGCGCCACCAGGACCATCTTGGCAACCGCGGCGATCTCGGACCCGGCGGCGTCCAGTGGATGACCGCCGGGCGCGGCATCATTCATTCGGAAATGCCGCAGCAGAAAAACGGTCGCATGCGCGGCTTCCAGTTGTGGATCAACCTTCCGTCGGCCGAAAAGATGAAACCGGCCGGCTATCGCGACATCCCGGCCGGCGACGTCCCGGAAATCGAGCTGGCCGAAGGCGGACGGCTTCGGTTGATTGCCGGCAGTATCGAAATCGACGGCGAACGCACGGCCGGGCCGATCAATCCCGACGGCGGTATGGCGACCGATCCGCTTTACCTGGACGTCGCGCTGCCGGCCGGCGCATCGGTTCGGCTTCCTCTGCCCCGGCGCCATACTGCCTGCGTTTACGTTTTCGAGGGGGAACTGCGCCTCGGCGAGGCCGGCGACCGCCTGAAGACGCATTCGGCCGGAGTGCTCTGCGACGGCGATTCGGTGCTGCTCAGCGCGCGCGCATCGGGCTGCCGCGCACTGGTGCTGGCCGGCAAGCCGCTTGACGAACCGGTGGTGCAGTACGGGCCGTTCGTGATGAACACCCGCGAGCAGATCGAGCAGGCGATGCGCGATTACCGCGATGGGCGGTTAGTTCCGTAGGAGCGGTATCCGACCGCGAATGGTTCCACCCAATCGCCGACGGATTCGGCTCCTACAGGGGAAGCTCGTGGGCGTGTAGGAGCGGTATCCGACCGCGACCAGTCATGCCGGCCGCGCATATAACCAACTGTTATTTGAATCCCCGGTCCGGGAACGATACAGTTAACAAATACATTCCTGCATTGCAAAGCAGCGCACTGTGTGGTGTGGGGGAAATCCACTAGTGGGAGGGTTTGGCCGTGGGCTGCATTTCCTTTTGTCGCACTGCGCTTCGTCGCGCCTGTTTGCTCTTTGTCGTATCAATTCTGCACGTCGTCGTCGCACAGGCCGAGGGCGACCCGACTGAGACGGAATTGTTGCCGGTCGCCCTGGAACTGGGGGCCGCGCGCACATTCAACGGCTTCTTCCTCGAATCGTTCCAGGCGCAGTCTTCGGATACCGAAGGTCGGCTGGCTGCCGGTGGCGATGTTTCCATCGACGACTATTCGCTGGCCGAAAAGCTCGACGCGGTGTCCCCGGGCGCGACTCTGCTGGTTGGGGGCGATCTGCATTTTCCCAACGGCCGTGTCTATCACGGCGATATCGTGGTCGGCGGCAGCGCCGCTGGGCTTGGCGAGCCGGTCGTCCACGGCCTGACGCCGGATCAAAACGTGGTCGAATCGGCCGCGCTGCCGTTCGACTTCGCCACCGAGTTTGCCACCCTCCGGCGCACCAGCCGGATACTGGCAATGCAGCCGCCCAACGGCACGGTCGAAGCCGAATTCGGCGGCCTTCATCTGTCCGGAGACTGCACCAGTCCGGCGCAGGTATTTCAACTCGACGGCCAGCAGGTGCTGGACGCCCATACCTTCAGCGTAAGCTGCATTCCCGACGGCGCGAGCGTAATCTTCAATATCGACGGTACGCAGGCCGGGCTGACCAATATGAGCCTGACCGATCTGACGGCTCATCGCCAGCGCGTGCTGTTCAACTTCCATCAGGCCGAGCACCTGACCCTGGCCGGGATCGGCATCGAAGGCAGCGTGTTGGCACCGCTGGCGCATGTCGAACAACCCGAGGGAGTGATTGATGGCTCCATCGTGGCGCGCTCGTGGAACGGCCCCATGCAACTCAACCACCAGCCCTTCAGAGGCGTGGGCGCCGGCGATTTCTGTGCGCTCTACCCGATCGCGCTGCCGTTCGAGCTGCTCGATGGCGCCGAGCCGGGCAGCGAATTTCAACAAATCCCGCGCGGGACCGGTCCGGGCAATTTCTCGTGGCTGACCTGGGCCGGCAACCCGAGCGCGCCGGTGCTGGCCAACAGTCTTGTACCACCGGGAGACAGCCATACCTACATCAACCCGTACGACAACAGCGATTGGCTGCTGACCCCGGGCGACTGGGCGCAGGGCGTGCCCGGCGCAATGAACAGCCGTGAAATTCGCGACAACCTCAATGCCCTGCTCGGCACTGAAATCGTCGTACCGGTCTGGTCGGAACTTCGCGGCCAGGGCAACAACTTCGACTACCGGGTCGTCAACTTCGCCCGCGTGCGCCTGCTCGACTACCGCCTGCCCGGCAACGGCTGGCTGACATTCAAATTCCTCGGCTTCAGCAACTGCTACAACCGGGCGCCCGAAGCTTTCGGCCAGCAGCTTGAAACCGAAGCGAATACACCGCTGAATATCGAGCTGACCGGTGAAGACCCGGATGGCGACGAACTGACGTTTGAGATCACCACGCCGCCGACCAACGGCGAACTGATCGGTGAGCCATCGCTGGTGCAGTACGTTCCCGAGCCCGGATTTATCGGCGACGACAGCTTTGAATTCATCGCCCTGGATGACTACCTTGCGTCGTCGCCGGTGCGGGTCACGATTACGGTGTTTCAGCCGAACCGTCCCCCGGAAGCCGTGCCCCTTGCGCTGAACACCCTGCGGGGCGAACCCGTCGCGGTTGAACTCAGCGGCAGCGACCCGGATGGGGACGAACTGAGCTTCGAGATCACCGCATCACCAGCTAACGGCACACTCAACGGCACACCGCCGCTGCTGAGCTACCAACCAGACCCGGACTTCATTGGCACCGACCAATTCGAATACGTGGCCAGCGACGGTGAACTGACCTCGGCCCCGGCCGTGGTCATGATTACGGTGATCCAGCCGAACCGTCCACCCACCGCCTTGGACCAGAGTCTGGAGACCGAGGCCGGCGTGGCGCTAGACGTGATTCTCGAAGGCCAAGACCCGGATGACGATGTTCTGACCTTTGCGATCACCAGCCCGCCAGGCAACGGTGTGCTCGAAGGCGAGCCGCCGCTAGTGCAATACACCCCGGATGACGGATTCGTCGGCACCGACAGCTTCCAGTTCGTAGTCAACGACGGGTCGCTGGATTCCGCGCCAGCCACGGTGACGATCGAGGTGATCCGTAACAACGTCGCCCCGCGAATTGTCAGTTCGCCGGTCACGCAGGTTGCCGAGGATCGGCCGTATCGCTATGCGGTCGAGGCCGTCGACGACGACGGCGACCCGCTGGAATTTCGGCTTGCGACGGCCCCCGACGGCATGGTCATCGGTCCGGATTCGGGCATTATCGATTGGCAGCCGGACCCGGAGCTGGCGGGCGGCAGTATCCTGCCGAACACCGAATGCCGCCTGAACGCCTCACAGCAGGATTTGTTGCCGCCGGCAATCGATGCCGTCCTGGTCATGGACGGGTCGGGCTCCAACGTAGAAATGTGGCCGTGGGTGCCGCAGTCCATGGCCGATCTGAACGCCGATCTGATGCTGGAGGGGGTCGGGTCGTCTCCGGAGCAGAACCGGTACGGTTTATTGTGGTTTGGAACGCAGACCAAGCCGGTGTTGTTCGACGATGCGCATTTCGAATCGATCGAAGGCGTCGTTGCCGCCACTTATGATGCAGAAAGTCCGGGGGGAGTAGGCGGGAGCGCCGAAAGCGGACTTAGGGCGCTTCAGTTCACGGTGAACAACTACCCATTCCGGGAAGATGTGCCGCGAAATATCATTCTGGTTCCGGATGAACCGGAGCAGCAGCAACTACAGGATGGGGAGACGCTTCCGGAGTTTATCGAGCGCCTGCGCGCCGGTCGATTCCGTCTGAATGTAATCACACAATTTCCGATTCAATGCCAGGACGGCCGCGATGCGCTGGGCATCGACGCCGATGGACGAGGCTATGTCGCCGACGGCGAAGACGGCTTCGAATTCTGCCAGCCTGACCATTCGATCATCGACGAGGCCACCGGTAGCTATTTGACGGGTTTCGTCGAACCCTACGTGTTGCCGGCGCTGGAACTCGGCGGCGCGGTCTGGCGCCTGTCGGCGCTTCTGGCCGACAGCGGCGAATCGGATTCGCTGCGCCGCGCGATCACCTCGCGCATGTTCAGCAGCATTGTTGCCGATGTTCCGGCGCGCGATCTAAGCGATCTGTCGGTCGATGAGATCCGAATTGTAGACACAGGCGATGCCCGGGTCGAGGTTACGTTGCGCAACCGCGGCCTGGCCGCCTCCCCGGACAGCGTGCGATTGCGCCTGGAAGACCCGACCGGCTCGGCCGGGCAACTGGGAGAGATCGTGCTGCCGGCGCTGGCACCGGGCGAAATCCACCACGCAGATTTTGCGTTGATCGGCCAACTCCCTGGACGCCTGAGCGCATCATTAATCGATGGGCCCGGTGACGAATGCGCAATCGACAACAACGCACTGATCACGCCGGTAGTGGCCGTCCAGGTCACCGATCCGGACGATGCCGGCGACGACCAGCATTTTGCAATCACGGTCACCGATGTCAACCAGCCGCCGGAAATCGTCTCCAGCCCGCCCGGGCCGGCGGTGCTTGGGCAGACCTGGGTCTACGAGGTCGAGGCGTTCGACGCCGATCGCGGCGATGCGCTGCGGTTCGAGTACGAAGGCGGCGCGAACGCCGCGATCGATCCGGCAACCGGCGTGCTGCGTTATCGGCCGGAGCCAAACGATCTGGGACTACAGAATTTCACGGTTCGAGTGACCGACCTGGCCGGAGAAGTGGCCGAGCAAACGTTCGAACTCATGGTCGATGGCGACTATATCCTGCCGGTGTTCGAAGGCCCGCCGGAGAATCGGCGAGCGATTATCGGGAAAGTCTATACGTTCACCCCGCCGGTGACGCGCGACCCGACGGCGCAACTGGAGTTTGCGCTGCTGGAGGCGCCGGAAGTCATGAGCATCGACCCGGCCGACGGGACGATCGCCTGGACCCCCACGGAACAGGACTTCAACCGCCTGCGGCTGGTCACGCTGGGCCTGGTCGACGCATTCGACAACCGCGACGCACTGTCGTTTGTGCTGTTCGGCGATCTTCCGAATGCGCCGCCCACGATTACCTCGACACCCGATCCCCGGGCCGAGCGGGGCCGTACCTACGTTTATGCGGTGGAGTTCGACGACCCGAATGCGCGCGAGCAATTCGAGGTCGACCTGGTCACCGGCGCCAGCGGTGTCGAGAATCGGCAGCTCGGGCAGGCGTCCAACCAGAGACACGTCATCTGGAACCGCTTTTCGGTTCGCAACGACTACCCCGAACGCAACGACGTGCCGGACTATCTGTGCCGCAACGAACAGGCGCCAAGCGCGGCGCTGACCTTCGGACCGCGCTGGAGTTGGGGCAATGTGTTTGTCAGCGACCACGTAATCGCGGCACCGCTCAAGGATACCAACGGCGATGGCGTCGTGACCGATCAGGACGATCCGGTGGTGCTGACCCACTCGAACGTGACCATGTTCGCACTCGACGCGCAAACCGGCCAGACACTCTGGACGCACGCGCCGACCGACGACCTGCGAATCAGCAGCAACTACGCACCGGCTGTCGCGGATCTGGACGGCGATGGATCGCCGGAGATCTACACCGTCAGCGCCGGGGCGCATCGATTGACCGCCTGGAATGCCGCCGATCGAAGCCTGCTGTGGCAAAGCGCGGCCTCGGCCTCGCAGTCCTCGGCGCGATTGGGTCGAGTACTGATCACCGACCTCGAAGGGGATGGTCAGGCCGAGATTCTGGCCGGGCCTTCGGTGTTCGACGCCCAGGGTAGTCTCCGATTCCAGTTCGATCACCCATTCTCGCCGCCATCGCTGGTGGTTGGCAGCATCCTGGCGGTTGATCTGAATGGAGACGGACAGCGCGAATTGCTGTATGGCGATGAAGCGCGCGATGCAGACGGGAATTTGCTCTGGATCGCGCCGAACCTTGCATCGTCGGATCTCGCGTTCTGGTCGGTGGGCGACTTCGACGGGGATGGCACGCCCGAACTGGTTCAGGTCGCGCGGTTCAGCGACGGCACGGCTGGCATGACGATCACCGACGCTGCGGGGCTTCCGCTACTGGGGCCGATCCCGCTGACGCACACGGGCCTCCCGGTCATCGGCGACATACGCGGCGACGGCGCCCTGGAGATTTTTGTGCCGGGAGAGAATGCCCTCTACACGCTGCAAGGCGAAGTGCTCTGGAGCGCTGAATCGATCGGATTTCCTTCCGATGGTTCGGTTGCTCTTGGCGCCGACCTGCAGGGCAACGGTCGAACGGAGCTGCTATTGCCCTCGGGCGCGTTCAGTGGACCATCGTTTAGCTCGGGCACCCACGTGCTAGACGGTTTGACCGGCGCGCAGATGTTTGCGATCAACCAGAGTGGTATCCGGCAAGGCGGGCGATATGGCATGCCGCTGGTTCTGGATACCGACGGCACAGGATCGACCCGGGTGATCACCACGGGCAGTCGCGGCGTTGCGATGAGCGAATTGACCGGGCCGGTTACCGGGGTGGCACCGCGGGTTGTGCACCAGACCCGACCCGATGTCGATGGGCTGGGCGGCGACCTGCGCGTGAATCCTTTTGCGGTGGATGGCTGGCAAATCGACGGCACCGACCAGGTGGTCATCCCGAGCGCCGGGCCGTTTACCGGCGGACGGCCGGACCTGCGGCTGTCCCTGCCCGAAGGCGACCCACGCCAGGCTGTCCGGGTACGGGTCTCCAACCGGGGCACCGCGGACTATGCGTCTGCATTCGGCGTGCAACTGTGGGCCGGCGACCCGGATGCCGGCGGCAGCCTGCTGGCCGAGCAGGCGCTCGACGGGCTGGGCCTGGGTGCCAGCCGGCAAGTGACGTTCGACGGTGCCGTGCCCGAAGACTTTAACGGCGAGCTGTTCGCCGTGTTGGCCACCCCGGATGCCGGCATCGACGAGTGCGCGGTCAACAACAACCGGACCTCGTCGTTTACCTTCGACCTGAGCGTCGCCGACCACGCCGGTGCGACCGACGAGCAGAATTTCCTGGTCGGGGTATTTCTGCGCCCGGCGACCGGCATTATCGACGCGCCTGCCTCGGTCCAGGGTCAGGAGCTGAAACCCATGACGATCGAGGTCGGCCGGGCCGGACTCTTCACCGACAGCGCCAGCCGCTACTTCTACGTCGAAAACCCGCCGGAAGGCCTGACTCAGGACCTGGACACCGGGCTGATTGAATGGACCCCGCAGCGCGGGCAGGCCGGCGACTACACGTTGCAGCTCCGCCTGAAGGATTTGTTTTCGTTCGCCAGCCGTGCGATTACCGTCAGCATCGAGCCGGCCGCCAATCAACCGCCGGTGATTACCAGCGAGCCGCCGCCCGGCCCGTTCCCCATCCAGACCATCGTCTACCAGGTCGAAGCCTTCGACCCGGAAGACGACGAATTGACCTATAGTCTGCGTCAGGCGCCGTCCGGCATGACCATCAACCCCACCAGCGGCTTGCTGGTCTGGGATCCGCCGGCCGAAAACGCAACATTCGAATTCGATGTCGTGGTCAGCGACGGCGCGGCCGAGGCGGTCCAGCACGTCCAGATCAACATTGAAATCCAGCACGGGCCCGAAATCACCAGCACCCCTGCGTTTCAGGGACGGGTCGGCGAGACGTATCGGTATGCAGTCCGGGCCGAGGACGCCGACGGCGACCCCATCACCTTCAGCCTCGATCCCGCGCCTGCGGGCATGACCATCGACCCGACCAGCGGGCAGATCGAATGGCTGCCCGGCTTCACCGGCATCTTCCAGGTCGGCGTTGTGGCAACCGACACCGACGGCCTGAGCGGCCGCCAGGACTATTTACTGTCGATCGAACCCAGCGGCACCAACCGACCGCCGGCGATTGTGTCGACGCCGCCGGCCAACGCCAGCGTAGAACACGAATACAGCTACCCGGTCCAGGCCACCGACCCCGACGGCGACCCGCTGACCTTCGGCCTGATCCAGGCGCCGGCCGGCATGACCCTCCAGGCCCCCGGCAATCTGGTTGCCTGGGTGCCCGGCATCGATCAGATCGGCAGCCATACCATCGAAGTCGAAGCCGACGACGGCCGCGGCGGCGTGGCCGTGCAAACCTATCGCCTGGTCGTCGACGATCCCGATGGTACTGGTGGACCGCCCGGCAGCGCGCCGATCATCACCAGCACCCCGCCGGCGTTCGCGCGCGCCGGGTCGCAGTATCGCTACCAGATCCAGGCCGACGACGCCGACGGCGACGAGCTGGCCTACGCGCTGGTACAAGGCCCGGAGAACATGATCGTCGACCCGATTGCCGGCGAAATCATCTGGACCCCGCCGTCCACCGGCGTGGTCGAGGTGGCCGTCGAGGTCAGCGACGGGCGGTTTACGACCGAACAGCGCTGGATTATTACAACGGTCGACGCCGACACCGAGTTGACGGTGGTCGTCCAGGCCCGGCCCGACGTGGTCGCCCCCGACGAGCCGGTACGGGTCGATATCGGGGCATTCGGCACCAGCGGAGAATTCGAACTCGGCCTGACCCTGGATGGCCAGCCGGTGGAACTGGACGGTGGTCTTACCGCAACCGTCAGCAGCCCCGACCCGGGCGAGCATACCCTGGTTGCCACGCTCACCAACGCCGGTGAAACGGTCACCGCCCAGGCCACGTTCATCGTGCGCGACCCGGCCGCGGGCATGCCGCCGCAGGTGGAACTGCTAACCCCGGATTTCGAGCAGGAAATCACCAGCCCGCTGGATATCGTCGGCACCGTGGCCGATAACGACCTGGAATCCTGGGCGCTGGGCTACTTCGAGCGCGGTCGTCCCGCCAGCGAAACCGTCATCCTGGCCCAGGGCGGCACCAACCGGGATGCCGAAGTGCTGGCGCAGTTCGATCCCACGCTGCTCGCCAACGGCCTGTACACCATCGTCCTGCAAGCCAGCGACGCCGCCGGAAATGTTGGTACCGACAGCCGCAACGTGCGCGTGACCGGCGACATGAAAGTCGGCCACTTCTCGATCACCTTCGAAGACCTCTCGATCCCGGTCTCGGGCATCCCGATTACGGTCACCCGCACCTACGACACCCGCCAGCGCCACAAGCCGCTGGACTTCGGCCACGGCTGGACAATCGATTACCAGAACGTCCGCGTCCAGGAATCGCGCCGGCTCGGGTTCGGCTGGGAAATCGTGGAATTTCGTTCCGGCCCGTTCGGCGCGTTCGTGGAACTCTGCGTACTGCCGCAAGGCAAGCCGCTGGTCACCGTCACGCTGCCCGACGGCAGTGTCGAGAGCTTCGAGGTGCATGTCAAGAACGAATGCAACGACTTCGCCGCCCAGATCGACTTCCTGGAGTTCGACTTCCAGCCGATCGACGGCACGCTGTCGACGCTGACCGAAAGCGACTTCTCCGGCAGCATGCGGCTGGTCAACGGCAACCTGGTCGAAAACGGCACCTTCAGCATCATCGCCGACCCGACCCATTACACCCTGACGACCAAGGACGGCTTCGTCTTCGAACTCGACCAGAACTTCGGCATCCGCAGCGTAATCGACCCCAACGACAACACGCTGACCTACACCGACGACGGCATCCTGCATTCCAGTGGCAAGAGCGTGCTGTTCAATCGCGACGCCAATGGCCGCATCACCGACATCGTCGATCCGAAGGGCAACGTGCTGAGCTACGAGTACGATGGGTCGGGGGATCTTATTGCCTTCGCCGACCGCGAGCAGCACGTCACCCAATTCGGATACCTGTCGGGCCATTTCCTCGAAGACATCATCGACCCGAGGGGTGTGCGGGCCATCCGCAACGAGTACGACGAAGACGGGCGTCTGATCGCCCAGATCGACGCCGACGGCAACCGTATCGAGTTCACCCACGACATAGAAGGCCGGCTGGAAATCGTCAAGGACCGGCGCGGCAACTCGACCGTCCACGTCTACGACGACCATGGCAATGTCATCAGCGAAACCAACGCCCTGGGCGAGACCACGCAGCGCACCTACGACGACTTCGGCAACGAACTGACCCGCACCGACCCGCTCGGTAATGTCTGGTCGGCGGCGTTCGACGAGGACTTCAACCAGATCGAGGACACCAACCCGCTGGGCGAGACCAATGCCAGCAGCTACAATGACCGGGGACTGCTGCTGACCCAGACCGCGCCCGACGGCACGGTCATCCTGAGCAACCAGTACGACGGCAGAGACAACCCCACGGCAATCACCGACGCATTGGGGCAAGCCACGGAATTCGATTACGCGTTTTTCGGTCTCCTGACGACAATCACCGATGCGCAGGGCCAGGAAACCGAATTCTCCTACGACTCGTTCGGCAATATCTCCCGCCAGGTCGACCCCAACGGCGCCGAAACCCGCTTCACCTACGACGATGTGGGCAACGTGCTGACCGAAACGATCACCCGGACCCATGCGGATGGCGAGACCGAAGAATTGGTCACCACCCACGAATACGACGCCAACGACAACCGGATCAAGACCACCGACCCGCTGGGCGCCGTGCGGATCACCGAATACAACGAGGCCGACCAGATCGTCGCCGAAATCGATCCGCTGGGCCGCCGGACCGAATTCGAATACGACGCCCGTGGCAACAAGGTGCTGACGAGATTCCCCGACGGCACCACCGAGACCAGCGAATTCGGCCCCGAGGGCAACCTGATCGCCGAAACCGACCGCGCCGGCCGAACCACCCGAATGGTCTACGACGCGGCCAATCGGCTGGTTGAAACGATCTTCCCGGATGACACCCCGGACGACGACAGCGACAACCCGCGCACGCGCAGCGTCTACGATGCCGCCGGCAACGCGGTTGAAGAAATCGACGAGCGCGGCAACCGTACCCAACACGAATACGACGCCGCCGGCCGGCGCATCAAGACCATCGACGCGCTGGGTAATGAAACCCGCTTCGAATACGACAGCCGCGGCCAGCGCACCGCCGTCATCGATGCCCGCGGCAACCGTACAGAATTCGAATACGATGCGGCCGGAAGACAAACCGCCACCGTGTTCGCCGACGGCACGCGCACCACGACCGACTACGATGCGCTCGGCCGCAAGACCGCCGAGACCGATCAGGCCGGACAATCTACCCGCTTCGAATACGATCCAGTCGGCAACCTGACCGCCGTCATCGACCCGCTGGACCAGCGCACCGAATACGAATACGACGAACAATCCAACCGCACCGTGCAACGCGACGCCCTCGGCCGGGAAACCCGCTGGGCTTACGACCAGGCTAGTCGAGTGATCTCCAGAACCCTGCCGTTGGGCCAGACCGAGACGTTCACTTACGATGCCATAGGCAATCAGACCAGCCGGACCGACTTCAATGGTCAGGAAAGCACCTTCGCCTACGACGTCAACAACCGCCAGATCCGCGCCGATTATGCCGATGGTGACAGTGTGGTCACCACCTACACCGCCGCCGGCCGGGTCGATACACAAACGGACGGCAGCGGCGTCACCGATTTCGACTACGACGCCCGGGACCGGCTGATCCGGATCAGCTACCCCGGAGGCGCGGAGATTGAGTACCAGTACGACCAGGCTGGCAACCGCACCGGGCTGATCACCGCCAACCAGGCCATTGTCTACGGCTTTGACGCGCTCAATCGCCTCAGTACCGTCGACAACGGTCAGGGCGTAACGACGTACCACTACGACCCCGTAGGCAACCGCCAGGCTATCGACCACGCCAACGGCACCCGGACGGATTACGCCTACGACGACCTCAACCGGCTGCTCGAAGTCACCCACCGCGACCCGCTGGGCACCCCCTTCAACCGCCAGAGCTACACCCTCGGCCCGGCTGGCAATCGACTCAACATGACTGAGCTGGACGGGCGAACCGTCGAATACACCTATGACGTGTTGAACCGGCTGACCCGCGAAACCGTCACGGACCCGGCGAGAGGCAACCGTGTCACCAGTTGGACCCATGACGCGGTCGGCAACCGGCTGACCCAGACCGACGACTGCGTATTGACCCAGTACGACTACGACGCCAACGACCGCTTGGTGGAGGAAACCACCGCAGGCCAGACCACCACCTACACCTATGACGCCAACGGCAACACCACCGAAAAGCGGATTGACGACACGCTCGACACCGAATACACCTACGACAGCCGCGACGGCCTCATCCGGGCGGAAACCCCGGCCGCCACGCTGGACTACACCTACGACGCCACCGGCATCCGTCAAAGCAAGACGGAAAATGGTGTCCGGAAAAACTTCCTGGTCGACCCGAACCGCGACTTCGCCCAGGTCATCGAGGAATCAGGCGCTACCGATGCGCTGGAAGTGGCCTACCTACACGGCGACGACCTGCTCAATCAGACCCGGAGCGGAATCACCCACACCTACCACGCCGACGGTCTTGGCAGCACCCGCGCGCTGAGCGACGAGACTGGAATCCCGACCGACGGCTACCTGTACACGGCGTATGGTGAATTAGAGCACATCGAAGGCTTGACCGAAAACGACTACCTGTTCACCGGCGAGCAGTTCGATCCGGGGCTGGGCTTCTACTACCTGCGGGCACGGTACTACAACCCGGCCAATGGGCGGTTCCCGACGATGGATTCGTTCCAGGGCAATTCATTTGAACCCATAACCCTGCATAAATATCTGTACGTTAATGCTAATCCTGCAAATATAGTCGATCCCTCAGGAAATTTCGGTTTAAGCAGTATCGGGACTGCACTACGTGTGGCTGGTCAATTAAGTGTTCGGAGCATTGCAACAGTAAGTGGAAGGGCGAAGAGCTTTATTAGGACTGCCACAAGTTTTGGAAGAACCTCTGTGATCAGAGTTCAATACATGAGACGTGTACAGGGAATCGGTAAACTGGCTAGTCAAATGCGTGCTCAAGGTTTCTCTAGCAAAGAAATTGCCATAAAGGTACATGCTAGGCGGCGTGCGCTTGGAAGACTATTCAAACAAATTACCGACAAGGAGCTACAGAAAGCAACATTCAATAGAAATATTGCCAAATACGGAGACAAATGGGGTCCTACAATTAAAAATTTGAGGCAGCGTGGAAAGAGTTGGGACGAAATTATCGAAAGTGCCTCACGCCCAAACAGCGCATTGCTTGAGCTCATAAAAATATTTTTCTCTAGGTGATGGAAGTGAAATACAGAGCATACAGAGATGAATCAAACCGGGCAACTGTTGCAATCGAAGGCTGTCCGCTAATTCTTTATCCGTATTACTCATGGAGAATAAAAAAGAAATTTTCTCTCAAAAAACACGGAAAACTTTTAAAATCGCTTGATGGGCGATCTCAAAACTATAAGGTATGTGGTCATCTTGTTAGCATAGAGTGGGATAACTGGTCTGGATTTTCTGTCGTAGCTGTTGAGTCTGGCGCTGAGGAAATTGTTTCTAAAATTGGTCGATATCTAGAATCCAAATGTAAATAGCCGCTACTATCGGAAATTACATGTGCGGATATGTTGTTCACATACTCGGAAAATTTACAGACTCAGTAGATACTGGTTCTTCCGCTGAGCCGCACCACTACTGCCACCTATACCAACGCCTACGAACTGTTCGGCAACCTGCTGGGCGTCGAAGATCCGCTTGGCAATATCAGCGCGCAGAATATCAATGCAAAGGGTGTGCCCATCGGTTGCATCAATTTCCGGATGCGAGAGTCCGGAGAGTGGCGTTTCCGGGGTGTGGCGCGGAGATTTTTCAACCGGAGCATAGCTCCCTCTATGTGAGGATTGAAAAATCGAGCACGCGCCCTGGAAATGCTACTATACCGGGCAGCGGAGCGGTCTCGTACCGGAAATTGATGCAACCGATGGGTGATCTTGCCCCGTCGCCCCGGACACTCAGTTAAGAGAATAAACTCTTGATCTGA
>JBBDSL010000022.1:0-17667 GCA_040904965.1 Wenzhouxiangellaceae bacterium
TACCTATGGTATTCGTTGCTCGCGATTTGCGGCTCATGTCCGCAAATCGCTCCGCTTCGCGGCCCGGCCGTGCCGGCTCGGCATTAACCCGGCATATCTGTTTGAATGCCGGGTTAATAAATTCTTCCCTTCAATGACTTACAGGGAAAATTCAACAAGTTCACTAATGGGGTAGACAATACAGATGAACCATCGTCCGAACGTCACGTTGAGTTGCATGTTGAAAACGCTGTGGCCTGCGCTTGCGCTGCTTGCTTCCTCGATTCTGCTGGCCCAGGAACAGGACCCCGTCACCGAGCCCCTGCCGCAAGCCGGCGAAACCGTGTCGGAGACTGCGCAAGCCGAGGACGTACAAGCCGAGGATGCACAAGCCGGAACCGCACAATCCGAGACGCCCGCCACGGAGCCGGAGGTGCCGGTGCAATCCCTGACCGGTCCGCTGGACCTACTGGTCAACCCGGTATATCCACCGGAAACGGCGCGCCGCGTCTATCAACCACTTGTCGACTACCTCAACGAGGCGACCGGGCTGGAGATCAATCTGGTCGTCGACCGCAACTTTCATCGCTACTGGCTTAACGCACGACGCAACGAAGCGCCGCCGTTGATCCTGGAAGACGCGCACATCGTGGCATGGCGCATGATCAACTTCGACTACCAGCCGCTTGTGGCCGCTTCCAAACCGATCACTTTTTCGCTCCTGACCACGGCAACCGGCGACCTGGCCGACGCCGCTTTGATGGATTTCGTTGGCCGCCGGATTTCCAGCCTGCCGTCGCCCAGCCTGGGCTATCTGGTGCTGGCCGACTGGTATGACAACCCGATGCAGCAACCGCTGATTGAATCGACCGCGACCTCGTGGATGGACGCTGTCGAGATGGTATTTTCAGGCGAAGTCGACGCCGCGATCGCGCCGGATAACATTGCCGCCCGGTACCCCAATCTGTCTTCTGTGGACACATCTCCGGAATTTCCCGGCCTGACGCTGTCGGCCGCGCCCGACGTACCCGACGACGTGCGCCAGCGGCTGATCGACGCCATGACCGCACTGCATAGCGACGAAGAACATCACGCTGCGCTGTTCGAGCTGGACATTGACGAATTCGTGGACGCCGTCCCGGCCGATTACGAAGGCATGGAACAGTGGCTGTCAACCGTGTTTGCCTTGTAGGGCCACTACGGGTCAGGGGCGCGCCACGATGTAGGCAATCCACCCGGCGTCGGCGTCGCCCTGTTCGCTGGGCGTGTAGATGCCGTCACCTTCGCCGGTTTCCTCGTCGGTACCTTCCCAATACACCGTGGCCGATGCGGCACCGGCTTCAAGCAGCAACTCACGGATCTCCGGCAAAGTCCACAGCCTCCAGTGATAGACGAATGCATCGTGCAACTCGGAACCGTCCGGGAATTCAAAGTGGATCCTGCACGTCATGTGCTGATTGATCGGGTTGAACTCGGCCTGATCCCAGACGTAGGTGAAGTCATCGTATTCGGTGCGCTCTTCCAACTCCTGGTGCGCCTCGTACCCGCCGAAGGCATCCAGAAACAGCACCCCGTCGGATTGGAGCGCGGCGAGCGCGGCGCGAAAATAATCGCGTAGCCGCTCGCGGGTGGTGAACAGGTAATAGCTGAAATTCATCGCCAGCACCGCGTCCACCGGCTCAGCGGGCGTATCGAGCACGTCGCCGTGGATCAACTGAACCCGCTCGCGCGCGCTCTTGTTCAGCGCGGCAACATGGTACTGACGACCCCAGTCGAGCACCTCCTCGTCCAGATCAACGCCCACGGCGGTATGATTCCTGCCCGAAGCCACCCAGGCACAGGCGGTGTTGCCGGTACCGCAGAAATCCTCGCGAATCGACTTGAGCTTGCGCCCGGTCAACTCCGCGAAGGTCTCGGCAACGAACTCCAGCTCCGACTCGGTATCCTGGACGCTGGCTTCGTAATACTCATGCCGATCAGCCCGTGCGGCCATCGAACCCTTCTTTTTCTCTTTCACACTCGCCATTTCATCCCTTCAAATCGATTTAATACAAAACCGCCGGCCGCCTGCATCCGAGACGCCTACCAGCACAATTCGGCGCTGAGGACCGCTGAGCGCGTGGCTGTCGGTGGCCGCCGGCGCGCAGCGACCGCAGTGCACATATCAGTGCATGAGGATCGCGAGCACCGCCGGACGCCGACAGCCGCGTGCTCAGCGGTCCTCAGCGCCGAATTGCGGGCCAGGCCGAGCGCAGGTAGATCACCATCGACCAAATCGTCAGCACCGCCGCGACCACCAGCAGAATCTTGCCGATCAGCAGTACGGGCAAACCAAACAGCGGTTCGCCATAAAGCAGGAACCCGATCGCCACCATCTGGAAGATAGTCTTGGACTTGCCCACGTGCGAGACTTTAACCAGGGCGCGCTTGCCCAGTTCGGCCATCCATTCGCGCAGTGCCGAAATCGTGATTTCGCGACCCATGATCACCGCCGCGGCGATCGCGATAAGAATTTCGGGATGGCGCTGGACGATCAGGATCAGCGCAATCGCGACGATCAGTTTGTCGGCGACCGGATCCAGGAATGCACCGAACGGGCTGGTCAAGCCATAACGCCGGGCGATCCAGCCGTCGGCCCAGTCGGTCAGCCCGGCGGCAATGAAAATGCCCACCGCCAAATCGTTGGACCATGGATACGGCAGATAGAACGCAACCACCAGCACCGGAATCATCACGATGCGCAACAGCGTCAGAATTGTCGGAAAGGTAATGAACAAGCGGATTGCCGGCCGGAAGAATCAGAACGGCTATGGTACCGGTTTTACCCAATAATTGGGTTTACTTTCTCAGGTGCTGATAGATCGCCTCGGCAAGCTGCCGGTTGATGCCTTCGACGCGACTGAGTTCCTCGACCCCGGCGGCGCGCACCCCCTTGAGGCCGCCGAAATGGTTCAGCAAGCGTTGACGCCGGCGGGGACCTACGCCCGGAATTTTTTCCAGCGGCGATTCGGTGGACTTCTTCTGCCGGCGACGCCGATGACCGCGCACGGCGAACCGGTGCGCCTCGTCGCGAATACGCTGGACCAGCAGCGATGCCGGGTGGTTGGGCCCGGGCACGGCTTCGCGACTGTCCAGCACCCAGGTCTCGTGTCCGGCCCGCCTGGCCGGGCCCTTGGCAATACCGACGACCGGCAGCTGGTCCAGGCCGAACCCGGCCAGCACCGCCCGGGCGCGATCGGACTGCCCCCGCCCGCCATCGATCAGCACCAGGTCGGGCAGCGAATCGGGATCTTCGCTGAGCACGCGACGATAACGGCGCTCCAGCGCCTGCTGCAAAGCGGCATAGTCGTCACCGGGTTCGATGTTCTCGATATTGAAGTAGCGGTAGAGCTTGCGCTGCATCCCGGACGGGCCATGGACCACACACGAAGCAACCGTCTCGGTACCGGAGATGTGGCTGATATCGAAGCACTCGATGCGCTTGGGCGGCGCGGCAAGCTTGAGCAGGTCGGCCAGCGCCACGAGTTCCTTGCCGATCTGGTCGCGCTCGTCGCGCCGGCGCCTGAGCGCGTCGCGCGCGTTGGTTTCGGCCATTTCGCGCCACCGGCGGCGCTCGCCACGTACCTTGTCCGAGATGCGGATTCTGCGCCCGCGTCGCCCGGCCAGCGCCTGCTCGATCAAACCGGCGTCTTCGGGTCCGGGACTGGCGATGACTTCGGCCGGCGGCAGCCGTTCGGCATAGTACTGGCCGAGGAATTGCGCCATGACCCGTCCGGCAGGGGCATCTGGATCGACGTTGGACGGAAAGAAGGTGCGTCCGCCGACATTACGACCGGCCCGGAATTCGACCACGTGAACCGCCGCCGTGCTGCCCTCGGCGGCCAGTGCGATCACGTCCAGTTCCTCGGCCCCGTCGGTGACGAACTGGGAAGACTGGATATTGCGGATGGCCTGGATGCGGTCGCGCAACAGCGCGGCGGTTTCAAAATCCAGCGCCTCGCTGGCCCGGTGCATGCGCTCGCCCAGGTGATTGATTACGGTATCGTTCTCACCCTTCAGAAACGCCCTGGCGGCCTCGACGTCGCGTGCGTAGTCGGCCTTGTCGATAAAGCCGACGCATGGTGCCGTACAGCGCTTGATCTGGTATTGCAGGCACGGTCGGCTGCGGTTGGCGAACACGCTGTCGGTGCACTGGCGGATGCCGAACAGCCGGTAGACCTGGTTGAGCGTCTCGCGCACCGCCCCGGCACTGGAAAACGGCCCGAAGTATTCACCCGGACGCGAACGGGCGCCGCGGTAGAAGCCGATGCGCGGGTATTCCTGGTGACTGGTCAGTCGAATCCAGGGGTAGCTCTTGTCGTCCCTGAGGTTGATGTTGTAGCGTGGGGTCAGCGACTTGATCCACTCGTTTTCCAGCAGCAGCGCCTCGGCCTCGGTACGGGTGAGACTGACCTCCATGGACGCGATCTTCGAGATCATCAGGCCGATGCGCGGACCCTTGTCGCGGCGATCGAAATAGCTGGCCACCCGTTTTCTGAGGTTGCGCGCCTTGCCGACGTACAACGCCCTGCCCTCGGCATCGCGCATCAGGTAAACGCCGGGCGCTTCTGCCAGCGTGCGGGCGAACGCGTAGCCGTCGAAAGGCCCGGTCTTATCGCGCTTTTCGGTCATCGCGTCGATTGGAGGTCCGGAGCTCAGCCGCCAGCGCTTCGGCCGCCGCTTCCAGCATGTCGATGACCTGGACAAACCCCGACCGCCCGCCATAGTAAGGATCCGGCACTTCTTTCATTCCATAGTCCGGCACCAGCTCCATGACCAGTTGCACCCGTGCCGGGGGGCGCTCGGGCGCGATCATGTCAACCCGCTCGAGATTGGCCCGGTCCATCACGAAGATCCGGTCGAAGCGATGAAAGTCCTCACACACGAATTGGCGCGCGATGTCGTTTTCGATATCGAATCCGGCCCGCCGGGCCGCCTCGATCGCCCTGCGGTCGGGCGTCTGGCCGACATGGTAGTCGTGGGTACCGGCCGACTCGCTTACGCACGCGATTCCGGCATCCGCCAGGACACGATCAAACACACCCTTGGCGGTCGGGCTGCGGCAGATATTGCCCATGCAGACGAACAGCAATCGATGACTCATGATTCAATGTTCCAATTCGTTTGGCAGCGCGGCGAAATGGCGCCGCATGGTTTCAAGATCCTCGGCGGTGTCGACCCCCGGCGGGATGGGCTCGACCGCGCGTTCGCAGACAATCTCCCAGCCGGCCTGCAGCGCGCGCAACTGCTCCAGCGATTCCGAAGCCTCCAGCGGGCTTTGCGCCAGGCGCGGCCAGTCGGCCAGGGCGGTGGCCCGGTAGGCATACAGGCCCACATGCCGGCGCGCCAGACCCTCCGGCCAACCGGCTCCATCCGGCCCCGTCTTGCGAAGCGCCGGAATGGGCGCGCGGCTGAAATACAGCGCGCGCCCGTCGGCCCGCGCGACCAGTTTGACCACATTCGGGTCGATCCATTGCGTCTCGTCGACCAGGTCCACCCACAGTGTGGCCATACGCGCACCGCTGCGCGACTCGAGCAGCTCGGCCAGCTGTTTGAGACAGGCGATGGGCACGGCCGGCTCATCACCTTGCACGTTGACCACGATCGCATCCGGATCCAGCCCCAGACCGGCCGCGGCTTCCGCCAGCCTGGAGGTGCCCGAATCATGCCGGGCGGCCGTCATGACCACGCTGCCGCCGGCCGCCTGCACCGCATCGGCGATCCGCGCGCTGTCGGTGGCCACGTGCACGCTTGCCGCACCGGCCTGCAGCGCGCGCTCCAGCACGCGCACGATAAGCGGTTTGCCGGCCACGTCGGCCAGCGCCTTTTCCGGCAGACGGGTCGAGGCCAGCCGCGCCGGAATCAGAATGTGGAACCCCAGATTCATGGGCAAAATTCTCGCACATGCTCGGCCACCCGTTGCAGCACGTTCTCCGGCAGCCGGGCGCGTACCGGCAGCACGAACAGATCCATCCTGGCAACCGGCGGCAGGCGCATGGCGTCCTTTTCGGTCATGACCACCGGCCCGGAGAGTTCGTCGAGCATCGCCGCGGTGATCGGCTGGTGGTCGACCAGCGCGTGGCGCCGCGGCCGGAAGCCGCTTGAGGCCAGCATTTCGAAGAACGGCTCGGGGTCGGCAATTCCGGCCAGCGCGTCGATTTCGGCCGGGGGCTCGGGCGGCGGACTGCCATCGCGCAACGCGCGCAGTTCGCCGCTTTCGAGCCGGAAACGTTTGCCCTCCAGACCCGGCGCGACTTCGTCTCCAACGTTTTTGACCAGCACCATGTCCACGGTCTCCAGCCGCGCTGCAGGCTGGCGCAGCGGACCGGCAGGCAGGCAGTAGCCATTGCCAAAGCCCCGCCGGCCGTCGATCACGCAGATTTCGAAGCTGCGCGCAAGTTCGGTATGCTGCAGGCCGTCGTCGGCCAGCACCACTTCGGCACCGTCTTCTACCGCCGCTTCCAGCGCAGCGGCGCGCCTTCGGCATACCCAGACCGGCCGTCCGGTTCGGTGGAACAGCTCCAGCGCTTCATCGCCGACCACCAAGCTCGGCGATTCGGGCCGGACCCGCAGCGGCGCGGCGCCCCCGCTGCCGCCGTAACCTCGCGTGATGATGGACACGGCAAAGCCGGCATCCGTCAGGGCGTCGGCCAGCGCGGCGACCACCGGTGTCTTGCCGCTACCGCCAGCGACCAGATTGCCGACCACGATCACCGGACACGGCGGTATTGCCGTCGGCCGCTGCAGACGGCGGCGCGCGACGCGTTGGTACAGCCCGGCGACGGCGCGTAGCGCACGCGGAGGCGGCTTGTTCGAATACCAGATTTCGGTCAGTCTGCGTGCGATTGCGAGGGCAATCGTGGGTGGAATCGTGAGTGAAATCGGATTGTGCACGGCGCTACCCCGCGCTCGCGCCCGGATCGCGGAACTGCGCTTGGTAAAGGTACTGGTACAGGCTGCCTGTGCGGGCAAGCAACGCTTCGTGCGTACCACGCTCGACGATGCGTCCGGCATCCAGCACCACTACCTGGTCGGCACGCTCTACCGTGGTCAGCCGATGCGCGATGACCAGCGTGGTGCGATTGGTCATCAGTCGGGCCAGGCCGCGCTGTACCAGCTTTTCGGATTCGGCGTCCAGTGCCGAAGTGGCCTCGTCCATGATCAGAATGGGCGCGTTCTTCAGCAACGCCCGCGCAATCGCGACACGCTGGCGCTGGCCGCCGGACAGCTGAATCCCGTCGCTGCCGATGACCGTGTCCAGTCCATTCGGCAGCCGGTCGATGAATTCCATCGCCCAGGCATCGCGCGCGGCCTGCTCGACCTGTTTCCGGCCACAGTCGGCCAACATTCCGTAGCGGATGTTGTCGGCGATGGTGCCGTCGAACAGCACCACCTGCTGGCCAACCAGCGCAATGGCCCGCCTGAGCGGGCTGAGCCGATACTGTTGCAAGTCCACGCGATCGATCGTAATGGTACCGGCGGTGGGGTGGTAGAAACGCGGTAACAGGCGTGCCAGCGTGGTCTTGCCCGCGCCCGAACGGCCAACCAGCGCGGTGACCGTGCCTGGCTCCAGGGTCAAGTCCAGATCATCAAGAATCGGCAGTGAATTGCCCGGGTAGCGGAACGAGACGTGATCGAACCGGATCCGACCGTCTATGGTCTCGGGCTCGTAGTCGCCTTCATCGGGCTCGGCCGGCCGGTCGAGAATGTCGAAGATGCTCTCGGCCGCGGCCACGCCTTTTTGTATCAATACGTGCACGTTGGTCAGGCGCTTGAGTGGCGGAATAGTCGCCACCATGGCGCCGAGCACCGACATGAAAATGCCGGCCGTGACCTCGGCACGCATGAACTGGCTGCCGGCGATGACCAGCAGTACCACCACGGCCAACCCGGCCGCGATCTGGATCAGCGAGGAGGACATCAACTGGGTCGCGCGTAGCTTCAGATGCAGCTTGCGGTTGGCATGATTGGCTTCGGCGAAGGCATCCGATTCGTGTTGCTGACCGTCGAAAATCCGAATGACTTCCTGGGCATGCACCGCCTGCTCGGTCATCTGTGTGACCGAGCCCATGGAATCCTGAATATGGGTCGAGATCCTGCGGAACCGCCGGCTGACGACGAACACCACGAATGCAACCACCGGCAGCAGCAACAGCATGGTCATGGTCAGGCGCCACGACTGAATCAGCATCACGATCAGCAGCCCGAGCACGATCAGCGAGTCGCGCGCCACCCCAATCAGCGCAGTCGTGGCGGCCTGGGCGACCTGTTCGGTGTTATAGGTCACCCTCGAGATCATCGATCCGCTGCCCTCGCGATCGAACTCGGCGAACGGCAAGTTGAGATAGCGATCGAACACGTCGCGCCGCAGGTCGGCGATCAATGCGCGCCCGATCCATTCCATGCCGTACATGCCGCCGTAGTTGCCGATCACGCGCAGGATTACCGCGCCCAGCACCAGCGCCGGCAGGGTCAGGTCGAAGCTCGGCGCGGAGGACACCAGCGTGTCGTCGATCAACGGGCGCAGCAGGTAGATGAACATCGCCTGACCGGCGGCGTCCATGGCCACCGCCAGCAGCGCAAGCGCGAATATGCCTCGACGGCCCTCAAGAAACCCGAGCAACCGCCGGTAGACCGAGGCGGCCGGGGGCGAACCCTTCACTGTTCAGCCCCGTCCTCTTCGACCGTGGCAATGGTAAGCCGGGAAATGCCTTCGGCCGATGCCGCGTCCATCGCGCGTACCACAAGCCGGTGTTCGGCGCGCGCATCAGCACGGATCACCAGCAGCGCCTCGGGCCGGTTGTCAAAGGCCTGCGACAGCGCCAGCCGCAGCGTAGCGCGGCGCTGGTCGGCCAGCATGTTGTCGCCGACGAAGTAGTCGCCGGTCTCGGTAATCACCAGTTCGACGCGTTCGGGCAGCGTTTCGCGCTCGCTGGTGGTCGCCTCCGGCAATACCACCCGCATCAGGGCCTGGCGCTCGAAGGTTGCCGAAACCATGAAGAAGATCAGCAGCAGGAATACCACGTCGATCAGCGACGTCAGGTTGATTTCCGGTTCTTCATCCTGTTCGGTCTGCAACCGCATTTGTCAACCCCAGCCCAGTTCCGAGCGTCTGAGCTGGCGGTTACCGTGCTCGATGGTGTTGATCAGGTCCAGTGCCTGCTGCTCCATGCCAACGACATAGGCACGCACCTTGCCGCGGAAGTAGCGATAGAAGAAATACGTCGGGATGGCCACGGTGAGGCCGGCCGCGGTGGTGATCAGCGCCTCGGAAATGCCCCCGGCCAACGGTGCGGGGTCGCCCACGCCGGCTTCCATGATCGCGCTGAACACCTTGATCATGCCGATCACGGTGCCCAGCAGGCCGAGCAACGGCGTGATTCCGGCAATCGTGCCCAGGGTGTTGAGAAAGCTTTCGAGTTCGTGCACCACCTGGCGGCCGGTATCTTCCACGGCTTCCTTGACCACGTCGCGCGCGCGGTCGCGATTGTCCAGCGCTGCGGCCAGCACCCGACCCAGCGGCGAACTTCGGCGCAGCGCCTCGAGATGCTTGCGGTCCAGCTCGCGCTGGCGTGCCCAGGCCGAGACCTTTTCGGTGATTCCCAAAGGCATGACCCGCCGGCGGCGCAGCATCCAGGCACGGTTGAAGATGATGGTTGCCGACAGCACCGAGCACAGCACGATAGGCGCCATCAACCAGCCGCCGGCCAATACGATTTCAAGCATAACCCTGCATCTTCCGCAAATCGAATCCGTGCATGATAACGGAGTCGGCGCCCGCGTATCCCGCCACGCAGTGCTGCGCAAAAGCGCCCGACTTACTCCAGTACGCAGTTCACGGGCCGGCGCCAGAACCGCGGCCCGGAAACCAGCTCGGCGCTGACTTGCGGCCCCTGGTCATCGAAGCGAATCGCCAGCGCACCGCAATCGCCCGTGGTCAGCAGCCGGCTGCCGGCATTTGCGACCATGGTCCGGGCCTGTGCGTGCGGCAGGCCGCGCCGGTTGAACGCACCGGCGGTTACAACACTGAGTTCGGGCGACAGGCGGGCAAACCAGTCCGGATCCAGCCCATCGCGATGACCGAAGCGCGGCAGCACCACAACATCCACCGGCCGCGCCCGGTCTTGCAGCACCAGCCGGCGGCCAACGGTTGCGCCAATGCCGCCGGTCAGCAGCACGCTGCCATGCGGCGAACGAATTTCGAGCACGCAACTGGAATCGCCGCCCAGGTCCGGCAGCGCGGCGGAAGGATGGAGATAGCGGAAGTCGACACCGTCGATCGACCAGTGATGGCCGGCGACACAGCGTTGGTCTTGTTCCCCGGTCGATGAGTGGACGACTGCCTGTGGCCACTGGCGCCTGGCCGCGGCAAGACCACCGGCGTAATCGCGGTGGCCGTAGGGCACTATGATCCGGTCGACGGCACCATCGCCACCATTGCCGCCCTGGCGCACCAGTGGGGCGAGCGTTCCGGGCACCAGGCTGCGCTCGCCACCGTCGCCCGGGCCCGTGCCATAGAGCAGGACCTGACCAGACGTGCGCACGATCACCGCCTGGCCATCCCCCAGGTCGGGGACCAGCAACTCGAATTCGCCGTATCCGGGGTCTTGCTGCGCCGGCCACAGCAACGGCAGCAGCAGGACCGCGCCCAGCGGCCGCATCGGCCAGCCGCGCGGCGCCAGCAGCCAGAGCGCGCCAATCGCCGCCAGCACAATTGCGGCCAGGCCCGGCGCAGGGAACATCGACGCGCCCGACCCGGCCAGCCATTGATCGGCAACGTCCAGGCCATCGAGCAATGCAAGAAACAATCTCAAACCCTGCTCCGAGGCGGCCACCATGAACCCGGCCGGCAGGCCCAGCGCGAACAGGCCCAGCGCCACCAACAGGCACGGCAATACCCACAGGCCCACCAGCGGAATGGCAACCAGGTTGGCCGCCAGCGCGGTCGGCGCCCATTGCTGGAATATGCCGATGTTGAGCGGCAGCAGCCCAATGGCGATCACCACCTGGGCACGTACCAGTCCCGCCAGCCAGCCGGTGCCGCGCGAGCGGCCCGCGAACGCCCAGATCAGTACCGCGACGGCGCCGAACGAAAGCCAGAACCCGACCGATAGCGGCGCCATCGGGTCGACCAGCAGCACCGCGGCCAATGCCGTCAGCAGCGCCCTGCCCGGCTGAATCGCGCGCCGCCACAGGATGGCGCCGAAACCGGCCAGCAACATCACCAGCGCACGCACCGTCGGCAGGCTGAAGCCGGCCAGCAAGGCGTAGCAAAATGCGGCGAGCAGCCCGGCGACCAGCATGATCCGCTTGCGGTCCGGTGCGCCGCGCAGGCGCACCACTGGCGTTGCAAACAAACCGGCGAACAGGCCCGCAATGCCGGCAACCATGCCCACGTGAAGTCCTGATATCGAGAGCAGGTGGGCGGTGCCGGTACGCCGCAGGCGCTCGGCCAGCTCCGGCGACATCGCGCTACGATCGGCCACGGTCAACGCACGATGCAGCGCGGCCACGTCCAGGTTCACGCTTTCAGCCTGCAACCAGTCGGCAAAGCGCTGGCGAAACCGGTCCGGCGCGGCGCGCCAATTCCGCACGATTCGACGATCGGCCGCCTCGATCCGCCCCAGCGCGCCGATGCCGCGCGCGACCAGGTAGCGGTGGTAATCGAACTGGCCGGGATTCACCCGGCCCACCGGCGGTTCCAGCATGACCGTCAACCGCCAGCGCTCGCCGGGCCGGAACCAATCCAGCGGCCGGTACCAGCTCAGGAGAATGCGGGCAGGCACCCCGGCCCGACGCGCCCGGGCATCGGGCCGGAACTCGATGCGGGCACGGCCGTCGTGCTGTTCCGGCAGACCGACAACCTGTCCGCCAACCTCAACGGTCTCACCGGCGCGCTCGTCCGGCCAGGCCTGGTGCTGGTACCACAGCGCATGCGCGGCGAACCAGAGCACGCCAGCCGGCAATGCAGCCCAGACCCGGGTGGACCGAAACCAGCCCAGCGCAAGCATCAGGCCGAACACGAACACCGCCGCGGGCGGCGTGGCGACAACAGCGAACGCGGCCGCGCCGATGGCGCCGCCGCAAAACAGCAACAAGACCCTGCCGTTGCGCGCCGCGTGCGGGCGCATCAGTCGATCGCGCGCAGCACGCCGTGGGTCATTTCGAAACGTCGGTCCATGCGTCCGGCCAGGCCGGTGTCGTGGGTGACCACCACAAAGCTGATGCCAAATTCCTGGTTCAGACCGAGCATCAGTTCGTACACCGAAGTCGCGGTGGCCTCATCCAGATTGCCGGTGGGTTCGTCGGCCAGCACGCAGTCCGGCTGGTGAATCAGGGCCCGCGCGACCGCCGCACGCTGGCGTTCACCGCCGGAAAGTTCGCCCGGCTTGTGTTCCAGGCGATCGCCCAGGCCAACACGACCGAGCAGCTCCGAGGCCGCACTGCGCGCCTGCGACGCCGACTGCCCGCCGATCATCAGCGGCAGCGCCACGTTCTCGACCGCGCTGAACTCGGGCAACAGGTGATGAAACTGGTAGATGAATCCGAGATGACGGTTGCGGATGCGACCGCGCTCATATTCCGAGGCGCCGGACATATCGTGCCCGGCCACCGTGACCGTGCCCTCGGTCGGATCGTCCAGCCCGCCCAGGATCTGCAACAGGGTACTCTTGCCGACGCCCGAGGCCCCGACGATGGCGACCTGCTCGCCGCGGCCGATCGCCAGATCCACGCCCTGCAGTACGTCCAGCGCCGTCCGGCCCTGGTGGAATCTCCGGGTGACTCCGGTACAGGTCACGACCGCATCATTCATAACGCAACGCCTCCGCAGGTCGGATGCGCCCGGCCCGCCAGGCCGGGTACAGGGTGGAAAGCAGCGACAGCACCAGCGCCAGGCCCGAAAAGCGCATTACGTCGACCCACTGCAGGTCCGACGGCAGATCGGAGATGTAATAGATGTCGGCCGAAAGAAACTGGGTGTCGAGCAACTGTTCGATGCCGCCGACGATGCTTTCCACGTTCAGCGCCAGCAAAATGCCGCCGACCGTGCCCAACAGGGTTCCGATCACGCCGATCGACATACCCTGGACGACGAAGACCTGCATCACCTTGCCCGGACTTAAGCCCATGGTCTTGAGAATGGCGATATCGGCCTGCTTGTCGGTGACCAGCATCACCAGGGTGGAAATGATGTTGAACGCCGCGACCACGATGATCAGCGACAGGATGATGAACATCATGGTCTTTTCCAGTTGCACCGCCCGAAACCAGTTCGCGTTTTGCTGGGTCCAGTCACGCACCCGGTAAAAACCCGGCAATGCGTCGGCCAGTTCGAGCGCGATCGAGCGCGCCCGGAACAGGTCGGTGAATTCCAGCCGCACGCCGGTCACGTCCTGGCCGGTGCGAAACAGCGCCTGGGCATCCTTCCAGTGAACCACGGCCAGCGCGCTGTCGAACTCGTGCACCCCGGCGTCAAAGATGCCGACGACGGTGAATCGCCTCACCTGGGGCACCACGCCGGCGGCCGTGGCGCGGATTTCCGGGGCGAAGATGGTGACCGAATCGCCCGGTCCCACACCCAGCGCGGAAGCCAGTCCCACGCCCAGCACGACTTGCCAGCGCTCGTCATCCAATGCTGCCAGGCTGCCGCTGATCATCTGCTGGTCGAGATCCGAAACCGTGGATTCCAGCGCCGGGTCGATGCCGCGCACCAGCGCGCCGGACACGTCACGGCCCTTGAGCAGCGTCTGCTGCTCCACGAACGGCGCGGCGCCGACGACTTCCGGGTGCCGGCGCGCGCTCTCGACCAGGTCGGGCCAGTCTTCGAACGGCCGGTCCCAGGTTGAAACGGTGGCGTGCGAGACCATGCCCAGAATGCGCTCGCGCAGCTCCTTCTCGAAACCGTTCATGACAGAGATCACGGTGATCAGAATCGCCACGCCCACCGCGATGCCGGCCATTGAGATCAGCGAGATGAACGAGATGAAATGATTGCGTCGCTTGGCCCGGAGATAGCGCAGACCGATCGCGACCGACAGCGGCTGGAAGATCAAAGCGCCGCGCCCATTGGAATATTCTTGTTCAACGCAAATGCTCCAGAATGCGGTTCAGTTCGTCCGGCAGCGGCGATGAGAACACCTGGTCCTCGGGCCACGGCAGGCGCAGATAGCCGGCGTGCAGGAACAAACGCTCCAGGCCGGCCGGTGGCGGATGCAGATTGTACCGTCCATCGCCGGCAATCGGCACGCCCAGATCCTGCGCGTGCACTCGAATCTGGTGGGTGCGTCCGGTCTCGATACGCACTTCGACGAAATCGTAACCGTGCTCGCCGCCGCCGAATCGCTCCAGCCGGCGGAAGCTGGAACGCGCCGGCTGGCCGTCCCCGGCCACGATCACCCGGTGCTGGCCGCTGCCGTCGCGAATCTTCTTCAACGGCCGGTCGACGTCGACGCGCGGCTGGTCGAGATGGCCGTCCAGCAGCGCCAGGTAGCGCTTTGAGATCTCGCCGCTGCGAAAACGCTGCTGCAGCTCGCGCGCATTGGCCGCGCCCAGCGCGAACAGCATCAGACCGCTGGTCTCACGGTCCAGCCGGTGTACCGGCAGCGCGCGCGGCTCGATCCGGGTCATGATGTCGTTCAGGCCCCAGGCCAGCCCGGTGCCGGCCTGCGAGGCCAGTCCAGCGGGTTTGTCGACCAGCATAAATTCGGCTTGGCGATGGACGATCCGCTGCGCCATTTCAGCCACCCGCGCGGCGGGCACGCCGACCGGCTGCGAGCCCGGATCACGCACCGGCGGAATCCGCACCCGGTCGCCGGTGCTGAGTTTGCGCATGGGCTTGACCCGGCCGCCGTTGATCCGGACCTGCCCGGTACGGATCAGACGGTACACCAGACTGCGCGGCACCTGTCCAAGCTGGCGGCTGAGAAAGTTGTCCAGACGCTGGCCGCTGTGGTCGGCATCCACGACCACTTCGCGCACTGATTTATGACTTTCACTCATAGAGGTGGAAATCTGCCGAAAAATTGCCGAAATATGCCATTTGAAGTATACTTGCGTGGCTTGTACGGCAGCGTATGCGAAAATCGCGCATGAAGTTTCAATCATGACGCTTGCACACCGCCGACCGGCGATTTCTGCCGTCACCGATCACCGGGTCGAACAGCACCATTGCACGTCCCGGAACCGATGACCACGTCTGCGCCGGTATCGCAGGGACAGCTTCCGGTCCCTGCATGCGCCGTACCCGGCGCACCGAAGTACCGGATCAGGCAGCCGACAGCCGAATGAATTCGGCCGGATCGGACCGAAGCCAATAAATAATCGCGTCGCCGATTCGCAGTTGACAAGACTCAATTGAAGATTCGCGCGGCTACCAGACAATCAAGACGCTCCCGGCGACAATCACGAAACAGAGAAAGTCCGGGGAGTTCGGCCTGCCGTGTACCGGTGCCGATACCTGACCGACATTGTCGGACGGGGGCGATTTGTTAGGAATTTAAACGACAATGAAACGAATGCTGATCAACGCAACTCAACCCGAAGAGTTGCGTGTTGCCATTGCTGATGGCCAGAACCTGATCGACCTCGACATCGAGGTCCCGGCTCAGGAACAGAAGAAGTCCAACATCTACAAGGGCCGCATCACGCGCGTCGAGCCCAGTCTGGAATCGTGTTTTGTCGAGTTCGGCTCGGAAAGACACGGCTTCCTGCCGCTGAAGGAGATATCGCGCGAATACTTCTCCGAAGCTGCAGCCAAGGCGCTGGACGCCGGCGAACGCGTCGACATCAAGGACGCGGTCTCCAGCGGCCAGGAAGTCATCATCCAGGTCGAAAAGGAAGAACGCGGCACCAAGGGTGCCGCACTGACCACCTTCATCAGCCTGGCCGGGCGCTACCTGGTGCTGATGCCGAACAATCCGCGCGCCGGCGGCGTTTCGCGCCAGGTCACCGGCGACGACCGCAAATTGATTCTCGATGCCCTGCGCGAACTGGATGCGCCCAAGGACATGGGGCTGATCGTGCGCACCGCCGGCGTCGGTCGTGAAGTCGAGGACCTGCAGTGGGACCTGAACTACCTGCTGCAATTGTGGGAAGCCATCAAGGCCGCGGCCGGTTCGCGCAAGGCGCCGTTTCTGATCTACCAGGAAAGCAACGTCATCATCCGCGCACTGCGCGACCACATGCGCGAGGATATCGGCGAGATCCTGATCGATTCCGAGCAGGTGTTCGAGGACGCACGCGACTTCCTGCAGCAGGTCATGCCACACACCCTGCGCAAGCTCAAGCGCTACGACGACCCCACCCCGCTGTTCTCGCGCTTCCAGATCGAGTCCAAGATCGAATCGGCTTTCGCGCGCGAAGTGCGCCTGCCATCCGGCGGTGCGGTAGTCATCGATCACACCGAAGCACTGCTTTCGATCGATATCAACTCCTCGCGCGCGACCAAGGGCGCCGACATCGAGGAAACCGCGCTTCAGACCAACCTGGAGGCGGCCGAGGAAATCGCCCGCCAGCTGCGCCTGCGCGATCTGGGCGGGCTGGTCGTGATCGACTTCATCGATATGACCAGCCGCGAAGGCCAGCGCGACGTGGAAAACAAGTTGCGCGAAGCCATGCGGGCCGACAAGGCGCGCGTGCAGATCGGTCGGATTTCACGTTTTGGCCTGCTCGAGCTGTCGCGTCAAAGACTGCGCCCGTCGCTGGGCGAGTCCAGTCACATCACCTGTCCTCGCTGCGATGGCTATGGCTCCATCCGTTCCATCGAATCGATGGCGCTGGCCATTATTCGTCTCGCCGAAGAGGAGGCAATGAAGGAAAACACCGGCCGGGTCATCGTCCAGGCGCCCCTGGCCGTGGCCAATTTCCTGCTCAACGAGAAGCGCGGCGTCATCAGCAGCATCGAAAGCAGGAACGCAACGCCGGTCACCATCGTGGCCAACCACCTGATGGAAACTCCACGCTATGAAATCCAGCGCGTGCGAACCTCCGAGGCTGTGGATGAAGCGTCGTATGCGATGGTCCGGGGCGACGAGGTCGAAACGGTTGTCAGCGAACAGGATATCCAGGCCGGTGTGACTGCGCGCGAAGCACCGGCCGTGAGTACCATGCGGCCTTCACAACCAGCGCCGGTATACGCCGAGAAGAGCGGCTGGACCCGATTCAAGGAATGGTTGGCGGGTCTGTTCGGCGACGGCGGAAAAACCGACGGCGGAAAATCCGGTCGCGGCAAGCCGCGCCCGGCCGGCGGCGGTGGCAAAAAGCGCACCCGCAAGTCCGGTTCGGCCCGCAGCGGCACCAAGCACGCCGCCAATCGTCCGCGCAAGGGCAAGGGTGAGGATCAACCCGAAGGCGGCAAGTCAGGGGCCGATGACGGCCGGCAGGCCGGCAAGGGCGGCGGCAAGGGCGGCGGCAAGCCGGCGGCCGACAAGCCGACCGGCCCTGGCGACGGCGACGGCAAGCCCGGCGGCAGCAAGAAAAAGAAGCGCCGCCGTCGCGGCGGCAAGAAGCGCCGCAACAAGTACACGACCGGTGAGCAACGCGATGGCGCCGCAGGCGGCGAGTCCGGTGGTAAACCCGAGCAATCCGGTGGTAAACCCGAGCAATCCGGTGGCAAGCCCGAGCAATCCGGTGGCAAGCCCGAGCAATCCG
>JBBDSL010000022.1:17767-45813 GCA_040904965.1 Wenzhouxiangellaceae bacterium
GCAAGCCCGAGCAATCCGGTGGCAAGCCCGAGCAATCCGGTGGCAAGCCCGAGCAGGCCGGTGGTAAACCCGAGCAGGCCGGTGGTAAACCCGAGCAGGCCGGTGGTAAACCCGAGCAGGCCGGTGGCAAGCCGGAGCAGGCCGGTGGCAAGCCGAAACAGGCCGGTGGCAAGCCGAAACAGGCCGGTGGCAAGCCGGAACAGGCCGGTACCAGACCGGAGCAATCTGGTGGCGACGCGGGGCAATCGGGCCGCAAGCCGCGCCAGGGCTCCAGGCCCGCCGATTCCGGCACGCAACCCGACAAGGATGCGACTGCCAGAACCGGGAACGCAGACTCGAAATCGTCGGATTCAAGACCTGCCGACGAAGACACGAAGCCTGTCGGCAAGTCGTCTTCGGGCAATGAGAAGCCCTCGGATCCGAGCGTCGAAAAATCCGGGCGTCCGAAACCCGCCGGTGGTGAATCGCGCGCCTCGAAAAGCGGCGGCGGCGAGTCGGCCGGATCGTCATCGACAACGGATTCATCCCGGGCGTCGAAGCCGGCCGATGGCGGAAAACGCGACGAGTCCGGCTCCGCACAGCCGGTCGGACAACAGGCCGGTCTGTTCAGGATTGAAGACAAGCCGGCGACGAACGATCGAAAGAAGGATACGCCGGATTCATCCGATGACAGTGGGAAGTCCGATCAGAAAAAGTCCGACGAAAAGAGCTGAACCCCGGGAAAGCGAAAAGCCCGGACCGTCTAAACGGTCCGGGTTTACTAATTTTCAATCACGTCGTAACGGATCGCCTCGCGCAACAACGCGACTTCACTGTCGACACCGACCTTGTTGTAGATCCGGTATTTGTGCGTGGAAATCGTTTTTGGACTGACGTGCATGCGCTCGGCGATCGCGGAGGACTTCAACCCCTTTGCCATCATCATCGCCACTTCGAGTTCGCGCGGCGTCAGCTCCTGGAACGGCGACTGCGGAGTGCCCGGCAGAAGTGACATCGCAAGCTGTTGGGCGATTTCCGAACCCACGCAGCGTTCGCCGTCGCAGACCTTGCGAATGGCGGCGACCAGTTCCTTCGCGTCGCATGCCTTGGTCAGATAGCCGGCCGCGCCCATCTCCAGCAAGCGCGCGGGAAACGGTGGCTTGCTATGGGCGGTCAGCGCAATGATGCGCACGCCCGGGCGTGCACTCATGATCCGTTCGCTGGTCTCGAAACCGGACAGACCGGGCAACCCGATATCCATCAGGATCACATCCGGCTCCAGTTCACGGTTGAGCTGGATGGCGCGCTCCCCGGTGCCGGCCTCGCCGACGACTTCGATGCCGCCGGCATCGTCGATGATGTTTCGAAGACCGGTTCGCACCAAGTGATGATCGTCCACGATCAGCAGTTTGATCATGCCGCATTCCCTCTGTTGAAGTCCCTGTTGCCGGAACATGAACCGCCCACGATCGTTGGATCGATGATTCCGACGTGGAGACTTTACCGCAAATCGACCCCCGTGGCGAGGGAAATGGCGGAAGGAAACCCTGATGACCGGCGCGTACCAGTGAAAAGCGAACCCCAGATTACACAGATTATTAAAGGCTAATCCGCAGAATTTGTGGGCTCACAGAGAAAACATTTCCCCTCGCCAAGCCGCCAAGAACGCCAAGGATTCAGGTGCGGGTAATTCCATGCTTCATGAGCGCCTCCCCAATATTGCGCAAATACCCGAGCTTCCTGTCGGTGAGCTTTAGATATGTGAGGAGCTGCTTCTTGTGCGCGTTGTTGAGCCTTCCGACACACTCATTCTTCCCATTCGATTGGTGTTCTTGGCGTCTTCGCGTCTTGGCGAGAGCAAAAAAATTGATCCAGAAAAACCAACCCAAAAAATGTGCTCAGCCGCCGTTATTTTCCCTGCACATCATAAACCTGGCGCCCTCTCCGAGCGAAACATCTACCCCCAGATTTTGCGGAGGAGCCAGATTATTCACTAACTCAAAAATCAGTGAGAATCCGTGCAATCTGTGGATTGCCTGGATTCGAAATCGCTGGCAGTTTAGCGGTGGCTGTCGATCGGCTGGTAGCCGTTTTCAACGCCCTTGGTGACGATGGAGACGGCGTCGTGGGGGTGCAGGCTCTCGAAATGGCTGCAGCGCGCCCAATAGTCGAGGATTCGTTCGTCGCTTTCCAGCGCACGGCGCACGCGCCTGCCGGCATCCTCGCAGAACATCAGGTTCTGCCCGTTCAGCCGCGCAAACTCCTGCTCGTCCTCGCGCTTGACCGCGGTCTGGACCGGCGTCTTGAGCGCATTCTCGATCAGGTCGATGAGTTCTTCGAACGGGAACGCCTCGAAGGTCGGCGTCAACTGCAGGCGCACGTCGGCGATCGAGCGCTGGCTGTGGGCCGTGGCCATGATGCCCTGCTCGGATCCCAGCCAGTTGATCACTGCGTCGCGATCAATACTCTGACCGGCAGCGAAATCGCGCTGGAACTGCTGCTGGATCAACTGGCGCGCCAGTGCCGCGGAACACGGGCAGGTGCTCGAATAGGTCACTTCGTAGGAAAGTTCGAGCCCAAACGTCTTGCCCTCCAGCGTGGCAATGATGCTGAACGGATAACTGCGCCAACCGGAATTGTCGCTGGCCAGCGCCTTGCGCCGGGTCTGGTATTCGAAATCGATGCGCACCAGCGCGCGCGTGCTCAAATCGGCGTGCGAATCGAGAAAATCGCGCAACAGGTGGCGCAACGCCGCCGGCGTCAGCGTGTGCTCGGCCAGGGCTCGATCCAGGTGCAGGTACAGCCGCGACATGTGAATGCCGCGAGCGTCGGGGTCTCCGAGGTCAACGAATGCGCTCACATGCGCCGGGCTCTGCATCGTGACCCCGTCCTTGCCCTGGACGCGCACCGGCACCTCGATACGGTTCATGCCGACCCAGTCGAGCTTGCCAGCGAGCTGGTCGTGCGGCTGCGAGGCGATATCCGGCAGCGTATTCGATTGCTGTTTCGTATCCATTCGGAGTTCCTTGGGGTTCAACGTCGGCTTTTCCAGCCTGCGGACGGGAAGTATGCCTCCAGGGCCATCAACGGCGAGTGATGCGGGCGGACCGGGCGGTCCGTCAGGAAAACTGGTCGGAGCGGGGAGATTCGAACTCCCGACCCCCACAACCCCATTGTGGTGCGCTACCAGGCTGCGCTACGCTCCGAGTCCAGACCCTGCATTATAAACGCGTTCGGCCATCCCCGTGGTTTCAGCTGCAGGGCTGGAAGCGTCTCAAAATGTAGCGAGCGGGTGGCTGACGGTGGCCGCCGGAGCGCAGGAACCGGAGTGTATATGCAAATACATGAGGATTCCGAGCACCGCCGGACGCCGTCAGGCGCACGCGCAGCAATTTTTAGATGCTTCCAGATCAGCGTCTGAGAACCTGCAACACTTCCTCCAGTTCACCGCGCAATTGGCGTACCAGCTGCTGGCTGCGCGATACGTCGTCGCGTGCCTCCTCGCCTTCCAGCCGCTGGCGCGCGCCGAGGATGGTAAAGCCCTGTTCGTGCAGCAGCGACCGGATCTGGCGCACCATGATCACATCGTGGCGCTGGTAGTAGCGGCGATTGCCGCGGCGCTTGACCGGCTTGAGTTGCGGAAATTCCTGTTCCCAGTAGCGCAGCACGTGCGGCTTGACTGCGCACAGTTCGCTGACCTCACCGATGGTGAAGTAGCGCTTGGCCGGTATCGGCGGCAGTTCGCGGTTACTTCCTGGATCCAGCATAGGCCTCCACCCGTCCGCGCAGTTTTTGACCCGGCTTGAACGTCACCACGCGGCGCGCGCTGATCGGGATTTCCTCACCGGTCTTCGGATTGCGGCCAGGCCGCTGACTCTTGTCCCGCAGCTGGAAATTCCCAAACCCCGAAAGCTTGACGTGCTCGCCGGATTCCAGCGCATCCCGGATCATTTCAAACCAGGCATCAACAAACTCCTTGGCCTCGCGCTTGTTGAGCCCCACTTCCTCGAACAATGTATTGGCCAGGTCAGCCTTGGTCAGAGCCATCCAGATTCCCTCTTAATCGGACTTTACATTCCATTTTTAGCGATTCGACTACCGACAGCATAACCGAATCGACATCTTCATCAGTAAGCGTGCGCGAAAGATCACGCAAAATCAAGCCTATACCGATACTTTTATAGCCTGATTCTATCCCTTCGCCCTGATAGATGTCGAAAATGATACACCGCTCGAGGGTGCGACCGGCAGCTTTCGCCGAGACCCGCTGCAATTCGGCCGCCGGCACGGTCTCGGGCGCGATCAGCGCCAGGTCGCGCCGGACAGACGGGTAGCGCACGGTTCCGGAAAACTCGGGCAGGCCCCGCTGGCGCAGCAATTCCAGGTCCAGCTCGGCAACAAACACGGCCGCGTCGAGATCGAGTTCCGCGGCTATTCCGGGGTGAAGCTGGCCGGCGAATCCCAGCTCGCGGCCGGCCAGTATGAGCGCGCAGGACTGGCCCGGATGCAGCCAGTCCGCACTGCACGTCCCGGCCTGCAACGATGCCGGGGGATGACCGGCGCTGCCGGCCAGATGCTCGATCTCACCCTTGAGATCGTAGAAATCGAACTCGCGGCGCTTTCCGAGCCAGCTTTCCGGCTGCGCATCGCCGGCGATCAACAGCCCCAGGCGCTCGGATTCGACCCACTTGTCGCCGGCCGAAAAAACGTGGCCGGTTTCGAACAGCTTCAGGCGTGCATGCTGGTGACGCAGGTTCGCGGCTGCGGTGCGCAATAAGCCGGGCAGCAGGCTGGTCCGCAGCACGCCCATCTCCTGACTCAGTGGATTGGCCAGCGGCTGGGCCGAATCCTGAAGCGACAGCCTGGAAAGATCCTCGTCCGAGACGAAACTCCAGGTCATGATTTCCTGAAACCCGCGCGCGTGCAGCGTGTTGCGCAGTTTGTCCATGGCCACGCTGCGCTCGCTGGGGACGATCGCGCGCAGCCGCCCGCCGGGCGAACGCGACGGCAATTGATCATAGCCGACCAGGCGCGCGACCTCCTCGATCAGATCGACCTCGATGCTCAGGTCGCGGCGCGCCGAAGGCGGTCGGACCTGGAAGCCGCTATCGATACTTTCGATCCGCATTCCCAGCCGCTCAAGAATATCCTGCACGCGCACCGCGTCGAACTCGGTGCCCAGGAGATGGTTGACCCGGTCCAGTCGCAGCCGGATTGACGGGGTGGACGGCAGATGTTGCGCGGAACTGCGTTCGATCACCGGTCCGGCGCTGCCGCCGGCAATCTCGAGGATCAGCGCCGTAGCCCGCTCGATCGCCGCGACCTGCAGCTCCGGGTCCACGCCGCGCTCGTAGCGGTGCGCCGAATCGGTGGCCAGGCCCAGGCGACGGCCTTTTCCGATGATGGTCGCCGGATTGAACCAGGCCGACTCGAGCAGAATGTCGCGCGTCTGGTCGCCCACCGCCGAATCCTGGCCGCCCATGATGCCGGCCAGCGCCACCGGCTTTTGATGATCGCAGATCAGCAGCATGTCTTCGTCGGGCCGGATCTTCTGGCCGTCAAGCAGCGTGATTTCGTCGCCGGACTGGGCGCGACGGACCCGGATGCCGCCTTCGATCACGCCGGCATCGAAAGCATGCATGGGCTGGCCGAGCTCGAGCAGTACGTAGTTGGTCACGTCCACGATAGCGCTGCGCGACCGCAAGCCCGAGCGCTCCAGCCGTTCGACCATCCAGGCCGGGGTGCTCGCCTGTGGATCGATGCCCCGGATCAGACGGCCGACATAACGCGGACAATCGGCCGGATCCAGCAGTTCGATCTCAATTTCGTCGCCGATGGACGCCGGGACCGGCGCGATTTCCGGCTCGCGGCATTCCAATGATGCGGTCGCGGCAAGCTCGCGCGCAATCCCGCGGATTGAAAGGCAGTCGGCCCTGTTGGGGGTCAGGTCGACTTCAATGGCGTGATCGGGCAGGCCCAGCGCTTGTGCCAACGGCGTGCCGATATCCAGATGATCGGCCAGCTCGAGCAATCCGCCGGCATCTTCGCCCAGGCCGAGTTCGGGCGCCGAACACAGCATGCCTTCGGAGGCCACGCCGCGCAGCTTCGCCGGCTTGATCTTCAGGCCGTTGGGCAGCGTTGTACCCACCGTGGCCAACGGCGCTTTCAGCCCGGCCCTGGCGTTGGGCGCGCCGCACACGATGGTCGCCGGGGCATCGCCGCCGAAGGCCACCTGGCAGACCTGCAGACGATCGGCATCCGGATGCGGCCGGCACTCGGTGATCTCGGCGACCACAACGCCGTCCAGGCCTGCGCCCACGGTCTCGAACTCGTCGACTTCAAGTCCGGCGGCGGTCAGGCGGTCGGCGACGCTTTCGGCGTCGAGATCGGTCGGCACCCACTGGCGCAGCCAGTTCAAGCTGAATCGCATCGGATTCCCCAGTTAATTCTGTCGCGCCGGGCCCGGCTAGCGGAACTGGGCCAGAAAGCGCAAATCGTTATCGAAAAACAACCTCAGATCGTCCACCCGGTAGCGCAGCATCGCGAAGCGCTCCACGCCCAGGCCCCACGCATAGCCGGTGAATCGCTCGGAATCCACGCCGCAATTGTCGAGCACGTTCGGGTGCACCATGCCGCAACCGAGTACTTCCAGCCAGCGGCCCGGAGTACCGTCGGCGTTGCGCCAGCGGATGTCGACCTCGGCCGAGGGTTCGGTGAACGGGAAGTACGACGGGCGCAGGCGCATTTCCAGCTCGTCTTCGAAATAGGCATTGACGAAGGTCGCAAGCAGACCCTTGAGATCGGCGAAGGTGACGCCCTCGTCGACCAGCAAGCCTTCGACCTGGTGAAACTGGGGCGTATGCGTCTGATCCGAATCGGAGCGGAACACGCGACCCGGGGCGACAATGCGCACCGGCGGCGGCTGCTCCTTCATCACCCGGATCTGCACCGGCGAGGTGTGCGTGCGCAGCAGCCGGCCGTCAGGCAGATAGAACGTATCGTGCATCGCCCGGGCCGGATGGTGCGGCGGAAAATTCAGCGCTTCGAAGTTGTGATAGTCGTCCTCGACCTCCGGACCGTCGGCCACGGCGAAGCCAAGCCCGCGGAAAATGTCCAGAATCCGGGTCATGGCGCGCGTGACCGGGTGCGGCCCGCCGGGGTCCACGTCGCGGCCCGGCAGGGTCACGTCGATGGTTTCGGTAGCCAGGCGCTTGTCCAGCGCGGCGCGTTCGAGTTCGGCCTTGCGGGTCTCCAGCAGGCCGGCGAGTTCGCGCTTGAGCTCGTTGACCGCCTGGCCGGCCTCGCGCCGGGCTTCCGCCGGCAACTGGCCGAGGTTCTTCAACTCGGCGGTCAACCTGCCCTTCTTGCCCAGCCAGGCCACGCGCACCTCGTCGAGAGCGCGCAGGTCGGACGCGCCGGCGACATCGGCCAGCGCGCATTCACGCATGGAATCGAGATCGGGACCGGCCACGACTGGCAGCCCGGTCAGGTCTGCTGGGACTGGGCTTTCTCGGCCAGCGCCTTGAATGCGACCTTGTCGTTGACGGCCAGTTCGGCCAGCATCTTGCGGTCGATGCCGATCTCGGCCTTCTTCAGTCCGTTGATGAAGCGGCTGTAGGACAGACCGTGCTCGCGCGCGGCAGCATTGATGCGCTGAATCCACAGGCGGCGGAAATCACGCTTCTTCTGACGACGGTCGCGGTACGCATATTGCCCGGCCTTGATGACCGCCTGCTTGGCGACCCGGAATACCTTGCGGCGGGCGCCGTAATAACCCTTGGCCCGGCTCAGCACCTTGCGGTGACGGCGGCGGGCGACTACTCCACGTTTTACTCTTGCCATTGTCTTGTCTCCTGTCTGTTAAGAAAGAATCAACCGCCCTTGCAGCGGCGATTACAGCTTCGGCAGCATCTTGCGGATCGCCTTTTCATCGGCGCTCGCAACCATCGAAGTCGAGCGCAGACGACGCTTGCGCTTGGTGTCCTTCTTGGTCAGGATGTGGCTGTGGAATGCATGCTTGCGCTTGATGCGCCCGCTTCCGGTGGCACGGAACCGTTTGGCGGCACCGCGGTTCGATTTCATCTTGGGCATTGTGTACTCCTTGGTAATGCCGGTTCCGCAGCGGCTCGCCGGATGACTCCGGAAAGCGCTTCTCCCGATCTACGAAGATCGCCCACGGGCTGCGGTCAGGCTTGTTTTGTCAAGCCCGCTAGTATAGTTGTTTCGGACCTGTCTTGTCCATATGAAATATGAAGAAAAGCCGCCGCTTGGCGCGTCGACGTAGCTGGCGTACCATTCCCGTTGACCACAACCGGAGCCGGTAAATGTGCGAACGCGGCGGAACTGCAACAATGATCTTCGCTGGCCGCATAATCGGTCCGGCGACCCCGATTTCCGGAACTCCGGCCAGGCCCTGATGCAATGAGCACAGCACCGCAGACAAACACCAGCGCCGATCTTGTTCGCGACTCCGGCGGCGACGGGCGGCTCGTGGCTACCGGCGACTGGATCCTGGACAATGTCAAACGGCTCGACAAAAAGGTCGATTCTCTGGCCGGCCAGGGATCCGGCCTGGATGCAAGCGGCATTTCACGTCTGGACGCCTCCGGCGCCCTGTTGCTGGAACGCGTGTTCTGCCGTACCGGGCAGGATCCTGCCTCGGCCGGCCTGAGCGGTCAATGGCAAAGGCTTTTCGAGGCCGTGGATTCGGCCTGCGACGACGCCCACGAACCCGAACCGGAGCACGAGCCGCAGTGGCGTCAGGTATTGGCCCGGATCGGCATGGCCACCGTAGAAGTCGCGCAAAGCACCCGCGAGCTGTCGAATTTCATGGGCATCACGGTGCTGCGCCTGGGTCGTACCGTGCTTCAGCCGAATCGCCTTCGGCTGACCTCGACCGTCCACCACATGGAACAGACCGGGCTGGATGCCGCACCGCTGCTGATCCTGCTCAGCGGGCTGGTGGGCGCGGTGGTTGCGTTTCTCGGCGCCACCGTGCTGCGCGACTTTGGCGCCGAGTTGTTCGTCATCGACCTGGTGACCTTTGCCTTTCTGCGCGAATTCGGCGTGCTGCTCACCGCCATCCTGCTGGCCGGGCGCACCGCCAGCGCGTTCTGCGCCCAGATCGGCATGATGAAATCGCGCGAGGAGATCGACGCCATCCGCACGCTGGGCCTGGACGAGATCGAAGTGCTGGTGCTGCCGCGCCTGATCGCGCTACTGGTCACACTGCCGCTGCTGGCCTTCATCGCCACCATTGCCGGCCTCGCCGGGGGCCTGATCGTCTCCGTGTTGACGCTGGACATCAACCTGACGATGTTCCTGGACCGCGTGCAGCAGACCGTGACCCTGAAGCACTACCTGGTCGGCATGATCAAGGCGCCCATCTTCGCCGTGGTGATCGCGCTGATCGGCTGCCTGGAGGGGCTCCGGGTCAGGGGCACGGCCCAGTCGGTGGGCGAGCACACCACCACCGCGGTGGTGCGAAGCCTGACCATGGTCATCGTCATCGATGCACTGGCCGCGGTATATTTCATGGAAATCAACTGGTGAGCGCCGTCGGCGACCAGCACGATCCAGACTTGGTGATCCGAGTCAACGGCCTGGACAACCGATTCGGCTCCGACGTGGTACACCAGGGACTGGACCTGGACGTCCGGCGCGGCGAGATCCTGGGCGTGGTCGGTGGTTCGGGTACCGGCAAATCGGTGCTGATGCGCTCGATTCTCGGTCTGATGCGCCCGACCGGGGGCAGCATTGAAGTATTCGGGCAGCGTTTGAACGATCCCGACGACGCCCAGCGGATCATGTCGCGAAGAGCCGGCGTGCTGTTCCAGGACGGCGCGCTGTTTTCGTCGCTGACCGTACTGGAAAACGTTGAACTCCCGTTGAAATCGCACCGGCCGGATCTATCGACCCAACTGCGGCGCGATCTGGCCCGGTCCAAGATCCAGCTTTCGGGCCTGCCGCCGACGACCGGCCCCAAGATGCCGTCGGAGCTTTCCGGCGGCATGCGCAAGCGCGTGGCCCTGGCGCGCGCGCTGGCGCTGGAACCCGAACTGCTGTTTCTCGACGAACCCACCGCCGGGCTGGACCCGATCGGCGCGGCCGAGTTCGACCGGCTGTTGCGCACCCTGCAACGCGCGCTGGGGCTTACGGTATTCCTGATCACCCACGATCTCGATACGCTGTACGCCATCTGCGACCGGGTGGCGGTGATCGCCGACCGCAAGATTCTGGCGGCGGGCCCGCTGAGCGAAATTGAACGGCTCGATCACGAGTGGATCAAAAGCTATTTTCACGGCCCGCGCGCACGCGCGGCCCGGCACCAGGAGACAACCCAGGGCTAACCCGGGCCGAGGAACCAAGTCATGGAAACAAAAGCCAACTACGTCATCATCGGTGCGTTCACCTTCACGGTCGCAATTGCCGCGGTGCTGTTCGGACTGTTTGCCGCGCGCTACGTCAGCGACAGCGCCTGGACCAATTACGAAATTCGTTTCAACGAATCGGTCATCGGCCTGTCCGACGGCAGCCCGGTGCTTTACAACGGCGTCAACGTCGGACGCGTTACCGATCTGGACCTGAATCCCGACGATGTACGCGAAGTGCTGGTCACGGTGGAAATCGAAGCCGAGGTCCCGGTGCACGAGGATACCGTTGCCACCATTCGCCTGACCGGCCTGACCGGCAGCGCCGCAATCCAGCTCAGCGGCGGCAGCCCGGGAAGCCCGCTGTTGCGCTCGCGTCCGGATCACCCGGCACGCATTCAGGCAATCTCGTCACCGCTCAACCGCCTGCTGGAATCGTCCGAAGGCATTGTGGTCACCGCCAACAAGGTGCTTAACCAGCTCGACGCGCTGTTCAGCGATGCCAACATCGAGCGCGTCGACGCCACGCTGGCGTCGCTGGAGCGCTTCGGCGGTTCGCTGGCCGAACCCGACAGTGCGCTGAACCGGTTGCTGGACAATACCGCCGAGGCGAGCGAGTCGCTGCCGGCACTGCTGGAGCAGGTCGGCGCCACCACAGTGCGCTTCAACAACTTGGTAGACGCCATCGACCACGGCCTGATCCAGGATCTTCCCGAACTGAAGGAACGCCTGGGCACTGCGCTGGCCAACCTCGAATCGCTGTCGGGCCGCCTCGATGCCATCGTCGCGAGCAACCAGGACGAACTCAGCCAGATCGGCGGGGTCGGCATGCGCCAGATCTCCGGCGGGATGGAAGAAATCCGGCGACTGATGCGCGACCTTTCAAACCTGGTGCGCCAGATCGAGAAAAACCCGGCCCGCTTTCTGCTGGGCGGCGAGCAACCCGAGGAGTATCCAGCCCAATGAGACACGACCCGAGGAAACACCTGTTGAACACTCCAATCGCGGCTATGGCGACTGCAGCGTTGCTGATCATGGCCTCAGCCTGTTCGATTCTTCCCGAAAGCGGGCCGGTGCAGTTGCTGGACCCGCAACTGCCCACCCCGGAGGTCGCAGCACAAGGCGCGGCCTGGTCGCTGAACGTCACGCGTCCGGAATCCGATCCCATGCGCGATTCGAACCGGGTGCTGGTGCGCACCGGCGCGGGGCAACTGCAAGTACATCCCAGCGCGCGCTGGGTCGCCGCCGCACCCGAACTGTTGCGCACCTTGCTAGTGCGCCATCTCAGGGACGCACGACAACTCGAGCAGGTCAGTGCCGACGGATCCGGACTTCGCCGGACGCTTGTGCTGGACCTGCGCCGGTTCGAACTGAGCGAAAGCGACGACCGGCTGGATGCGCAGATCCGTCTCGAAGCGCGTCTGTACGACAGCCGTTCGGCCGATCTGTTGGCGCGCGAGCTGTTCGAAGTCCTGCGACCAATCGACGCTGCGCAACCGGCCGAGATCGTCTCCGGGTTCGAAGCCGTGCTGGGCGAGATCATTCCCGCGCTCGCCGACTGGCTGAGCGAACACGGTGCGAGTGCTCCTTCAACGTAATATTTGCGGGTTCAGCGTTCCTGTGGCGCTTCGCCGCAAGGCGCCGTGCGCAGTCAATGGCCGTCCCCCTTGGCAAGCACGGGAACGCCGCAGTGCAGCGCCACAGGAGCGCCCGAAGGGTTGGCCTGTCAGCGTCCATGGCGGCGTTCCGGCTCTTGTAAAGGGCTACGGCCATTCACTGCGAGCCGCGCCTTGCCCTGAACGCTGACAGACCAACTGAATCCGTAAATATTATGTTGAAGGAGCACGAGCGGCCCGGAAGACTGACCCGATCGGGCGACCGGTGCGATAATGGGCGATTAGCCAAGCAAGGAAGCACGTAATGAGCAAACGCGCGGGCAGGATTCTCGACGCACTGGGCCTGAAAGCCGACAATCCCGGCGCCTGTTTCGGCCCCGGTCAATGGTCAACCACCACCGACGCCGGCAGCATCGATTCGATCAACCCGGCCACCGGCGAGGTCATCGCCAGCGTTTACGCCGCATCACTGGCCGATTACGAACGCCTCGTCGACCAGGCCGTCGAGACCGCGCGCGCCTGGCGCCAGGTACCGGCGCCGCAGCGCGGCGAAGCCGTCCGCCTGGTCACCGAGGCGTTGCGCAAGCACAAGGATCCGCTTGGCAGCCTGGTCTCGATGGAAATGGGCAAGATCAAACCCGAAGGCGACGGCGAAGTCCAGGAAATGATCGACATCGGCGACTTCGCGGTCGGCCAGTCGCGCATGCTCTACGGCAAGACCATGCATTCGGAGCGTCCCGGCCACCGGATGTACGAGCAATGGCATCCACTGGGCGTGGTCGGCGTGGTCACCGCGTTCAACTTTCCGGTCGCAGTCTGGGCCTGGAACGCGCTGCTGTCGGCCATATGCGGCAACGCCACGATCTGGAAGCCGTCACCCAAGGGCGTTTTGTGCTGTGCCGCGGTTCAAAACATTGCAAATGAAGCGCTGGCCGGCACCGACTTCCCGCCGATCTTCACCAGCTTCATGGAATCCGGCCACGATCTGGCCCAGCGCTTCATCGACGATAAGCGGGTCAACCTGATGTCGTTTACCGGCTCGTGCCAGGTCGGGCGCGAAGTCGGCGAGCGGGTGGCCGCGCGCATGGGCAAGAGCCTGCTGGAGCTGGGCGGCAACAACGCGATGATCGTCGACGAGACCGCCGACCTGAAATTGGCCATCCCGGCCATCGTGTTCGGCGCCGTGGGCACGGCCGGGCAACGTTGCACCTCGACCCGCCGGCTGTTCCTGCACGAATCGATTGCCGACGACGTGATCGCCAAGCTGGTCGACGCCTACAAGCAGGTGCGCATCGGCGATCCGCTGGACGAAGGCACGCTGATGGGTCCGCTGACCGACGAGTCCGCCATCGAGCGCTACATGCAGGCCATCGAGCGCGCCCGGGATGCCGGCGGCGAGCTGCTGACTGGCGGCAACCGCGTCAAACGCGACGGCTACTTCGTCGAGCCGGCCATCGTGCGTGCCGAGAACCACTGGGACATCGTCCAGGAAGAAACCTTCGCGCCCATCCTGTACGTCATGACCTTCAAGACCCTGGAAGAGGCCGTGGAAATGCACAACGACGTGCGCCAGGGCCTGTCTTCGTCGCTGTTTACCACCGACCTGCGTCGCGAGGAATACTTCCTCGGCCATCTGGGATCGGACTGCGGCATCGCCAACATCAACATTGGCACCTCCGGCGCCGAAATCGGCGGGGCATTTGGCGGAGAGAAGGAAACCGGAGGCGGGCGCGAATCGGGCTCCGACGCCTGGCAGAACTACATGCGCCGGCAGACCAATACCATCAACCACTCGACCGAACTGCCGCTGGCCCAGGGCATCAAGTTCGATTTGTAACGGCGTAAGATAGACGCAGGCGCGACCCAGTCGCGCCCCACTGTCCAGGCAATCCGACACAGCGAGGTATCCCGCCCCATGGACACCACCGCACCCACCAATACCGCGGCGGTCGTCAGCCTGGTATCCGGCATCCTGGCCTGGATTGCGCTGCCCGTGCTCGGCACCATCGTCGCCATCTTCACCGGTCACGTGGCGCTGCACCAGATTCGCGCCGCCGCCGGCTTGGAGCGCGGCGAGGGGCTGGCGCTGGCCGGCCTGGTGCTGGGCTGGGTGCAGGTCGGGCTGCTGGTGCTGGTGCTGGCGCTTGTCGGCTGGCTGCTGTTCGCTCTTCTGGCCGGCATTTTCGGCGGTCTTGCCCTGATTGTGCTGATCGGCCTGGGGATTTTACTGTGCGCCGGCTTGATGGCCGTGCTGTGGACGATTTTCTTCGGGATGTCCTGAACCATGTACAGCTGGCTGAGAAAAGGGCTTTTTTCGCTGCCGCCGGAGATGGCGCACGAACTGGCGATGGAGTCGATGAAGTTCGGCAGGCACTTCGGCCTGCCACGTTTGCTGGCCGGTCCCGCCGTCGACGATCCCATCGTGCTGATGGGCATTGAGTTCCCCAATCGCGTCGGGCTGGCCGCCGGCCTGGACAAGAACGGCGACTACATCGACGCGCTGGGCCAGCTGGGCTTCGGCCACCTCGAACTCGGCACCGTCACGCCGAAACCGCAGCCCGGCAACCCGCAGCCGCGGATGTTCCGGGTCAAGCCGGCGCAGGCCATCATCAACCGGATGGGCTTCAACAACAAGGGCGTTGATCATCTGGTCGAGCGACTGAAGACCCGCCGCTATTCCGGCGTGGTCGGCGCCAACATCGGCAAGCAGAAGGAAACCGCGGTGGACAAGGCGGCCGACGATTATCTGACCTGCCTTGAGAAGGTCTATCCGCATTGCGACTACGTCGCCGTCAATATCTCCTCGCCGAATACCGAAAACCTGCGCCAACTTCAAGACAGCGGCCACCTGCGCGAACTGCTGGCCGAACTGGTCCGGGCCGGAAGCGCGCACGCCGACACCTTCGGCGAAAAGCGGCCGCTGGTGGTCAAGATTGCGCCGGACTGGGAAGACGCCGCCCTGGGCAGCGCGCTGGAGACCATTGCCGCATCCGGCATCGACGGCCTGATCGCGACCAACACCACCATCTCGCGCGAGGCCATCGCCGGGCAACCGCACGCCGAAGAGCCCGGGGGCTTGAGCGGCGCGCCGCTGCTGGCCCCAGCCAACCGGGTGCTGGCCAGGTGCCGCAAGGTACTCGGCGATTCGTTCCCCATCCTCGGCAGCGGCGGCATCATGTGCGGAGACGATGCTTTGGAAAAAATCCGCGCCGGCGCCGACGTGGTGCAGCTCTACACCGGCTTCATCTACAACGGCCCGGACCTCGTGCGCGACTGCGCCCGGGCGATTGCCGAGGAGGAGTACGCGAATGTCGATTGAGATCGCCAGGAATGCGCCGCTTGAATCGTTCAGCACCTTCCGGCTGCCGGCCACGGCCCGGGAACTGGTACTGCTCGAAGAGGCCGACGCCCTGCCCGGCCTACTCGACAGCGACCTGCCCGTGATGGTGCTCGGCGGCGGCAGCAACACGCTGTTTGTAGACGACTACCCAGGCCGCGTCATCGTCAACCGAATCCGGGGCATTGACAGCGAGGTGATCGACCACGACCGGGTGCTGGTGACCGCCGCGGCCGGCGAAAGCTGGCACGCGCTGGTGCACTGGACGCTCGAGCGCGGCCTGTGGGGCATCGAGAACCTGGCCATGATTCCGGGTTTGGTCGGGGCCGCCCCGATGCAGAACATCGGCGCCTACGGCGTGGAATTGGCGCATTGTCTAGAGTCGGTGGAGGTGTTCGACCGGCAGACCGGAAAGATCGAGCGCCTGGCGGCATCCGAATGCGGCCTGGACTACCGCCACAGCCGGTTCAAGGGCGAAGACGCAGGGCGGTTCATCATTCTCGGCATTCGCTTCGAAATGATGATGCATGGCACACCGGTGCTCGAGTACCCGTCGTTGCTCGAAGAACTGGAGCGCCACGGCCATTCCCAGCCCGGCGATCCGCGCACGGTTGCCGCCGCAGTCATGCGGGTACGTAAACGGAAATTGCCCGACCCGGCCCGCATCGCCAACGCCGGCAGCTTCTTCAAGAACCCGGTGGTCGCCAATGAGATCGCGCGCAAACTGATCGACCGGCATCCGGACCTGCCCAACTGGCCCGACCAGCCCGGCCACACCAAACTTTCGGCCGGCTGGCTGATCGACCAGCTCGGCTGGCGCGGAAAATCGGTCGGCGGTGCTCAGGTCTTCGACCGTCACGCGCTGGTGCTGATCAACCGCGGCAACGCCACGGGCCAGGACGTGCTGATGCTTGCGCGAAACATCCGCAACAGCGTCGGTGAACACTTCGGCATCGCACTGCAGCCCGAGCCGGTATTGGCAGGTGGTTCGCTCTGACCCCGGCCTTCATGACGATGCCGGCGCGTTCGCGGTTTGCACCGAATATCGCGCGGCCCCTCGCGACAGCCGGGCGGTGAATTAAAGACTAAATCCGAACACCGGACCCAGTTTCTGGGCAAGCATGACATTGCCGTCGGCCTTGATCTGACCCGACATGAAGGCCGAAAGCGCACCCTTGTCGCCATTGCCGAGTTCAATCCAGGTTACTTCGGTCAGCGTCAGATCCACCGTGGGCGTTTCAGCCACGCCCGGCTCGACCTTGCAAGTGCCGTTGTCCACGTGCACCATCCAATCGACCGGCTGATCACCACTTGATTCGGTGATATGGAACTGGAACACCGCCTCCAGGGTCTCGGCGGCCGATGCCTGAAAGCGGGTTTCCAGATCGTTGAATACTTCAGTGGCGTTGGTATAACTCATTGCTGCCTTCCTTTTTTGTGAGTCGATCATTCAGAATGCTAGCGCCCCGGATTCGAGCTGACGCAGCGTGTCGGTTGTCAGACGCCGGTAACCGTCATCCGGTCGATCGGGAAGCCGGATCCACACCGGCTGGCTGATTTGCGTGATATCGAAGCCCTCTTCGACCAGGTCGCGCTTGATGAACTTGAAGGTCTGGGTGGCATTGACATGATCGACCCTGCGCAGAAATATCGGAATGGCATACTCGGCCAGACATTGCCTGAATTGTTGCGTGAGTTGCTCCACCGCCCGCTCGTCGTCAATCGGGTCGGCAAGCCGAAACGCGAGCATGCCGGCGCGTCCCTCACAGCCGGGAATACGCACCCCATAGGCCACCGCCTCGGCGATGGACTCGGCCGCCATGGCCACGGCTTCGACCTCTGTGGTGGCGACGTTCTCGCCGCGCCATCGGTAGGTATCGCCCAGCCGGTCCACGAAGCGGGCATGCCGATATCCGATGTCGCGCAATAGATCGCCGGTATTGAACCAGCAATCGCCGGGCTCGAATGCATTGCGAATCAAACGCGCTTCACTTGCCTGCCGGTCGGTGTAACCGTCAAATGGATAAGAATCAGTCACCTTGCCAAGCAACAGGCCGGTACCTCCCGGGCCGACCCGTTCAAGTCGGCCCCGGGCGTTGCGCGTGACCTCGCCGGTATGCCGGTCGCAGCGTACCAGCGCGTAATCGGCCGGACAGAAACCAATCGTGCAGTCTTGGTTGAAGATATTGAAAAACGCGATGTTGGCTTCGCTGGCGCCATACAACTCATGTACGCGGTGAATGCCGAACCGCTGCTTGAACTCATGCCAGATATCGGGTCGCAGGCCGTTTCCGACCATCACGGTTGCATCATGATCGCGGTCGTCGTCGCAACGGGGCTGATTGATCAGGAACCGGCACAGTTCGCCGATATAAACGAAGCCGGTGGCCTTCATGGCGCGCATCTCATCCCAGAAATGCGACGCGGAAAACCGTCGCCCGATTCCCAGACAGGCGCCAGTAGCCGCGCACGCCGACCAGCCGACGGCCAGCGCCGTACCGTGATAGAACGGCAACACGTTGTAGAGGACCTGTCCGGGCTTGAGCCGCAGTGCCATATGGCCGAATGCACCCATGGCCTTGACCCAGCGGATGTGCTTGATGATTGCGGCCTTGGGTAGACCCGTGGTCCCGGAGGTGAAAACGTAAAAACACGGATCGCCCAGCTTGACTGTTGCAGTTTCTGGCAGATTGTCGTCGGGAAACGATTGCGCCTGTTCAAACAGACCGGGCTCGGCCGGTGACAACGAGATGGCCTGGTCGTCGGCCACCCGAAATATCCCGGCCGAGGCCGAATCTTGTCCGGTACGGCTCCGGTCGACCTGTTCGAATACCGGCTGCAGCTCGTCGCCGACCAGAAAAGCGCCGGCCGGGGCCAGACGCATACAATGGGCCAGCGATGGCGCCGGCAAGCGGCAATTGTGAACAACCGCCACGGCGCCCAGCTTGACGATTGACGCCACGCAGACAATCAGCTCGGGCCGGTTTTCCATCAGAACGCCGACCCGGTCGCCGTGACCGATACCATGATGCGCCAGCAGGCGGGCCACCCGATTGACCCAGGCGTTCAGTTGCTTATGGCTCAGGTCGCTCCCCTGATAGCGCAGCGCCGGGTGCTCGGGCCAGCGCCGCGCGTTGTGCTCCAGCATGCGGCCAATCGAGAGCCGGCGCTCGACCTCGCCGGTACGGCTCAGCCGATAGCCGTGCAGCACCTGCGGCAGCCGCAGCAGCAGCGGGAATGCGCCCCGCGCAAGCGACGCGAAATGAATCCGCCCGTCAGCCGGCATCGTCCTGGGATTGCCCGGAACCATTCGAGAGCTCGATCACTGCAACGCACTGACCTTTTCTGAGCTGGTCGCCACGCGCGACTGGCAGATTGGTCACAATGCCGTTGATGTCCGCACACAGCGATGTTTCCATCTTCATCGCCTCCATTACGACCAGGGTCTGGCCGCGAACCACCGTGGCGCCAACATCCACCACCACCTCAATCACACGGCCGTCCATGGGCGCGCTGATCCGCCCATGACCAATCGCGTCATGTCCAGTCGAGGCCGCCAGTGTATTGTCCGATACTTCCAGATCGCCGCATTCGTCAGCCAGCCGAAGCGTTGCTCCGTGACGCACTACGGTCACACGCCTGAGCACGCCATCAAGGCGGTAGCCCATAGGCCGATCCGCGTCTCCATCCGGCCCCTGGTCGATTTCCGGCAGTTCGATTCGGCATTGCCGGTCACCGACATCCACCTGCCAGCCGCCGGCAACGGCCGTCACCCGGCACGGAACTTCGGTGGCCTCGCCGCCATCGTCGACCTGCATTTTCAACCCGCGGGTCAGACCCCCGCGCCGCCAATTGTCGGCACCTGGTCGGGCGCCGGCGAGCAGGGCCGCGGCCACGCCCAAACGTGAGGTGTCCGAAGCCGGAGCCGTCAAGGCTTCGCGATGTTGCTCGACAAAGCCGGTGTCGACACTACCTTCGATAAAAGCCGGTTGGTCCAGCGCCCTGATCAGATAAGCACGATTGGTGGAAACGCCCAGAGCCACGGTATGCTCCAGCGCGCGCAGCAGGCGGCGGCGCGCGATTTCCCGATCCGCACCGTGGGCGATGATCTTGGCGATCAACGGATCGTAATGCGGCGTAATCTCCTGGCCTTCGCGCACACCGGAATCGGTGCGCACCCCATCCCCTGACGGCGCCCGCCAACACAGCAAGCGACCGCTTTGCGGCATGAAGTCACGCCCCGGCGCCTCGGCATACAGGCGCGCCTCGATCGCGTGACCGGACCATGAAATCGCGTCCTGCATGGCCGGCAGCGATTCCCCGGCGGCAATCCGCAATTGCCAGGCCACCAGATCAAGACCGGTCACCAGTTCGGTAACCGGGTGTTCGACCTGCAGGCGGGTGTTCATCTCCAGAAAGTAGAATTTTCGATTGTCATCACCATTGTCATCACCATTGTCATCACCATTGTCATCACCATTGTCATCACCATCGCCATCGAGCATGAATTCGATCGTGCCCGCACCGACGTAGCCGATCGCGCGCGCGGCATCGACCGCGGCCTGGCCCATGCGCTCGCGAAGCGCCGCGTCGACCGCCGGCGACGGGCATTCCTCGATGATTTTCTGGTGACGGCGCTGCATCGAGCAATCGCGCTCGCCGAGATGAACAACACTGCCGTGAGCGTCGGCAAACACCTGTACCTCGACATGGCGGGCCGCCGTCAATGCCTTTTCGACCATCAGTTCGGCGTTGCCGAAGCTCGATTGCGCCTCACCGGCGGCCGAGCGGATGGCCTCCGGCAATTGATCCTCCACCGATACCCGTCGCATGCCCTTGCCGCCACCGCCGGCCACGGCCTTGATCATCACCGGCAGCCCGATCTCCATTGCAATGCCGGCCAGTTCGTCCGCGTCGTGCACCGCGTCGCCGGAACCGGGGATTGTCGGTACGCCGGCCTCGTTCATCAGCGCCTTGGCCCGGCGCTTGTTGCCCATCGCGTCAATCGCCTGCGGCGGTGGCCCAATCCAGACCAGGCCGGCGTCAATACATGCTTGCGCGAACCCGGCATCTTCAGCCAGAAAACCGTAACCGGGATGAACCGCATCGGCACCGCCGGCCCGGGCGGCATTGATCAGTTGACCAATATCCAGATAAGAGGCGCCGGACTCGTTGCCGGCAAGCGCCACGGCCCGGTCGGCCATGGCTACATGCAAGGCATCGGCATCCGCCGGGCTGTATACGGCGACGGTGCGATAACCCAGTGACCTGGCGCTGCGCATGATGCGCACCGCGATCTCGCCGCGATTGGCGACCAGAACGGTATCAATCATGACGGATCCGGTCTGCCGCACGGCAGCGCATGATCGTCCGGCAGTACATTGGCCGGCAGTTCATCGACGATCACCATCCGAAGTCCGGGTATCCGGCTGCAGGTTCCATTCGGGCGCGCGCTTTTGCGCGAACGCACGCATGCCCTCCATGGCCTCATCGCCAAACGCAGCCTCGGCGAATGCTTTGGCGCCACGATCAAGCAATGCTTCGGTGCCCGTATCGCGCGTAGCCAGCAGCAAGGCCTTGGTCTGCGTCGCAGCGCGTGGCGCACACCCCAGCGCCGCCGCAATCGTTTCGGCAAGCGTTTTCTCCAGCGTCTCGGCGTCTTCGCATAGCAGGTGCGCCATGCCCAGATCGAAAGCCTCACGCCCGCGGATGCGCGCGCCGGTCAACGCCAGCCGCCGTGCCTGCGACAAGCCGATGCGCGCCACCACGAACGGGAGAATCTGGGCCGGCGGCAATCCCAGCGTTGTCTCCGGCAGCCCCAGGCGTGCGTCTGCATGCACGATCACGACATCGCAAGCGCATGCCAGCCCCAACCCGCCGCCGAGGACCGCACCCTCCAGTACCGCAATCACGGTTTTGGGACAGGCATCGAGCGCCGAAATCAAGCGTCCGAATCCACGATTGATCGCCGCCAGCGCATCAGGGTCGGCTCCCGCTTCGGCGCGCGCGGCCGCCATGTCGGCAATATCGGCCCCGGCGCAAAAATGCCCGGACGCACCACGCAACACCAGCACCCGTACCGATTCGTCGGTCGCGGCCGCCGCAACGACTTGCTCGAGTTCATCGACCATCAGGCGACTCATTGCATTGCGCGTCTGCGGTCGATCAAGCATCAGGTGCAGGCAGTTGTTCTTCAATTCGGTTTTCAGCGTTTCCATATGGCGTGTGTTTCCTCTTTGCAGGGGCGTTCAAGCCTTCGGCAGAATCCCCATCTGCTTGCAGATGATCGCCAGCATGATTTCGTCGGCACCCCCGCCAATCGAGACCAAGCGGTTGTCGCGAAACGCGCGCGCCACATTGCTCTCCCACATATAGCCCTGCCCGCCCCAGTACTGCAGACACGAATCGGCGACTTCGCGAGAAAGGCGTCCGGCCTTGAGCTTGGCCATGGAAGCCAAACGGGTCGCATCTCCGCCGCCGACATGGAGCTCGCAGGCCGAGTAGATCAGCGCGCGCAAGGCCTCGATTTCGGTTTGAAGTTCGGCCATCCGGAAATGCACCACCTGGTTGTCCAGAATCGGCTTGCCGAAGGTGGTGCGCTGACGCGTGAAGTCGATGGTTTCACTGATGATCAGTTCCAGACCCTTCAGGGTGCTGGCCGCACCCCACAATCGTTCTTCCTGGAATTGCAGCATCTGGTATGTGAAACCTGCACCTTCTTCACCAATGCGGTAGCGTTGCGGCACGCGCACCTTGTCGAAGAAAACCTGGGCGGTATCCGACGAGCGCATGCCCAGCTTGTCAAGCGCCGGCGACCGGCTGACGCCGGGTGTGTCAGCAGGCACGACGATCAACGACTTGTCGTTGTGCCGGCTTTCGCCGCCGGTGCGCGCCAGCAGGCATATCCAGTCGCACTGCAAACCGTTGGTCATCCACATCTTGGAGCCATTGATGACGTAGTCATCGCCGACTTTTTCGGCCGTGGTCCTGATGTTGGCCACGTCGGAGCCGGCGTGCGGTTCGCTTACGCCCAGGCCCACGACAAGATCGCCGGCAATCGTCGGGGCCAGGAACTCGCGGCTGAGTTCCTCGGTACCGAAACGAGCCAACGCCGGCGTTGCCATGTCGGTCTGTACACCAATCGCCATCGGCACGGCACCGCAATGGGCCGCGCCCAGTTCCTCGGCCATCACCATCGAGAAGCTGAAGTCCAGGCCCATGCCGCCGTACTTCTCGGGCCGGGTAATGCCCAGCAGCCCAAGGTCGCCGAGCTTCTTGAACAATTCATGCGCCGGAAAACGCCCGGCCGCCTCCCAGGCCTCCACGTTGGGATTGATTTCGCGCTGTACGAATTGCTGCACGGTACGTCGAAGCTCGCGGTGTTCATTGGTAAATTTCATGAAGCGTATTCCGTAGATTGTTGACTCAGGACCCGGCGGTTTCCGGCTTCCGGTTCAGGCTTTAGCGACTTTAAAAGCGCCCCACCCCAAACGAATTCGGGTTGAGTTCCTGCCGCTCGGCTTGAGCACAGATCTCCAGCGAAAGCGCCAACATGCGGCGGGTGTCGCGCGGGTCGATGATGCCGTCGTCCCAAAGTCTTGCGCTGGCGAACAGCGCCGTGGATTCCGACTCGATCTTTTCGCGAATCTGCCCGGTGAGCATCTCCAGCGTGGCCGGATCCACTTCCTTACCGGCGCGCGCATGCTTTTGTTCGGTAATGATGGCCATGACCTTCGCCGCCTGCTCGCCACCCATGACACCGATGCGCGCGTTGGGCCAGGCGAAGATAAAGCGCGGGTCGAGACCACGTCCGCACATGCCGTAGTTGCCGGCACCGAAAGAACCACCAAGCAGCACCGTGATTTGCGGCACACTGGCATTGGCCACCGCCTGAATCATCTTCGAACCGTGCTTGACGATGCCGTGCTGCTCGGCGTCGGTTCCGACCATGTATCCGGTCGTGTTTTGCAGGTAAATCAGGGGCCGGCCGGCCTGGCAGCACAACTGGATGAACTGCGCGGCCTTGGTGGCGCCATTGGCGGTGATCGGGCCGTTGTTGCCGATGATCGCGCAGGCCTGACCCTCGATGACAGCAAAACCGCAAATGGTCTGGTTGTCAAAGCCTGGCTTGAATTCGACAAATTCGGAGGCATCGACCAGCCGCGCGATGATTTCGCGCACGTCGTAGCCTTGACGCGGATCAGACGGCACGATGCCGAGAACTTCCTCGATATCGAACAGCGGCTCGGAGAACTCCCGCCGCGGTGCCGGTTTGCCGAATGTCGGCGCCAGCAGGCCGGCCAGTTCGCGCGCCTGGCGAACGCCATCGGCATCGTCCTCGGCAACCCATTCGGCCGTACCGGTCACCGATGCGTGCATGGTCGCGCCGCCAAGGGATTCGTCATCGGCATCCTCCCCGGTGGCCGCCTTGACCAGCGGCGGTCCGGCCAGATAGACCCGCGCCCGGTCGCGCACCATGACGACATAGTCGGACAATCCCGGCACGTAGGCGCCGCCGGCCGTGGCATTGCCGTGCACCACGGTAATCTGCGGAATGCCGGCCGCAGACAACCGCGCCTGGTTGGCGAAGGACCGGGCGCCTTCAACGAACAGTTCGGACTGATAATTGAGGTTTGCCCCGCCCGATTCGAGCAGGCTGATCATTGGCAGACGGTTCTCCAGTGCGATTCTTTGAAGCCGCAGCCCTTTTTGCAGGCCGATCGGCGAAATCGTGCCGCCCTTGATCGCGCTGTTGCTGGCGCTGACCACCACGCGAACGCCGTTGACCTTGCCAATACCGGCAATCGAGCCACCGCCGGCCGTCGAACCGTCGCGGTCGTCGTACATCCGATAACCGGCCAGATCGCATAGCTCGACAAACGGTTCATCGGAGTCCAGCAGTAGCCCAAGCCGCTCGCGCGGAAGCAATTGGCCGCGCTGCTCGAACTTCTCGCGCGCAGTCTCCTCACGCCGGTGAATGCGCGCGCGAAGCTCATCGACCTCCGCAATCTGTTCCAGCATGCGCTCGCGGTTGACGGCAAAGGCCTCCCCGCGCGTATCGATGGTTGAATCCAGGTTGCTCACGCGCGCAGACCTCCGTTCATTCTTTGAGCACATCGGGCAATTCGGCGCGATGAAACGCATCGAATGCCTCGGACTTGTCGTGGTCGGCCATTGGCCAGACCCGACCGCCCAGCGAACCGGCACCGTCTACCCGCATCAGTTCGCCGGAAATGAATGCAGCGGCAGGACTGAGCAAAAAGCACACAGCAGCGCCAACCTCGGATTCGGTGCCCAGTCGCTTGAGCGGTACCGACTGGGCCAGAAAAGGGATCAGTGCGCGCGCAGCACCCTGGTAGGTGTCCAGCCCGCTGGACGCAATCCAGCCCGGCGCAACCGCATTGACCCGCACACCGCTTTTGGCCCATTCCACGGCCGCGGTTCGGGTCAGATTTGCCATGCCGGCACGCGCGGCTCCCGAGTGGGCCATGCCCGGCATGCCGCTCCACATGTCGGCCAGCATATTGACGATAGCGCCGCCGTGGCGCGACATGCTTTGCCGATAAACCTCGCGCATCATCAGAAAGCCACCGGTCAGGTTGGTGCGAACAACGGCCTCGAAGCCCTTCGGGCTGATTTCCTCCAGCGGTGACGGAAACTGGCCCCCGGCGTTGTTGAACAGCCCGTCAATGCGTTCGAAACGCTCGACGATCTGCTCGATCAGCAGCGTAACGCTGTCGGCGTCGCGAATGTCGCAGGTCTCGCATTCGGCCTGGCCGCCGTCCTCGACGATTTCGGCAACGGTTTTTTCAAGCGGCTCGCGCTTGCGCCCGACCAGCACTACGCGCGCGCCCAGACTTGCCAGTTCGTGGGCACAGCAGCGCCCGATTCCGGTGCCGCCGCCGGTGACGACGATGGTCTGGTCCGCGAACAGATCGTGACGGAATACGGATCGATAGCCCATCGAATCAACCCTCTTGAAGGCCGCGGCCGGTGAGCGTTTCGGCCAGGGCGACCGGTACTTCGATCGGATGGTCGAGCAACATCTGGGCAAACGCCTTGCCTTGCGGGTCCATACGCAAACTCGCCATGCCGCCGCCGCCAAGACTGTCGACCAGCAGGAAATTGAGCGCACCTATGCCCGGCAGGTACCAGCGCCGGACTTCGCCTTGAGCACCATTTTTCAGCACATGGGCAAAGTATTCGGCAACGGCGTCGGCGGTCAGGCTTGCCGCAATCCAGGGTAGATATTCGGGTCGACGTGCAATCACCCCGATATTGGCATGATTACCCTTGTCGCCGCTTCTGGCGTGCGCCAGCGCAATCAGCGGCAGTTGCGATCCAGCGGCCTGATTCGGCAGCGGCGGCGAAACCGGGTCCGGCGTAGCTGGCGCGGCTGCGGTTTTCACCGCTACGACGGGAATTTCGGCATCGCCGATTCGAACCCGGGTTTCGATCCGGTCTGCAGCCAGCAGAAAACTGAACAGACGAATCAGTGGATGAACCACGGGCCTGCCGCCGACATAGCCGGTAATGCCCGGCGCCATTGCCGTGGCGGCCTGCGCGATCTCTCGCGAAAAAATCACCAGCGCGCGCTTTTCCGGATGGCGCACGCCGATCTTGACCACGACTTCGCGCGTGTCTTCACGCCGTGCATGCGGGCCGTAGGTCGATTCCGAGCCCAGCACTTCAACACTTGTTTCGGCATAGCCGCCAAAGCCCTGCGCCTTGATCAGCGCATTGCTTTTATCCAGAATGGCCGCCGCGACCTGGCGCGCCTTGGCCGGAGCCTCCAGCCCACCGAGCATGAACAGCGCCACGCAACGAAACCCGTCCGGATAAGTGGCTGCCACCTTGAGGGTATCGCTCGGCGGCCGCCCGGCCGCACCGTGCACCCGCACCTGATCGACGCCATCGGCTTGCAACTGCACTTGGCTGAAATCGCAGCGGACGTCGGGCAGCACGTAATCCTGCGGGTTGCCGATCTCGTAGACCAGTTGCTCGGCGACGGTGGCCGGCGTAACCAGCCCGCCGGTCCCCTCGGGCTTGGTCAGCACGAATTCACCGGAGGCTTCAACGTCGACGATGGGGAAGCCCATGTCTTGGTATCCGGGCACGTCGCGCCAATCGCTGAAGTTGCCGCCGGTCGCCTGGGTACCGCATTCAATCAGGTGCCCGGCCAGCGATCCGGCCGCCAGCCGGTCGAAATCGTTCCAGGCCCAGCCGAACTCGTGCACCAACGGCGCCAACACCATCGCACTGTCGGTCACGCGGCCGGTAATCACGATGTCGGCACCTTCAGCCAACGCCCGCTCGATCGGTTGCGCGCCAAGGTAGGCGTTGGCGCTGACAAACATGGGTGGCATCGAATCGCCACGGTCCATCTCCAGCGGCTGGAGTTCGCGCAATTCGTCCTGGCGATCACTCAGATCATCGCCCAGCACCACGGCGATCGTGAGATCGACGCCGGCCTGTTCGCAAGCCCGCTGCAACGCGTCGCGGCAGGCCAGCGGATTGACGCCGCCGGCATTGGCGATTACGCGCAAGCCCTGGTCGGCAATTTCGCCGAGCAGCGGGCTCATCGCAGTCTCGACAAAGTCCCGGGCATAGCCGGCGTTCGGATCACGCATGCGCTGACCGGCCATGATCGACATCGTGATCTCGGCCAGGTAATCGAACACCAGGTAATCCAGGCTGCCGTGGCGCACCAGTTGGGCAGCAGCCGCCTGCGAATCGCCCCAGAAGGCGGATGCGCAGCCAATACGAACCAATCGGGATTCTTTCATGCCCACGAGCCTGGCGAATTACCGCCAGTCTACCAAGCGCTTGCTTGGTTGGCAACACCAGCGTACAATCGGGCGCCATGAACCGCACCCCGCGCCTGGAGAACCGTCGTGAGCACCTGATTCAGACAGCCGCCCAACTGTTCAATGACCTAGGCTACGAACGCACTTCGGTGCGCCAACTGGCCGAGGCGGTCGGAATTCTTTCAGGCAGCGTCTTCCACCATTTCGACAGCAAGGAAGATATCCTGCTGGCCGTCATGACCACCACCATCGAAACCATGACAACACGTCTTCAAGCCGCCTCGAAGGCGTCGAATGACGTTTCCGAGCGCCTGCTCGCGCTGATTCGTACCGAACTCGAACTCCTGCACGGCGACACGCGACACGGCGTCGCGGTCACATTTTTCCAATGGCACAGCCTTGGCCATACCAACCAGCGGCATGTTCTGGCAATGCGCGCGAGTTACGAAAAAATCTGGCTGGACGTGCTCGGTCAGGCACACGCGTCCCAGTTGATTCACACCGATCCGTTCATCACCCGCCGGCTGCTGACCGGTGCCAACGGCTGGACAATTTACTGGTACCGGCCCGACGGACGACTCGATCTGGATGCGCTGGCCGCCGAAGTCAGGGCGCTGCTGACCGGACCGGCGAACCAGAACCGGTGACGTCCTGGTCGAGACTGCAGTCTGGAGCCGGAAACTTTTAATGGTCGAGGGTTCGAATTGGAGCAATAGATCAGCTCGAGGCCCGCATATTTTGAGATTCTTGCAAAAATGGTGCCGGTGGACGGATTGCTGCGGCGCTGCGCGCCTTGCCCTGCGGGCTGTCGCTGACGCTCCAGCGATCCTGCGCGCTGCGCAGGTTTCGAACCGATTGTGATGGTCGCCGGTTCGAATTGGGGCAATAGATCAGCTCGAGGCCCGCATATTTTGAGATTCTTGCAAAAATGGTGCCG
>JBBDSL010000022.1:45913-55699 GCA_040904965.1 Wenzhouxiangellaceae bacterium
GTGGACGGATTCGAACCGCCGACCCACGCATTACGAATGCGTTGCTCTACCACCTGAGCTACACCGGCATTGGGTGAGGCGAAGCTATGTATTATAAATCGAAATTCGGCTGGAGTGAACCGGCGCGCAGGGATTGCGCACCGGTTCAGGATTGGCCTGGAGACCTTAATCCTTCGTTACGCGGTTCATCTCAACCAGGCTAATCATGCCGTTCTTGACCTTGTTCAGCGCCGCGCGGCGCAGGTCGATGATGCCTTCGACCTTGCTCTGGCGCTCGATTTCCAACGCGGTGCCGCCCTGCAGGATGATCTGCTCGATTTCCTCGGTGATCGGCATGACCTGGAATACGCCGGATCGCCCTTTGTAGCCCTCGTTGCACATGTTGCAGCCCTTGGCCTTGAACAGACGCAGGCCCTCCTCGATTTCCTCGTCGGTGAATCCGGCCTTCTTCAACGCATCCGGCGGCAAGTCGTCTTCGGGCACCTTGCACTTGTGCAGTGTGCGCGACAGGCGCTGGGCCATCACCATGTGCACGGCCGAGACGATGTTGTACGGCGGCACGCCCATGTTGGCCAGGCGCGTGATCGATTGCGGTGCGTCGTTGGTGTGCAGGGTGGACAACACAAGGTGACCCGTCTGGGCCGCCTTGATCGCGATTTCGGCGGTTTCGATGTCGCGAATTTCCCCGACCATGATGATGTCAGGATCCTGGCGCAAAAACGAGCGCAAGGCCTTGGCGAAGGTCAGGCCCTGCTTGGCATTTTGCTGCACCTGGTTGATACCCGGCATCCGGATTTCGACCGGGTCTTCGACCGTGGAAATGTTGCGGCCTTCGTCGTTAAGCAGGCCCAGCGCGGTATACAACGAAACCGTTTTACCCGAACCGGTCGGGCCGGTCACCAGCACCATGCCGTAAGGCTTGCTGATGGCGTCCAGATAGACATCTTTCTGCTCCGGTTCGAAGCCGAGCTTTTCCGGCCCCAGAAACGCGCCGGAGCCGTCGAGGATACGCAGCACGACCTTCTCGCCCCACAGCGTCGGGCAGGTCGAGACACGAAAGTCGAACGCGCGGCTTTTGGAAATGTTGAGCTTGATTCGGCCGTCCTGGGGCACGCGCCGCTCGGCAATATCCAGGTTGGCCATGACCTTGAGACGCGCCGACAGGCGGGTGGACATCTTGTTCGGCGGACGCATCTGCGTCTTGAGCATGCCGTCCATCCGGAACCGGATGCGATAGCTGTCTTCGTAAGGCTCGAAATGGATATCCGAAGCCTCCTTGCGAATGGCGTCGATCAGCACCTTGTTGACAAAACGCACGATCGGTGCGTCATCCGAGCTTTCCTCGGTACTCTCCTGTTCCGGCTGACTGGTATCGAAGTTAAGCGATTCGAGATCTTCGTCGCCAGCGGTCAATTCTTCGAACGCCTGATTGGAGCCGGCCATCATCCGGTCGATGGCCTGGGCGATCGAGTCGGAAATGGCCAGCACGGCTTCGACGTTCAGCCCGGTGGTGAATGCGACTTCGTCGATGCCCGACTGGTTGGTGGGGTCGGCCACGGCGACGAACAGTCGCTTGCCGCGCTTGAGCATTGGAAGCACCAGATGCTTGCGCATCAGGTCTTCTTTCACCAGGTCGCCGGGCGCATTACGCAGGTCGACCGCATTGAGATCAAGCAACGGCAGCCCGAATTCATCGGCAGCCACGTGCGCGAAGCCGGTGGCGTCGATCAGACCTTCGCGCACCAGGTGGCTGGTGAACGTGCGGCCCAGTTCCGTGGCCTTCGCGTGCGCCTCGGTAGCCTGCGCCTCGCTCAGCAGCCCTTCTTCCACAAGGCGTCGGCCGGTACCCGGCAGACGCGCGGTGGTCAGCGATTCAACGGTTGATGCCATGTGTATCGTTCCCGGGCCGGCAGGCGCGTATAGCGAACTGGCCCGGCCATGTCAGATGTTGAATATAAGTACAGAACTTACGCCCAAGATGCTGATTTGTCAAATATTGTCTCATTCGCTGTCCAGGCCGTAGTCGAGTTTGTACGGTGGCGGATCGCCGCCCTCACCTTTCAGGTAATGATTCATCCAGCGCATCAGCCGGAGCGAGTAATCGTAGCGACTGGCGGCGCGCTGGTTGCCGTGGCCTTCGCCGGGATAAAGCACCAGCCGGACCGGCGGCCCGTTTTCCTGCAATTTCAGGAAGCGGTAGAACATGCGCGACTGGGTGGGGTCGACCCGCGGATCCGCATCGCCGTGCAGGATCAGGATCGGCGTTGCCGCCATCTCGACGTGATACAGCGGCGAAGCCTGGCGGAACAGCTCCCAGTCTTCCCACGGCCATTTGCCGAGGTGAACCAGGTTGAATTCCCAGGGGATGTCCGAGGTGCCGAAAGCGGCAATCTGGTTGCTCAGGCCCACGTTCATCACCGCCGCGGCGAACCGCTCCGAATACTGGGTGGCGCCCCAGGCGGTAGCGTAGCCGCCGTAGGAACCGCCGGTGATGCCGACGCGTTCGGCATCGGCCATGCCCCGCTCGACGAGATCGTCGACGCCGTCGATCAGGTCATCGAATTCTTCCATCGCCGGGCGGCCGAAACTCAGTTGGGAAAACTCGACGCCGCGGCCGGTGGATCCGCGATAGTTCTGGAAGTACGTGAAGTAGCCTTCGGCGGCGGCGTGCTGTGCCGGTGATGCATAGCTGGTCAACCAGCCGTTCGAATAATGCGATTCCGGCCCGCCATGCACGTTCAGTATCAGGGGATAACGCTGCCCTTCCCGGTAGTTCAGCGGATAGACCAGGATGCCTTCGATCTCCAGTCCGTCGCGCGCGGGGTATCGGACCACCTCCTGGCGCGCCAGTTCGACATCGGCCAGCCACGGATTCGAATCGGTCAGGCGTTCGGCACGATCGCCAGCCAGCCGGAATACCTCGCTCGGGTGCGCAGGCGAACTGGCGGTCAGCACGACGTCGCCGTCATCGGAAATCGACAACCCGCCGAAACTCGGCCCGTGGTCGAGCAGCGTGCGCTGGTTGTCGCCGTCGGCGTCGATGGCAGCCAGGCGTACGCCGGTGCCCTCTGCGCTGAGAAAACCGATCCGGTCGTCGTCCAGCCATCCGAGGCGCTGAACGTGGCCTTCCAGGCCCGGGATCAGATCGCTGAACTCACCGCCGCTGTTGCCGGCCACCATAAGGCGTCCGGCGGCAGCGTCATTGACGAGGTTGGTACCGATGAATGCCAGATGCTCGCCGTCCGGGCTCCAGGCCATGTCACCAAGCTTGCCGGGGTTATCGATTCGTCCGATCTCCCCACCTTCCAGGTCGATGATACGGATGCGCGTGAATACCAGCGTGTCGTCGACCAGCTCGCGTGGCGTGATTTTCACTGCCAGTCGATCGCCGGCCGGCGACCTGATCGCGTCCTGGATCGAACCCTCCAGTGCGATCATGCGCGGTTCGGCGTCGGATTCGTCGAGTTCGTGGATGTAGACTCGCCGATCCTGCAGCCCTTCTTCATAAACGACCTGATTGAAACCCTGCTCTTTTAGCTCTTCTTCGTCCTCGTCGCGCGGCTCGAACGCGAACAATGCAACGCGCTGTCCGTCCGGACTGAACGAGTAGCCGCTGATATCGGTCTCCAGCGAAGCAATCGCGCTTGCCTCGCCGCCATCAACCGGTATCGAATACAGGCGGGTTGTTTCGTCATCGCCGCGCTTGTCCAGAAACGCAATACGTTGCCCGTCCGGGTGCCAGCCGATACCACGCACGTTGACCTGACCGGAAATATAGGGATGCGAATCGCCGTTGGCATCGATGACGTGCAATTCGCTCCAGGCGGCACCATCTTCTTGTTCGGCAAGATTCCTCGGGACCGAGCTGATATAGGCGATACGGTCGCCATCGGGACTGACCAGGGCGGTGGTGACCTGACGCAACTCGGCGATCTGTTCCAGGGTCATGCCCTGGGCCGCGGCCAGGCCGGGGATCACGAGCAACAGTGCACCAGCCAGTTTCAACGCATTTCTCATGCAACTCTCCGAAAATCCGACAAGATCAAGGTCCGAAAGACGTCCCGTGGGCGACTCCTCATCCGATTCCGCGAACCGGTACCGACAGGTGCGACCGTGCGCCCGAGCGCTCCCGGACAGCCTGTATCGACTATACCAGATCGAATTTGCAGAACCGTTGAAACACCCTGCGCGGGACGTGGACAGTGAATGATTATTGCGGTGCGGAGGTGAAAGGAAAAACCGGCGCGCAAGTGTCCGGCGTGATCGTCTGCCGGTCAGTCACGAACCGGCCGGCGGCACGCTGCCACCGGCCATTGATTTGAGGAAACCGAATGCGGAGATCGGGCGCAGGCAAGCTCTGAACAGCCCTGCGCCGATACCACGGGTGATTAGAGGAAGATCAGAGGAAGGCCGGATTATTAGCGCTCCGGTCCGCCCTGGGGCATATTCTGCTGCGCCTGCATCGCGCGCTGCATCAATGCCTGGTATTCCTGCTGCACCGACTGCAGCCTGGCGATCAACTGCTCGGTCTCCGGATTCTGCTCGCGCATGGCTTCGACCAACGCCTCGTTCAGGTTCTGCACGCCGGTCTGGATGTCCTCGTCTTGCAAAACCTGGTTCTGCGCCTGCTGCATGGCGGACTGTTCCTGGCGCATTTCCTGCGCGACCGATTGGTTTTCCTCGGCCGACAGTTCGCCGTTCTGAAGTTGGCCCTGCAGTTCTTCGATTTTCTCGCGCGACGCTTCCGGATCGTGACCGGTCTCCTCCATCTTCTCGTCCACACTGGCAATCAGCGCATCGCGCTGGTCGGCCAGTTCGGGGTTGGCCTCCAGGGTGGCCTCCTGGATTTGCGCCAGCTGCTGGTTGATCTGCTGCATCTCGGCCTGTTTTTGCTGCACCTGCTGCATCAGCTCGCCGGACTGCGCGCCCGGTGCGGTCTGCTGTGCAATGGCACTGCCGGCGGTCAGTGCCAGCGCACCACAAATCGCGACGCCGCGTATCAGCGTGGCCGCAGTCGTTTTCGTGAAAGTCGACATGAGATCTGATTGCTCCTGATGGGTTCGGAAAAAAAGGCGACAATCTGGCTTGCCACCTGATCTCCGCACCGTAACAGATTGAACTTCGCGGGTGGTAGCGGCTTGCTCTCAAACCCGCCGTGACCAGACCAGAATCAGGTCGGCGGCAACACAACGCCCTGGCTTTCCAGCGCGTGTACCAGCGGCGCCATTCGGTCGCCGTAACGCTTCCAGCGCTGCGTCGCCTCACGATACAACTCGCGCCTGACCTGGCCCATGCTAAGCGTGTACACAGCGTCCCGGTTCTCGGAGAATTTCAGGCAGGCCGGATCCCAGGACAGGTCGCAGGCGTCAAGCAGCCGGCGCACACACGGCTCGATCGAATCTACGACCTGCTCATAGTCAATTCGCAGCAAGCGGCCGGACAGAACCCTCCGCCAGTGCGACATCAACCTGCAATACTGGGCATAATAATGTGCGAAATCATTGAAATCATTGACGTATCTGAATGACTCCGGAAATCGCAGCCGGAAGCTCGAAAGGCCGACATCACGCGGATCGCGGCAGGCATGCACGATCGTGGCCCGCGGAAAAAGACGCACAATCAACCCGATGTTCCAGAAGTTAAGCGGCAGCTTGTCGACGATGACACGATCGGCCGTGGGGCGGTGCGGCAGGCTGGAAAGGTACTGCGATCGCCATGATCCGGCCGACGCCGACATGTCAGCCTCGAATTGCGACGGATCGCCGGAATCGGCGCCCGCGCGCTCGGCGATCGCCGGCATCATCGCGTGCTCGCCCACGCTGACGACCTGCCGATGAGCAGCCAGGATGCGATCCAGGAGCGTGGTGCCCGAGCGTGGCATTCCGACAATGAAGACCAAGCCTTCGCCGTCCGATCCATCAAAGTTGATCATGCCCGGGAAGGACTTCTGCAGACCCTCGACGCGCGCTTCGACCACCGCCGGATCGTAATCGTAGCCGCGCATGGCGGCACGGCGCTTCAGTGCCCGGTTGCCCATGGCGAACGCGTCGAACGCGCGCTCATGAGAACCCCTCGTTTCCATAACCCGGCCCAGTGCCAGGCCGGCCGCACCGCAGGTTTCCGCATCGACACGGACATCGTCAAGCAGCGCCTCCAGGGCGGAGATTGTCGATTCGGGCATGTGTTCGGGCGCAATCTCGCTGAGCATCGCCGCTGCCGGCGTCGACGCCGGATCTCGATCGAGAACCTCCAGCGCACTCGTAACGGCGTCTTTGATGCGGCCGAGCTGGATCCGCTGCCGAACCTGTGCCAAGCGCGCGCCGATGCGCTCGGGGTCCAGCGCAAGAGCACTTGCAAGCGGCGCATCTGCGGCTTCGGCGCGATGCGCCTTGAGCAACAGTTGGGCGTAAAAGACCAGGACTTCGTAATCGGCCTGCGGCGAGTCGGCCAGCGGCTGTAGCACCGAAACGGCTTGGGCAAACATGAACAGGTCTTCCAGTCGTTCGGCCCAGTAAATCAGCATTCGAGCCTGCTGCTGAGGCGCCAGGCGCTGAAACTGCGCCATGCACTGGCCGGCCTCCTGGCGGGCGCCAATAGCAATCGCGGCTGGCGCCAGAACGCTCAGCATATCAAGCCCGGAGGCGCCGGTACTCGCCGCCCGGTGGGCTGCCTCATGGGCTGCTGCGGCATCGCCCTTGCGGAGCAGGACGTCGGCAAGCGCAACCGCGGCACTGGCGCGTTCCGCAGTGCCTTCCGGGCGGTCGCGAATCAATTCCCGGCAACGGCGTTCCGCTTCATCAAGCGCGCCGGATTCGACGGCACGCCGAACCTTTTCAATCTTGCTCGGGACGGTCTCGCGCTGGGACATCGGCAGTCAGGATATTAAATCGGAACAACCCGGCATCATACCGCCAAGTGTCATTGCCCGCGCGTTTAGCGCGTCTCCGGCAGCGCCCAGAGCTCGACCCGATCGAGCGCGATGTACGGGATGGCGACTCTTCCGCGGCGTGAATCGATACCGATGTCGGCGGGCCGACCGGGCGTGTCGAACAGCTTGACGGCTTGCCCGTCGCGCCACGACCAGATCGCCTGGTCGTCCTGGCTGGCCACGATCAGGCGACCCTGGTATTCCTCCAGGCCGTCGATGTTGCCGCCTTCGGGCAGTTGACCGATCTCGACCAGGCCACCGGCGCAATACATCTTCATGAATGTGAATTAATCTTCACTATTGCTATTGTTCCTTGAAGTAGCGTAATCTTCGCTACGGCCCGGCTGGGCCATTCGCGTTGGGAGACGCGGTATCACAGCAATCAACCATCCGCTTCAACCGGGAAAATACTGATGAAATTAACAACATTACTGCCTGGAATTGCCGGTCTGGCAACCGGCCTCATGCTTGCGTGGGCGGTGAACGCTACCACTCTTGAACAGTACTCGCTGGCAGACCTCGTCCAACAATCGGACGTCGGCGTCATCGGTGAAGTCACCGCAACCGAAAGCGTCTATACAGAAGGCCGCTTCTACACCATCGTAACCGTGCAAGTTGACGAAGTACTGTTCGGTCAGGGCGACGCGTTCGTGCAGATTCGCTATCCGGGCGGCTCGGCAGAAATCAACGGCGTGCGGGTCGGTGAGAACGTGGCCGCAGCAACACCCCGGATGGAAGGAATGAAAGCGGTCTACTTCCTGGGCGGTGCCGACAGCGAAGGGACGCGGGACATCGTGGGCTTCACCCAGGGCCAGCTCGATATCGTGGCGCGCGGCGATCAACTTCTGATCTCAAGCCCGGACCAGGCTTCACTTCTTTCCGTCAATGATTTCGTGGCGCGAGCGCGCGCGCTACGCGACGAACAGTAGGGAGATATTCATGCAACGTACAAGACTTTACTTAATCACCGCCCTGGTCGTAACGTCTCAGGCGGCTCTGGCCGGCGGCCATCTGGACACGTTCAAATTCACCGGGCAGGAACTGGCCCCCGGAATTGAGGCCGTTGACGTCGTACCCATTCGCTGGGACGAACGCTGCAGCAACCTCCAATATGTCATCAATTCGGCGGCTTTGCCGAACCAGGGCTCACCGCTGGAAGTCAGCATCGCGGACCTGGAGCAAGTCATCCAGCAGAGCTTCGACGCCTGGAACGACATTCCGACATCGTTCATCTCGTTCCAGGTCGTAGATAGCCGCGATACTGGCAACGCCGTGCGCAGCTTCGATTTCATCAATGAAATCACCTTCTCGACCGCACCGGGGTTTACCGCTCTGGCCTCATCGCCATCGGTTTCCCTGCAGCAGGACATCAACCTGGTGCCGGGCATGGATCTCAACGGGGACGGAGACTCCGACGTATTCGATCCGGATGCCGAAGGCATAAATCAGTGCGCGGATATCGACGGGGACGGCAACATCGAATTTCCGGCCGGCTTCTATCCTGCCGGAACCATCCTGGAAAACGACGTGCAATTCAACACCAACGTGCTCTGGTCCACCCAACCTGTGGCCGGCGCTGCAGACATCGGCGCAGTGGCAACCCACGAGTTCGGTCACTCGCATGGGCTGGCCCACGACTTCATCAACCAGATCTCGGACGACAACCGGTTCGGGTCCACGATGTTTCCGTTCATCAGCACAAACGATCCCGAGGCAGAAGCTGCGACGCGGCAGTTGCACACCGACGATATCGCCTGGTCGTCGTTCATCTACCCGGAAGCCTCGTTCGACAATGTCTACTCGGTGGTCCGCGGCGAGATCAGCGACATCGACGGACTGGGTGTCCTTGGTGCCAATGTCTACGCAGTTGACCAGGCCGGTGATCGCACCGCGGTCACTGCGCATTCCGGAACGCTCAGGGTGCTGGGGATCAACGGCGGTCTGTTCGTGGCACAACCGGAGATCGGCATCGTCAACGGCGAATACGAGTTGCCGCTGCCACGCGGCAACTACCAAATGTTTTTGCAGTCCCCGGATGTCGCCGGTGCCACCGGCGGAAACATCAGCACCACTTCCGCTATAAGCGCGTCCTACGGCCAGGTCGGCTACGACGAGGAAGGCATCGGCCCGCGGAACCAGGAAACGGCGTTCGAACGCCGGCCCGGCCAGGCGCAACAGCTGGTGATCCGGCCGGGTTCACGACCGGTCAAAGTCATCGACGCGGTCATCAACGAGAGCATCCAGCTTCAGGACTTTGTTGTTCAGAGCTTTGGCGGCACCGGTGCGGCACTGGCGCCCGGGACGGTCTACGCACAGCGGTTCAGCAATGCCGACATGCTCTCGGTGCTTGAAGCAGGCGCAGCAATCACTTCTGCGACGTTCCAGATCACCGCCTTCGATGCGGTCGACGCGCCCCGCTTCGAGCGAGCCGCTCTGGCGCTGGGCTTCGTAAACGGCGACGGTACCGTCGAACTTGTCGAAACGCTGACGGAACAAAGCGGCTTCATCGGACAGGACGGCGACCTGAGTCCGTTCTATTTCAACGCATCCAACGGGCTGGGCCGCAGGGTTGAAAATAAACTGCGCAAGGATCCGGGACTGGACGTATTCGTGGTTCTTGAGGCATTCGACAATCCGGATCTCCGCCCCGGCGGCGCGATTCCGCCCCTATTGGCCCTTGAGGCGGCCGCAAGCGGGAACTCGTTCCTTGCCACCAACAATGGGCCGCTGGCGTCGATCGGTTTTAACTGGCTCATCCAGCTGGTGCTGGCGCCCTGAGCGCGAATCTAGTGGTCCTTCAACTTGATAATTACGGATTCAGTTGGTCTGTCAGCGTTCAGGGCAAGGCGCGGCCCGCA
>JBBDSL010000023.1:0-11053 GCA_040904965.1 Wenzhouxiangellaceae bacterium
AGCCGGCAAATTCGGGATCACGACAGCATCATCTCAAAATCTTGTCGTACGCCCTTGATGCTGTCCTGTATTGTCCCTGTCTGCTTGGAGGGGACGTGCAGCGGAAAGTTCCGCCCCGATTTCGTCCTGTTGGAGCATCGCCTACGGGTTGATTCTGGCGAGCTGGCGCGACACCGCGATCCATGCGCCCACGATCCCCAGCAGGCCGCTTCCGGCCAGCATCGTTGCCAGCATTTCCGGCGTCGGACCGTGCAGTTCGGCGGTCGCACCGTAGGTGGCGGCCAGTTCGCCGAACGGTCCGCGCAACAGCAGCAGGCCGGCATGCACCGCCAGCCATGCAATCAACGCCCCGCCCAGTCCCATCCAGAGCCCCGAATACAGGAACGGCCTGCGGATGTAGCCGGGCGTGGCGCCGACCAGTGCCAGGATCTCGATTTCCTCGCGCCGGCGCTGGATCTCGGTACGGATATTGTTGGAGATTACGAACAGCACGCTCAGCGCGAACAACACGGCCAGCAGTTCCACCAGGCGCGAAAACAGCCCCAGGATGGCGTCGAGCCGGCGTACCCAGTCGAGATCCACAACGACCATGTCGATGCGCTCGATACGTCTGAGACGCTCGGCCAGGTTGCCCGCGTCAACCCCGCCGACGGGCGTAACTTCAAGCACCCAGGGCAGCGGTACGTCGCCGATGTCAAACCGGTCCAGGCCGGTGGCGCCGGCCAGCTTGCGCATGCCGGTTTCCGGGCTCACCGGGTCCACCGCAAGCACGTCCGGCCAGGTCGTAAGCTGCGAGGCCACCCGGCGCGCGGCTTGCTCGTCGGCTTCCAGGTCCAGGAATACGCTGATGCTGTCGAGCCGGTCGAAACTGCTGTGGACGGTCTCGAGGTTGACCAGCACCGTGTTCAGGCCCAGCGGCAGCGTCAGCGCGACGGCCAGAACGGCAATGGTCAGCGCGCTGGTCAGCGGATTGCGCACCAGCGTGCCCACCGACGACAGCAGGCTGTAAGCGTGCCGGCGCGCCCAGGCGCGCAGGTCGGCGCGGCGGCGGTGTACCAGCCCGCTCACGCGCCTGCCCCGCCGCTGCGGTCGTCGACCATGCAACCTGATTTCAGCACCAGCGTTCTGCGACCCAGGCGTTCGACCAGGTCCAGGTCGTGGGTCGCGATCAGCACCGTGGTGCCCAGCTCGTTCAAAGTACAGAACAACTGCATCAGCTCGGCCGACAAGTCCGGGTCCAGATTGCCGGTGGGCTCGTCGGCCAGAAGCACCGGCGGTTTACCGATCATCGCCCGGGCAATCCCGACGCGCTGCTGCTCGCCGCCCGACAGCGCCGGAATCAAGGTGTTTTCCTTGTCCAGCAGCCCGACCAGGTCGAGCGCGGCACGCACGCGGCGACGGATCTCTTTCCACGAGAATCCGGCGATCAGCAGCGGCAGCGCGACGTTGTCCAGCACCTTGCGGTCGGTCAAAAGCTTGTGGTCCTGGAAGATCACGCCCACCTTGCGTCTGAGCCGCGGGATCTGGCGGGTCGAGACCCGGCCAATGTTCTTGCCATCAAACAGCACCTGGCCGCGGCTGGGACGCTCCAGCACCGCGATCAGGCGCAGCAAGGTACTTTTACCGGCGCCGGAATGGCCGGTGAGAAACGCCATCTCGCCGCGCTGGAGCTCGAAGTTGACATCCGACAGCGCCTGTACGCCGCCCGGATAGCGCTTGGCCACATGTTCGAACCTGATCATGACAGCAACTGGCTCATGTTCATGATCGGCAGCAGGATCGCCAGCACGATGTAGAGCACCACCAGGCCGACCAGCAGGATCAGCGCCGGCTGCAATACCGCCAGCAGCACCTGACCGGCATCCTGCAGATCCGACTCCTGCAACTCGGCGGCATGTTCCAGCATTTCACCAAGCTCGCCGGCCTGCTCGCCGCCGTGAATCAACCGCCGGGTCAGCGGCGGCAGCCATTCGATGGGCTGCATGGCGCCGGAGATCGACGCACCCTCGCGAACCCTGGCCGCCGCGGCTTCCAGGTCGGCGCGCACCTTGCGGTTGCCGATCACCTCGGAGGCCGCCTTGAGTGCTTCCACCGCCGGCACCGAACTGCTGACCAGAATGGCCAGCGTGCGCGCGAACAGCGCCGCGGCCTGGGCCCGGACCAGCCGGCCGATCAGCGGCAGTTTGAGCAGTGTGCGGTCCATCCGCAGGCGCGGGCCCGACAGGCGTAGCAAAGCGACCGTACCAAGCGCGGCGATGACCAGCAACAACAGGAAAATCAAGCCGTAGTCGGCGACCAGCGATGAAATCTCGAGCAGGCTGCGGGTCATCCAGGGCAGTTGCTGGTTGGAGTATTCGAACACCCCGACCACGCGCGGCACCACGAAACCGAGCAGCCCCCAGACCACCCCCAGCGAGATCAGCGCCAGCAACAGCGGATAGACCAGTGCGACCGAAACGCTGCGCGTCAGCGCCAGCCGGCGCTCGGCATGCCGTGCCAGCCGCGCGATGACCAGGTCGAGCTGCCCGGCCTGCTCGGCGGCCGCGATCGAACGGGTATACATGGCCGGAAACAGCCCCGGCTGCTCGGCCATGGCTTCCGACAGCGACTGGCCTTCGAGCACCCGTGCCCGGATCGAGGCCAGCGGCCTGTTCACGCGCTTCGAACCGCTCTGGTCGGCGGCCAGCGAAAGCACTTCCTCCAGCGGCAGCCCGGCCTTGAGCAGGGCCGCCATCTGGCGCAGGATCAAGGCCCGCTCGCGCCCCGTTCCGGCACGACTACTGCTACGCGCACGCGCAACCGGCTCGACCTCCAGCGGCACCAGACCGCGTTCACGCAACTGCTGGCGCGCCATGCGCGCGGTATCGGCCTGGACCACGCCGCTGACCTGGCGGCCGTCGTCCATGGCCTGGTATTCAAACGCCGCCATTCCGGCCTCCGGTCCGAACCATGCCCGGGTCGCAAAACAACTCCTGGAGCGGGTTTTCGCAATACTCGGATGGCCCGCGGTGTTTTCGGTCCGCAAGCGCCACCGTCGCGCGGGCCAGGGCCATGAACAGCTCGTCCCCGCTTACGCCCGGCGTGCGGGCGAGCCGCTCACACATATCCCGGTCGCCACGCTCGATAGGTCCGGTCAGCGCCTGGACGGGGCCGACCCGTTCGATGTTTGCCAGTCCGGCACGCTGTAGCGCGACGATCACCTTCAAAGCCTGGTCCGGCGCCAGCCCGGCCGATTCGGCCAGCCCCAACGCGAGATCGTCGAGCACGTTGAGGAAATTGCTGGCCGCGATCGTGGCTGCGTGGTAGCGGCGCTTGTCGACCGGGCGGAAGCGCATGGCTTCGGCGCCGATCGCAGCGAACGCGGGCAGCAGCCGGTCCAGCGCGTTGTCGTCGCCCTCGCCCAGCGCATAGCTGCCGGCGAACAGCTCCAGCGCGCGCGCCGGATCGCTGAACGGACACACCGGATGCACCGAGGCGATCGGACAGCGAAGCGGCCGCAATACTTCGGCGGATTCGGCACCTGAAATATGAAATGCCAGTGCCGGCCGGGACTGATTGCGCGCGGCCAGCCCGGCGACAACCGCTTCGAGCCTACCGTCGGGAACCGCCACCATCAGCCAGTCGTCGGCCGAAATCGCGTGCAGTTGCCCGACCGCATCGCCCTGGCCGATGAAGTCCACCGCGGAACATGCGCTCTCGATGCCGCGGTTGACGACCTGGCCGATCTCCAACGTGCCGCTGTCGGCCCACAACCTGGCCAGACTGCGCCCGGCGCGTCCGGCACCGACGATATGCAGCGTCACTGCCACCGGTCGCGCGCCTCCCGCCACGGCTCGGCCAGGTCCTCCTCGAGCGGCTCGTCGTGCTCCCATTCGTAGCGTTTCATCGGCGGACGGTCCCAGTCGCGGTATTTCAGCGCGGTCGCCACACCCAACACCATGCCGCTGGCATGCAGTTCCCAGCTCATGTTGGGCGCGGCCGGGAGCACGCCCCAGATCATCGAGCCGTACATGAACCAGATCACCAGCGCGGCTCCAATGGAACGCATATCGCGCCGGATCACGCCGGAGACAAACACGAACGCCAGCAGCCCGTAGATCAGACCGCTGGCACCGATGTGGACGCTGCTGCGGGCGAAGATCCAGGCCAGCAGGCCCGAGCCGAGCCAGATCGCCGGCAGCGCGCGCAGCGCGGAGTTCGGATACAAAAACAGCATCATGGTGCCGCCGATCAGCAGCGGCAACGAGTTCGAGCCGATGTGACTCAAGTTGTAGTGCAGCAGCGGCGTGGTTACAAGCCCGAGCAGGCCGATGCCTTCGCGCGGAATCAGGCCGTAGCGGATCAAGCCGATGCGCGCGAACTGGTCGAACAGGAACACCGACCAGATTACGATGACGAAGCCGACCACGATCTTCAGCGCCAGCACGAAATTGCGCCCGGCGCGCGGCGATGCGGTGTATTCCGGATCGGGTACGTGTACGCGCATCAGCCGCGCTCGCCGCGTCCGGCGCGATGCGCTTCCAGCGGCGCCGCGATCGCCGACCGGGTGCGCATGCACAGTTGAACGACCGTCTCGTCGACCGGGCCACTACCGGGCTGGATCGGTGGATGTACCACCAGCCGGGCGGACCCCGGACGGATGCGGAACGATCCGGCCGGGAGCAACTCGCGCGTACCCACCACCGTCATCGGCAATACCGGCAATTGCCGGTCCACGGCAACCCGGAACGCACCCTTGCGGAATTTCATCAATTCACCACTGCGGCTGCGCGTGCCTTCGGGAAAGAACAGCACGCCGGTGCCCGGAGGCAATTCGGCGACCGCGTGGTTGATCGCGGCACGCGCCTGGTCCGGGTTGCGGCGGTCGATGAAGATATGGCCGATGGCACGACAGCCCTGGGCGATGAACGGCAGTTTGCCGATCTCGGCTTTCATCACCCAGCGCAGGTCCAGGCCGCAAAATCCGTAAATCAACGGAATGTCGTACTGACTCTGGTGATTGGCGACCACCACATAACTCTGCCCCGGCTCGATGTGCTCGGCGCCTTGAATCTCCACGCGCATCGGCGTCATGTAGGCAATCCAGCGCGCCCAGCGTGCGGCCGCCCCCAGGTTGGCCTGGCGCTGCAGACCGAAGGCGCACATCACCATCGCGGCCAGCGCGGCAACAATGGTGATGATGGCGGCCGCCGGAATCAACACCAGCCATTGCCACAACGGGTACAGCGCCATCAGCCAGTGCCCGGAAGCGCCGGGCCGGCGCGCCTCATGTTCGATTCGGCTGCTTTCTTCCATTCAGCGATTCTAACCCGCGCGACCGTAAAATCTCGGGCGGCCGGGATCGAAGCGAACGCTCAGCCGTGGCGCAGGTACGCCAGTAACGCGCGGAATGCATCACTGTCCAGTTCGTCGCGAAACACCAGGGCGCGCCGCGTTCGCCGGTCGGGCATGGTGATCTTCAGTGCCACGAACAGTCCGTTGACGGCTTCGCCGACCAGCGCGCCGCGCGCCCCGTCCAGCATCGGGCTGCCGCCGGCATCGAGCAGAATCGCATGCATCGGCGATCGGGTGAAGGCCCGGAATCCCCAAAGCGCGATCACGGCCAATACCACCAGCTTCGCCAACACCGGCAGCCCGGAGAAGACCGCTGCCAGTACCGCAAGCAGGGAAATGAACGCGATCGCCATTGGCCGGATCCGGCCGCGGCGGGTCCGGAATTCAGCCATCAAGACGTTGATGTCCGAGACCCGTCACCTGATCGACAATCGCGGCCAGGTCGGGATCGTCCGGCACCGTGCGGCCGCTGCACCAGCCCCACAACGCATCGTCCTCACAGCTCAGCAATTTCTCGAAACGGTCGCGGTCGGCCGGCCCGGCCTCGGGCCAGCATTGCGTCAACCAGCGCTCCAGCAGTACATCGAGCTCGCGCATGCCGCGGCGGCAGCGCCAGCGCAGCCGCGCAGCATCGGCATTGTCGTCGGGTGTGTCCGGCCGGTTCACGCCACGATCAGATCGAATGCAATCCGCAGCCAGATGACCGTCAGCAGCCCGAACCCGGTAATGAATGCGGCAAAACGCCACATCACCCGGTTGATCGTCAGATGGATGGTCGCGTGGACGACACGGGATGCGAAAAACGCCCATGCCAGCACCAGATACAAGCCGTCGGTCAGCCCGGTCAGCCAGATCGCGAACACTGCAACGTAGAAAACGACTGGCAGTTCGAACAGGTTGGCGTAGTGATCGGATGCACGCGTGTCGGAAAGCCTGGCCTGTATGTCATTGCGCGTTTTCATCTGCTCCGGGTGCACACGGGAGCGCTTCATCTCCGCCACCCGCACCAGGTACATGCGCACGCCAACGATCAGGGTCAGAAGAACCATTGCAACCAGCGGATAAAGCATCTCCAGCGAGGCCTGTTCCGCCGGTTGCAACAAGTCGATCGTATAGGCAGTCGGTTGCATGTTTGGCTCCCGCTACAGCGACTGGCGCGCCAGCATCATTTTCTTGATTTCGGCAATCGCCTTGGCCGGGTTCAGGCCCTTGGGACAGGTCTGTGCGCAGTTCATGATGGTGTGGCAGCGGTACAGTTTGAACGGGTCCTCGAGCTGATCGAGCCGTTCGCCAGTGGCTTCGTCGCGCGAATCGACCAGCCAGCGGTAGGCCTGCAACAGCACCGCCGGGCCCAGATAACGATCACCGGTCCACCAATAGCTGGGACAGGACGTGGTACAGCAGGCGCACAGGATGCATTCGTACAGGCCGTCAAGATGCTTGCGGTCTTCGGGAGACTGCAGACGTTCCTTGTCCGGCGGCGGCGGACTCTGGGTGCGAATCCACGGACGGATGGCGGCGTACTGGGCAAAGAAATGGGTCATGTCCGGCACCAGGTCCTTGATCACCGGCATGTGCGGCAACGGATACAGCTTGACGTCGCCCTTGATCTCGTCGATGCCCGTGGTGCAGGCCAGTGTGTTGACGCCGTCGATGTTGAACGCGCACGAACCGCAGATGCCTTCGCGGCAGGAACGCCGGAAAGTCAGCGTGGGATCGATTTCATTCTTGATCTTGATAATTGCATCAAGGACCATCGGGCCACAATCGTCCAGGTCGACGTCGAAGCTGTCCATGCGCGGGTTGTCGCCGCTGTCGGGATCCCAGCGATAGATGCGGAACGTCTTGACATTGGTCGCATCATCGGGCGCCGGATGGTGCTTGCCCCTGGTGATGCGCGAGTTTTTCGGAAGTCTGAATTCAGCCATTTCGCTACCGTTGTTGCATAAGGATTGTGCGTTTGATTGCCGGGCGTGCGTCAGTAGGTCCGCTTCTTGGCCGGAACCACTTCAACGTCGTCGGACAGGGTATACATGTGCACCGGGCGATAGTCGATGCTGGTCTCGCCCTTGTCTTCCATCCAGATCAGCGAGTGCTTCATCCAGTTCTCGTCGTCGCGATCGGGATGATCTTCCTGCGCGTGTGCACCGCGGCTTTCCTTGCGGTTTTCCGCCGAGACCATGGTGGTCACCGCGTTGCCCAGCAGATTCCTGAGCTCCAGCGTTTCGACCAGATCGGAATTCCAGATCATCGAGCGGTCGGTGACCTTGACGTCGTCGAACAGTTTTCGCACTTCGTTGATCCGCTCGACGCCCTGCTTCAGCGAGTCGTTGGTGCGAAACACCGCGGCATCTTCCTGCATCACGCGCTGCATCCGGTCGCGGATCCCGGCGGTGGCATTCTCGCCGTCGGCGTGGCGCAGGCGGTCGAACTCGCCGACCAGCCTGTCGACCACGTCCTCCGGCAACGTCGGATGCGACTGATTCGGCTTGAGGTTGGCACCGCACTTCTTGGCCACTGCACGGCCGAACACGATCAGGTCGAGCAGCGAGTTCGAGCCCAGGCGATTCGCGCCGTGCACCGATACGCAGGCCGCCTCGCCCACCGCATAAAGCCCGGGCACAACCGCGTCGGGATCGCCATTGGACAGCGTGACCACTTCGCCGTGGTAATTGGTCGGGATGCCGCCCATGTTGTAGTGCACCGTCGGCAGTACCGGAATGGGTTCCCTGGTGACGTCCACGCCGGCAAAAATGCGCGCGGTCTCGGCAATACCCGGCAGGCGCTCGTTGATGACTTCCGGCCCCAGGTGCTGCAGATTGAGATGGATATGGTCTTTATCCGGGCCCACGCCGCGGCCCTCGCGAATCTCTATGGTCATGGAACGCGACACCACGTCGCGCGATGCCAGATCCTTGGCGTTTGGCGCGTAGCGCTCCATGAAGCGATCGCCGTCGGAGTTGGTCAGGTAACCGCCTTCTCCGCGCACGCCCTCGGTGATCAGCATTCCCGCGCCGTATATGCCGGTGGGATGAAACTGGACGAACTCCATGTCCTGCAGCGGCAGGCCGGCGCGCAGCACCATGCCGTTGCCGTCGCCGGTGCAGGTGTGCGCCGAGGTACACGAGAAGTAGGTTCGCCCGTAACCGCCGGTGGCCAGTATCACCGCGTGGGCGCGAAACAGGTGCAGCGTCCCGGTCGCCATGTCCCAGGCCAGCACGCCACGACAGGTGCCGTCATCGTCCATCACCAGATCGATGGCAAAGTATTCGATGAAAAACTGGGCCTCGTGCTTGAGCGACTGCTGGTACAGCGTGTGCAGGATGGCGTGGCCGGTACGGTCGGCCGCCGCGCAGGTGCGCTGGGCGGTGCCCTCGCCGAAATGCGTGGTCATGCCGCCGAACGGGCGCTGGTAGATCTTGCCGGCATCGGTGCGCGAAAACGGCACGCCGAAATGCTCCAGTTCGATCACCGAAGGAATCGCCTCACGACACATGTACTCGATGGCATCCTGGTCGCCCAGCCAGTCCGAGCCCTTGATGGTGTCGTACATGTGCCAGCGCCAGTCGTCTTCACCCATATTGCCGAGGGCCGCACTCATGCCGCCCTGGGCGGCGACCGTGTGCGAGCGGGTCGGAAACACCTTGGTGATACAGGCGGTGTTCAGTCCGGTCGCGGCCAGGCCCATGGTGGCGCGCAGACCGGCGCCGCCGGCGCCGACGACAACGACGTCGTATTCGTGCTTTTCGATGTTGTAGCTGTGAGACATTCAGGTTCCAGCGATTATTGTTCTGTTGATCTCGATTCTCTTCGTGCTTGTGTTCGCGCTTCGGCCGGGTCCCGCGCCCGGCGCTCAGCCGCTGAAGGCCACCTTGAGAATCGCGATAGTCGAGACGATTGCGCCGATCCACGCCGCGGCCGCGACCAGAATATACAGCGCGACTTCAAGCGCCCGGTGATGGACGTAGTCTTCGATGACGACCTGCATGCCCAGACGCGCGTGGTAGAAACTCGAGCCCACCAGCAGCACCGCCATCGCAGCGTTCCACGGTGCGCCGATCCAGTCCCGGGCGGCCGCATAATCGGCGCCGGCCAGCACCGCCAGCGTCCAGACCAGCCAGAGCGTCAGCGGCACCAGCAGGATGGCGCTGAAACGCTGCGCCCACCAGTGCTCGACACCGCTTCCGGCCGAACCGTGATTAAGTGCCCGTTCAAGCGGATTGCGAAGCGTTTTCACAGCAGGCCTCCCCAAACAATGGCGGTCAGTGCCAGCGCGGCGACGACCACGATCCAGCCGCTGGCGCGCGCCGGCTTGAGTTCCAGCATGGTGCCGGTATCCCAGAGCAGATGACGAATGCCGTTGAGCAGATGATAGAACAGTGCCAGCGACCAGCCGATCAGTGCCAGCAGCACGACCGGGCTGGACATGAACGCCCGCATGGCTTGGTAGGCCTGCTCGCCCTGGGCCAGCGCGACCAGCCAGACCACCATCAGCACGGTGCCGAAACTCAGTAGCACGCCGGAGATCCGGTGCAGTATCGAGAGCACCGAGGTCCACTGCGGGCGATAAATCTGGAGGTGCGGCGATAACGGGCGTTGGTTGGTATTCATTCGCAACAATCCATGGTTCGATTCAATTCATTCCGGCGCGTGCCGGTTCCCGATGCCGGGCGATGCAGGCCGGATCAGAAGTCGATGCAGCGACCATTCTTTTCCCAGTCGCCATAACGAACGGGATCCGGGCCCTTGCGTCCCCCGACTTCACGCACAATTTCAGTCACAATCTCACGCGCTCGATCACAACCGTCCCTGGAGTTCCCCGAGGAGTGACCCGATTCCATTGCGGCTTGATCGCCTTCGGGAACCGGTTCGGACGGCGAATCGCCGGTGGCGTGTTCGTTATCATTCATAATCGCTTATTTTACCGGTATGGTGTGATCGTATGTCACAACTGGAGCAGTTTCCCGGTATTCGGTTGCGCGCGATACCGATTACCGGACCGGATGCGGTGGTGTTTATGCAGGCGCAGTTGACCGTGGACATCCACAATATCGCCGATCAACGCCTGCACCCGACCGCCTGGTGCAGCCCGGACGGCCGCGTCGATACGGTGTTGCTGGTGGCATTGGAAGCCGGTCGCGTAACCCTGGTATTGCCCGAAACGATGGTCGAGGCAACACTCAAACGTGCCCGGATGTTCAGCATCGGCCGCAAGGTGACCATCGAACAGACGTCAAGCGTGCATCCGGCCGGGCACACATCCCCGGACCCGGATCGCGAGCTGGCGCTGGCATTCGACCCGGCGCGCGCGCTGGTCATTGACGACGCCGCAGAAAACCCCGATGACCGCGCAACCGAATTGTCGGCCGAATGGCTGCAGGCGGATGTACAGTGCCGAATGCCCTGGATATTGCCTGAGAATGCCGGATTGTTTCTTCCCCAGATGCTGGGCATGGAAGCGCTGGGCGGGCTCAGTTACAAAAAGGGCTGTTTTCCGGGCCAGGAAGTCATTGCGCGGGTGCACTATCGCGGTCGGGTTACGCGGCGTATCACCGGATTCCGGTTGCAGGCCGACCGGCCGCCGGCTCCGGGCACTGAATTCGAGCTGGCCGGCAAGCCCGCCCGGGTGCTTTACGCCGTTGCCGGGTCCGGCCCGGCCACTGCTGTGGCCGGGCTTGCGGTGGTTGCCGCCGAGGCCCGCGATGACGCCGAAATCAGC
>JBBDSL010000024.1:0-10957 GCA_040904965.1 Wenzhouxiangellaceae bacterium
TCCACCAGGTGGCGTAGGTCGAGAACTTGTAGCCGCGGCGGTATTCGAACTTGTCGACCGCCTTCATCAGGCCGATATTGCCTTCCTGGATCAGGTCCAGGAACTGCAGGCCGCGGTTGGTGTATTTTTTTGCAATGGAGATCACCAGCCGCAGGTTGGCCTCGACCATTTCCTTCTTGGCCCGGCGCGCGCGCGCCTCGCCGATGGACATGTTGCGGGTCAGGTCCTTGAACTCCGAAATCGGGATGCGCTGGGTCCGCTCGATCTGGGTCAGCTTCTTCTGCAGCCGCGCGATTTCTTCGGCGTGACCCTGAACACCGGAAGACCACTTGGCACGCGTGTTGAGCATGCCTTCCAGCCAGTCCGGATCGGTTTCGTTGTCAACGAAGCTCTTGATGAAATCCCGGCGCGGCATGCCGGACTTGTCGACGCAGATGGCCATGATCTGACGCTCCAGATCGCGCGTGATGTTGGCCTGGAAGCGCAGCCGGTCGATCAGGTGCTCGAACATGCGCGGCGGCAGTTTCAGGCGCATGAACTGTTCGCTGATCTGATCCTTGAGGTCGTTGGTCTTCTTGCCGCCGGCACCGTAGCGGTCGTAGAGCTTGATGAATTGTTCGTGGGCCTTCTTCAGTTCCTCGAAAAAGCCGATGACCTGCTCGGCGTCCGGGCCGGTGTTGACCGTCGGCGCCGGCTTGTCTTCGTCATCGTCCTCGTCCGGCTCGTCGATGAACTCGGCTTCCTCGGCCACCGCGGCTTCCATGGTGTCGTCGGAAATCAGGTCCATCTCGGCCAGCAACAGCGGGTTGACGAAACCCGAGACCAGTTCATTGAGACGCTGGTTGCCGTCGCGCCAGGCCTGGTATTCCTCCAGCAGCACGGTCACGGTGCCGGGGAAGCGCGCCAGCGCGATGTTGACGGCGTTGAGGCCGTCCTCGATGCGCTTGGCGATCTCGATTTCGCCCTTCTGGTCGAGCAGGTCCACCGCGCCCATTTCGCGCATGTACATGCGCACCGGGTCGGTGGTGCGGCCCAGCTCGGTCTCGACGGCGGCCAGCGCGGCTTCGGCTTCCTGCTGCGCGGTCTCGTCGTCGGTGTCGGTGGACGCCGAATCGTTGAGAATCATCGCATCGGGATCTTCCGGTGCCTCTTCGAACACCTTGATCCCCATGTCGTTGATCATGTTGACAATGTCTTCGATCTGCTCGGCCTCGACGACATCGTCGGGCAGATGGTCGTTGACCTGGGCATAGGTCAGCCACTGGCCCTGCTCGCGGCCTTTTTCGATCAACACTTTCAACGATGAACGGGGTGCATTTTCCATAAGCTTTTGACTTCGACTATTCAAGACGAACCGGTATTGCCGGCTACACGTTTTGACAACCAGTGACGCAGTTCCGCGTTCTGATCCTCGCTTAGACCGTCGGAGGCCTGAATTTGCTGCAAACGACCGACCCGCGCGCGAATCAATTGCGCGTGGATTCGGTCCAGTGCCTCTTCCAGTGCCGGCTCCAGATGCTCGACCTTTCCGGCCAGGTCGCGCATGGCGAGACTGGACAGGAATCGGCCCTCCGGCTTGTCGCGCCAGTGTTCGAGTATCAGCGCGGTAGAGATGTTGGGCTTTTCGCGGCAGAAATCAATCAGATGAGCCAAAAACCGGACCCCTTTGAGCTCTCCCGGCACTTCCAGCCGTGTTTTATCCAGTTGGGCTGCCAGCGTCGGGTGCTGCACGAGAATGGCAACAGCGTATTGTACCGGACTCAGCGGGCGTTCGGAAAGCTCCGAATGGCGTTGCGAACGCGGCGCCTGCGGCGGCTTCCAGGTGCCGGCATGCCCGGCCCGGCGGTCGAGTTCATCGGCCATCAGCATGGCAAACGGCCCCGGTGGCAGCTTCTCCAGCAGCGGTTGGGCCAGCGCGACCAGTCGGGCGCGCCCGTCGGGTGTGGAAAGATCCAGCTTGCGGCCCAGCTCGTCGAACAGAAACTGCGACAGCGGCATGGCCTCGCCGAGCCTCTGTTCGAACCGCTCGGCGCCCTCGGACCGGACCAGGCTGTCCGGGTCCTCGCCTTCGGGCAGGAACAGGAAGCGCACCTCGCGGTCCGAGCGCATCGCCGGCAGCGCGGTTTCCAGTCCCTTCCAGGCCGCCCGCCGGCCGGCCGCGTCGCCGTCGAAGCAGAAAATCACCACGGACGTGGCGCGAAACATCAGTTCCAGATGATCGCCGGTCACCGCGGTGCCCAGCGTGGCCACCGCCTCCTCGAAACCGAACTCAAACAGCGCTGCGGCATCCATGTAGCCCTCGACCACCAGCAGCCGGTCCGGCAGCCCGCCCTTGCGGACGTTGAACAGCCGGTACAGCTCGCGGCCCTTGTGGAACACCGGCGATTCGGCCGAGTTCAGGTACTTCGGCCCGTCCTCGCCCAGCGCCCGGCCGCCGAACGCGATCACCCGGCCGCGGCGGTCGTGGATCGGGAACATGATCCGGTTGCGGAAGCGGTCGATCAGGTTGTTGTTGCGCGCGCGGGATGAGAGCCCGGCCTGCTCCAGCGCCTGGGGCTTGAAGCCCTGCTCCAGCAGCCGGTCGGTCAACGCGGACCACGCGTCCGGGGCCAGACCGATGCCGAATTCATCTATCGTGCGCTCGTCGATGCCGCGCCGGGCCAGATATTCGCGCGCGGCGGCGGATTTTCGCAGGCTGTTGCGAAAGAAATTCTGGGCTGCATCCAGCGCCGCGTACAACGCCTCGCGCTGGCGCTTTTGCGCCTCGTCGGGCGCCTTGCCCTCGGTGCGCGGCACTTCCAGCCCGGCCATGGACGCCAGTTCCTCGATCGCGGCCGGAAATTCCAGGCCGTCGTAGGCCATCACAAAGCCGATCGCGGTGCCGTGCGCGCCGCAACCGAAGCAGTGGTAGAACTGCTTCTGCGGGCTGACGTAGAACGAAGGCGTCTTCTCGTCGTGGAACGGGCAGCAGGCCTTGAACTCGTGCCCGGCCGGTTTCAAAGGCACACGCTGCCCGACCACGTCGGCGATGTCGACGCGCTCGAGCAGGGTTTCGATGAACGATTCGGGAATCAGTCCGGACATTGCCGTGAGTTTAGCGATTACGGGGCAGGAATAGAACCAGCATTGTTTCTGCTGGGAATTCAACCGCTATTGCCGACGGGATCACTCGAATTGAAATTTCTCCAGCCCGTCCAACACCAGCTCGAGACCGAATTCAAAAGAATCGCTGAAATCGTACCCCGGTTGCAGTATATGTTCGCTGGTCAGTTCGGCCAGGTGAGGGTACTGCTCGGCGGGCAGATTGTTCAGGATTGTCCGGGCAAGGTCTGGCAGCTCACCGGAACGAAGACTGGATTCCTGCACGACAAACCCGTAAATGAAGCTGTCCAGCAGGGCGAAGGCGCGCGCGGTCATTGGCACGGAGAAGCCGTTGTTGCGCAACACGCCGATCACCCAGTCATGGTGGCGCAGTGTCGCCGGCCCGGGTGTGCCGCGCGAATCCAGAACTCCGATCGCCCACGGGTGATGTGTAAGCGCCCGCCGCGCCGAGACGGCACGCGCGCGCATGCATTCACGCCAGTCTCCAGTCTCCGGCTGCTCGATTTCCGCGAAAATCCGATCAACCATGCCGTCAAGCAGGTCGTCCTTGTTCGCTACATGGTTGTAGAGCGACATTGCCTCGACGCCCAGCGCTTGCGCCAGATTGCGCATGCTCACCGAGCCGAGTCCGTCGGCATCCGCCATGATCAGCGCGGCCTCAAGCACGCGCTCCCGGCTCAGTCTCTGCCGTCGTTTGGTTCGCGTTGATTTTTGCTTTGCCACCCGGCTCCGACCCTGACCATTGGCCTATTGACTGCATTGAACTTACACTGTAAGTTAGCTTACATCGAAAGTTTCAGTATTTCAACCGTGCCGCACGAGGGACAGCTTATGACAATGAATCAGTCTGCCATGAACAAGGTATGTGTCATCGGAGCCTCTGGAAAGCTCGGACAATACATGGTTCAGCATGCGCTTGATCGGGGTTACGAAGTGGTCGGCGTCTGTCGCGGAAAGAGCGTCGCCAAACTGGACCGTTTCAAGGGCCGCATCACGGTCTTTCCCGGAGCAACCAATGATGAACGCGTAATCCGGGAGGCAATCAAGGACTGCGACGGTGTACTCACGGTTCTGGTGCCATGGGGTGTGCACCACTATGCGTCCGGCACGGCCAGGGCGGTTCTGGATCATGCGCGACCGGACGCCCGCCTGGTGTTTTCCTGCGGCTGGCATATCAGCCGCGATGACCACGACGTGTATTCGCTGAGATTCAGATTGATGGTGAGTATTTTCGGAAAGATCGCTCGCTGGCTTCGGATTGTCGACCTGTCCGACCAGGAGGCCGCGGGCCGGTTGATTTTTGCCAGCAGCAGGCGCTGGACCGTCGTGCGCGGAAGCGACCTCGAAGAAGGCGCGAGCCAGGGAATGCCCATATGGCGCAGACATGTCGGCGACCCCGCCCTGAAGCGCAATCTTGTACGCCGCATCGACTTTGCCCTGTTCATGGTTGCAGCGCTAGAAAATGACGAATTGATCCACGAAGCCCCGGCGATTGTCGGTTTGAGATGAGTGTGTCGAGGAACTGGATTGGTGTATCCCCGCCTTATTCACCATCCCTTCTACTGCGACGCTGCCAGAGCCTGCCCCGGACTTGATCCGGGGCCCCGCATCTGGGGCGTTTCGCTCGGTCGCGCATCCTCACCCCGCCGTTATCTACAATCGGGGCGAGTACGTTTCCGGTGCGCTCGGTCACGAAACACCCCATCTACGGGACCTGACAACGTCTCGCTACGAACGGATGGTGAATAAGGCCAGGGGTTCGGGTGCCTGAGAAGCGACGTCCTTGACCGCTCGGGCCGGCGGACCACTGCTACTCATACCTCAGCGCCTCAATGGGATCGAGTTGTGCGGCCTTGGCGGCCGGCAGAATGCCGAACACGATGCCCACCGCGGCGGAGAATCCTACCGAAAGGACGATCGCCCAGAGCGGCACGTGCGCCGGCGGAAAGCCGGGCAGAAGCATCGCCGCCAGTGCTCCGACGCCATAACCGATCGCCAGACCGATCAGGCCGCCCAGCAGGCACAGGAGCACCGCCTCGATCAGGAACTGCAGCAGGATGTCGCCTCGGGTTGCACCCAGGGCTTTGAGAATGCCGATCTCGCGGGTGCGTTCGGTCACCGACACCAGCATGATGTTCATGATGCCGATGCCCCCGACCAGCAGCGAGATGCCGACGATGCCCGCGGCTACGCCGGTGACGGTGTTGAGGATGGAGTTGAAGCTTTCGGTGAGCTGCTCGGCGGTCTGGACCCGGAAGTCATCGGGCTGGCCGGGTCGCAGGCCGCGCTGCTGGCGCAGCACGCGTCGGATTCGTTCCGTCGCCTGGTCCATGCGGTCGACATCGACGACCTTGAGCTGGATCTGGATGTCGGTGCGCCGCGTGCTGCCGATCAGGCGTTGCATTGTGTTGTACGGCAGCAGGACCAGGTCGTCCTGCGACATGCCGAACAGCTCGCCGCGGCTCTCCAGCACACCGACCACGCGGCACCAGTCGTCGCCGACGCGAATAAACTCGCCCAGCCCGCTGCCGGGCAGTTCCAGTTGCTTGGTGATCTCGGTCCCGATCAGGCAGACCAGACGCCGCCGCTCCTCGTCGCTGCGGCTGAAGAAGCGGCCTTCCTGCGGCATCACGCCGGTCACATCCATGTAGGCATGGCCCACGCCCATGACCTGGGTGAAGTGGTTGCGGCTGCGGTAGCCGACCTGGCCGGTGCGCCCGTCGGGGCTGAACAGCACCGGGGTAATGTGGGAGATGCCATCGACCCGGTGGTGCACCGCGCGCAAATCGCCCTCGTCCAGCAGCGACATGCGGCCAATAATCGCCTGCGAAAACGGCGTGTACGAACGCACCGTCACGGTATCCGCGCCCAGGCCCTGGAACTGTGCATTCACCGTATGGGAGAGGCCCTGCACGATCGAGATCACCGCGATCACCGCGGCCACACCGATGATGATGCCCAGGGTGGTCAGAAACGAACGCAAGCCGTTGGCACGGATGGCGTCAAAGGCCGAGCGCAGGCTGTCGAGGGCGATTGCGATCATCGTCGATTGTTACGCCGGTCGTTGAGCCGGTCGTACTCGACCAGCCCGTCGCGCAACCGCACCACGCGGTGGCAGTGCTCGGCGATCTCGGGTTCGTGGGTCACGATGATAATGGTCTGGCCGCCCTCATGGAGTTGGTCGAACAGCGCCATGATCTCCACGGTCGTCGCGGAATCGAGGTTGCCGGTCGGCTCGTCGGCCAGCAGGATCGCCGGTTCGCCAACCAGGGCGCGCGCCACCGCGACGCGCTGGCGCTGGCCACCGGAGAGCTGGTTGGGCAGGTGGTCCATGCGCGAGGCCAGGCCGACGCGCTCCAGGGCGCGCGTGGCCTGCCGCCGGCGCTCGGCGATCGGCAGGCGTCGGTAGACCAGCGGCTGCATCACGTTGTGTAGTGCGTTCGCGCGCGGCAGCAGGTTGAAGCTCTGGAAGATGAAGCCGATATCGCGGTTCCGCGCCCGCGCCAACTCGGTCTCGGTCATATCGGCCACGTCGTGACCGTTGAGACGGTAGGTGCCGGCGCTGGGGCGATCCAGGCAGCCGATGACGTTCATCAAGGTGGACTTGCCCGAGCCCGAGGCACCGATCACGGCGACGTATTCGTTGCGACCGATGTCCAGGTCGAGCCCGGCCAATGCGTGGATGGTCTGGTCGCCCATTCGGTACTCGCGGCGGATGCCGCGCAGGGCGATTACCGGGGCAGGCGCATCGGCAATGGCCACCGCTGCCACCTCAGTCGGCCGCGGGCGTGGTTGCGCCAGCCTCCGCAGCGCGCAAGCTGTCGCCATCGCGCAAGCTCCGCAAGGTGCGGAACGGGCCAGTCACGACGCGCTCGCCAGCCTCCAGGCCGTCGAGGATCTCGATGTGGCTGTCCGACGACAACCCGGTGCGCACCGCGCGACGGCGGGCAGTGCCGTTGTCGTCGACGAAGACAAAGCTTTGTTCCTCGCCGCTGTCGCGATTGTTGTCGCGATTGTTATCGCTATCGTCGTCGTACTGCACGGCCTGGATCGGCAGCGCCAGGGCGTCTTCGCTGGACTCGGTAAAGATCTCCGCGCGCGCGCTCATGCCCGAGCGCACATCCACGCGGTCGGCGTCGAGCAGCCGCACATCGACCTCGAAACTAAGGTTCTGCTGGCCGTCGGCACGGCGTGCGGTGGTCGCGATTTTCTCGACCACGCCCTGGAGTGGAGTATCAGGGAAGGCGGCGGCATAGATGTCGGCTATCTGGTCGACCGATACCCGCGCGATATCGGCTTCATCGACCTGCAGTTTCGCCAGCATCGAGGAGGTGTCCGCGATAATGGCGATGGTTGAGCCGGGGATGTTGGTGGTGCCGGCGATCACCGATTCCCCGGGCTTGACGTCGAGCTGGATGACGATGCCGTCGATTGGCGAGCGGATTTCGGTGCGGTCGAGGTTGTCGCGCGACTGCGCAAGCGCCGCGCGCGCCTGGGTCAGCGCTTCCTGCCGGGAACTCAGGTCCAGGCGGGCCATCTGCAGCTCATTCTCCGCATTTTCCTGAGAGTTGGCATCCACCAGCTGGCGGTTGAACAGTTCGCGGGTGCGCTCGACCTGGCGCTGCAGGTTATCGACCATCAGCCGCTGGCGGTCGATGGCGATCTGCTGCAGTCGCACATTCGCCTCCTGCTGGTCGAGCTGGGCGCGGAACTGATCGGGCTCCAGGCCCACGATCACGTCGCCGGCCGATACCCGGTCGCCCTGCTCGAACGGCACCCGGGCCGCACGGCCGATCAGCTCTGAACGCAGTTGCACCTGGTCGCGGTATATCAACTGGCCGGAGGCGAGTACCGCGCTGCGGACCACCTGACTTTGAACCGGGGTGACTTCCACGGTCTTGGCGCTGTCCCCGCCGATGAAGCGGGAGGCCAGCACCAACAGCACCAGGGCCGCGCTGATGGCGGCGAATACGATCAGTTTGCGACTCATCTCAGGCAAAAACCTCAGGCAATCACCAGCGCCCAGATTCCGAAGATCAGCACCGAGGGCATGGCCGCGATGACGATCGCCTTCAAGGCGGAGGCCCCGGTCCAGCGCATGATGCCCAGTCCCAGCAGACCGATGGTCCAAAAGGTGATCAGGGTGATCGAACTGCCCCAGGCCGCCCAGGACGACCCCGCGTCGGCGCGGATCACCAGCGACTGCAGGCTGAGCGGGGAGAGTTCGTGCTGGCCCAATTGCCGGTTGGCGGTCATGGCGATCAGCACGAAGGTCGCAAGCGCCTGGAACACCATCGGAAAGCCCGACCAGGCCGAAAGCGCAAACCACTGGCCAAAGCGCAGGGCCGGGTTGCCCGCGACCTTGTTGACCAGGTGCAGGTAAGCCGCCTGCAGCACGTAGATCAGCAGCGTCATCGCCAGAATCGAGACCACGGTGACGGCCATCATCGTGCCCGGCTGCATGAAACCGCGGATGCCCGCCTCGGCCGATGGGTCGGCGCCGCCTTGCAAGGCTTGGGCGACCGCTTGGTCCACCAGCCAGTCGAAATCCACCCAGGCGTAGTAGGTGACCATACTGGCGATGCTCAGCACGATCACGATGCCCATTGGCACCCAAAGCCATCTCACCCGGTCGCGTACTTCATCAAGCGCCTTCGACGGCGCGGCGATGATATCGACCAGGGCATTTCCAATGCCATACGTGTTGCTCATAAATCCACTCCCAATGGTGCCCTCACCTGATCGGTCGGTCGATCGTTGCCGATGCTTCCGTGTCCTATTCAATGACGGCGCGGCACCGCGAACGTGACCGTAGCTGGTGTGCTTGTCAAGTGGATAATATGCCCGTCCAGCCAGGAATGGCATGTGCCATTCGTCGGGGTGCGGGCTTGACAGGGCGTCGTGGCAGCAGAAGCTCCCTTTTCTCCGCACTCCAACAGTCACCAGGACAGGATTTGAGCGGTTTCGATCATGGCATTCTCAACCGAATTCCGGAAGAATTCCGGAACAGAGAATTCCGGGACACGCGAACGCCCGGCTGTCAGTCCAGATTTCTCCCGGCACCGGCACCTCTCCAACCGGGTCGAAATTGCAACCCCTTATAGATGAGTACGTGCAAGTCTGTTGGTCAGCTTAGTTAATAAGTTAGCCTTCATTCCTGGGGGCTTGTGTCATGATCAGACCTCTTGACACGGTACCAATATATGGTACCGTGCTGATGTGAAACGAAAGCACCAAAGAACCCTTGAGGCTGTTTTCGCCCGCCCGGTGAGCGGCAATGTCCAGTGGCGTGACATTGAAGCACTGTTCGCGGAGCTTGGGGCGGAGATCAGTGAACGAGAAGGTAGTCGGGTAGCCGTGTTTCTGTTCGGTGAGGTTCGAATATTTCACCGCCCTCATCCTGGCCCGAGCACTGATAAGGGTGCTTTGGCCAGTATTCGCAAATGGTTGGAGCAGCACAAGGTATCGCCATGAACACCATGACATTGGAAGGCTATCACGCCAAAATTGAGTATGACTCTGAACTGGATACATTCCGGGGAGAAATCTTAGGCCTAAATGGCGGCGCGGATTTTTTTGGCCGCAATACGAAAGAGTTGCGAGCAGAGTTCAAGAAGTCGTTGCATGTCTTCCTGGAAGTATGCAAAGAAAAAGGCATTGAGCCACGCCGCCACTACTCTGGTAAATTCAATCTCAGAATTCCACCTGAGTTGCACGAACAGCTAGCTATTACAGCGCAGGTAAGGGGAAAAAGTGTCAATAAACTTGCGCAAGAGGCATTGCGGAAAGAGATATCAAATGCTGGCTAACCAAGCAATGCACCCGACGTGCGCTGTCACGACATCTGTTTCCCCGCGTTCGCCTCCACGTCCAGACCTTTTCGCTGATTGACGACGGCGAAGCCGGCGTCGTTGATCTCGAAGCCGACGATCTCGAATCCGCACTTCCGATTCAGAATGATCATTGTTCGATTCGACGCGCGGGTGCGGGTCGTGATGTTCCGGTAACCCATACTATGGACATGAGCGTGCTGTGCCCGCATTAACTCGGTTGCCAAGCCCTGTCGCCGAGCGCGGGGATGGACGCCACCCAGCCAGCTATAGAAATTCGCACTATCGCGATAGCCGAGTTTGAAGCCGAGCGGACCGAGCTCATCCGAAGCCATGACCAGCATCGGATCAACCATATGCGGCACGCGAGCCCCGATGTAGCCCGGATCCAAATCGTCGAATACATCCCGGGCCATTGCTGTCAGCAACTCGGTTCTTCTGGCTTGCTCTTGCTCGAGAATTTCGATGTTCATTGTTCTGGGCGGTTGTCGGCTATGGAAATCGGCTGGCTCAGACAAGATACACGAGCTTACCCTTGATGTCCGCCCCGGTCCCCGGCTGGTGATATTCTGAGCCGAAATTATTACATCGAACGAGGCAGGGACACGCATCATGGCGACTCGAATCGACTTTGCTACCGGAAAAGTCCCCCAACAGGAACCACCGCCGACCGCTTGCATCCGTGACCACTTTCAGCGCCGAATGGCTGCAAGAGGGTGCTTGGCAACGGCCTGACCACAGCGGGGAAGGAGGGGCCATGGCCAGGAAATTCATCACGGACCCAATCGAATCGGGTGTGCGGGCGCGGTTGGTACCGGCGGCGCCGAATCAACGCGCTGAATCTTTCGGTTGGCTCCTCCGCAAAATCTGTGGGTAGATGTTTCGCTCGGAGAGGGCGCCAATTGTATGATGTGCAAGGAAAAATAACGGCGGCTGAGCACATTTTTTGGGTTGGTTTTTTCCGGATCAATTTTTTTTGCTCTCGCCAAGACGCGAAGACGCCAAGAACACCAAAGGAATGGGAA
>JBBDSL010000025.1:0-10928 GCA_040904965.1 Wenzhouxiangellaceae bacterium
AAAAAAATCGGAGCCAATACTTGACAGGTCAATCCATATCAGGGTGTGTGGAGCGCAGCGAAACGCACCAGCGGGCCCATTGAGGCCGCCTGTACTGGAGCATCTGGCTCTTCTTTGGATCCCGCTTTTCGGTTTCTGGTCGTTTCGTGATTATTCAGAGGCGCCCGGCTGGATCCGATGCAGCCGGGCGGTCAGCCAGCCGAAGCCGACGCGTTCCTGTTCCAGGCGAATGCGTTCGCCGATCCGGTTGTCGCGAAGAGTTTCAAACAGTTGTTGTTCGTTGTGGCTCAGGCGGGTGAGTTGGCCGGTGAAGCGGCGGTCTTTGGGTTCGCGGGTCCACAATTGTCGGTGAGCGTCGAGGGTGGCGCGGTCCATCAGCAGTGATTCGGTGTGCGGCAGGTGGTGGCGCAGGCGGTTGAGAATGGCAAAGCCGTGGGTGTCGATGTCGCCCCAGTAGTGGATTTGGAGCTTGGCCAGCCAGTCTATGCGGGCGAGCCGGTCCAGCCCGTAGCCCAGGCCGAAGATCACGATGGCCGAGGGGTAAGCGGGGAACGCCAGACCATTCGTTTCGTTTTCGGTAATGAAGATCGTCGCCGCGTCGATATCAAGCCGTGCGAATTGTTCGGCCGGCAGCGACAGGTCATCGATGCCGCCATTGCTGTCGCCAATTGCGAGCGCGGCATCGAGAATGCGGAATCGCACCAGGGCGGGGCGCCGTCGCAGCCCATAACGTTTGTCGAAGCCCTTTACGCCTTTGGCCGCGGTGTCGATATGGCGGCTTTCCATGACCTGGTCGAGCAACTCGCCGATCAGCTTGCGGCGCTGTTCGATGAATTTGGTGTCGACGTCCTCGATGTCGAGTTCGCGCAGGTACAGGCCGCAACGCGGGTGTTGCCGGAACCACGTCAGCACCGCGAGCAGGCGCGGCCAGTCTTCGGCGTGGTCCAGCGCCGTCATGGGCCGCCGGGCAAGCCAGTCGGTAAGTTCGGGAAATTGGCCGAGAATGCGCGCGCGCAGCTTTTCGAAGGTCTCGGCGGCCGCAGTCTTGCCGATCAGTTTCAGGGCATCGGCCCGGGTTGGGATCAGCACGCCGGCGGGCACGCGATTGCTGCCGTGGATGCGATGGTTGACGGTCTTCCATTCGATCACGTAGCCGAATCCACGCTGATTCCGATCCCCGGCGGCCAGGGCTTCGACCCAGTCGCGCACCTGGTTGAAGCGCTCATTGAGGTCGGCCGGGCGTGGCCGCTTGAGCCGCAGCGGCATTGGGAATCGGGCCTCGACCGTCTCCTTCGCACCGAGCAACAGCCCCTGGTTCCAGCGCTTTCGGACCTGCCCGGAGATATCGGCTGGCGAAGACCACCCCTTGTGCGGTTCGGTTTCGGGCATTACGGTAGCGACTGGACGCGCTCGCGCGCTTCGCGTTCGGCGCGCAATTCGTCGATGGTGAGATTGCGCAGCAAGGACTCGCGCCCGTCGGGGTTGTGGATGAAGCCGACCGCGGCCACGTAGGGCTCGATGATGTGGATTTTCTGCAGCGGGGTGACGATCAGCAACTGCAGGTTCAGGCGCCTGAACAGCTCCAGGCCGTAGCGGGCCGATTCGTCCGAGCCGCGCCCGAAGGCCTCGTCGATGACCACGAAGCGGAACGAGCGCGAGCGCGTTTCACCCCATTCGAGCCCGAACTGGTAGGCCAGGCTGGCGGCCAGCACGGTGTAGGCCAGCTTTTCCTTCTGGCCGCCGGACTTGCCGCCGGAATCGGTGTAGTGCTCGTGCTCGCTGTCGTCCTCGCGCCAGCGCTCGGAGGCCGAAAACACGAACCAGTTGCGCACGTCGGTCACCTTGCGGGTCCAGCGCCGGTCGATTTCGCTGAAGCCCTCGCGTCCGCGAAAGCGCTCGATAATCTGCTTGACCTGGAGGAATTTTTGCTCCGAGTACTGCTCGTCTTCGGTGCCGGTGGTGGTGCCTTCGGTGCATGCGCGCAACTGGCTCTGGAAGTCGCGGATTTCGGCGTCGGGCGCGCGTTCGGCGACCAGCTTGATGTAGCGGTTGTCCTGGTAGTCGATCGCGTGCAGCGAGCGGTTGATGGTGTCGATGCGCTCGCCGATCTGGTTGCGCTCGCGGCTGAGCTGGGCCTGGAATGTCGTGACTTCGCGAATGGTGTTCTGGTTAAGCAACTGCTTGAAACGCTGCTCGAAGCTGGGCAGCTCATCGGCCTGCAGCCGGGACAGCATCTGGCGGAATTCGTCGGCCGACTCGACGCTGGCGTCGACTTCGCGGGTTTCCTGCGGCCAGGCCGCGCGGTATTCCGACATCCGCTGGACGATGCGCTGGCTCAACACGCGGATCTGCTTGTCCTCGGTATCGATTTGGGCCTGCAGCCAGTCGCGGTAATCGCGCTGCCGGGCATCGATGGTGTTGAGGTTGAGCGCGGCCTGGCCCAGCGCCTCGGCATGCCATTGTTCGAGTTGCCCGAACCAAGCCACAGCCGTTTCCCCGGCCGCACGTTCGCGTTCGCATTCATCCAGCAGGCGCCGGGCCTCTTCGCGCCGGGTGCGCGCGCTGGCCCGGTCGTCGCGGGTCTGGTTGAGCTCGGTCTCGGTGCGTTCGATGCGCCCGGTCAACTCGGCCAGCCGGCTTTGCAGCGTCTCCAGCACGTCGGATTGCTCGCGCAAAAGCCGATACTCGTCCTGCAGTTCCGAAATCGCGCGCGCCGGGGTTTGCCAGTCGATCTGCTCGAAGCGGTCAAGCATGTCCAGCCGGCTGATGTTGTCCAGCGTACGAGCCGTGGCGGCAAGCGTTTTCTGGCTCTTTCCGATGTCGTCGCCAAGCGCGGCGATGCGTTTTTCCAGCGAATCGCGCTGTTGTTCCAGCGCGCGGATCTTGTCGGCGTTGCTCCAGCCCAGCACAAAGCGGGTGCGGTCGTCGATCGCGTGGCGGTCGTCCTTTTCGTGCCGGCCGCGCCCGCTCTTGATCTGCCCGGCCGGCGTAATCGCGTATTTCTCGCGCTGAAAACGCTTGAGGTCGCTGCAGCAGACATAGTCGAAGCGCCGACTGAGTTCGGCCTCCAGCCATCCGTAAACGCCGCAGTCGGGCTTGATGACCAGCTTGCGCACCAGTGAATCGGCATCGGGGTTGCTGCGCGGTGCCTCGGACTGCTCGCGCACGCGGTAATACACCAGGCGGCCCTTGAGATTGGTGGCGTTCACCCACTCGGCGACGGCCGCGTAGTGCGCGTCAGGCACCAGCAGCGACAGCGCGAACTGGTGCAGCAGGCGTTCGATCGCACCCTCCCAGTCGCGCTCGTCATCGCGAACCTGGATCAGCTCGCCGGCGAATGACAAATCATCGGCCGCCAGCCCGAGCCTGTTGCACAACTGTTCGCGAATGGCCAGAATGCTCGCCGGCAGGTTGTTGCGGCGCTTTTTCAGCGACTGGATTTCCTCATCCAGCGTGGTGTGGCGCGAGCGCAGTCCGTGTAGTTCGACTTCCAGTTCGGTCTGCCGGCCCTGGGTTTCGGCCTGGCGGGTCTCGGCCGCCTCGCGCAGTCGGGCCAGCGCATCGCGGTTTTCGCCGAAGCGTTCGGCGTCTTCGGCCGCGGGCAGTTCAATGGCCTTGGCGAGTTCTCGATAGCGGTCGGCTTCGCGCTTGCACGCTTGCTTGCGGGCCTCCAGGCGGTCGATTTCGAGCTTGATCCGTTCGAGCCGGTCGCCGCCGTTTTCGGCGATGGCCTGTTTAAGCTCATCGCGGGCGACCTGGTGCTCGCGGCGTTCAGCTTCCAGTCGGTCGACACGTCCGTCGAGTTTGTCGAGCTCGTCATCGAGCGCCTTGACCTTTTTCTCCAGTAGACCCGACTTGAGCCCGGCAAACCAGGGCGCCAATGCGTCGCGACAGCCGCGCAGTGTTTCGGCCTGCTCCGAGCGCCGGGCATGCTGCTCTGAATCGTCGGCGATGGGTTCGAGCTGTTCGATCTGTGCCTTGGCCTTGAGCACGGCCGCGTGCGCCCGGCTCAAGTCGTCGAAATGACGGATCAGCGCGTTGATCCGGTCTTCGACCGGAAACGCTTGCAGCATGTGGTCGCGCACGAAGTCGGTCAGGTTGCCGACCGATTTCATCGAAACGGTCTGGTTGAACAATTCCAGCGCCTGGTCGCTGGCGATGCCCAGCCGGCGCCGAAGTGCCGCGCCGTACGGCGGGAAGCTGTCGAAAAGCTCCAGGTGTGGGGTCTGGCGAAGACGCTTGCGCAACTGGTTCAGGTCCGAACCGAAGTCGGCGAAGTGCTCGGCGATATTCAGCTCGATATCGGCGCAAACGTAGAAGCGGTCCGGCTGGCCCTGGCTGTCGCGGATCGAAAATACCTGCGCGACGGTCACGTGGCGATCGTAACCGGCGTTGTAGAAGTGTCCGAGAATCACCGAGTAGCTGTTGATGCCGCGCAGCGCCACCGGGCGCGCCGACAGTCCGGACTCGCCGCGTTCGGACTTGTAATACCCCAGCACGTAGGATTTCAGCGAGCGCTCGCGCGCCTCGGCGCCGGCGGCCTTGTTGTAGGTGATTTTCTGGGCCGGAACCAGCAGCGTGGTGATGGCGTCGACCAGGGTGGATTTGCCCGAACCGATGTCACCGGTCAGCAGACAGTTATCACCGTCAGGTTGTAATTTCCAGACACGCTGATCGAATGTTCCCCAGTTGTAGACCTCGACGCGGTGGAGTCGAAATCCGGCGCGTGCGCGGTCGGTGGAAAACTCAAGATCCAATGCCTCCATGACGACAGTCTATCGAATTGGCGTTGGAGACGGGATTTTCCGGCGCCCGGAAAGCTGCGGCGCGCTCATGTCTCGTCGTCTGCGGCGATCTCCCGGTATTCGGCTAGTCGCTTGTCGAAGTCGGCCAGCCAGTGCGCGTCGACACAGGATTTCAGGATCCGGCGCACCTCGAACTGGTTCTGCTGGCCTTTGAGGCGGCGTACGAAGCCCATTTCGACGATCTTGTTGAGGTCCATGCCGACGCGGTCGATCAGCCTGGCCTGATTGGCGGTTTCGGGCAGGAAAAGCCGCAGCATTTCGACAATTTCGTCGCGCGACATCACCAGCCGGGTCTCATCGCCGCCGGCGTCGTGCTCGGCGAGTTTCTTGCGCAACAGCACCAGCAGCAGGCTGACCGGATAGCTCAACTGGCGGCGCACCACCAGCCGCGGCAGTGCCGGCGCGTCATCCTCGGGCTCGACCTGGCGCACAAAGCCATGGCCTTCGGCCTCGTCGACGATCAGTTCAAGGCCCAGCACGGCGGCGTAATCTGCCACGGCGGCCTGATGGTCGATCAGGTCGCGCCAGGCATTCTCGTGGCTGTCGCGGTAGACCACGCCCTTGAGCAGGCTGATCAGCGGCAGCGAGATCGGATTTTCCGGCGTTTCACTCACGCTGGCAGTCTACCGACTTTCCGATCCCGTATCTGATTCGATATTCAGGAATTATTTGCGTTCATTCGCGTTTATTTGCGGTTTCATTTGTCTTCGGTTTTGCGCCGTTCAGCGCGAAAAGATCACCCCGGGCACGCGCGCGCGCCGTTCGACGCCGTCGGTACCGGTCCAGGCGATTTCGTGGCGGCGCGATTCGTCGATAACGGCGTGAGGGTCTTCGGCGGCGATTGCCAGGTAGCTGACCAGCTCGGCCAGGCCCATTTCCAGCGGGCTTTCGCCGATCAGGGTTTTCAGGTCGATCTGGGGGCGGGTCTGCAGCGCGCGCCGGATGTGGCCGCGCAGTTGCTCCCGGTCGACGAACATCTGGTTGAACAGGGCGTCGCTGTCGATGTCGGCCTGCCCTGCGGCAAGCGTGTGTTGTTCGATGCGGGGCTTGACCGGCGGAGAATAAAGCGGGCGTTCCAGCGGCAGTTCGATGCCGGGCGCGGTCTGATCCAGGCCGATGTCCAGACGCCCGGGCGGTTGTTCGCGCACTTCGAGCGCGTTGTGCTCGATGTTCTGGATCAGGTCCATGATGCGCCGGTTTTCCAGCCAGGCCTGATCGTCGAGAAAGCGCCTGAGTTGTTCGGACAATCGCGCAATGGTGCGCTGGGTCTGCTCGCCGGCGCCGAGCCAGTCATCGTGAATGCGCCGCAGCCCGCGGTCGGGTTTGAGTTCGACGATCGGATCGAGTGAAAGCACCTTGTCGAGCATGCGGCTGAATTCTTCCTGGCGCGCCGGCGACATCAGGAAATCCCAGAATGCACGAAAACTTCGGCCTTGATCCGACTCGGAAATCGCGTCCTGTTCGCCGAAGATGTCTGCCAATACCTCGCCCTTGCTGCCTTCGAAACGCGTGATGCGTTCGCGAACCTGGCGGTCAAGCGCGCGAAAGTTGTCTTCGACCTGGCGAAAATCGCCGAGCAGCGCGCGCGCAGTCTCGGCCATCTGCATGAAGCGCTCGCGCAGCCGGGTATCATCGAGAATGCCCAGACGACCTTCGCGGATGTTGTCGATCTCGCGATCAAGTTCGGTTTTCTTCTGGTCCAGCTCGGCAATCCGGGTTTCGGGATTGGTTTCGGTACCGGTGACGATTTGGCGCAACAGTTCGAACACAGTCAGCAGGCGCGATTCGGCACCGACGAAACGCTGCTGTTCCAGGCTTTTGAGCCAGCCGATGGCCTTCTCCGTTGCCGGCGTGAGGTCGTAGTGAGGCTCATCGCTGTCTTCGGTGTAAAACCGCCTGAGCCAGCCGCGCTTGTCGGCGGACCAGTCCATCAAGTAGGCGCGTGCCGATTTCGGGAACGCTTCCTGGCCCTCGATTTCGCGCAAATAGTGCAGAAAATCTTCCAGTTTCCCGGTCAACTCGCTTTCGGCCAGCACGCGCTGATTCGGCTCGATGAACGCCCGGTTCAGGAATGCCGTGACCATGGGGCCGTGATCGGCGGCCAGCAGCCGCCAGCCCGAGTGCGATTCGCGCAGCGCCTTGAGGTCATGAAAGTCCAAGATTATTTTTCCCCGGCTTGTTCCAGCGCCTTCATGGCGCGCTGCGGCTGGCCGCGGCGCACCAGGATTTCGGCCATGCGATGCAGCAGCGCGTCCGGATGACCGGAAGGTCGCTGCAGGGCGATGAGGTGGCCACTTTACCCGGTTACTGCACAAATTTCCGGTAGCGGTTGACATTTCGATCCGGCCTGATACCCTGTAAATAGGGCTCGGGATCACTGGCAAAAGTAGGAGGACCATAATGTATTGTTCGAAACTATATCGATTGCTGTTGAATCCACTGATTGGCGTGTCGTTGGCATGCTTGGCCATGTCGCTCGTATCCAGGCCGGTACAGGCAACACAGATCAGTCGGTTCTGCCCGGAATGCAGCGATGAAACCGGCGCGAGGCAGAAAGCGGCGACATTTACGCCGTCGGTTCAATGCGACTGGCCGAATGGCGGGCCAGAGATTCCGATTCCGGACGATGTGGTGTGCCACGCTTCCGACCTGGATGTTTTGCTGGTCAATCCGCTGACGGGGGAGCTGTACGCGTACCGCCTGCTTTTCGAGCCGCAGCTCAATCGCCACGTGGTGCAAACCCGCGTAATGTTGGCGGATGAGCAGGAGGCCGCTCGCATAACGGTAGAGATCTATCAATCGCTGCTCACGGCCGATTTCAGCAGGACTGTTGGTGCGCAGGACGACATCCAGTCAAGCATGCCCGGCATCCAGAATTCGACCGGATGTCCGGACGGGACCGCCCTGGACCATGTCCTGAATCCGGAGCTGCGCCAATGGATGATTGACGAGCTGCGTGAAAATTGGAATGAAGTGCTGGCTCCATTCAACGCGCGAGAGGTCGGGGTTACGCGCAACGTCGGTATCAGCGCTTCGTTCGGCTTTGTCTCGCTCTCGGTCGGTTGGTCGAGCTCTCCAGCCCCGCTGGATGACGTGTTTGTCGCTGGTTTCGGATTCGATTCCAGCGAGGTCGTGCGCGAATCGTATACTGATGGCGACGTCATCACATTCAAGATCCATGATGCGCGGCTGGTTGATCTCAAATTCAGCATGGACGCAGAATTTTCGCCGGAACTCAGCCGCGCGGCCGGCCGCTCGGTCGATCGGCTTCTGTCCGGCTTGACCGTAATCGACAATCCCTGCGTGATGGACAAGCTTGCCGAGCATGCCGAAAACAATCCGGAATTGGAGTTCAGGGTCGGCGGAGCTGGCGGATCGCCATTCGACTTCCCTGACATTTCCGGAGCTAGTGATGACGATTTATGTACCAAGCGTCTTTGTGCAACGGTTTGCGTTAATGGCGATTGCCAATGTCAGTTTGAAGTCGTTGTCCTGACGTTCTGCGATTAACCGGATCAAGCACCGGGGCGCGATTGTGCCCCGGTCGCCCGGATTTGTTCAGAGGCTATCTAACCAAACAAACGCTTGAGTGCTGCTTCATCCAGCCTGTACACCGTCCATTCGTCCATGGGCCTGGCGCCCAGGGCCTTGTAGAAATCGATTGCCGGGGTGTTCCAGTCCAGCACGCTCCACTCCATCCGCCCGCAATCCCGATCCCGTGCAATGCCGGCCAGGTGCAGCAGCAGGGCCTTGCCGATGCCGTTGCCGCGGTGTGACTCGCGCACGAACAGGTCTTCCAGGTACAGCCCCGGCTTGCCCAGCCAGGTTGAGAAATTGTGGAACCACAGGGCGAATCCGGCCGGCTCGCCCTGCCATTCGGCGATCACGGCCTCGGCCGTCGGGTGCTCGCCGAACAGGGCCTTGCCGATCAGTTCCGGCGTGGCGACAGCCTCCTCGGGCGCCTTTTCATAGACGGCGAGTTCGTGGATCAACGCCAGCAGCGTGTCTTCGTCGCCGGGTTCTGCAGGACGAATGGCCAGGTTCGGATTGGCGGTTTCTGTCATGGGAATGCCTCGTGGCGATCGCTTCGCGTCGGTGTCGCGGTGGGACTTTTGTAAATTCTCGGGTACAATACGCGGTCACGCGCCCGTAGCTCAGCTGGATAGAGTGCTGCCCTCCGAAGGCAGAGGTCGCAGGTTCGACTCCTGCCGGGCGCGCCAGATTTTCGATCCGAGTTCAGGCCGTCGGGATTTCCCGGGGGCCTTTTTCGTGCCTGTTCAGAATCAGGCCATTATCCTTTCGGGCCGAGGAAAATCCAGAAGAGAAACCCGAGTACCGGGAACAGGATCAGGATCACGATCCAGAAAAAGCGCACGAATACGCCGACACGCGCCTGCGCGGTCTTGATGATCGCCCAGACGAGGATGACCAGCCATATCAGGCCCAGCAGTCCGACTTCCAGTCCCATTTCAACTCCTTTTCGTTCGCCGCCCGGAATCTCCGGGTTTCGGCGTGTTGTTCAACTCTACTCGAGGTATTCGTCCAGCAGTTCCCGGTGTTTGCCGGATTCGCGCAGTTCGGTCAGTGCGGTATTGAAGCGTTCGACAGTCTCGGCATCGACGCTGGCGCGGCTGAACATCAATGTGACTGGGTCCCCGCCGAAAGATGCGTCCAGTGCGGTAATTTGTCCGGCGTCCTGTCGCCGACGCTCGAAGGCGGCGAACACGAACGGGTCCTCGAGAAATCCGTCGATCTGGTAATCAATCAGCCTGGTGATGTTCAATTCGCCGACCGCGGCCGCGACGATCTGGTCATTGTAGCCCTCGCGGTCGAGGATTTCGCTGGTCTCGTCACCGTAGTAGTAACCTTGGGTCACGCCGATGCGGAAGCCGTCTTCGAGCAGCGATCCGAGCTCCCGGTCCTGATACTGGTCGGCCTGGCTGGTCAGTACGAACAGCCGGAAGGTGTCGGTCCGGTAGGGATCGGAAAACCGCGCGAATTCCTCGCGGCTGGCGGTGCGTGTCGCGCCCATCATGACATCGACATCACCCACTTTCAGCAGCCGCAAGAGGCCCTCCCAGCTGCCCTGCAGGAATTCCAGTTCGCAGTCGGCCGCGTCGGCCAGGCGCTCAATGATCTCTGCGTCCAGTCCCTGCAGCTCGCCGCCGGCGGCGAGATAGTGGTATGGCTCCCACGGGTCCCAGCCGACGGTTAGATTGCACGGTTCCTTGCCTTCAACGGGTTCGGAGGCCGGTTGCGCGGGCGGGTCCGGTTGCCGTTCGGCCTGTCGCGCACCTTCTTCCTGGTCGCAACCGGCCAGGGCGATCACAGCAAACAGGGCGATGATCTGGATGGCTCGTGTTTTCATTCCGTTCTCCCCTGATGATTACGCCTACTACTTTACGCGTCGTGCGGCCATCGGGCAACGTCGCTCATCGATCAGATCACGAAGGCCCTCTGGAAACTATGGAGCCATCATATTCCGTAACGTTGACCTCGCGCAGCGCCGCACCGGCGCACGGCCCCGAGACACAGCTGCCGTCGGCCGGTTCGAAAACCGCGCCGTGGGCGGCGCACACCAGCCGCCCCTGGTCGTCGACCAGGAATTTGTCCGGTGCCCAGTTCAGGCTTCTGCCCTGGTGCGGACACACATTCAGCCAGGCTCTTGGCGTACCCTGATGGCGTGTGACCACCAGCCACAGCGGCTCGCCATTGTGCTCGACGCTGGCCTCGCGGAATTCGCCTTCGGCGAGTGCCGACGATTTGAACAGGAACTGATCCACTGACTTCGGGGTCATGAAAGGTATGAGAAATTTCCAATATTCATTCTATCGCGTGCCGGCCAGTCCGCTGGCACGATTCGGCCTGGCGCTGCTCGGCATCGCGATTCTCGCGGTCAGCTTTTTCGTCGGCCTGGTATTCCTGGCGGTGGCCGCGGGTCTGGCCATTCTGGGTGCGATCGGCCTGACCATACGCAACTGGCTGGTCGGTCGGCGCAAGCCGCGCCGGCCCGAAGACCTGAGGCATGTCGAATACCGCGTCGTGCGCCGTGAACAGGATCGGGATTGACGTTACTAATGCAATCAGAAGTATTGCCACATTCAGGGCTCCGGACGGATTCGC
>JBBDSL010000026.1:0-10840 GCA_040904965.1 Wenzhouxiangellaceae bacterium
ACGCAGATTGTTGCTTTACCTGGAATGATTTTCTTCGCAGCGATCCGCAACGTTGACAACAGGCTAGGGTTCAACCGCCGTTTGTAGGCCGTGAGGTCCGAGTCGAAAGTTCAAGACTGATCGAGGAGGTAAGCAGTAACGCCCTGGCCGCGCCAAAAAAGATTCATATTCAATAATCTGCGTGAATCTGCGTAATCTGCGGTTCGCTTTTCTAAATGGCTGACATACGTACGTAATTAGGTAGGGGAGTGGGCCGCGTCTTTCGTAACAATTCTCATTTCCCGCGTTTTAGGAAACATGCGTTATGCTTGTTACTGAATTCAACCGTTCGAAGGGCAAATCATGAAAGGCGACAGCAAGGTCATCGAGTTTCTGAACACCGTGCTCAAGAACGAGCTCACCGCGATCAATCAGTATTTCCTGCATGCGCGCATGCTCGAGGATTGGGGACTGGATACGCTGGGCAAGAAGGAATACGAGGAATCCATCGAGGAGATGGGACACGCCGACGAACTGATCAAACGCGTGCTGTTCCTGGAAGGCCTGCCCAACCTGCAGGAGCTGGGCAAGCTGCGCATCGGCGAGAACGTGCGCGAGATTCTCGAAAGCGACCTCAAGCTGGAACACCAGGCCCTTCCCGATCTTCGCGACGCCATCCAGTACTGCGAGGAAATCCGCGATTACGTCTCGCGCGAGCTGTTCGAGAAGATCCTGTGCGACGAGGAAGACCACGTCGACTGGCTGGAGACCCAGCTCGAACTGATGGACAAGGTCGGCGATAAGAATTACCTGCAATCGCAGATGAAGACCGCCGACTGACAGCCGATTGACAGCCAACTGACAGCCAATCGATATTCGACAGATCGCCGTCGGCGTCTGCCGGCTCCGACGGCGACTTTCCCGCAAGCGAGATGACCCATGAACAGATTTTTCACCGCACTGGTTTCCGGTGTCGGCCTGGCGCTGGTGCTGTCGGGCTGCGAGCCTGCCGACGAACCCATCGAACAGACCATCGAGCCGGCAATCGAGCCCGGCACGGACCCGCACAGCTACGCCAACTACGAACAGGTGCGCATCGAGCATGTTTCGCTGGCGCTGGCGGCGGATTTCTCCGACCGCACGCTGGAAGGACACGTGACGCTGGAGCTGGGCCAGGAAGCGCCGGCCGAGCGACTTGTACTGGACACCTGGAGGCTCGATATTCGCGACGTCAACCGGGTCAATCCGGACGAAAGCCTGGAGCCGCTGTCGTGGCGACTGGCAGAAGCCGACCCGCAAAACGAATACCTGGGCGCCCCGCTGATCGTTGCGCTGGAGCGCGGCGTGGAGCAGGTACGGATCGATTACACCACCTCGCCCGAGGCGTTCGGCCTGCAGTGGCTGGACGGCCAACAGACCACCAGCGGAGAGCCGTTCCTGTTTTCGCAGTCGCAGCCGATATTTGCCCGCACCTGGGTGCCGCTGCAGGACACGCCGGCAGTGCGCTATACCTTCGATGCCGAAATCACGGTGCCTGCCAACCTGATGGCGGTAATGGGCGCGGCCGGCAACCCGACCGAAATCCGGCGCGACGGCATTTATGAATTCAGCATGCCGCAGCCGATTCCGTCGTACCTCATGGCGATTGCCGTCGGCAAGCTCGAATTCCAGGCCACCGGGCCGCGTTCCGGTGTCTACGCCGAACCGTCGCTGGTAGAGGCCGCGGCCGAGGAGTTCTCCGAGCTGGAGGCCATGATCAATGCCGGCGAGGCTCTTTACGGCCCCTATCGCTGGGACCGCTATGACCTGCTCATCCTGCCGCCCAGCTTCCCGTTCGGCGGCATGGAGAACCCGCGGCTGTCGTTCATTACCCCGACGGTAATCGCCGGCGACAAGTCGCTGACCGCATTGATCGCTCATGAACTTGCGCATTCGTGGTCGGGCAACCTCGTAACCAACGACTCCTGGCAAGGCCTGTGGCTGAACGAGGGATTCACCACCTACTTCGAAAACCGGATCGTCGAGGCGCTGTACGGACCCGAACGCGCCGAAATGGAAGCCACGCTGGACTGGATGGGGCTGGAAGAGGAAATCGGGGAATTGAGCGATGCCGAGCAGGTCCTGGCGCGCGATATGTCCGACCAGGATCCGGAACAGGCCTTCAACAGCGTACCCTACGACAAGGGCCGGCTGTTCCTGATCTGGCTGGAGGACCGCTTCGGGCGCGGGACCTTCGATGCCTTCCTGCGCGAATACTTCGACCACTTTGCGTTCGAGTCCATCGACACCGAGGATTTTCTGGTCTATCTCGAACAGCACCTGCTGCAGCGCGATCCGGACGCGGTGACGATGGAACAGGTCAACGAATGGGTGTTCGAACCCGGCATGCCCGACTACGCCGTGCTGCCGGCCTCCGACGCGTTCGAGACCGTGGACGAATGGCGGCGCAAGTGGCTGGACGGCGAAGTCGAACTGGCCGAGATTCCGGTCGACGACTGGACCGTGAGCGAATGGCGGCATTTCCTGCTCAAGCTGGGCGACCGGCTGGACGCCGACCGAATGGCCGCCATGGATGCCGAATTCGGCCTGACCGAAACCGGCAACGTGGAAATTCTTTATCTGTGGCTGGTGCGTGCCATCGAGGCCCGCTTTGAGCCGGGCATCGAACGTCTGGAGCGCTTCCTGCTCGAAGTCGGCCGCAACAAGTTCACCCGGCCGCTGTACGAGGAACTGGCCGACACCGACTGGGGCCGCGAATGGGCGATCGACGTCTACCAGCGCGCCAGGCCGGGCTACCACCCGCTGACCCGCCAGGCGGCTGAACGGGCGCTGGAGATCGACTCCAGCGAAGCCGAATGAACTTGCGATCAGTGGCGGGATGGGGAAGCTTCTCCCGTCAAGACGGTGAATCTTCCGATTTCTGATGAGATAAGCTTGCGTCCATGGACCTCGCATCGACCACCGCCAACACCCGTGTGCCCGACCATGAGACCACCTTGCATGGGCGCTTCTGGTTTCTGTTCCTGGTTTCGTTCGTAGAGGGCGGCGCGGTAATGGCCGTGGAAATCACCGGCGCAAAGCTGGTCGGCCCGCATTACGGCAGTTCCCTGTATGTGTGGTCGGCAGTGCTGGCACTGACGCTTGGCGGGCTGGCGGGAGGCTATTTTCTCGGCGGCCATGTATCGCACCGGTTCCCGCAGCGCCGGGCGCTGTTCGTCATCATGCTGCTTTCGGCGTTGCTGGTCGCGCCCATGCCATGGCTGGCAACGTGGATCATGCAGGCCACCCTGGGCATGGAGCTGCGACTGGGCATTACGTTGTCGGCACTGGTCTACCTGTTTCCGCCCTTGGTGTGTTTCGGCATGGTCTCGCCGCTGATCATCCGGCTGATCAGCACGCACCGGGACCTGATCGGTCATGCCGTCGGCAAGATCTACGCGATATCCACGCTTGGCGGGATTCTGACCACTTTCGCGGTGGTGTTTTATGCCATCCCGGAAGTCGGCATGCGCGAAACGCTATTGTTCACCGCAGCCTGCCTGGCATTCTTTCCTTTGCTGTACTTTTCCCGCCGGGCGCGCGCGATTACCGGCTGAACATCCGGCAGCGCAGTCAGGACCGTCATTCAAAGATCGGCACGCCCTTTTCTATGAACGGACGGGTGAAGTGCTCGTAATAGGTCTTGCGCCAGCCAGCCGCCGCTTCCAGGTTGAGCTTTTCCAGTATCGGTTGATTGTCGCGCAGCACCAGGGCGTCGTCCAGCGTGATTTCACCGGGATCCAGCGCCAGGTCCGGCAGATGCTGCCTGACGCCCTGAATCGTGAGCGGGTGGCGTGGATCGGAAAGGTCCAGCCGGTGATTGCTGGCAATGAGCAGATTGTTGGCGATATGCTCGTCTTCGGCCGTGGGTATGACCAGCACGTGACTGGTGGCTTCGACCAGCGTGCGGTAAATGGAGCGCGCTCCGCGACCGGTCGAGCCGGACAGGTAGCCGGAGTAGTTGACGATGAAGAAGCCGTCGGAAGTCAACCGGTCGCCGATATTCCGGAATGTCTCCAGCGTCAGCAGGTGGGCCGGCGGCACTTCGGCCTGGAACACGTCGAATACGATCAGGTCGTAGCGACGGTCCGTGGCACGCAGAAAATGGCGCGCGTCATCGATGAAAACATCGCCGCTGTGTTCCAGCCCGAAGTAGTCGCGCGCGACTGCGGCAATGCGTGCATCCAGCTCCACACTGTCGACAGCCAGGCCCAGCTGCTGAAGCTGGCCGGCGATGGTGCCGCCGCCAAGGCCGAGCAACAGGACCCGCGAATTCTCCGGCAGCACACTGGCGACGGACTGGATGTAGCGCATGTAATCCCAGACCGGGTCGCCGCTGTCGCGATGAATCCAGGTCTGGGCGGTGCGGTTGACAAAAAGGATGCGGTCGGTGCGCCGGCCCGGCCGGTCCGGCGGCGCATAGGTGAAATCGATGACTTTGAGCTGTCCGAGCAGGCCTTCGGACTGGTAGACGACCTCCACATCGGGATGCGCTTCACTTTCCGGCTGCAGACCCAGCGACGCCAATACGATCACCGGCACCAGGGCCGCGCCCAGGCGCCGTTGACCGAGCAGGTCTGCCAGCGGCAGCGCCATGAGCAGCAACCCGGCCAGTAGTGCGGTTATCGTCAGCCCCAGCAGGGGAACCAGGTAGAAGCCGGCCGCGAAGGTGCCCAGGATGCCTCCGACGGTGGATACGCCGTATACCAGTCCCGCTGCGCGTCCGGCGTGTTCGATACGATCGGCCAGAAGCGAAATGATCAGCGGGGTGGTGGCACCCAGCAGAACCAGGCAGGGGGCCAGCAGTGCCGTGCCCAGCAGGAAAATGGCCGGAATGGTACCCAGCGAGACAAACGCGGGCAATAACGGCCGCGCCAGATGCGGCAAAAACGCGATCAGCACCGCGGCGAACAGCATGAACCAGATGACCAGATCGCGCCTTGCCGACCGGCGCGACAGCCAGCCGCCAAGATAGTAGCCGGCAGTCAGGCTCGCCAGGGTGATGCCCACGACAGTGCCCCATACGTACAGCGAACTGCCGTAGACCGGCGCCAGAATTCGGGCGACAACCAGTTCCACCATCATTACCGCGGCGCCTTCGACGAACGCCAGCGCGACCAGAAACAAATGCCTTGAGTGCATGTACCGCATCCTGCCAAACGTGGGTTTGCAATCTTTGCATAAATTTGCTGGCACGAGGCCTGTATTGTTTACCCTCCGGCAGGACCCTGTTTCCGCCGCCCCACACGAACACGCATTTCCCCGAGACCGATCGGCCGCCACCATCGAGTGCGGGTCGGGCAGTGTTTTATATTAGTGAATATGAATGTTCTAGAGCGTGAAGTGGATCACTCCTTCTAGAACCGCCTCCATAGTAGGATTTTGGCAGTTCCGGGCAGTTGGAACTTCTTTCCACGCTTGTGAACGCAAAAGAATAGAGTTCAAGGGGCAACAACCTTGTCATTTATCCATCAACAGTAGGGAATACCCGATATGAAAAAACTGACACTTACTCTTGTCTCGGCGGTCGTTCTGACCAGTTTCGGCTGGTCCGACACGAACGCGGAAGAGGCACGCTTTCTCGACGTAATCGTAAAGCTTGATGTCGATACCGCCAACACTGCGGGAGCGCATGGCCGCGAAATCGCCGCGGAAGTGGCGGCTCAACACGGCATCCAGACCCGGCACGTCTACGGCACGGTGTTCTCCGGCTTCTCGGCCAGGATTCCCGAGGCCCGGTTCGAACAACTGCAGCAGGATCCGATGGTCGCCCACATCGACTTCGACGCACCCGTCCACATTGCCGGCGGAAACTGTCCGAGCTGTGGCGGTGGCGGCGGCGGTGGCGACACCGGGCAGACCGTTCCGTGGGGGATCGACCGCATCGGTTCCCAGACCAACAGCAACACCGGGGCGGGCATCGACATTTACATTATCGATACCGGCATCGACCCGAATCACCGCGACCTGAACGTCGTCGGCGGCTTTGCCGTTGAAAATTGCAGGGGTGGCGGGTGTGCCGCATCCTGGGACGACGACAACGACCACGGCACCCACGTTGCCGGCACCGCAGCAGCACTGGATAACGATGTCGATGTGGTCGGGGTCGCACCTGGCGCCAACCTCTATGCAGTCAAGGTCCTGTCCGGCAGCGGCAGCGGCTCTCGTTCCGGCGTGATCGCCGGGATCGACTGGGTCACCCAGCAGGCGCTCGCAAACGGCAACGCGGCCGTTGCCAACATGAGCCTGGGCGGCAGCGGTTCGAAGACCGGCAGCTGCAGCAACAGCGGGTTTACCGGCACCGACACCTATCATGAAGCCATCTGTAATTCGCGCAATGCGGGCGTTGTCTATGCGGTCGCCGCCGGCAACAGCGGCGCAGACGCGGCGGGCTCGGTTCCGTCCGCCTTCGACGACACCGTGATTACCGTCAGCGCCACCAGTTCCGGCGACGACTGGCCGAGCTGGTCGAACTGGGGCAATGACGCCGCGGCCTGGACCAGCAACAATTCGGCCCCGGTCGGCATCGCCGCGCCCGGTGTTTCGGTTCTGTCCACGCTGGCCGGAGGCGGTACGACAACGTTTTCAGGTACGTCCATGGCGTCTCCGCATGTCGCCGGCGCGCTGGCCCTGTTCCTGGCTTCCAGCGCTCAGAGCAGCAACGGCACCGCCTTCGAAAACGCCCGCGCGGCACTGCTGAGCCAGGCCGAAGGCACCGGCACCTTCAGCAACACATCCGGCAATCCGCACGACGAGGATTCCCTGGACGCCAGCGGCCTGTAAGCGCTTCTCCACAAACCGTCCGCCGTTCCGGGCCTCCCGTCCCGGACGGCGGCTTCCAAAGGCCCGGTTGCAACCGGGCCTTTTTTTACATACCGCCACAACGGGCAGACAGCAGATGACCGAAAGGGTACAATATTAGTCCTGAATCGGCCATGTCAGTGCACAGATGTTCAGTCAATCATACGCCCCCGTGAAATTCGAACGCGACGCCGAGGTGGCGTTGATTCCGGAAGGCCAGATGGTGAATCTCCCGGCCGGCACCACCGGCTACCTGACCCAGTCGCTGGGCGGAAGCTTTACCGTCTACGTCGACGGGCGGCTGTTCCGACTGGGCGGCGACGACGCCGATGCGATCGGCCGCGAGCCGCCGCCCAAGCCCGAATTGCCCGAAAACGCCACTGAACAGGACATCGAGGACGTCGTGCTCAAACAGCTCAAGACCTGCTACGACCCGGAAATCCCAATCAACATCGTCGATCTCGGGCTGATCTACGACTGCGACATCCACAGGAACACCGCTGGCGGGCGCGAGATCGAGGTGCGCATGACCCTGACCGCGCCGGGCTGCGGCATGGGGGACTTCCTGGTCGACGATGTGCGCTCGCGGCTGAAGATCATCCCCACCGTCGAGCGCGTCGACGTGGAACTGACTTTCGATCCGCCATGGAACCAGGAAATGATGAGCGAATCAGCGCGCCTCGATACCGGCATGTTCTAGCCTGCATGAATCGTCCAGGTTGAGCCGATGACACGCGACTCCGCGCTCGAGATCGGCGATGCCGTGCGCTTTCCGCTACGTCACGACATGCGGCCATGGGTGCTGGCCGCAGCTGGCGCCGGTGTTCTTGTCGAGATGCTTGCGGCTCTGCCGGTTCCATCCATCGGCGGGCTTATCCTCGGAATTTTCGTGTTCGCCCTGAGGGTCCTGATCTGGATTACGGTCTACCGCGTGGCCAGCGAGATCCTGCTGGCCAGCGCCGAGGGCGATACCGGGGCACCCGGGTTCCGCACCGTGGAATCGACCGACGGGCTAGCAATTCGTCATATCGGGCTCTGGCTGATCGCGACATTTACGCTTGTAGCGCTTTCCATCTATTTCGGATATCCGGGCGTGCTGATCGGCAGCGTCGCGATTGCCGCGGTGCTGCCGGCGGCGACGATTATTCTCACGCTCAGCAAGAGCCTTTTCGAGGCTCTGGTGCCGACCCAGTGGCTGCGGCTGGCGGCCCGAATCGGTCGCGGCGACTATCTGCGGCTTTACGCGACGCTGCTGGGCGCGGCGCTGGTCTACCTTGCCATCGCCGGTCTGCTGGAATGGCTGGGCGCCGGTCAGGGGCTTCGCAACGTAGTGCAGCTGGGCTATTGGACGTTTGCGGTGTTCGGCTGGTTTCACCTGGCCGGGCGTGCGGTATTCCTGCATCGCGTCGAGCTCAACCTGATCGAGCCCGACACCGAATCCGCGCAGCAGCCAGAGCGCTTCACGCGCGACGCCGAAACGCTTTGGCGCCAGATCCGCGAACATGGCGGCACGCGCGAAATGCATGCCGAACTGGCCCGGCAACTCGAACAATCCGGCGATCGCCAGACCCGGCTGGAGCACGGGCGCATGCACCTGGAAGCGCTGCTCCTGTCGTTCGAGTTACCGGACGAGGCGCTGGACCGCGCCGAAAGAATGCTCGCGATCGACGCGGACTTCTGCCTGGAGCGGCCGCAGACCATGCGCGCGCTGATCCAGGCGGCGCATCATCAGGGCGTCGGCCGGCTGGCGGGCCGGCTTTGCAGCAACTACCTGAAGCGTTTTCCGAATTCGGCCAGGGCCGACGAGATCCGCCTGACCGGCTGCGAGGCGCTGGCCGACGACACGTCGTCAATGCGCGGTCCGGCCGAGCGCTGGTTCCGCGAGTTGATGACGGCCGAATTAACGGACGGCCAGCGTGGCCGGCTGAAAGTGCTGGCGAGCCGCTATCTCTGACCACGCCGCGCACATTCGTCGCGACGTGGCCAGCTAGAGGTTTAATCAGTTAATCCGACATTGGGGTCTGACGGCGGACCCTCCGGAGCCACCGCTACCGCCTGAGCCACCAAATCCACCGCCGCCACCTCCCGATCCAATGTCGGCTACCGCATCTAGCAAATCCCAGAGTATCCCCCTGCTTTCTGCGGCCTCCTCCCAACTTTGGTTGCAACCCGCCTTATTCACCATCCGTCCGTAGCGAGACGCTGTCAGGTGCCGTAGATGGGGTTTTTCGCGACCGAGCGCACCGGAACCGTACTCGCCTGTACGTTGAGGATGCGCGACCGAGCGAAACGCCCCAGATGCGGGGCCTGACGGTGTCGCAGTAGGAGGGGTGGTGAATAAGGCGGGTGCAAAGCTTTGCCATTGGAACGGGTCCGCCTCCAACAGCCGCCCACCTTGAAAAAACCCTGACCATTATTGCGACCTTTACTAATGCAATCAGAAGTATTGCATTAGTAACTGCGTTCAATCGGTACCATACAAAAAATAGTGGTCCAGCATTTCACGGTATCCTGGACGTAGAAGAGGGGAAAGCGGCTCACCGGTGCGCTCCAGGTGTCGCCGATTCAGCTCCTCGTAGAACACTGCCGACAAAGCGCCGACGAGTGCCCGGTCTTCAAGGCTACCGGGTTCATCGTAAAGCGTTGGTACAGTAAAGGCTATCTGCCAGTTTCCAAGCATGTAGGAGACTTGGGCCCAGGCCTTGACCGCCATGGGATCTCTGGTTGGCCCATCCAGTTGATGGAGCACAATAAGCTCTCCAAGTGCATACTGCGATCCATGCGATGCAGCCTCAATCAACCAGTCAACACCTTCTTCAATTCGCTCTTTACCCAGCGCGAGCCGGCTGCCCCATTCCTTCTGGGCTATCGGATCACCACCTTCGGCCAATTGACGGAGTTGATCGTCACTACGTGAAGTGTAAAAACCGAACTCGCCATTTTTTGGATAGTGCGTTTCGGCCTCCCACTCCTTGATCGATTCGGGCTTTTCGTCATCATCTGGAACTGCTTCAGACGGACCCTTAGCGCGTGTATCATGACTGTTGTAACTTGAGGGCAGCTCCTCCTCGCGACCGCGTGCAATTGATTGTATCGACCTCGCCTGAGGAAGTTTCGAAATTCGCGCGCTCAGGGGTGGAGACTGGACTTTCCCGTTGGTGGTATCCGCCGCAGAGTCAACGTCCTCAGTGGGTGAAACAATGGACTCATCCGGCCCCGTCAATCCAATCACCAGCACAACGGCAACGGCGACAAGGACGGCCACGAAGAGGAGAGCAAGCACTCGTTTATCCGTCATGATCAACTCCAATAGCGTCTAATGCCGCATCCCTCGGGTAGTTACTAATACATTCATAAATCGTGCCTCGTTCAGCTTGTCTCTCGGCGATTGTCATGACAATCGTGGCAAGGCGTCGGTGCGAAGTCTGTAGCCGGGCCTACATCAAGCACCGAGAACGCAGTCCACGGACGCCGAGAGGCAAGCCCGAAGGGAGCTCCGGACGCGCCCGCTCGCCGCGTTCCGCTGGCTCGACGTAGGGCAACTATGCCTTCGCCAGCGCGCCTTGCGAGCGAACGCGTCCGAAGCTCTGAACGTGGCAGGATTTATGAATGTATTAGTAAACCTGCGAATCATGTCGTCGATGCTCAGACAAACGGACCCGGCATGTGCTTATCCGCCGCCCACGCGCCTATGATGAAACTCTTGGACGAGACAACGCAAAATTGCCAACATCCAAGGTCACTTTATTGAGGGGTGCCGAGATTGTCAACGACGGTTTGGGGCGGTCCGCCTGATTTCGATCGTGCAACAGAATTCGGCTCGCCAGCAAAATTTATGGGTAAATTCCGGTTCGGGTACAGCGCCAAGTGCATGGTACAGGGCTATTTCAGTGCCGCGTTACTTGCTAATGCAGGTCGGCGCCGCGTCGCCGACGCAGGTTGCAGGCATGGATTCGTCGGGGACGTCGCCCCGACCTTGTATGTTGTTTACGAAACTGATTAGATTGCTTTCGATCATCGG
>JBBDSL010000027.1:0-53369 GCA_040904965.1 Wenzhouxiangellaceae bacterium
ACGCTGCCATGGACGCTGACAGGCCAACCCTTCGGGCGCTCCTGTGGCGCTCCGCTGCGGCGTTCCCGTGCTTGGAAAGGGAGACGGCCATTCCCTGCGCACGGCGCCTTGCCGCGAAGCGCCACAGGAACGCTGAATCCTAATTTATCAGGTTGAAGGACCACTAGCATGGCGATGTTTACGCAAATCAAGGATTGGTACCACCGGAATTTCTCTGATCCGCAGGTCGTGATCCTCGCGTTGTGGCTGATTCTGGGCCTGGTGCTGGTCATGGCGTTCGGGCAGATGCTGGCACCGGTCTTCGCCAGTATTGTGGTGGCGTATCTTCTCGAGGGCCTGGTGGCGCGGCTCGAGCGCGCGGGCGTACCCAGAATGCTGGCAGTGACCACGGTGTTCAGCGCTTTCATGGCTGTTTTGCTGGTGGTGTTTTTCGGCATCACGCCGATGATTATTCGCCAGGTCATCGATGCGGCGCGCGAATTCCCCGGTTACATCGCCCAGATCCAGCAGTTCGTGCTTCAGCTTCCCGACCGCTATCCGCAGATCGTCGGCGAAGGCCAGGTCAGCGAAATTCTCGAGAGCATCCGTACCTACATCAAGGACCAGAGCGGCAAGGTCGTCTCGCCTTCGGGGTTGATGTACCTGATCGGGCTGGTCGTATTCCTGGTGCTGATGCCCATTCTGGTGTTCTTCTTCCTCAAGGACAAGAACCAGATCCTGGCCTGGTTCGGTCGCTACATGCCGCGCAACCGGGCGCTGACCATGCAGGTCTGGAGAGAAGTCGACGCGCAGATCGGCAACTATATTCGCGGCAAGGTGTTGGAGATTCTGATCATCTGGGTGGTCACCTACACGACCTTCGCGCTGCTCGAGTTGCCGTTTGCGATGCTGATATCAATGTTGGTCGGGTTTTCGGTGCTGATTCCCTATATTGGCGCGGCCATCGTGACAATTCCGGTTGCAATCGTTGCGTTCATCGAATTCGGCTTCACCGGCCATTTCGCCTGGGTGATGGCCGCCTACGCCATCATTCAGCTTCTCGACGGTAACGTGCTGGTACCCGTGCTGTTTTCCGAGGTGGTCAGCCTGCACCCGGTCGCGATCATCATCGCGGTACTGGTGTTCGGCGGTATCTGGGGATTCTGGGGGGTGTTCTTCGCAATTCCGCTGGCCACGCTGGTCAACGCCGTGTTGCGCGCCTGGCCGCGCCGAGCCTCCGAGCCTCCGAGAGCGTCCGACGCCGAGGCGGGTTGACCGGACGCATGCAGCCGTCCCAAATCGAAGGCCTGGAGTTCACCGGTCGAACGCTGGATCCGGTCAACGGAACGGTTTGCCTCAACTGGCGGCTGTTCGGTACCGGCCCGGCACTCGCGCTTGAGGAGCGCTTCGACTTCGGCGCGCTTGCCGGGGGCTGTCCGCCGGATCATCCGTCGGTTGAGGCTGCGCTGGATCTTCTCCACTGGACGGCCGGTGTCAGCTACTGGAAAGTGGCTTGCCGCGGTCGTGTCCGCTTCGCCGCGCATCAGCCCGATGCGTTTCAGGCCGACGCGCTGGAGCGCATTTACCGGCACGGCCTGGCGGAGCTGGCCTGGCAAAATCGTCTCAGTGGCAGGTACTGGCCGGAATTTGGTGCCGGCGGCGAAGGCGCCAGTCAGGCCGAATCCCCCGATCCCCAATTGAAGCCTCGCGTGCTGGTACCCATGGGCGGCGGCAAGGATTCGCTGGTCGCGCTGGAGCGGGTGCGTGCGCTCGGTATCCAGGCCGAAACCGTACAGGTTGGATCGGCACCGCTGATCGCGCGTGTGGCAGACCGCGCCGGTACCAGGCATCACGTGATCCGGCGCCGGCTGGCGCCGGAACTGGCCCGGCTGAATGCGACCGGCGCGCTCAACGGCCACGTGCCGATAACCGCGATCAACGCCGCCGCGCTTGTGGTGGCGGCATTGTTGTGGAATTTCGATGCAGTGGTGTTTGCCAACGAGCGGTCCGCCGATACGCCCACCTTGACCACGCCCGAAGGCCAGCCGGTCAATCACCAGTTCGCCAAGAGCCTGGCATTCGAACAGCTGCTGGGCGACTGGATCAGGCGCTACGTCGCCTCCGGGCTGGAAGTGTTTTCACTGTTGCGGCGCGACCGCGAACTGGCCGTGTGCCGGGAATTCGTGGCGCTGAATCGGTACCACGATGTTTTTTCCAGCTGCAACCGGAACTTCCATCTGGATGGGCCCCGGACCTGCCGCTGGTGCGGGGAGTGCCCGAAATGCCAGTTCGTGTTTCTCGCGCTTGCGCCGTTCATGGATGTCGATCCGATGCGCGCCATCTTCGGCCGGGACCTGCTGGACGAGCCGGCGCAGACCAGCGCATTTGCAGCCTTGCTGGAACTCGACGGTCCGCGTCCGTTCGAGTGCGTGGGCGAAGCCGACGAGGCACGCGCGGCGCTTGTCATGCTCGCCGCGGATTCGCGCTGGCGCGGCCATGCGGTGGTCCGGAAGCTGGCCGGGCAGCTTGAGGGCGTGGCCGTGCCCGACCCGGGCGCAGTGCTGGAACCGGGCGGCCCGCACCGGATTCCGGAGCGGTTCCAGGCATGAGGTTCGAGACTTTGCGCGGCGGACGCACCCTGGTGCTGGGCTTCGGGCGCGAAGGCCGGGCACTGGAACGTGCAGTACTCGATCGGATACCGGAGGCGAGCGTCGAGGTCGTCTGCGATCGCCCGCCCGATCAGTTGCCGCGCGAATGGCCGCTCAGGATCGGATCGCCTGAAATCGTTACGACGAGGCCCGATCGCGTGCTTCGCTCGCCGGGCGTACCGGTGGATCAACCGGCGCTTGCGCGCTGGCGTGATTCGGGTATCGAGGTGACCTGCATCTCGTCGCTGTGGTTCGGCGAACGCGAGCAGGCCCGGGTGATTGCGGTGACCGGCAGCAAGGGCAAGAGCACCACCGCGGCGTTGATCGCGCACATGCTCGCCGCCGGGGGGCATACAGTGGAACTGGGCGGAAATATCGGTCGGCCGATGCTGGACCTGATCGACGCCCGGGCCGACTGGTTCGTGATCGAGTTGTCCAGCTATCAGTTGGCCGACCTTAGCGGACACGCCTCCATCGGCGTCATTACCCGACTGTTCCCCGAACATCAGGACTGGCATGGCGGCACGGCAGCGTATTATTCGGCCAAGCTGCGTCTGGCCGAACTGCTCGCCGGCAGGCCGCTGTGGATCAACGGTTCCGATCCGCTGCTGGCGCGTGCGGTAGCGGGACTGCCGAATGTGCATCGGGTCAACGGGCGCGACGGTATCCGCGTTGACGCCGACGGCATCCGTTCCGGCGACCGGTTGTTGCTGGCGGCTGCCGGCAGCCCGTTGCCCGGGCGCCACAATCTGGACAACATCGCACTGGCGATCGCAGTGGTCGAAGCCGCCATCGGGCCCAGCGATGAGGCCCGTGCCAGCCTGGCTGCCTTCCGCCCGCTGCCGCACCGGCTGGAGCGCGTTTCCGGGCCGAATCCCACAGCGTGGATCAACGACTCGATATCGACCACGCCGTACGCGACGCTGGCCGCGCTGCAGGCCAGCCCGCCGGATCCGGTGCTGATTGTCGGCGGTCTGGATCGGGGGGCCGACTGGAGCATCGTCGAAGACTACTGCCGCGACCATCGGCTGGCGGGGCTGGTCGGACTGCGCGACAACGGTGCCGATATCTGCCGGCGGCTGGTCGCGGCCGGCGCGGTTGAGCCGGGATATTCCATCAATGCTTGCGACATGCAGCAAGCTGTCGCTGCGGCCTGGAAACTGTGCGGCGCGGGCGGCACCGTGGTGCTGTCGCCTGGCGCGCCGAGCTTTCCGCATTTTCGCGATTTCGAGGCGCGCGGCGAAGCATTCGTCAAAGCGGTACGGAAACTCGATCAGCGGATGTCCTGAACGAATCAGCTCTTGCAAAGCCACAAAGGAAAAACAGGTCGCATGCGTACTCTCGCAGAGCCTCCGAGCAAAGCACTGCAAAAATCGAGCTGATTATGCTGATGGCTCGGCATGGTCGTCACCGGAGAACCCGAAAAGGCGTTTTGAACCGCAAATGAACGCGAATAAACACAAATAATGCTTGATGCCGGATCAAATCCGCGTTTTTAGGAGTAAATGGAGGAACATCAAGGCAGATCAAATCGCATTCTGTGCCCTTCGAAATTTGCGTTTATTTGCGTTTATTTGCGGTTCCAATCAAAAGGTTTTTTCAATAGGAACAGAGCTACAGCGAGCGGTCCACGGCAAACCGCGCCAGCAGCTCCAGGGAATCGCGTTCCGGGCTGGGCGCAAGCGCGGTCAGCGCTTCGCAAGCGTGTTCGGAATAGCCGGCGGCGCGCTCAAGAGCGGCGTCCAGGGCGCCGGTTTTGTGCAATACCTCGCGCACCCGGTCCAGTTCGTCGGTGCCGCTGGCGCGAATCGTTTCGATCAGGAACTCGCGGTCGGCCTTGTCGGCCGCCTTCAGTGCAAGAATCAGGGGCAGGGTGACCTTGCCTTCGGCCAGGTCGTCGCCCAGGTTCTTGCCCAGCGACTGGTCCTTGCCCGAATAGTCCAGCCAGTCGTCGGTGATCTGGAACGCCTGTCCCAGCGCGAAGCCGAAATCGGCCAGCGATTGTTCGACATCCGCCGGGCTTTTCGAAAGCACCGCGCCCAGGCGCGTTGCTGCGGCGAACAGACACGCCGTCTTGTCGCCGATGACCCGCAGATAGCCCGACTCGTCCAGATCGATGTCGCCGAGCTGCATCAGTTGCAGGACTTCGCCCGCGGCAATGGTATTGGTGGTGTCTGCCAGGATGGACATTATCCGGTTGGATTCCAGTTCCACCATCAGCTGGAAACTGCGCGAGTAGAGGAAATCGCCGACCAGCACCGAGGCCGCGTTGCCCCAGACCTGGTGCGCGGTGCGCTGGCCGCGTCGCCGTTCGGAACCGTCGACCACGTCGTCGTGTAGCAGGGTGGCGGTGTGAATGAACTCGATGACCGCGGCGAGCTGGATGTGCGCCATGCCGGAGTAGCCGCAGGCGCGCGCGGCGAGAAGGTGTACCAGCGGCCGCAGGCGCTTGCCGCCAGCGTTGATGATGTACTCGCCGATCTGGTTGACCAGCAGCACGTCCGACCGCAGCCGCTTGCGAATAAGGCTGTCCATGGCCTGGCGGTCGCCGGCGGTCAGGCCCATGATTTCGGTCAGTGAGCCGGGGGACGTAATCGAACTGACGTGGTTCATAACCTGCGATTATACGTTTCACGGCGGCCCGGGACGCCTCGCGATTAAGAAGCGCCGGGCCGGTCGCTGCCGGGCAATCACAGAGTCCGGTGTGGCACCGGCCGGAACGAATCCTTGTGCTAGACTTCCATGGTTTCATTCCCAATTGTGAGCAAGAAAATGGCGCGCGGAATCAATAAAGTCATTCTGATCGGCAACCTCGGGGCGGATCCGGAAGTTCGCTATACGCCGGCCAACACGGCAGTGTGCAATATCAGCGTCGCGACCAGCGAACAGTGGCGTGACAAGCAGACCGGCGAGCCGCAGGAAAAAACCGAATGGCACAAGGTCGTCATGTTCAACCGGCTCGGCGAAATCGCTGGCGAGTACCTCAAGAAGGGCAGCAAGGTCTACATCGAGGGCCGAATCCAGACCCGCAAATGGCAGGGTCAGGACGGTCAGGACCGTTACACCACCGAAATCGTTGCCAACGAGATGCAGATGCTCGACGGACGCAGTGGTGCGGCGCCAATGGACGACACCGGCTACGGCAGCCGCCCGCAACAGAAGCCGCAGCAGCAGCCGCAGCAATCGTCGGCACCCGCCGACGACGATCTGGCCGACGACATCCCGTTCTGATCTGCTTCAGGGGCCCGACGCTCGAAGAAACCATCGCCCGAAGACACCCTATGAAAAAGCTGCTGGTAACTGGAGGCGCCGGTTTTATCGGCGCCAATTTCGTGCATCACCTGGTCGAGGCCACCGACATCGAGGTGGTCAATCTGGATCTGCTGACCTACGCAGGCAATCCCGAGTCGCTCGACGGGATCGACCCCGGCCGCCACCAACTGGTGCGCGGCGATATTGGCGATACCCGGCTGGTTCGCGAATTGCTGGAACAGCACCACCCCGACGCGATCGTGCATTTTGCCGCGGAAAGTCACGTCGATCGCTCCATCGACAATCCTGCTGCGTTCATCGAGACCAACGTACTTGGCACCCAGGCGCTGCTGGATGCCGCACTGGACTACTGGAAGAATGGTCGCCCGGACTTTCGCTTCCTGCACGTGTCCACCGACGAGGTCTACGGCGACCTGGCGCTGAACGAGCCTGCGTTCACCGAGCGCCATCCGTATCAACCGAGTTCCCCGTATGCCGCCAGCAAGGCCGCCGCCGACCATCTCGTCCGGGCCTGGCACCGCACCTGGCAGTTGCCGGTACTGATCACTAACTGCTCGAACAATTACGGTCCCCGGCAATTTCCCGAGAAACTCATTCCGCTGATGCTGATCAATGCGCTGGAACAGCGCGAGTTGCCGGTCTACGGCGACGGCCAGCAGCGACGCGACTGGTTGTTCGTGGCCGATCATTGTCGCGCGCTGTTGCGGGTGCTGCACGCCGGCGAGCCGGGGCGCACTTATAATGTTGGCGGGAACGCCGAACGGACCAACCTGGAAATCGTGCACACGCTTTGCGACCTGCTTGACCGGCGCATGCCGGGCGAACGGCCGCGCCGTGAACTGATTCGCCATGTCGCCGACCGTCCCGGCCACGACCGGCGTTACGCGATCGATGCCACGCGCATTCGCGACGAGCTCGGCTGGCAGCCCGAGACGGATCTGACCGGGGGTCTTCAGGCCACTGTCGACTGGTATCTGGACAACCGCGCCTGGTGGCAGCGCATTCAGGACGGTTCGTACCGCGGCGAGCGGCTCGGCGTGCGCGGCGAAGCATGATGAACGCGAGCGTTGCATGCGTTCCGATGGTGCTGCGGGCATGAATGTACGCGAGACCGATCTGCCCGGGGTCAAGGTGATCGAGCCGGACGTATTCGGTGACGAGCGCGGCTGGTTCCTTGAGAACTGGCGCGACGAGCGCTTTACCGGCCATGGCATCAATGCGAGCTTCGCACAGGTCAATACCAGCCACAGCCGCTTCGGCGTGCTGCGCGGTCTGCACTACCAGTGGCCCGAACCGCAGGGCAAGCTGGTCTGGGTCACGCTGGGAAGCGTTTTCGACGTGGCCGTGGATATCCGGACCGATTCGCCGGATTTCGGTCGCTGGACCGCGGTCGAACTGAGTGCCGGGAATCATCGGCAGTTGTGGATTCCGGAAGGTTTTGCGCACGGTTTCCAGGTGCTCTCCGAGAATGCGACATTCTCCTACCTGTGCACGCGGCCGTACCATGCCGATTATGATGCGTGTATCGCCTGGGACGATGCGCGAATCGGCGTAGGCTGGCCGCACAAGCCTTCCGCACTGTCGGCGAAGGATGCGGCGGCACCGGGAATTGACCAGATTGCCAAGGAGCGTTTGCCCACATGCGAATCCTGTTGACCGGTTGCGGCGGCCAGCTGGGCCGCCATCTTGCGCCGCGCCTGGCCCCGCTGGGCGAGGTGATCCGTACCGACCATCGCGACGGCGATTTCCAGTGCGACCTGTCCGACCGGCGCCTGCTGGAAAGAACCCTGCACCGGGTAAACCCCGATATCGTCGTCAACCCGGCCGCGTGGACCGCGGTCGACCAGGCCGAGGACCAACCCGCGCTGGCTGCCAGGCTTAACCGCGACATGCCCGGCTGGGTGGGCGAGTGGTGCGCCGGCAACAATGCATTGCTGCTGCACTTTTCGACCGACTATGTATTCTCGGGCCGTAGCCAGCGTCCGTGGAACGAACGCGACGAGCCGGCTCCGGGAAACGTATACGGCCAGACCAAGCTTGGAGGCGAACAGGCCATCGCGGCAACCGGCGCCCAGGCGTTGATTGTTCGAACGGCCTGGCTGTACAGCCATTTCCCGGGCAATTTTCTCTCGGCCATCCTGACGCGGGCCGCCCAGGGTCAGCCGTTGAAGATTGTTTCCGACCAGTTCGGATCGCCGACCTGGGCCGGCCATCTGGCCGATGCCGCGGTTAAGTTGATCGGGCAGCGTGACCGTCTGCCCGAGGGTTGCAGCCTGTTCCATGTTGCCGGAAAGGGCCGGATGTCCTGGCATGAATTCGGCCAGCGTGCGGTCGAACACGCGGTCGCCATCGGCGCCCTGGAGCAGGCGGTGCCGGTGGAGCGCATCGAAAGTGCCAACTGGCCGCAGAAGGCCAAGCGCCCGGTGTGGTCGGTGCTCGATTGCAGCCGTTACGAGGAATTCACCGGAACCGAACTGCCTTCGGTGGCACAGGGTCTGGACGCGTGCCTGGAATTCTGGAAGGCGTCGGTATGCTGATTCCGGTCATCCTGTCCGGGGGTGCCGGCACGCGCCTGTGGCCGGTGTCGCGCAAGGCGCACCCCAAGCCGTTCATGCGCCTGGCAGACGGCCAGACGCTGGCCGGCAGCACGCTCAGACGGGCGCTGGGCGTGATCGATCACGACAACGTGTTGACGATTACCGCGCGTGATTACTTCTTCTTTACCCGCGACATCTACAGCGACGTTGCACCCGAGGCCAGTTCGAGTTTCGTGCTGGAGCCGGAAGGCCGCAACACCGCCGCGGCGATTGCTGCCGCCGCGCTCTGGGTGCGTGACCGGTTCGGCGCGGATGCACGGCTGCTGGTGCTGCCGGCCGATCACCTGGTGCGTGACCTGGAAGCGTTCGCCCAGGCGGTCAAGCGCGCCGACGCTCTGGCGGCCGAAGGCTGGCTGGTGTGCCTGGGGGTGCAACCGACGCACGCAGAGACCGGTTTCGGCTATATTCGGGCCGGCGAAAAGCTGGCCCATGAAGGTGCGCGCATCGAGGCCTTCGTCGAAAAGCCGGACGCCGAAACGGCACAGCGCTACTTCGAAAGCCGGCAGTACCTTTGGAATGCCGGAATGTTTTGTTTTACCGCCGGGGCCGTCCTGGACGCACTTGCCGATCAGGCCCCCGACATCCTGGCCGGGGTCGAGGCGACCTGGGCCGAGACGGACCTGGAGCGGGAACCTGTCGAGCTCGAACCATCGCGATTCGCCGCGGTTCGCAGCGAGTCCATCGATTACGCGGTCATGGAGCGCGCGCCGCGCCGCGCCGTGGTGCCGGTGGCTTGCGGCTGGAGCGATATCGGGTCCTGGCAGGCGATCAGCGAACTCTACGAGACCGATGGTGCGGGCAACCAGATCCAGGGTCACGCGGTGTTGGTGGATTCGAAAAACACCTTCGTCCAGAGCGACCAGCGGCTGGTGGCCGCCGTGGGCGTGGACGATCTGGTGATCGTAGATACCGGTGACGCGGTCCTGGTGGCGCGCCGGGGCCGGGCACAGGAGGTCAAGGCCGTGGTCGAGGAATTGACCCGGCGAGAACACGATTCGGCGGTGTTTCACCAGACGGTGCACCGCCCCTGGGGCAGCTACACGGTGCTCGAGGATGCCGAAGACTGCAAGGTCAAGCGGCTGACAGTACGGGCCGGCGGTATTCTGTCGCTGCAGCGCCATGAACACCGCAGCGAACACTGGACCGTGGTCTCCGGCACTGCACGGGTCCGGGTCGGCGACCAACAGTTCGATCTGGGCGCCAACCAGACCGTCGAGATTCCGGCCGGGTCCCTGCATCGCCTTGAGAATGTCGGTCCGGACAGCGTGCACATTATCGAAGTCCAGACCGGCAGCTATTTCGGCGAAGACGATATCGAACGGCTGGAGGATGTATATGGCCGTGCTTGATGCGGTTGTGAACAACGCGGCGTGGGCGCGACGGCATGCCCCGATCAGCATGCGGGGCAGGCGCTGTCTGATGTGGCTGATGTTGCCTGCGGTGGTTCTTGTGACCGCCTGCGGCCAGCGTGACGATACAGCGATGCGGTCAGGCGCCGAACTTTCGACCGGGGAATTCGAGCAGTTGAACATGGACTGGCGCGAGCGTCGCCTGGACCGGCTGACCGAGCCGCACGGCTGGCTGAGCCTGGTTGGATTCGTAACGCTGGAACCCGACAGCACGATTACCGTGGGCAAATCGCCGGACAACGACGTCGTGGTTTCAGGCGGTCCGCGGCGCTGGGGCACGGTTCGTGTTGCCGCCGATGGGGAGGTGTATTTCGCTGCCGCCGAAGGCGCTGCGGTCACCATTGACGGCGAACAATCTGCTACCGCGCGGATGACGCAAGGCCGCGGCGATGAAGCTCCCACCCAGGTCGAAGCCGCCGGAATCCGCATGCATCTTGTGTCACCGGGTGGAAGAACGGCGTTGCGCATCCGCGATCCGCAGGCCGCCACGCGTACCGGATTTGCCGGGCTGGACTATTATCCGCTGGACCCGGACTGGCGGATCGAGGCTGAATTCATTCCGCATCCGGACGGCACCACAATGCCGGTGGCCAATGTGATGGGCCAGGTGATCGAGGAGCCGAATCCGGGCACGTTGCGTTTTACCCACCAGGGCAAGACGATTACGCTGGAAGCCGTGCTCGAGGACGACAAGCTGTTCGTCATCTTTGCGGATCGAACGTCGGGTCGCGAAACCTACGGACTCGGGCGATTCCTCTACGCCCGGCTGCCGCGCGACAACAGCGTCATCCTGGATTTCAATCAGGCCTACAACCCGCCGTGCGCTTTCAATGCGTACACGACCTGCCCGCTACCCCCACAATCGAATCGAGTCGACGCCTGGATCCGGGCCGGCGAGAAAAAGTACGCCGGCAAGCCGGGTATCGAGCACGTATCCCCGCGCTGAAGTTGGCATATCGGGTAAATCGGAGATCCGAATCGGAACGCCCGGTTGCAATCACGCCGCCCTCAATCACCGTCACACATTTCACGCAATTTGACGGAATGAATGCCCGTATCGGCTGTGTTAGGCCGGAAATCATCAAAAACATCCCGAAAATTCATAGAAATCATCATAATTTCACAAAATTGACCTTCCTTTTCAGCATTTCACATACCTAGACTGGAACTACGCGAGCAGTCAAGAGGGCGCACCGTTACTCGCTGAATCGCGTAACGATCGATCCACTTAGTCAAGCCAATTACGGCTTTATTAGCTAGGGAGCAACAAATGCCGAAACGCAGAGATATACTCAAATTGGGTGCGGTTGCCGGTGGTCTGGGAATGGCCTCATCCGGTGCCATGGCCCGCGGCGCGGTACCGCAAAGCGGTCTCGTTTTTCCGCAGGGTTTCACACCCTCGATATTCGAACGCCCGAGCCCGCCTGCAACACCGTTTAAGGATCCGCTGTACCGGATGCCGGTCGCAAGTCCCGTACCCCCCGCGTCGCTGAATCCGAACCCGGATTCGCGCCGCCACCAGCGCTTTCTCGATTTTCCGCCGGTCAAGTACTACCGGGAAGTCCTCCAGGAGCGCCGCTGGCGCTACCACAGCGATGCACCGTACGCCGATGGCTCATGGTCCTATACGATGAACGGCGCGATTCCGGGCCCGACGTATCATGCCCATTATGGTGAGCCGGTCTTTGTGCGGCGCATCAACCGGTTGCCGGATATCGGCAAGGGCAAGGTGCCGTTCGCGCTGCCGTCGACCACCATGCATCTGCACAACGGGCATACGGCGTCGGAATCGGACGGCATCCCCACCGACTTCATGAACCCGGGCGAATTCTGGGATCATCACTACGCCAATTTCCCGGCCGGTTTCGATAACCGCGAGATCATGAATACCCTGTGGTATCACGACCACCGGCTCGATTTCACGGCGCCGAACGTGTACGCGGGTCTTTCCGGTTTCTACCTGTTGTTCGACGATCTCGATTCGAACAACGAAAACGATCCGAACCCGAATGCCTTCCGCTTGCCCAGCGGCGAATACGACATCCCGCTGATTTTCCACGATGTGCAGTTCAGCCAGGACGGCCAGGCGATCTTCGATTTCTTCGCCGCAGGCGAGCTGCCGGGGGTTACCGAGAAGAGCCCGGACGACTCCTCGCCCTCGACGATTTATCGCGGCACGGACAACATCACGCTGTTCGGTATGCTGGGCGACAAGATTACGGTCAACCGCATCATTCAGCCGTTCCTGGAAGTCGAGGCGCGCAAGTACCGTTTCCGCCTGCTCAACGGCGGACCGTCGCGCTTCTATGATTTCTGGCTGCGCCTGGAGCGCGCCGACGGCACCGTCGTCGAGAATCACCCGGGGCTGAAATTCTACATCGTCAGCAACGATGGCAACCTGCTGCCCGAGCCGATCGAGGCCGAGAACGTCGAGGTCTGGGTGGCCAATCGTTATGACGTGGTCGTCGACTTCTCCGCATTCGAGCCCGGCGACAAGGTTTACCTGGTCAATCGCATGGACATGCGTCGCGACGGCGCCGCTCCGACCGGCAAGATGCTGGACGAAGGCGAGCTGGCAATGCGCTTCGACGTGGTTCCGGCACAGGCCGAAGACCCGAGCCGTATCCCCGACTTCATGCGCGAGCTGCCCGACATCAACATGAGCGAAGTTCGTCGCGAGCGGACCTGGGTGTTCGATTACGACAACGGCCTGTGGACGGTCAACGGCAAGCTCATGGACGCCAACCGGATCGATGCGAACATCGAACAGGGTTCGGCCGAGATCTGGACGATCCGCAACGCCGGCAACACCTGGGCGCATCCGATTCATACGCATTTCGAGGAGTTCCAGATCCTCGAGATCAACGGACGTCCGGTCACCGACGGCGACCTCAAGCGTGCGCGCAAGGACATCATCGAACTCGGTCCGAATACGGAAGTAAAGTTCTTCGGCCGCTGGCGCGACTTCTTCGGTACGCACGTAATGCATTGTCACAACGTGGTGCACGAAGACCACGAAATGATGATCCAGTGGCGAATTGTTCCGCCCGGACAGGGAGACTGATCATGAGCACAAAAGATTCAAACATCTCAGAAGCTGAAATGCTGCGCATCCAGTCTCGCAGGAAGCTGCTGGCCGGGGTTTCCCTGACCGCTGCGGCAAGCCTGCCGGCACTGGCGCTGGGCGGCCTGCCGACCGGCATGATCCAGCAGCGCGCATCGCGCGTTATCGATCGCGCACGCAACCAGGGTTTTCCAGATACTCGCGTCACCGCGCATACCGGAGAGATCTTCCGTTTCTATGACGACCTGGTTCGCGACCGTGTGGTTGTGATCAACTTCATGTCGATCAAGCGCGAGCCCAACCTGCCGATCACGCGCAACATGGCGCGACTGGTCGAGGGCTTTGGCGACCGCATCGGCCGTGACGTGCATGCGTTCTCGATCAGCTATGACGAGAATGACACGCCGGAGAAGCTGGCTGATTTCGCAAAATCGTTCAACGCGCCGGCCGGCTGGAAGTTCCTGTCGACCACGCCGGAAGACGTGATTGCCCTGGGCTACCGGCTGTACCGCACCGAAGGACGATTCCGCAGCGCCATGCATTCCGACTTGATCCACTACGGCAATGCGCAAGTGGGTCTCTGGGGAACGATGTCGGCCGAAATTTCCGATATCGATTTCGCCATGCAGCGGGTGGCCTCGGTCATGCCTCGAACCACGACGGCCGGCGCGGAATTGCGTCGTGCAGGCCCGCGGCGGTTCGATGTCGACGGTCCGGCCATCCATCATCGCGATCACTCAGGTCAGTCCTGAGTGCCTTGGAGCAAATTGAATAGGAAGGTACCATGATGATTACCAAAATCAAGATCTGTTTCTCCGGGGCGATGCTTGCGCTGATGTTGGCGGCGAGTCCGGCCCATTCACAATCCGGCCCGCCGGAACATGTTTGTATCATGTTCGCCATGATGGGCATGGCGGCGCCACCGGGATGTGAGGATGTCAACGACGGAAGTGACGCTTCCGAGCCGACGTTTCCGCAGGCACCGGCTGCGGACGCCTGTCCGGGCCACCCCGGCGTGCGCCCCCGTCCCGGCTTTTCGACCATGGAGTTTGATGAAGACAAGGGTGTATTTGTAGTCACCACGCCCCCGTCGGCCCTGCCCCCGTCGAGTGCCGAGGATAATCTGCCGCTGAACCTGTGCCCCACGGTCTACGAGAACATTCGCAGCATGAGCGGGGCGGAAGTTCCGCGCACGCTGCCCTCGACCCCGGACGAGCCGTACAACCTCCATCCGGAGCCGACCATCTCGTCGATCGACCCGCGCTCGCCAAGCGACGATCTACGCTCGTTGATCGGGGCATTGCGCCAGGCGGTAACCGATGGGGAAACCCCTCAGGCCAGCGATATCCAGTTCGGTCTCGACATCCTCGAAGGCAATTCGATCGACCGGGCCTATTCCGGCATGCCGTTGCTGCACTACAACGGACCCAACAAGGTCAAGAAGGTCGAGCCGGTATTCGACGACCAGGGCAACAAGATCGGCGGAGTCGTCGAGTTGCACCAGGTATGGTTCGATGGTCGGATCATGGGTGATACGGCATTGCTGGATCCCAGCGAGGTGCAGGACGTACCCTGGACGATGATTGTTCACGCCGACACGCTGAACAACGGACACGAAGACTTCGCGCCGTTCCAGATGTACTTCGACGACCCGGCAGAAGTGGGTCGCCCGGTGCCGCACGTGGCCATGGACATGACCTTCTTCCCGATGGAAGACGGCACCCGCACCACGTTCGAACTGAAAATGGCACCCGGCCGTTTCTTCAACCTGACCTACTACTGGGGCTGGAGAATTCACCCGCCGCGCGTCCAGGTCACCGAGAACGTGCTGAAGTCGGCCGGTCCGCGTACCCTGCTTGAATGGGAGGAGTTCATTTTTGGCGAAGATCCCCAGGCCAGCGAGGAAGCCAAGCTCGCAGCCATCGGCATGATCGGCGATCTGGCCCCGGCCAAGCGCATGTGGAATTTGCTGCGCGAATTCCGCGATGCACCGGAACTGGTCGATGCCTCGTCGGTAGACAGTCTGGAAGCAGCGTTCTTCGACTGGCGCGATCGGATCAGCCTGCCATCGGGGATCGAGTTCGACGAGGACTTCGATGTCAATATCGTCTACCTCAACAACACCATCTACGGTCAGGTGCAGGGCCAGGGCAATTGGGAGCAGACCATTGACTTCGACAAGCCTGGTGACCAGGTCCGCATCAAGGTCATGAACGGCGATTACTTCCCGCACGGCTACATGTTCGTGGACTTTGGCGGCAATCGTGGCTGGGAAAACACCTTCCACAGCACAGTCGATATCGGCGGCGCCGGACCCTGGTTCACGTTCGGGCGTACGCACTGGTGGCCCATGCTGAACGGTGCGGCGATCGTGCCGCCGGCGAGCCCCGGTGAAGGTTCGGCCAGCGTCAAGACAGTGGATTCGTTGATGCAGTTCGCCCTTTCCGGAGAACAGCGTGTGATGAGCACCAATGTTAAGGGCAAGCAGGCCAACTACACGCTCGCACCGGAGTGGCTGGATTTCACCAAGTCACCTACGGTGTTGCCCGAATTCCAGCGCGTGCAGAACATCAACGGCTCCACCCTGGGTGTGCTGCCGCTGGAGTTCCATATGAACCATACGCCGTCGCAACGGTTGCGCATGTACCAGTTCGACCCGTTGCATCATGATGTCGCGGTGTGGTCGATCCACTAAATTGCTGAATCGGGAGCGATCACAGCAAGCCGCCGGGCCCCGTGCCCGGCGGCATTTTGTCATTTTCAGGTTGATTTAGAATGGCGGGGCAATTATGCGTATTCAGGAAAAGACAGATTCGATGAAATCGAACAAATTCACTTCCAAGATGTTTTGGCTTGCCGCAGCGGCCGTACTTGCAGGCGTCATGGTCTTCGCCCTGGGGGCGTCGGCCGGTCAAAAGCAGCGCAACTTCATCGTCACCGAGCGTTCCTACGCGCTCCCGGAAGTCACCCTGGTCGATAGCGAAGGACAGGCGGTAGAATTCCCCGGGATTACTTCGAACAGCGGACGTACCGTGATCAGCTTCATTTTCACCAGTTGCGCCGGGATTTGTCCTATGATTACGGCAAACATGGCGCGCGCTGAACCGCAACTGGACGCGCTTGGAGATGATTACCAGATTTTGTTGATCTCGGTTGATCCGGAACACGATACGCCCGAGCGTCTGCGTGAGTATGCGCGACGTTTCAAAACCGGCGCCCGGATACGTTTCCTGACCGGAGATCAAGAAGACGTGTTTAATGTATTGCGCAGCATGGAGGCTTTGTACGAAGGTTCCAATAAAATGAATCATCAGCCCGTGACGCTGATTTCTCGCAGCGAGCGCAACAGCTGGATGCGCATAGACGGGTTGATCGGCAGTGAGGTTTTGATCGAGCAGTACCAAAAACTGATGGACACTCAGGCCGGATGATGAGTTCTTGTGCAGGCAGTGAGTATCTCCGCGCAAAGGCAGATTCGTATTTCGATCCTGGTCCTGGTGCAGCCATGCAGCGCGGCCCGGATCGATTTTTTTTAATTTCAGTGTTTCCAGCGAGGCGCTCTGAATGAGTAGATCAATGTGGTTGGGGCTGGCGCTTCTGGTTGCAATTCCGGCAATTGCCAACGGCGAGCCCGAGGCCGATATCAAGGCCGGAGAAAAATTGTATCAGCAAGGTGTTCTGGCCTCAGGCGCGCCCCTGGTCGGCAAGGGTTTCGGCGATGTCGAACTTAGCGGCGATTACGCCGCCTGCGTACGCTGTCACCGCAGAAGCGGATTCGGCTCCTACGAAGGCGGCTACTACATTCCGCCGATTACCGCGCCGTACATGTTCGCCGGCCGGCAGATATCACGCGATGATCGGTTCCGGGCACTGTTCATGCAGGCCCAGACCGCCGAGTTTCGTCATCAGGTCCGGCGGGTCCACGACAGGCCGTCGTATGGGTTCGATTCCCTGGGACGGGTACTGCGCGAAGGCGTCGATACCAACGGCCGGAAGCTCGAGCAGTTGATGCCGCGCTATGACCTGTCGGACCAGGATGTGGCCAATCTGGAGGCGTATCTGAGAACGCTCTCGACAGAGATCTCGCCCGGCGTTGGCACCGAATATGTCGAACTGGCCACCGTAGTTCACAGTGATGTGCCGGCCGAACGACGCGAGGCCATGCTGGGCACTTTGCAGAGTTTTGTCGAGTGGTACAACAAGCGCACGCGCGGCGATACCCAGTTGGCCGGCCACTCGGTCTATGGTTCCAGCCTGTATACCCGCTATTCGCGTCTGTACCGTCTCAATGTCTGGGAGATCAGCGGGCCACCCCAGACGTGGCGTGAACAACTCGAGAAACATTACGAGCGCAAGCCGGTTTTTGCACTGGTCAGCGGGCAGGTGGAAGGACCTTGGGAACAAGTCGGCGCTTTCTGCGATGCGCACGGATTGCCGGCGGTTTTCCCGATTACCGACATGCCGCATGAGATCGGACTGCTGGGCGGCTATTCGGTGTATTTCAATGCCGGGCTTCTGCTCGAAGCCGAGCTGATTCAGGACTGGCTATTGCGCAGCGGAAACAGGGAAGTTGTGCAGCTGTTTGATCCGGATCAGTTCCGCAGCCGGGTACCGGCTGAACACTTGAAAGGCCGGATGGAGACGAATGTTCGGGCGCCTGCGATCGAGTCCATCGAAATTGCGACCTGGCGCGAGCGTGCCGGCGACGCCGACTTGCCGAGCGGCGTTGAAACACTGGTGGTCTGGCAGGACGAGCCGAATGCCAAGGAACTGATCGAGTGGAAGGAACGGATTGGCGCCGACAAGGTGCTGCTGCCTTCGCGGGCGCTGGATTCGCTGGATGCCGAACAACTGCGACAACTTCAGGCCGATGCGCTGTTCAGCTATCCCCGGGCGCTGAAGCAGCAGTATTATCCGGAGCGTTTCAGGGCGCGTGCCTGGATGAATACGCGGGGCCTGGATTATGCTGCCGAAGACGTTCAGTACCGCACCTATTACGCCATGCTGATGTTCCGCGATTCGTTTGTCCACCTGCTTGATCACTACCACCGCGACTACCTGCTGGAAGTGCTCGAACACCAGATCCAGGGGAGTCCGAACCCGGGTTTGTATCCAGACATGCAATTGGCGCCGGGCCAGCGATTCGCGTCCAAGAGCGGCTACATCGTGGCGCCGCACCCTGAACTGCCCGGTGGCATCGAACCGGTCGGCGATCGCATCGTGCCTTAGCCCGGCATTAGCCCGCCTTGTTCACCATCGCTCCATCCGCGGGGCCTGACTACGTCTCGCTATGAACGGATGGCGAATAAGGCGGGCTTAGCGCCCGATAAAGTCCGGCTTGCGCTTTTCCAGAAAGGCTGAAGTACCTTCGCGCATGTCCTCGGTTGCACAGCAAAGCGCAAAGCGGGCGGTCTCGAAATCCAGCGCCTGGGACAGCGGCATGTCCAGCCCGCGATCGGTCGCCTCCAGAATTGCGCTTGCCGCGCGGGGCGCCGCTTGAGCCAGTCGCCGTGCAACGCCCTGGGCATGTTCGACAACTTCGCCGACAGGCACGACGTCGAGCACGATGCCGTTGCGATGCGCGGCGTGCGCATCCACCGGCTCGCCGGTCAGCATCATTTCAAGCGCCCGGCTGCGCCCGATCAGGCGCGGAAGTCGTTGCGTGCCACCGAACCCCGGAATAATGCCCAGCTTGATTTCCGGCAGGCCCAGCCTGGCATTTTCCGAGGCGTAACGGAAGTGGCATGCCAGCGCGAGCTCCAGGCCGCCGCCTAGGGCGAACCCGTTGATCGCGGCGATGACCGGTACCGGCATGGTTTCGATCCGCCGCATGAGCTGCTGCCCGCGCTGTGAGAAGTGATGGGCCTGCAACGGGGTCTGGTCGCGGATTTCCGCAATATCAGCACCGGCGACAAACGCTTTTTCGCCTGCCCCCGTGACCACGATTGCGCGAATTTCCGATTCCTGAGAAAGTGCGTCAAACGCTTGCAGCAGTTCGTTGATGGTGTGCTGGTTCAGGGCATTGAGCTTCTCGGGTCGGGCGATCATCAGCGTTGCAACGCGTTGATCCCGGTCGATCTGCAGGTTTTCGAATTTCATGCGCGGGTGTAACCGGTTTGGGCGTGTGCCGAAGTGTACCCAACTGTTGCATAAGATGCCGGATGCAGGATGCTGGCACGGTCATGCGCATTTTTGCATCCATTCCGCCACAGCGCGGAAGCGGGCGGAGAGCCAGGCCGCCAGTGTGGCGATGAGTTCCTGCAGGCTTGCGTGGCCGGGCTCGCCGGTTGCAGTCATAAACTCGAGCAGCCAACCGGACAAGGCGGCCCCGACGAAAACCAGGGCCGTGATCGTCGGGGCGGTTTTCACGAGTTGTCGATCTCGTTGCGTATCCGGTATTCGCGCGATGTCAACCAGGCTTCCATGCGCTGCAGCCGCTCGTCCAGCCGTCGATAGCGGTTATTCAGCGTGGAAACGCCCTCCACCGGTGCACGGCGGGTCTCGCGCCAGAATCGCTCATCGGCCTCGTCGGCGTACATGTCGACGGGTGCCACCGGCAGCAGCAGTGCCAGGGCCAGGTAGCCGATCACGATGACGGCGGTGAACGGGATGGCCAGCAGAACAACACCCACCCGCAGCGCGGTCAGGTTGAATCCGCTCCAGTCCGATATTCCGGCACAGACCCCGGCCAGCAGGCCGCGCCGGCGGTTGCGATACAGGCGATTGCGGCTGTAGTCTTCGTATTGGTCGCGTTTCATGGTTTGCTCCTCCATTCCGGCGCATCGGCATCGAGAATCCGTTCGAGGTTGTGGATACGATCTTCCATGCGCCTGGCGTTTTCATGCAGCTCCTGCAGCAGCGATTCGTCCTTGCTGGTCAGTCGCTTGCTGGCCGAGTTGCGCGTGGCGTAGTGCAGGATCAGCCAGATCGGCATGACAATGACGATAAAGACGACCAGCGGAACGAACAGTAGTTCGGACATGGGCATGAACATATGTTGTTACTCCTTACCGGCCCGGCTGCTCTTGAGCGCATCCAGTTCCGCTTCAACCCGCTCGTCGCGCTGCAGTTGCTCGATTTCCTCATCCAGCGATTTTGCCTTCCGGCCCATGTCCAGCGCCTCGGCTTCACCTTCGATGTGGTCGATTCGGCGTTCGGCCGAGTCGAAGCGGTGCAGCATTTCTTCGATCTTGTCGTTGTGGATTTGCTTGCGGCTCTTGAGCTGGTGCTGGGCCGACCGGTGACGCATGACCAGTGCGCGTTGTCGCGCGCGCGCATCGTTGAGCTTGGCCTGCAACCTGGATATATCGTCGTCGTACTTGGTCAGTTGATCGTCATACAGCGAGAGTTCCTCGGTAAGGTGGCCGATACGATCGCCCAGCGCGGTCTTTTCCGCGAGTGCGGCCCGCGCAAGGTCGTCGCGGCCCTTGTCCAGCGCCAGTTCGGCCTTGTGTTGCCAGTCGAGCTTCTGCTGCTCCAGGCGCTTGAGCAGGCGCGTGCGCTCTTTCTTCTCGGCCAGGCACTTGGCCGTCGCCGAGCGAATCTCGACCAGCGTGTCTTCCATTTCCTGAATCATCAACCGGATCATTTTTTCCGGGTCCTCGGCCTTCTCGAGCGCGGCGTTCAGGTTGGCGTTGATGATGTCTCCAAGACGCGAAAATACGCCCATGTGTGTTCTCCTTTGCTGTCGGATGGGTTGCTTGCCCAAGTATTACAAGTTGTGTGCCACATTCATGAACTGTTTAAAATCAACGTGTTACTCCGATTCATGTTCAGCTAAACGGCTAAAATAACCATGAAAAAGGCAAAAAATACCAACAAGGAACAACAAGGAACGCGAACGTGTGTGAACTGAGTACGGGCTTGCGGGTCCAACCTCGGCACCCAAGGCGTTCTGCAACAGTGTCGGGTACAATACGCGGTTTACGTCGAAGCACTATTTTTCAAGCGGAGGTTCTATGCTCAAGTTGTTATTTAATGCGCTGGTACTGGCGGCATTTGTTTCGCCGGCCCTGGCGCAGGACCTGGAGTCCGATCAGGGCAAGCTGGGTTATGCCATTGGCTACGAGTTCGGTTCCGAGACCAGTCAGTGGGAAGTCGATGTCGAGGCGATCGTGACCGCGATTCGCGATGCCAATGCGGGTCGTGACCCGCAGGTGCCGGCGGCGGAGATGCAGCAGGTACTTACGGCCTTCAACGAACGGGTGCGCGCGCAGCGCATGGAGGAGTTTCAGCGGCTTGCCGAAGAGAACAAGGCCCGGTCCGAGGAGTTCCTGGCCGAGAACAAGTCCAAGAACGGTATCGTGACGTTGCCCAGCGGCGTTCAGTACCGGGTCATTGAGGAAGGCGAGGGCTCGCGTCCCAGTCTCAGCGACACCGTGACTGTGCACTACCGCGGTTCCAAGACCGATGGCCGCGAGTTCGACAGTTCGTTCGCGCGTGGGGTGCCGGCCGTATTCCAGATCGACAGCGTCCTGGAGGGATGGCAGGAAGTACTGCCGCTGATGCGCGAAGGGGCCTACTGGCAAGTCTTTCTGCCGGCCGAGCTTGCATTCGGCATGCGCGGCGATCCGCCACTGATCGGCCCGAACGAGGCGCTCAAATTCGATATCGAGCTTGTCCAGATCGGTGCGCCGGAAGAAGGCCAGCAGCAAGGTGGCCCGTCGAACTAGTGACTTCGCTTGCTGCCAATCTCGAGCCGGTCGAGTCGCCGTGTATCGATATCTGTCGTCTTGACGATCACGGTGTCTGCGTAGGCTGTTTTCGAACCGCGCAGGAGATCGGTCAGTGGCTGTCGTATTCGGCTGAACGACGCAGTGAAATCATGCAACGGCTTCCGGCACGTGCCGGAAGCCGCTTCGATTAGCGGGCCGGCCGATTGAAAGTGCCCGCAAAGTGGCCGGATTTTCGCGCGAAGCGCTGAAAGCCGTCCTCTCGGCCCCGCTGTTCCCCCTTGACTGTCCGATTTCGGACCTGCCTGTCGCCGGCTATTGCCCGGAAGCGGTAACGCGTCCGCGTCCGGCGGCTGTGCTTGTTGGCGTGACCGCCGGCCGCGAGCCCGGAATTGTACTGACGCTGCGCTCGCGTCAACTCGCGCACCACGCCGGCCAGGTTTCGTTTCCCGGGGGCGGGCGCGACGCCCCGGGCGAGTCGGTGGTGCAAACGGCATTGCGTGAGGCGCACGAAGAGGCCGGCATCGAACAGCACCGGGTCCGTCCGCTGGGCTTCCTCGGGCGCTACGACACGATTACCGGATACCGGATGACCGCGGTGGTCGCGTTGCTGGATGCCGGAATTTCATTCACGCCCGACCACAACGAGGTCGATGCGGTATTCACGGTGCCGCTGGTGCACGTCATGGATCCGGACCGGTATCGCCGGGATCGTATTCGCTACGCTGGGCGGGAGTTTGAAATCGTCACGCTGGAGCACCCCGAGCATCATATCTGGGGAGCTACCGCGGCGCTGCTGGCGGATTTTGGTTCCAGACTCAGCTCCGCGCCAGCGGATCCTGACGATATAGCGCCTTGAGCAACCGGTACACGCCGGGCTGTGCGGCGGCCAGTTGTTTCGGACAGTCAAAGAAGTATTCCGATGCCACCGCAAAGTACTCCGCCGGGCTTTCGGCCGCGTACGGATCCATGCAGGGCTCTTCGCCGGCCTCGATCCGGGTTTCCAGCTCGCCGAATGCAGCGCTGAAGGTGGCGGCCCAGTCGCCGGGGTCGATCGTGTGCGGCAGTGGTGGCCCGCCGTCCGCTTCACCGGAAAGCTGATCGATCTGGTGGGCCAGTTCATGCACCACCACGTGGTACCCGCCGCCCCGCCCGGATTGAGCAACGTCGGCCAGCGACAGCACCACCGGTCCGCGGTGCCAGGCTTCCCCTGCACGCAGGTCGCGTCCGCGATGGACAACCCCGGCCTCGTCGACATCCTCGAAGTCGGCCTCGAATTCGTCTTCGTACAGGATGAAGGTGTGGAACTGTCGATAGCAACCCAGACCGAGTTCGAGCACCGGCAATGCTGCGTGCATCGCCACCGGCAGGCACTGGTCCCAGCCCGGCTCCAGACCGCCGGCGCCATGGAATTCCTTGCTGGCGAGAATTTCGGCAGTCAGCTGGCGCAGGCGAGTGCGTTCGTCGTGATCGAGGCAGGCAAGACAGCGGGTGGCATTGCAGATCGCGGTGAATTCGTTCTGCCCGGGCATCAATTCGTCGGCGCGCCGGGCCAGTCGGCGCCTGCGCAACCAGCCGATCACGTCAGGCGGTCCCGCGCACCGGCGCGTTGCTGAATGCGGAAAAAACCGACAATTCAGTCGGCCTTTTTCTTCTCCACGCCCAGCCGCTTGTGCATGACGGGGCTGGTCGTGGTGTATTGCAGAAACTGGCGCGCCTCGGGATTGAGATGTTTCTGAACGCCGAATGCGGCCAGCGCGGCTTCGTGGAATCCCGACAGAATCAGCTTCTTCTTGCCCGGATAGGTGTTGATGTCGCCAATTGCAAACACCCCGGGAATTGACGTCTGGAATTTTTCGGTATCCACCGGAATCTGCTTTTTTTCAATCTCCAGCGACCAGTCGGCGATCGGACCGAGGTTCGGCGCCAGGCCCCAGAACACCAGGACCTCATCGCCCTCCACGTGAATTTTCTCGCGCTCCAGCGTGGTCAGTTCCAGTGCATCGATACGGCCGGGAACGCCTACCGCTTCGCCGATGGTTCCCTGGTGTTCGGTGACCTTGCCGTCCTCGACCAGCTGCTTCATCTGCTGTACGGAGGCGGGCTGAGCACGATATTCCTTGCGCCGGTGGACCAGCGTGACGTGGTCGGCAATCCCGGCCAGGTCCAGTGTCCAGTCCAGCGCCGAGTCGCCGCCGCCCAGGATGATCAGGCGCTTGCCGGCAAACTGCTTGCGCTCGGTGACCTTGTAGTGCACGTTGGTGGCCTTGAGATCGTCCAGCCCCTTGGCGCGCAGCCGCCGCGGCTGGAACGCGCCGAGCCCAGCGGCGATGATCACGCTGCCGGCGTCGAACTCCGTTCCCTTCGACGTGAGCACCCGGAAGCGGCCGTTGTCCAGGGCCTCGAACTCGGTGACCTCCTGGTTCAGATGAACGCCCGGCTCGAACGGCCGAATCTGTTCTCTCAGCTTGTCGACCAGTTCCTGGGCGCCGATCACGGGCCAGGCCGGAATATCATAGATCGGTTTTTCCGGGTACAGCTCGCTGCACTGGCCCCCGATCTGGGCCAGCGAATCGACAAGATCGGCCTTCAGGCCCAGCAGGCCGAGCTCGAACACCTGGAACAGCCCTACCGGGCCGGCGCCGACGATCACGGCATCGGTTTGAATGGTCATGCGGTTTCCTGAATTTGAATTCGGTTCGTTCCGGATTGACGCGGCCCAACCGACACCCGGTCGGTTGGGTAGCATGGACAACCCCATCAGGTTACATGAAGGCGGTTGAGTACATGTCCAAGCTATACGCCCGGTTTTTTCTCGTCCCGTTCCGGCCCGATGGCAGCTGCGCGGGCGCCAAATCATCCTCGACGGCACGGTGGTGAGCGCGATGGGTTCAAACATCGATCTGCATCCGGAATGGCTCGAAGCGCTGCAACCGGAATTCGAGCAGCCACACATGCGTGCGCTCAAGGCCTTCCTGGTCGAGCGGAAATCCGCCGGCGCCGAGATCTATCCGCCGGGCCGGCTGATCTTCAACGCCCTGAACTCGACCCCGCCGTCGGCGCTGCGGGTGGTGATCCTCGGGCAGGATCCGTATCACGGGCCCGGCCAGGCCCACGGATTGTGTTTCTCGGTCCGACCCGGTGTCCGGGTTCCGCCTTCGCTGGTCAATATTTTCAAGGAGTTGCACGACGACACCGGATTTCAAATTCCCCGTCACGGCTACCTGCAGCAATGGGCCGACAACGGCGTACTGCTGCTCAACGCCGTGCTGACGGTAGAACGCGGTCGGGCCGGGGCGCACCAGGGCAAGGGCTGGGAGCAGTTCACCGACCGGGTCGTCGAGGTCGTCAATCGCGGCGAGCGTCCGGTCGTGTTCATGCTGTGGGGGTCGCAGGCCCAGCGCAAGGGCGCCAACATCGACCGCAGCCGCCACCTGGTACTCACCGCGCCGCACCCGTCGCCACTGTCGGCGCATCGCGGATTCTTCGGCTGCAAACACTTCTCGCAAGCGAATCGCTGGCTGGAAGAACAGGGGCTGACTCCGGTGGACTGGAGCCTCCCCGAGACCGTTTGACGCCGGGATATCGCCCCGAAGCGTCGATGTGCGAGGTGCGTAGGTCGGGACGGCTTCCCCGATGATCGAAAGCAATCTAATCAGTTTCGTAAACAACATACAAGGTCGGCCCGGCGTGGCCGACGGATCGAAACCGTGATTCACATCACTAACATAATCGAAAATTTGCCTGAATTTACCTCGAATTCTCATTGACTGTGCGATCTATTTCATGCCAACCTGAAAAAAGGGATGCGGCTCCGGTCACAAAAAAGGGGGATTGCATCAAGACACACAACGACTTTGATGGCGGGTGACAACGGCAGTACGGTTGGCAAATGGTTGATAACAAACGCCCCGGCGTGGTGAAGGGAGTGCACCGCGATCAGGGGCCATCCGGCCGCATTGGCTTGCGATAGCAAACCTTAGAGGTCGTGTTGGCAACTTCGAGCTGCGGTCCTGCCCCGTTATAAGTACAAGAACCGGGACAAGACATTGCGTCATAGCGCCGGCTACGGGCCGCGGAATCTAACCAGATCCTCAACGGGGGCGTGCTGCCACCGCTTCGTGTCGCGGCTGAAATTCGCGGCAGTCGTGATGATCCTCGTGCTTTGCGCCGCGAATGCCGGGGCGCAAACCCGCCAGATCGAACGCTACACCTACGACGAGGCCGGCAACATCATCGGCATCGAGGTCGCGACGGTCGATGGCCCACCCCAGATCAGCGCGATAGAACCGGACCGGGTCTTTGCCGGGGACGAGCGCCGGTTCACGATCACGGGCGCCAATCTGTCCGGCGTTTCGGTCTCGCTGGATCGAGCGGAGCTGACGGTCTCCGGTGTCGAGACCGAGGACGCCACGGTCGAGTTGACCCTGGCTGCAAGCGCGGATATCGAGTCGGGCCTGGCCACCATTACACTTTCCAGTTCGGCAGGATCCGCGGCGGTGGACATCGAAGTCCGGCCGGCCCTGCCGCGGCTGCTGGTCGATCCGCTGCCGCCGGTGCTCTCGCCGGGCGGAGAACTGCAACTGGACCTGGCACTGGCCGAGCCGGCCGCGGCCGCATGGCTGCTCGAAATCGGAACCGATGACCCGGCGATCGCCAGTGCCGGTACCGACACGATTCAGCTTGTCGAGGGGCAGGTTTCCATTCCCGAGGGCCTGGTGCTGACCGGCGGCAGCACGGGCAGCACGCGTCTGCGCATCTCCACCGAGGGAGCGGTGCTGTTGGATACCGGGGTGATCGTGGCCGAGGCGGCTGAACTGGAACCGGGCGACTGGGAGTTCTTTGCCCGTCCGTTGGGGCTTCGCAAACTGCGGCCGGTGGCGCTGACCGAGTTCGGCCCGATCGCCGGTCTGCTGAAGGTTCGAAGGGAGTTCGAGCCGGTGATCGCGGAGTTGCCGGCCGACGTTGCGGCCGCGCCGCTCAGGATTGTTCGCGGCGCCGCACTGACCGGGCTGAATCCCGAGGTGCTTGACCGCAATGCCGGCAGCGCGACATTGACCCTGATCGGCACGGGGCTGGTGGACGTGAATGAAGTGTCCATCACGCCGCCGGACGGTATCGAGGTGCTGGACCTGGCCGCGGCGGCCGATGGCGAATCGGTCGCGGTCGAATTGCAGATCGACCCCGATGCCGAGGTTGGATTGAGGCGGGTCGAAGCTACAGCCGCGGGTGTGCGGGTTCATCCGGTGGTACCGAAGGCCGACCGCTTCTACCTGGGCGGCGACCTGCCGCGCATCGATTCTATTGATCCGGTTGTCGCCAACCCGGACAGCACCGTCGAGCTGACCGTGCGCGGGACCAACTTCAGTTCGACCTCGACCCTGGCGATCGATCCGCCCGACGGAATTGTCATCGACGAACCGGTGTATATCGCCGGCACGCAGGAACGGATTGTTGCCGATGTGCACATCGCCGCCGGTGCCGCAATCGGCTCGCGCCGGGTCCAGGTGACCTCGGCTGCCGGCAGTTCGGCGCAGGAAATGACCCCGGCCAATACGCTGGAACTGCGCGGCGAGGCGCTGGAAACCTTCCCGCTGTTTGGCACCCGGCATTTGCGGATCTTCCGCGGAAGCGCGGAAATTCCGGAGTCCGCACACCTGGCTTCGGCGCCGCTGCGCATCGGCAAGGGTGCGCTGGTGACCGAAGTCGAGCCGCGCGTGCTGGAAACCGGCCGCATGAAGCGGCTGGTGATTGGCGGACAGGGGCTGGACCGGGTCACCGGAATTGCCATCGAGCCCGGCGACGGGCTGCTTGCGGGCGTTCCATCGGGCGACGACACCGTGCTGGAAATCGAGATTGAGGTGGACGCCGATGCGCCCCGCATCCTGCATCGCCTGGAGGTCCTGACCGCCGATGGCGCGTTGCCGATTCAGACGCCCGAATTGGCGGTATTGCAGGTGGTTTCACCCCTGCCGGTGGTGGAAGGCGTTTCACCGGTGGCGATCCTGCCCGGCGCGCCGGCCGAAACCGTGACCATCAGCGGGCGCAATTTCGAAAACACCCAGGCGGTGCGGATCATTCCACAGACCGATCTGCAACTGGGCCCGATTTCAGTCTCCGCCGACGGCCGGCAGATCATGCTGGATGTCGCGGCCGCTGCCGGCGCCGAGACCGGTCCGCGCGTGGTGCAGGTCGAAACCCCGGCCGGCGAGAGCAGCACCGATGCTTCGCCCGGCCACCAGTTGTACGTCGGTGATCCGGAAGAGCGCCTGATCACGCCGCTGGTCTCGCCGCTGGTGGGGCTGGAACGCGAGACAGAGCCGGTGCTCGTGCCACGTCATGCCTACGCGCCGCTGCTCGGGATTGAACGGGAGTTCGTGCCGCCGGTAGTCGAGATCGAGCACCTGGTGGCCGGTTCGCGGACCCGGGTGGCACGGGGCCCGGTGCTGTTCGGCATCGAGCCCGCGATCGTGCCGCGCGGTTTCGACGGCGAACTGGTCATTCCCGGGGCGGAACTGGGCCTGGACGTCGAAGTGACTATTGAAAACGGCGATGGCATCGCCATCACCGGCGCGGCAAGCGTGGAAGTAAACGCACAGGATCAGCCCTTCATTCGTCTGCCCATCGCCGTGGATGAACAGGCGCCGGACATTCTGCACCGCCTGGTCGTGACGCGACCGACTGCGGACGGCTCGGCGCCGGTGCCGTTCGGCGACCCGCAGGCCGCGCGGTTGCAGGTTGCCGGCGCGGCGCCGGTGATCGAGTCCATCGAGCCCATCGTAACGCTGCCGGATCGCCGCTTCCCGCTGCTGATCCGCGGCTTGAACTTCCAGCAGGCCAGCGCGGTACGGGTCGTTCCCGACCAGGGCATCGCGGTGGGCACCGATCTGACCATCAACGAGGCCGGCACCGAGCTGACCGTCAATCTGGACGTTGGCGAAAACGCCGAGCCGGGACCGCGCCTGATCCAGCTGGTGAGTCCGGCCGGCGAATCCAGCGATACCGCGACCGCGGCCAACACCCTGACCGTGGTCGAGCCATGAGTACCCGAATCATGAACATCTTTGCTGGAGCCGGCATGAACCGTTCGGCAACACAAGATTTAGCGATCAACGAAACCGTAACCCATTTCGAGAGCATCGAAAGACACCGCGAGGAGAAACCCATGAAAGCGCATCGAAGCATCACTTACCTGTCCGTCGCCCTGCTGGCGGCCGTCAGCATGACGGCCCAGGCCTTCGAAAGCGGCTCCACCGGTGCCGACGGGGCGTTCAACCCCACCGTCGACACCGTGTTGCCGCTGCCGGATGACGGCGTGTTCAATTTCACCAGCGTCAACGTGCCCGCCGGCGTCACCGTGCGCTTCGAGCGCAACGCGCTGAACACCCCGGTGCGCATGCTGGTCGCCGAAGACGCGCTGATTGATGGCGTGATTGATGTCCGCGGCGGCAACTCGCCCGCCATCGGCTCTGCCGGAGACGGCGTGATTGCCGATGACGGGCTGCCGGGCCGCGGCGGCCCGGGCGGCTTCGATGGCGGCGTAGGCGGCAGCCCGGGCAGCAGCGAATTTGCCGGCGGGCAGGGCATTGGGCCCGGGGGCGGGTTTCCGAATGAGAGCCAAGTGGGCAGTAACGGAACGGTTGGTTGTGCCGGTGGCGGTGGTGGTTTCGGCACCAGTGGAGTGACCGGTCGCGGCAGCCACTGCTTCACGTCGCATCAAGTCGCGGGAGGCCCCGATTACGGCAATGAGCGCCTGCTGCCCTTGATTGGCGGCTCCGGCGGCGGTGGCGGCGCCGGCGGCGCGTCGTTTGCCGGTTCGGGTGGTGGCGGCGGCGGCGGCGCGCTACTGATTGCCGTCAGCGGAACGCTTACGGTCAACGGCACGATTCGCGCCAATGGCGGAAATTCAGGAGACTTTAGCGGCGCCGGCCACGGCGGTGGCGGCGGCGGTGGTGCCGGCGGCGGAATCCGAATGATTGCCACGACCATTGCCGGAGAAGGCGCGATCACCGCGCGTGGCGGCCAAGGCTACAGTACCAGCACCTCAATCGGTGGCGGTGGCGGCGCCGGCCGCATCCGCTTCGAAGCCGAGACGATGAACCGCAGCGCCGGCACCACGCCGCAGTTTTCCTTTGCCGAGCCCGGTCCGGTCTTCCTGACCGGCATGCCGTCCATCCGCATCGCAAGCGTCGGCGGCGTCGATGCGCCGGCCGTCCCCAGTGGAACCGCCGACATCGTGCTGGAGCAGGATTTCCCCAACCCGGTCGAGGTCGTTGTCGAGGCGTTCAACGTGCCGCTGGGCAACACCGCCACGATCACGCTGACGCCTGCGACCGGCCAGGCTTTCTCGGTCATCACCAACGCCCTGGACGGCACCGAGGCGGCTTCCAGCGCCATGGCCCAGATCGAAGTGCCGGATGGCCCGAGCACGCTGCTGGCCAGCGTGAGCTTCACCGTGCCGGAGGATCAGAACATGGCCTTCCAGCACATCACCGATGGCGAACCGGTACGCGAAATACGGTTGCTGGCCAGCATCGACGGCGCCAGCCGGACCGTGCTGATCACCGAGGCCGGCCGCGAAGTGGAGGTGCCGGGCAGCCTCCTTCGCTGAAGGCCGCGCAGCAGGCACATGGGATCGAACCGGGAATGAAGCAGCAGCAGGGACCGACATGAAACTGTTCCATATCACAGCAACCGTCCATGCCGCCAGGTGGCTATCGGCAGCAGTCCTGCTGCCGCTGCTGTTCGCAGTCGGGGGCCCGGTGCAATCGGCCTCCAGCGAAATCCTTGGCGAGGACCCCGCAGGCAGGAGCGGCCTCCAGGCCGCCACACCGCCCCTCTTGTGGGAGCGGTATCCGACCGCGATTCCTTCGTCATGGCAGCAGCCTTCAAGCGCGCATCCCTCCTCGTGGCAGAGCCATCGCCGGTCACAAACACCGCCGGCCCTGGCCATGCTCGATTCGGCCAGCCATCCCGACGCGCTCCGGCAGCCGGTCGCATTCACGGCCACAAATCCGGTCGCGGACAAGCGAGGTGCAGGTGGCGTGTGGTCGGAAGCCGGCCAGCCACCGGAATTCGTATCGACCCCGCCGGCCACGGTGCGGGTTGGAAGACGCTATGAATACCAGGCCGAGGCCATCAGCGAAGAAGATTTGCCGCTGACCTTCTCGCTGGCCACTGCACCCCGCCGGATGCGAGTGGACGCCGACACCGGCCTGGTCGAATGGCGGCCTGCCGCGCCACCCGGCGAACATGAAGTCGAACTGGTCGTGCGCGACGAAGCCGGCGCTGAGGCACGCCAGGCCTGGACGTTACGGGTGCTGCGGCCCAACGAACAAGTCGAACAACCCCCGCAAATCACCTCGCAACCGCCGACCAGCGCCACGGTCGATCAGCCCTGGGTCTACCAGATCGTCGCCGAGGATCCGGATGACGACATCGAACGCTTCGAACTCGCCCAGGGTCCGGTCGGGATGCGCATCGACGCCGAAACCGGCCGGGTCGCTTGGACGCCGGCCAATGTGGCTGACTACCCGGTCACCGTCGCGGTGGTCGATGAAACCGACCTGCGCGACGAGCAAAGCTTTACGCTAGCCATATCCGCCACCCCCGGCACCAGCCCACCGGAATGGCAAAGCCCGGCCAGTCTGACCGCGCCGCTGGGGCGGACCACCCGGTTCCAGCTAGTCGCGCTCGACCCTGACGGCGACGACCTCAACTACTTCGTCGAACCGTTGCCGCTACCGCAAGGCATGCGCATGAGCTCGCTGACCGGCGAGCTGGAGTTCACCCCGTCGCTGGCCCAGGTCGGCGACCATGAACTGATGCTGGCCGCTTCCGATGGCCGCTTTCGCGTCTACCAGGACTTCACCGTCACCGTGCCGCCGCCCGACGATCCAACCGGGCTCCGGGGGCGGATCCAGAACGGCCCGGAAGACGGTCTGCCCGGCGTGCGGCTGGTGCTGGGCATGGGCGAGGCTGCCCGCGAAACCGTCAGCGACGAAGCCGGTTACTTCCAGTTCGACGAACTGGACCTGGAAGCACTCGCCGGCCCCGGCGTTCTGGAAACCCCGCTGCGTCTGCTGGTCGACGGCGCGGCCACCGGCACCGCAGAAACCTTTGCCACGGTACCCAAGGAAGTCCACGTCATCGCCGGCGCCGACAACTTGCTCGAAGACCCGATCATCCTGCTGCCGCTGGATAGCGCCAGCGCCGATCCGGTTGACCCGAACAAAACCAGCCTAATCACCTCCGCGCCGGTGGAAAAGGGCGGCGAGACTTTTGCCGAAGTCACCCTGACCATCCCGCCCGGCACCGCGCGCTGGGAAGAAACCGGAGAACTGTTCACCGGTGAAATTCACATCACCGACATTCCCGACAACGACCTCAGCCCGCAGCCGCTGCCGCCGGAACTGGATTTTTCCGTCTATGTCGCCATGCAGCCGTTCGGCGTGGTCTACGACGAACCCATCCCGATCAGCTTCCCCAACGTCAACAACCTGGTGCCCGGCACCCGGATGGAAATCTTCGGCCTCGACCACGACACCGGCGAGTTCGTCAAATTCGGCGACGCCGAAGTCAGCGCCGACGGCCAGACCGTGGACTCCATCGGCGGGGTTGTGGTGGCCAATTCGTGGCACGGAATTCCCTTTACCCCGCCGGAAGCGGAGAGTGACGAGCCGGACGACCCGGACCAGTGCGATGCCAAATGCGGTTCGCTGGTCGGGCTGAGCGACGGCAACCTGAACGTCATCCACAGCACCCCGGCCTACCAGTCGCTGGGCCAGGTCAGAGGCGTGACGCTGAGCTACAACCACGTCACCGCGCACGCCGAACCGGTCGTGCGCTTGCAGCAGGGCAACGCATTTTTTTCGATCTCCGGACCGGCGACCAGCTCGGCCCGGCTGAACGTCGGCGGCGTAAACTTCTCGCCGAAGTTCTCGTGGGAAGGCACCGCCGAGACCTCGCAGGGCGCGATCCAGTTCGACGCGACCGGCTGCCCGACCGAGGTCTACGACTTCGAACTGGAAGTCACCAGCTCGGTACCGGGCGGATTCGGTTCGCGCACCACCACGGTCGGCGGCAAGCTTGCGGTGATCAACCTGGCCAACAGCCCGTTCGGGTCCGGCTGGCACATCCGCGGCCTGGAACAGATCTTCTTTGGCGCCGCCGGTGACGCGATGATCATCGACGGCCGTTCCCAGGCCACGATTTTCCGGCACAACAACGGCGCGTTCACCTCACCTGACGGCGAATTCTCCGAACTGGTCATGACCGCCGGCGGCTTCGAACGGCGTTTCAGCGACGGCCGGGTCAAGACCTTTGATATGACTGGCCTGCTGGTTTCTGAAACCGACCGCAACGGCAACAACACCGCGTATGACTACGACGCGCTGGGCCGGCTGACGACGATCACCGACCCGGTGGGGCTGGAAACCAACTTCACCTATATCGCTGGCCGGTTGGCGACGATCACCGACCCCGCTGGAAGAGAAACAGAATTCCAACACGACGCATTCGGCAACCTCACGCGCATTGTCGAACCGGATGGCGGAGAGAAAGACTTCAACTACGATGGCCCCAAAGGGCGCATCGTCTCGCGCACCGATCAGCGAGGGTTCGCGACCGAATACCAGTACAACCAGTTCGGCCGACTCGAAGCTGCCTTCCGGCCCGACGGCTCCAACCCGATCAGTCGCGCCACGGCCCAGGTCGGGCTGATTGATCCGGAAACCGGCAACGGCACCGAGGAAAACCCTGCACAAGCAGTATTGACGGACAACGTTGAAGCGCTGTTGTTTGACGGCAACGGCAACCTGACCCGCTTCAAGACCGATCAACGAGGCCGTATCACCGAACGGATTGATGCGGTCGGCCGAACGACTAGAACTGACCGCGATGAAAACAGCAATCCCACCCGCACAGTGCGCCCCGACGGCTCGGTCGTCACCCGCACGTTCGACAGCCGGGGAAATGTCCTCACCGAAACCGAACAGGCCAACGGCGCGACCACGAGCTGGACCTATGACCAGTTCGACCAGGTCACCTCCGCCACTGGTCCGAGAGGCCACACTACCACCTTCGAACGCGACGCCAGAGGCAACCTGACCCGCATCGTCAACCCGCTGGGCCATGAAACCGTCATGGAATACAACGCCCAGGGCTTGATGACCCGCCGAGTGGACCCCAACGGACTCGAAACGGTACTGGAATACAACCAGCAGGGGTTGGTCGCAACAAGAACGGAAACTCCCGCGGACGCGCCGGAAAACGCCCGCGCCACCACATTCGAATACACTCCGTTCGGCGAAGTGGCCACAATCGCAACCCCGACGGGTACGGTCCAAAGCTTCACCTACGACGCCGAAGGCCGTCTGATCGAGATCACCGACAACCTCGGCCAGCGCGTGGTCATGGAATACGACACCGCCGGAAACCTGATCCGAACAGAAACCCGCGCGGCCGACGGCACCTTGGTCACCCTCAGGAACAGGCCTACGACGAGCAGAACCGCCTGCTGGAAACCCGCAGCCCGCACAGCGACACGGAAGATTCCGTCACCCGCTTCGCCTACGACGGCGAAGGCAACCAGACCGGCCTCATCGACCCGAATGGTCGGATCACTGTCAGGGAATATGACGCCATCGACCGCCTGATCAAGGAAGCCGACCCGGCCGGCGGTCTCACCGAATTCGGCTACGACGCTAGAAGCCAGCTCGATCGCGTGATCGCCCCCAACAACGCCACCACCACGTTCGACTTCGACCAACTTTCGCGCCAGACCGCAGAAAACAGCCCGGACCGCGGCACGATCAGGCAGGAGTACGACCTGGCCGACAACCTCACCGCCTCGACCGACGCCAGAGGCATCCGCCGGGAAATGGAATACGATCCCCTCAATCGGCTCAAAACCGTCACTTTCCCGGAGCCTGGCGAGGACATCACCTACACCTACGACACCTGCCTCAATGGGACCGGCCGTATCTGCAAAATCATCGACGAGTCCGGCACCGTGGAATACGAATACGACGGCTTCGGCAACATCACGCGGACCACGAGAACTGAACTCGGCATTGAATACATCACCGACTACGAATACGACCTCGAAGACCGAATCACCGCGATCGTCTATCCTTCCGATCGACGCGTCGAATATCAACGCGATATACTCGGCCGAGTCACCGAAGTCCGGGCCGAGGTAGCCGGTCAAATGCAACCGATCCTCAATAGCATCGAATACCGCGCCGACGGCCAGATCACGGCCGCGACGTTTGGCAATGGCCTCATCGAAGGCCGCGAATACGACCTCCAAGGCCGCCTGACCCACCAGATCCTGGCCGATGGCGCCGGCCTGATCGTCGATGAGCGCAATTACACCTACGACCCTGCCGGCAACATCACCGCCAGAACCGGCACCCCTGGCGACCAGCACTACAACTACGACGCCCTGGACCGCCTGACTGGCCAGGATATCCAGACAGACGGCAAGACCTGGCAGTACGACTACGGGCCCAACCACAACCGCCAGAGCAGAAAAGACGGCGACCTGCTGGAAGAACTCTACAGCTACCAGCCCGAAACCAACCGCCTGAACGAAATCGACAAGTTCCTTGGCGAACCGGATCAATCCATCCCGCGAAGCCGCCAGTTCATCTACAACCAGGCGAACCGCTTCGCCGAGTATATCGAAGACGGCGAGACGATGGCAAGCTACACCTACAATGCGTTGGGGCAGAGGACGAGGAAGGAATTACAGTCCGGAATTACGTTGTTTCACTATGACATCCGGATTTCCCTGCTGACAGAATCCGATGATGCTGGCAACCTGACGAGGGAGTATCTCTGGCTAAACAACCGTCCGATTGCGCAAATCGAATCAACCGGTGTGATTACCTACCTCCACACCGACCATCTGCTCACCCCGAGAGCCGGCACCAGCGACGCCCAGGCTATCGTCTGGCGATGGGAAGGAGAGACGTTTGGGGATTTTGAAGCCAGCGAAGTAATGGAAGTTAACTTGCGGTTCCCTGGGCAGTATTTCGATCGAGAAACTGAACAGCATTACAACCACTTCCGGGATTATCTGCCGGGTTTGGGGAGATATGCGCAGAGTGATCCAATTGGAATGTTAGGTGGAATTAATCAATTCAATTACGGTAATGTCAACCCACTGCGGTTTATAGATCCATTCGGGAGGACGGGCTTTGAGTCGCTTGAGAATTTCTGCTTTGGGCAAGGCTGTATTTGTCGTGCAGTGCCAGCATTATGCCCGCCCCCACCGCCTAAGAAATGCCTTAAATGCGATGACCCTCAATTCTCCATCTGCATAAATCAGGCTGCCTCTCAGGGAGGTCGATCTTGTACGATTTGTGCGGTATTTAAATCCCCCGTAGCTTGCATAAGTTGCAGCGCAGATGCTTTGAGCATAGCCGTATGCATTAACACCCACTGCTCAACTTCGAGCCAAAATTGTAGAGAGGATCCATGTGATGGTACGTGACTCAATATCCGTCGCTATATGGAGCGCTATGGGGTTGTTTATGCTGTCGGAAATTATTCATAAGGCATTTATATTTAATGAGGTTTTTATTACTCCAGCACATGTGTTCGCAGTAGTATCTCGGATATTAATCTACGCGTGGTTTTCTTGGCAGTTGACTAAGGCCGGGTGCGGAATTTGGAAATTCACCCTAGCGATAATTCTTATGAGCCTGTTTGAGTTCATAGTAATAGGTGCAACGTCTGCCATAGCTTTCGGTATCGTTTATAGTATGGAGCTAATTCAACCCGCGTTCGCGGGCATAGTATTTTCGTACCCTCTGGTTTTAGCCTCCGTGCTTCTGGAGTGCCTTCTGGTTTTCGGTATTGTCCGTTGGTGGATTTCACGACGTAACATGCGGGTCGAATCATGACTCCGGAAGTGGGTACTTGGAGGGAATTATGAACACTTGGATTTTTTGAGGATAGGCTGGCGAGGATATGTTTCCGACATATATATCTGGACGGCCATGGATGCGCAATTATGGCCGGGTCGGAATTTTTTTAACTGCATGAACTGCATGGGGTCACGTCGTGTTTCGTGCATTGAGCGGTTGGGGTCGACCGTACCCCCGCTGTCAACTGGCCGCATCTGACTCCGACGGCGACGACCTCAACTACTTCGTCGAGCCGCTCCCGCTGCCGCCCGGCATGCGCATGAGCTCGCTGACCGGCGAGCTGGAGTTCACCCCGTCGCTGGCCCAGGTCGACGACCACGAACTGATGTTGGCCGCCTCCGACGGGCGCTTCCGGATCTATCAGGACTTCACCGTCACCGTACCGCCGCCCGACGGCCCAACGGGGCGTGCGCGCGACATCCGCCGGGAGATGGCCTACGACGCACTCAACCGCCTCAAGACCGTCACTTTCCCGGAGCCCGGCGAGGACATCACTTACACCTACGACGCCTGCAAAAACGGCACCGGCCGCATTTGCCGGATCGTCGATGAATCCGGAACACTGGAATACGAATACGACGGCTTCGGCAACATCACCCGGACCATGAGAACGGAACTCGGTGTTGAATACATCACCGGCTACGAATACGACCTGGAAGACCGAATCACCGCCATCGTCTACCCCTCCGGTCGACGGGCGGAGTACGACCGGGATATACTCGGCCGGGTCACCGAAGTCCGGGCCGAAGTCGCAGGGCAGATGCAACCGATTCTGACCGATATCCAATACCGAGCCGACGGCCAGATCGTTGCAGCAACGTTCGGCAACGGGCTGGTCGAAGGCCGCGAATACGATCTCCAGCGCCGCCTGACCCATCAGATCCTGGTCGACGGCGCGGGCCTCATCGTCGACGAGCGCAACTATACCAACGATCCGGCCGGCAACATCACCGCCAGAACCGGCACCCCGGCGACCAGCACTACAACTACGACGCCCTGGATCGCCTGACTGGCCAGGACATCACACTCCAGGAACAGGCCTACGACGAGCAGAACCGCCTGCTGGAGACCCGCAGCCCGCACAGCGACACGGAAGATTCCGTCACCCGCTTCGCCTACGACGGCGAGGGCAACCAGACCGGACTCATCGACTCAAATGGTCGGATAACGGTCAGGGAATACGACGCGATCGATCGCTTGGCCAAGGAAGCCGACCCGGCCGGCGGCCTCACCGAGTTCGGCTACGATGCCAGAAGTCAGCTCAACCGCGTGGTCGCGCCCAACAACGCCACTACCACCTTCGAATTCGACCAACTCTCGCGCCAGATCGCAGAAAACAGCCCGGACCGCGGCACGATCACGCAGGAGTACGACCTGGCCGACAACCTCACCGCTTCAACAGACGCCCGCGGCATCCGTCGGGAAATGCGAGACGACGGGCCGCCCGAGGGTTTGACCGAGGAGGAATTCGCCTTCTACGGCGCACTCTTGTGGAACGAAGAAGAACTCCGCGCCGGCATGGCCGACGAAGCGCTGAAGGAATTGGCCATCGAGCTCACCCGCCAGATCCGCGAGAGTGTCACCATCGACTGGACCCAGCGCAAAAAAAGCGCCCGGGCCCGGATCATGCGTAAGGTGAAAGCGCTGCTGCGGCGGTACAAGTACCCGCGGAGGGTCAGGAAGAAGCAGTGGAGTACGTACCCAAGCAAGCGGAACGACTGGCTGACCAATGGGCGGGATAATTTGCAACACGAGGAAATTCGCCGTATATTTCCGGTTGAAAGAAATTGGACTGGAGGCTCGTGGTGCAGGCGGAGCTATGCGAACCCGTACCGAAATTTATAACATTACGTCAGCTTCCGGACATAAGGGAAGCATGATTCCTGCCATGTGGAAGCATGCATAATTAGGAGGAAATTGGTGACGTCCTCCCACATGCTACATCGCGGGTCACTCACGGTTATACGTCATGAGCGATGATCATATTGCCTCTCCCGATAGAAACAGAGCGACTTCTAGTTCGAGCTCCCTCGCGAAAAGACATGGATGCTTGGGTGTCCCTATTTACCGATGTAAATGCGTCCAAGTACATGAAACAGCCGGTAGATCGTAGCGCAGACCAATGGTGGGATAGACTGAAAGGAAGGAAACCATCGATTGACTTGCCGCTTTCAGTAGTTGAAAAGCTTGCGCATAGGTGCATTGGCCAAGCTGGTTACTTTGAGGTAAAGTCAGATCGATCGAGTGTTGAGGTATACTGTCGCTTGTTACCGGAGTTCTGGAGGCAGGGCTATGGGCGAGAGATATGCAATGCGCTTACGGTAACAGCATTTGGCCATTTGGGCTATGAAAGGGTAGTGGGATATGTTCACCCAGAAAACAGCGCTAGCATCTCCATGCTCCTCCACCTAGGGTTCGTCTGCTGTGGGGAGTTTGACGATCCCGACAGTTGGCAGGATGGTCACAGGATTTATGAAAAGACATGCGTATAACCTTTCACTTCAGTGGGCCAGAGCAAGAGCTGGCGGCTGAGTGCGGACGGTAGGCGCAGCAAAGGGTATGTTGGACAAACTCGAGAAGCTCTTCCCTGAGGCCTTGCCTGCCCTTCGCCGCCAGCCCATTGTGACTCGGGTCGCGATTCTCGCAGCGCTTCTCGCATTGGCGCTCGGTGTCACCATGGGCTGGGCGCCAGGCATGAAGCTTCTTCGCGAGGGCGCGATCATCGAGGTACCCGTGCGCTTGCTCGTCGCAGGTCTCTTCGCAATTTCAACCATCGCGCTGCTCGCGTTTCTCGCCGCGGCTCGGTTGCGCTGGCGATCCCGACTTCGAGACTTTGTGCGCCAATGGGTAGAACTCCGAAAGTGCTTCGAGCTTCTCCATATGAGAATCGATGATTGGCTGGCGCGAGATGCCGGGTTCGACGATCCGAAATTCGGTGAACTCACCGAAGAGATCCAGGATTATTTCGCGCGCTGCTCTCCGCTCCGCCGGCTTCTCTTTCTCCTTGGTGAGGAGAGCCTGGTTGCGAAGGAGAGCCAGCATTGGATTGAGCTCAAATCGACTGAACCGATCTTTAAGCAGCAGGACTATCTCACCCCTTTCGGATTTCTTCTTGATCTTCGCGCACCCATCGCAAGTGTCAATAATCATGGGCATGCGATCTGGGCGGCGCTCTCCCTCTCAGACGAGTATCTGGAGTTTCTCATTTACAAGTACCCGTTCCTTGAGAAGGCTGCCGCATAACTGTCAATAATCAGCCATACGGGATAATGAAAGTGGATACCCACATCCGAGGAAAGCCGGGGAACGACCAAGGGTCGCTACCCGCCTGTGTGAACGGATCCCGCCATACTGTCTCATGCTATGTTACAATATGAGGCGTGATTCGATCACTTCGGCATAAGGGGCTGCGCCGGTTGTTTGAAATCGGGAACAGCGCGAAAGTCAGTCCCGACCAGCAGGCACGGTTCTTCGGCTTTTCTGGACGTGCTGGAATCGTCGGCCGCACCCGGGGACATGAACCTGCCGGGTTTTTATTTCCACCGGCTACGCGGCCGACCCGTTCGATATTCGGTGCGGGTTACCGGAAACTGGCGCCTGACCTTCGGCTGGCAGGATTCGGACGCGATTGACGTGGACTTGGAGGATTATCACTAATGAGCCGCGAAATTCAGAGAAGGCCGACTCACCCGGGTGCAGTGTTGCGGGAAGACATCCTGCCCGAGATCGGGTTGTCCGTTTCCGAGATGGCCCGCCGGCTGCACGTGTCCCGCCAGAGCTTTTACCGCATTCTGGCCGAAGAGCAGCCCATCACCCCGGCCACGGCGCTGAAGCTGGCCAAGCTGCTGAATACCACTCCTGATGTTTGGTTGAACATGCAGCGTGCGGTGGACTTGTGGGAGGAAAACCGCCATCTGGCTGATGTGCTGGAGCATATCCAGCCCGTAGCCGCATGAACTATTTTGGAGCACGGGCTGGGCCAGCAATCTAGCTGCCGCGCGTCAGCGCGATAGGCAGTTCGAAGGAAAGTTTCTTTCGAGGTCGTGATCGTGAGGCTGGGAAAATGGTGGCCAGGGACAGAACCGGAACGCAAGTGGAGCTCGCTGGCCTTTAGGCCAGCAATCTAGCTGCCGCGCGTCAGCGCGATAGGCAGTTCGAAGGAAAGTTTCTTTCGAGGTCGTGATCGTGAGGCTGGGAAAATGGTGGCCAGGGACAGAATCGAACTGCCGACACGGGGATTTTCAGTCCCCTGCTCTACCGACTGAGCTACCTGGCCTCCAGGGTTTTCCGCTTGCGTCGCAGGGCCGCAAAAGGGCGCTAAGCGCAAGCCGGGTATTTAACCGCGAACCGGCCGGAAAGTCAACCCAGTTTGGCCCGGAATCGGTGAATTTTCAGTTATTCCTGCGCCGCGCCCAGTTGCTCAATCCCGGTCATGATGCGGGTGCGCGTTCCCCGGTCGGCATCGGCGGTCGTGACCGTCCAGGCAACCAGCAGCCGGTCGCCGCCGATGACGGCAATCTGCGGAAAGCCGCTGACGCGGCCGCTGTCGAGCTGGGTCAGGTCCTTGTCCTCGAGCAGGGTTCCTTCCAACGAATATCTGGCCAGGCGCATGCGGGCGCCGCGGCCGGACTCTTCCATCCAGCTCAAAATGAAGCCGTCCGGCGCCCAGGCGAGCTGGACACGGCCCAGGGCCGTATCGGGAGACAGGCTGGTCGGCTCGCCGAAGCTTGCGCCGGCATCGTCGGAGATGGCGAAGCGCACTCTCGCAATGCCATCGGCCATGGTGAACCAGGCGACCACGACCTGCTGGTCGCGCGCGATCAGCGAAGGTCCGTTGACCGGGCAGCCGCCGATTTTCCAGCCGTCGGCGTGGACCAGGCGGGGTTCGGTCCAGCCGTCGGCGGTGCGGCGAACGACCGCAATGTCGCGGATCTCGTCTTCGCTGCGATCGCGATAGGCGACGATCGGACCGAGCGCGGTGCGTGCGCTGGCGGTCTGGCAGCAATCGCAGACGCGCTCGTCGAGTGCACGATCCGGTCCGACCGAACCATCGGCCGCGATCGTGGCGGTGCGCAGCGTCATGGAGCCGGCGTGGTCGTGCCCATCGCCCTGGGCCGTGACGGTTTGCCGGCCGTCCAGCCACAGCATGCCGGTTCGGCCGTCTCCGGCGGCAAAATAGCTGACGAACCCATGTTCGGTAGGGGTGTCGTCGGTGTGCGGCGTTTGCGGTGTGCTCCAGCTGGCGCCGATGTCGGTGGAGTGGGCCAGACGGACATCGTAGGCGTAGGTGGAATCGGCCGATTTGGCCAGCCAGTGGGCCAGCCAGGTGCCATCGGATCGAACGTGGATTCCCGGGGTATCGGCCCAGTTGGCGAACCAGTTCCGGCCACGCGCGATTTCGCTGGGGTCGGAAAAAACGCCTTCGGTGAACACGCTGAACTTAAGCGTATGCCCGTCGCCGTGTTTTTCCAGCCAGCTCATGACAACGCCCGCGTCGTCGGGCATTTCAGCAAGCGAAGGCGCGAGTGCTCCGGCACCGGCCGGATTGTCGACAATCCGGAGCTCGGCGTATGCCATAGTGCTGGTCAGCAGCGCAAGGGCGGCAAGGCCGGTACTGGTGGGGAACCTGGTCGGGCGCATCAATTTCAAATATCCATTTCGTGGAGGAATTATGATTGTAATGACGATTGTTATGACAATCGCAATGATGATAGCCCCGGGGCGCGACCGGAGTCCGATGTCTTGCCGGGGTCATTGTTCCGGGGGCACATAACCTTCAGCCGCATCCACTTCGCCGCCGAACAGGAAGGCCTCGGCCTGCTGCTCAAGGTACTTGCGGTGTTCCGGGTCGATCGGCGACAGTCGTTTCTCGTTGATCAGCATGGTCTGGTGCGCCAGCCACTTCTTCCATGCCTCGGCCGAGATTTCATTGTAGATCCGCTCGCCCAGCTCGCCCGGAAGCGGCTTGCGGGTAAGCCCTTCGGCTTCGCGGCCCAGATACATACACTCAACCATTCTCGTCATTGCGGCATGTGTTCCATATAAGATTTCAGGAAATCGTCGCAAAGCGTAGCGAGCGGGTGGCTGGCGGTGGCCGCCGGAGCGCAGAAACCGTAATGTACATACCAGTACATGAGGATTTCGAGCACCGCCGGACGCCGCCAGGCGCACGCGCAGTAGCTTTGCGGCGATTTCCTAGAATAACAGCCAGAAGTCGATGATTGACTCTCCGCCGACCAGCACCAGCCAGCCGGCGGCGGCGAGGAACGGGCCGAACGCAATCGGTACTTCGCGCCCCATCCGGCGCAGGGCAATCAATGCCAGGCCCAGCACCGCGCCGACGCCGGAGGCCAGGAGTATCACCGTCGGCAGCACCTGCCAGCCGAACCAGCCGCCGATGGCCGCGAGCAGCTTGAAATCGCCGTAGCCCATGCCTTCCTTGCCGGTGACCAGCCGGAACAGATGAAATACCAGCCACAGCGCCAGGTAACCGGCGATCGCGCCGATGACGGCCGATTGCAGATCGGTGAACGTGCCGAACAGGTTCAGCAGCAGCCCCAGCCACAGAAGCGGCAGCGTGATCTGGTCCGGCAGCAGCTTGTGGTCCAGGTCGATGCCGGCCGCCGCGATCAGTGCCCAGGTCAATACCAGCCCGGCAAGCCCGGCGCCGGTCGGCCCGAGCCGCCACAAGACCACGACCGAAAGAATTGCGGTGACCAGCTCGATCACCGGATAACGCACCGATATGGCGGCCGCACAGTTTCGGCAACGGCCGCGCAGCACCAGCCAGCTGACGACCGGAATGTTGTCGTACCAGGCAATCGAGTGCTCGCACGCGGGGCAGCGCGAACGCCCGCTGGCGATATTGGCCGGCGCCGCTCCGGGTTCGCCGTCCAGTCCCAGCAGCTCCCGGCACTGGCACTTCCAGTCGTGGATCAGCGCGGCCGGGAACCGCAGTATGACCACATTGAGAAAGCTGCCGACGAGCAAACCGAGTACGACGACCAGCGTGTACAGCGTGGCCGGATGGAGAGAAGCCAGATATTCCATCGTCTACATGACAGCCGCCATCTTGAAGATCGGCAGGTACATGGCGACCACGATAGCGCCCACGATGCCGCCGATCAAAATAATGATGAACGGTTCGAGCAGGCTCGACAGCGCATCCACGGTGTTGTTGACTTCCTCTTCGTAGAAGTCGGCCACCTTGAGCAGCATGGCGTCCAGCGAACCGGCCTCTTCGCCGATCGCGGTCATCTGCACCACCATGGGCGGAAACAGCCCGGTCTGTTGCATCGACAACTGCAATTGGTGCCCGGTGGCGACATCGTCGCGAATCTGCAGCGTGGCTTCGCCGTAGACCACGTTGCCGGTCGCACCGGCCACCGTCTTGAGCGCATCCACCAGCGGGACGCCGGCGGCGAAGGTCGTGGCCAGGGTGCGCGCGAACCGGCTCAGCGCGGATTTTTCCAGCACCGATCCGATGATCGGAATCTTCAGGCTGGCCCGGTCGAGAAAGTGCGCGAATGCCCGGCTGCGCTTTTTCAACTGAAGGAGGCCGATGATCGCGCCTACGATGATGATGGCGTACAGCCAGCCGACCTGCTGCATTGATTCCGAAATATTGACGATCAGGCGGGTGAAGGCCGGCAAATCGCCGCCGAAGCTCTGGAAGATGCTCTCGAACTGCGGGATCACGACCACCAGCAGGAGAACGGTGACCCCAATGGCCACGCCCACAACGGTCGCCGGATAGAACATTGCCTTTTTGATCTTGCCCTTGATCGATTCGATGCGCTCCTTGTACGTCGCAATGCTGTCGAGTACCTGGTCGAGCACCCCGGCGCTTTCGCCGGATTCGACCAGGTTGACGTACAGCTCGTCGAAATACGCCGGGTGCTTGGCCAGCGATTCCGACAGCGTGGCGCCCGATTCGACGCTGATCCGGATATCGTTGATCAGCTTTTGCAGACGCGGATTTTCGGCGGCCGAGGCGATGATGCCGAAGGCCTGGACCAGCGGGATGCCGGCGGTCAGCATGGTCGCCAGTTGCCGGGTGAACACTGCAATGTCGCGCGGCTTGATCGCTTTGCCGGAACTGCCGAAAAGCGCTTTCGGTTTCTTGCGCACGCGCGACGGGGTGATGCCCTGCTTGCGCAATTCGGCGCGGATCAGCGTCTGGTTGCGCGCCGACCGTTCGCCTTTGAGCACCTTGCCGCGCTTGTCCTTGCCCTCCCACAGAAAGACTTCAAGCTCGTCGCGGGTAGTCGCCATGAAAATTCTCCTCTCTATTTCTCTTATGACAATCCCCCCGGTGCTCTATTTTCATGCACTTAGCGCACGATTACAATGCTTATTGACAGCAATAATTCATTTTCCGGGGGGTGCGCGCGGTGGCAACAGGCTTTCTATCAGCATCAACGTGACACCGATCACGATCGCCGAGTCGGCAACGTTGAATGCCGGCCAGTGCCAGTTGTTGTAGTGGAGATCGATGAAATCGACGACGTAGCCCAGCCGGATGCGATCGGCCAGGTTGCCGATGGCGCCACCCAGCAACAGCATCAGGGACACCGGCAGGGCGCGGGCGGTCAACGGCAGCCGCCACAGCCAGACTAGCAGGAAGATGCTGATGCCGGAGGCGAATGCGATGAAGAACCAGCGCTGCCAGCCGCTGCTGTCGGCCAGCAGGCTGAATGCGGCGCCGGTGTTGTGGGCCAGGGTCAGATTCATCCAGTCGGTGACCGGAATCGGACGATACAGCTCCAGGTTGCTGACCGCCAGGTGCTTGGTCCACAGGTCCAGCGCCACGATCAGCAATGCCAGCAGCAGCCAGGCGCCGAAGCGTGGCAGCGTCATTCTCGGATGGGCGCTGTCCATGTGCATCAGCCCCAGGTGCGCCGTTCGCCGTCGCCAGCGACATTCTCGACGCAGCGCGCGCAGATCTCCGGGTGTGCCGGGTCGCTGCCGATGTCTTCGCGATGGTGCCAGCAGCGGACGCACTTGGGCCGGTCGGTCGCCGTGACGGCGATGCGCAGCGTGCAGCCTTCGATCTCGGCGGCTTCGTCGGCCGAATCCACCTTGCCCAGCCGGGCTTCGGAGGTCAGCAGGAAAAAGCGCAGTTCGTCGGCCAGTGCGGCCAGATCGTCGGCCACAATGCCGTCGGCTTCCAGCGTGACCTCGGCGGCCAGCGACGAGCCGATCGCCTTGTCGCGTCGAAGCATCTCAAGCCGGGGGCCGACCACGTCGCGTACCGCGCGCAGGCGCTCGATCCGGGCGCGCTGATCGGCATCCAGCTCGGCCAGATTGGCGTACCAGGTCGCCAGCATCACGGTGTCGGTCTTCCGGGCCGGCATCTCTTGCCAGATTTCCTCGGCGGTAAAGCTGCAGATCGGCGCCAGCCAGCGCACCAGCGCTTCGAGAATATGAAACATCGCGGTCTGTGCCGAGCGCCGCGCCGGGTGGGCGGCCGGCAGGGTGTAGAGCCGGTCCTTGATGATGTCGAGGTAGAACGCGCCCATGTCGATGGAACAGAAATGGTGCACGCGCTGGTAGACCTGCCAGTAGCGGTAATTGGCGTAGGCGTCGGTAACCTCGGCGTTGAGCCGGGCGGCCAGGTCCAGCGCGTAGCGGTCCAGCGGCAACATGTTGGCGAGTGCCGGGCTGTCGGCGGCCGGGTCGAAATCGTGCAGGTTGCCGAGCAGAAAGCGCGCCGTGTTTCGGGTGCGCCGGTAGGCGTCGGCCACGCGTTTGAGGATCTCGTCGGAAACGGTCATTTCCTGGCGGTAGTCGGCCGCTGCGACCCACATGCGCAGAATGTCGGCGCCCAGCGACTTCATGATCTGCTGCGGGGCGATCACGTTGCCCTGCGATTTTGACATTTTCTTGCCGTCGGCATCGACGGTGAAGCCGTGGGTAAGCACCGCCTTGTACGGCGCCTCGCCGTGCATGGCCACCGAGGTCAGCAGCGACGACTGGAACCAGCCGCGGTGCTGATCGGAGCCTTCCAGATACACGTCGGCCGGGCGCGCAAGCTCGTCGCGCTGGTCGAGCACACAGTAGTGGGTGACGCCCGAATCGAACCACACATCGAGGATGTCCGGGACGGCCTCATAGCGTTCGCCGTCGACACCCAGGCGCGCGGCGATATCGTCGGCGTACCAGCCGTCCACGCCCTCGCCCTCGACAAGGTCGGCGAACCGTTTCAGGATATCGGTGGCCTCCGGGTGCGGCTGCTGGGTTTCGCGGTCGATGAACAGGCCCAGCGGCACGCCCCAGGTGCGTTGGCGCGAGATGCACCAGTCCGGGCGGTTCTCGATCATGCCGCGGATGCGTGCCTTGCCCCATTCGGGCACCCAGCGCACGCGTTCTATGGCCGCCAGCGCATCGACGCGCAGACGCGCCTGGTCCATCGAGATGAACCACTGCGGCGTGGTGCGAAATGCGGTCGGGGTCTTGTGGCGCCAGCAGTGCGGATAGCTGTGTGCGAATGGTTCGGCGCACAACAGGGCGCCCTTTTTACGCAGAATGTCGACCAGCCGGTCGTTGGCCTTCCAGACGAATTCGCCGCCGACTTCCGGGGTGTCTTCCAGGAACACGCCCTTGCCGTCAATCGGATTGACCACCGGCAGGTCGTAGACCCGGCCGATGTCGAAGTCTTCCTGGCCGTGGCCGGGCGCGGTATGCACCGCACCGGTCCCGGTCTCGGTGGTCACGTGGTCGCCCAGAACTACCGGCACGTCGTAGTCGTTGAACGGGTGCCTGAGCCGCAGCTGCTCCAGCGCACTGCCGGCGACCGTGCCCAGGGTTTCGACCTGTTCCAGGCCGCAGCGATCGGCCACCGGCGCGGCCAGTTCATGGGCCACGACCAGGCGCACGATGCGGTCATCGTGACGGGCCTGCAGCAGGTCGTAGTCCAGTTCGGCGTTCAGCGCAACGGCCTGGTTGGCCGGAATGGTCCATGGGGTGGTGGTCCAGATCACGACGCCGGACGGTGCGTCGGAGGCTTCGGCGCCAAACTTCCGCGCAAGCTCGGCCGGGTCCACCGCCTCGAACAGCACGTCGACCGCGGTCGAGGTCTTGTCCTGATACTCGATCTCGGCCTCGGCCAGTGCCGAACCGCAATCGAAGCACCAGTGCACCGGCTTGACGCCCCGTTTGAGGTGACCGCGCTCGACGATCTGCGCCAGCGCGCGCAGCATGTCGGCCTCGAAGCTGAAATCGCGGCTGGCGTAAGGGTTGTCCCAGTCGGCCAACCCGCCCAGGCGCTTGAAGTCCTCGCGCTGGCGGTCGATCTGCTTGCCGGCGTATTCGCGGCATTTCGCACGAAAGGTACGGGCGTCGACCTTGTGGCCGACCTTGCCGACCTTCTTTTCAACCTGCAGCTCGATCGGTAACCCGTGACAATCCCAGCCGGGTACGTAGGGCGAGCGGTAGCCCGACAGCAGCGCCGAGCGCACCACGAAGTCCTTGAGGATCTTGTTGAGTGCGTGGCCGATATGGATATCGCCGTTTGCATACGGCGGGCCGTCATGCAGGATGAATGTCGGTCGCTCCCGGGTCTGTTGCTGGATCTTTCCGTACAGGTCGTCGGCATACCATTTCCGGAGAAATTCGGGCTCGCGCTGGGCCAGCGACGCCTTCATCGGAAAGTCGGTCTTGGGCAGGTTGATGGTGTCTTTGTAATCCATGGGTTCTTTTTTGCGGGCCGATCAGCATGACAGGGCGCTATTGTCGCCCATTCAGCAGTGCATTTGCCTGCGCTGCGTCGTCGCGCATGCGCTCGACCATGGCCTCCAGTGAGTCGAAATGTTCCTCGTGGCGAATGAACCCCTCGAATTGCACGCGAAGGTGACTGCCGTAAAGGTCTCCCTCGAAGTCGAACAGGTGGGCTTCCAGCAGCCAGTCGCGTCCGTCGACAGTGGGCCGGCGGCCCAGGCTGGCGATGCCGGGGTGACCCGACAGACCGGCGCCGTCGACTCGGACCGCGGCGATGCCGGAAAACGCCGGCGGTTCGGCCACCCGCAGGTTGGCGGTGGCGAAGCCCAGCTTGCGACCCAGGCGTTCGCCGCGGATCACCCGACCGGAAATCGCGTAGGGTCGGCCCAGCAGGCGTTCGGCCTGGTCCAGGTCGCCGTCGGCAAGGGCCTGTCGAAGTCGGCTGGACGAGACGCGCCGGCCGGAATCGGTGTCTTCGCACACGCTGTCGACGACGCGCGTTTCGAATCCGAATCGCCGGCCGAACGCACGCATGGAATCGGCGTCGCCGGCAGCCTTGTGGCCGAAGCGAAAGTCGGGCCCGATCACCACCTGCCCGGCATTCAGGCCTTGGGCGACGATCTCGCGCGCGAACTGTTCCGGCGAAAGCCGCGAAAACGCACGATCGAAGCGCAATTGCGCCAAGACCTCGACGCCCATTGCCCGGGCGACATCGACCTTGTCGCGCAGCTTCATGATGCGCGGTACCGCATGATCCGGCGCAAAGAAGGTGCGCGGCAACGGCTCGAAGCACAACAGGGCCGGGCGGCATTCCGGCGCGCAGGCCACAGCCTGATTCAGCAGCGCCTGATGGCCCAGATGCAGGCCATCGAAATTGCCGATCGTCAGCGCCAGTGGACGCGAATCCGGCAGCCGGGCGGGCAGGTGGCGAATCAGCTGCATGCCCGGCCCTCGTGGCGAAAGCTTTCGTCAGTGGAAAAATCGAAAGGCGATTCCGGCCGCGGATGAACGCGGATGAACGCGGATTGAAACGGATAAATGCGAAGATAAACGCGAAAAGTAAATCGCTGAAAAGCCAGATTCCGGCCACACCATGGGCTTTCGCAATTCGTCGAAGATTTCGTTAAATTCATTTAATTGTGTTCATTCTTTCTCGTTTGTATCCGCGTTTATCCGCGTAAATCCGTGGCAAAGAATGCTTTTTTCGATTCGCGATCGATTCCCACAAGCGCCGGATTCTACCCCCTCGGCCATGAATCATTCGGGCACGCGCGGGCGCATCAGGCTGGCGGGCCGGAGGCCGAGGGCGGCGAGCACCAGGGCGTAGACCAGCGCGCCGGCGCCGACCGCGGCGACCAGCCTGGCCACGCGTGGGGCCAGCTCCATCTCCAGCCAGTCGGCGGTCGGTGGTATGGCCCAGTGCAGCGCAAGCGCCATGACCAGTACGGCGAATGCGATCCGGGCCAAGTCGCGCCACGGAAACGCCGGCGCCATGCCCTGGCGGGCCAGGTTCTTCCACAGCAGGCCGGCATTCAGCCATGCCGCGGCGCTGGAGGCCAGCGCCAGGCCGGCGTGTGCGCCCGGATGCAGTGCCAGTGCGCCCCACGGGTCGTCCAGGAATAGCTCGCCGGCAAGCTGCCAGGTGAACGCGGCCACGAACCCGATATTCAGGACCATGTTGGCCGCCAGCGCCAGTATCGCGATGCGTACCGGGGTGCGAGTGTCCTGGCGCGAATAGAACGCCGGGGCCAGGATCTTCACGCCGATGAAGGCCGGCAGGCCGATGCAGTAGGCGCCGAGCGCCAGCGCGGTCATGTTCACGTCGCGCGCGGCGAACTCGCCGTAGTGGAACAGCGTGGTTGCGGTGGGGCCTGCGAGCACGGCGAGGCCGATCGCCGCGGGCAGGCCGATGACCAGTCCGAGCAGCACGGCCCACGCCATCGTGCCGCGGAATTGCCCGCCATCGGCGCGTGCGTGCAGCGACGCCAGCGTCGGCAGGATCACCACCGACAGCGCCACGCCGAACAGTCCCAGTGGGAACGACATCAAGCGATCGCCATAGTACAACCATGAAATGCTGGCATCGATCAGCAGCGAGGCAATCAAAACATCGAGCAGCAGGTTGATCTGGGCGACTGAGGAGCCGAACAGCGTCGGGATCATCAGTTTCATGATCCGGCGTACGCCCGGATGGCCGAAACCGGGCCGCGGCCTCGGCAGCAGACCGTGGCGCGCCAGCGCCGGCAGCTGGACAGCTAGCTGCAGCACCCCGGCGATGAGCACACCCCAGGCCAGCGCCTTGATGGGTTCGGCGAAATTGTCACTGAAGACCACTGCCGCGGTAATCAGGCAGATGTTCAGTAGTGCGGGGGTCACCGCCGGCAGCGCGAACTTTCCCAACGTATTGAGAATGCCGCCGGACAGCGCGGTCAGCGCGATGAACAGCAGGTAGGGAAAGGTGACCCGGAGCATTTCCGCGGCCAATCCCTGCTGGGCCAGATCGCCGGCGAAACCCGGCGCGAATAGCACGATTACCCAGGGCGCGGCCAGTACTCCAATGCCGGTCAGCGCAAGCAGTACGGCCAGCAGGCTGCCGGCCGTGGCGTCGACCAGCGACTTCATTTCAGCCTGGTCGCCGCGCTCGCGGTATTCGGCCAGCACCGGCACGAAGGCCAGCGAGAACGAGCCTTCGGCGAACAGCCGGCGCAGGAAATTGGGAATCTTGAATGCGACGAAGAACGCGTCGGTCGCCGCACTGGCGCCGAAATAACGTGCGAGCACGACGTCGCGTACCAGGCCGAGAATCCGCGAGACCAGCGTCATGCTGGAAAACGAGAACGTGGAGCGCATCAGGCTCATTGGGCGGGGCGCATCCAAGGCGGGCCGAATCGCGCGAACGCCTTGACTAAACGCCCGCAAGCAACGATACTATACGGCTTGATTTTTATCATTATCGATTGTCATCATCCACTGCAATTAAAGGTTTCAGGAGCAATTCGTGGCCAATAGCCCATCAGCACGCAAGCGCGCCCGCCAGTCCGAGCGCAATCGACAGCATAATGCGGGCCAGCGCTCGTATGTGCGCACCATGATCAAGAAGGTCGTCAATGCCGTCAAGGCGGGCGACAAGGCTGAAGCCGAAGCCGCATACAAGGCTGCGGTGCCGGCCCTGGACCGATCGGTGAGCAAGGGGGTCATGCACCGCAACAAGGCCGACCGGCACAAGTCCCGCCTGGGGCAGCACGTCAGAAACCTCTAAATGACCCGCCTTATTCACCACCCTTGCGTGGTGAATAACGGGGGCTGACCTGACTAAGCGCCGGTCCACTCCGGTGTTGGGGTTAACTCAGCCAGCGGTCGCACCACTTCAGCTTCGGGTGATCCGCGCCGAGCGCGCGGGCAAGCACCTTTCGGGCATCCCGCAGGGCCGGAATCGCACTGCGATCGCCGTTGACGATGCGCGCGGCAAGCAATATCGCCCGGGCCTCGTTGACCAGCCATGGGCTGAGCGCCAACGCGTCGCGCCGCAGATCCAGGCAGCGTTGCGCCAGCGACTCCGCTTCGGCCGGATCGGTGTCGATTCTCAACTTCGCAAGTTCGCAAAGCGCCTGGGCCAGGTGGCGGGTCGAAGCCGGCTGCTGCGTTTCCAGCGACGCGGCTGCGTCATCCAGCCGGTCGCTTGTGCCTGGGGTGGCCCTGGCTTCGGCCAGCGCTGCGTGAAATTCCGCGATCGCCGTGAACAGGTGGTCCGGTCCAACGCTGGACTCGAAACGGTCGCGGACCGCGTTGAGCTCGTCGAGCGCGCGCTGCAGATTGCCCCCGGCCAGCTCGACGCGCCCGTTCGCCATGCGTGCGCGCAGGTAGTTCAGGCTGTCGCGGCCTTCGAAGCGTTCCATCATCGCCACGCCGCGCGCGACATGCTCGCGCGCCTCCGGTATCCGGTGGCGGGTTGCCAGCAGCAATCCCAGGTTCAGGTGTACTGCGGCCAGCGCGCCCGATTCGCCGTAGCGCTCGGTTCGACGACGGATGGCTTCGCGATACAGTGGCTCGGCCTCGGCGAGCTCGCCGCGCTGGTTCAGCAAGCCGGCCAGGTTGGCCATCACGGTCAGGGCGCTGGAACCGTCCTCCAGCCCGAGTTCGCGCCAGTTGTCCAGTGATTCGCGCAGCAGCGGCAGCGCCTGGTCATTGCGGCCGGCGTAGATCAGGGTTGTGGCCAGGTTGTTGCTGGCGGTCGCGCGTCGGCGCGACGGGTAGGGTTCGGCGCGCGCCAGTTGCAGGGCTTCGCGCAGCGCGGCGATCGATTCCGCCCATTTTCCCTGCCCGCGCAGGGCCTGGCCGCGAGTCTGCATCACGTCGGCGATTCGCCCGGCGTTCCGGGCCGGGCTGCGGCGCAGGATCTCGAGCGCGTTTTCGGTCAGGGCAAGGGCTGATTCTGATTCGCCCTGGCGCACCCGGATCTGCGCCAGGTCGGCGCGCACGATCGCCTGCATCAGCGGGGATGCCAGATTGGGTTTGTGATTCACGAACGATGACAGCAGTGCTTCGGCACTTGCGAAATCGTTCATCGCGATATGGATTTCGCCCAGAAGCGCCTTGATCGAGACCAGCATTTGGGGATCGTTGGCGTGCAGGCGCTCGGCAACCTTGACGCTTTCGGCCAACAGTTCCCTGGTGGAAAGCTCTCGGTCGGGACTGTTCTGGCCGACTTCGCGAAACAGCATGACCAGCTGTTCGCGCAACATCGTCGAACGCTCTGCCTCGAAGCGCGCGCTGTCGCGCTCGGCGGCGGCGATGCGCGCCTGCCAGGAGATTCCGGCGATGGCTGCGAGCACGGCCGCAAGCACCAGGCCTGAAAGACCCGCTGCAACCTGGTGACGGCGTGCCCACAGGCCGATCCTGGCCGGAGTGGAGCTGGCAACCGCGGCCACCGGCCGGGTCTCGATCAATGCCTGGATATCATCGATCAATTCCGGGACGGTGCGATAGCGCCGCTCCGGATCACTGGCCATTGCCTTGTTGATCACCGCTGCCAGCGCCGCCTGCCGTGGCGGGCTCAGCTCGGCGGGGGGGGGG
>JBBDSL010000027.1:53379-54469 GCA_040904965.1 Wenzhouxiangellaceae bacterium
CCGGACCGGTCGGTCCGGCCCGCCGGGGTTGCCGGTCAGCATCCAGCGCAGCAGCGCGCCGAGCGCGTAGATATCGCTCCGGGTCGACGAGGTGCCGCCAGCCAGTTGCTCGGGTGCTGAAAATGCGGGCGTCAGGGCTTCGGTCCGGTCGCTGCCGTGCAGATCGCCGGATGTCAGACGCGCCACTCCGAAATCCAGCAGCCGGGGCCTGCCGTCCCGGGCGATCCGGATATTGGCCGGCTTGATGTCGCCGTGTACCACCTGGCGCTGGTGTGCGTGCGACACGGCTTCGGCGATTTCTTCAAACAATCCGAGGCAGCGATTGCGCAGCGCGCCGGCTTTCTCGCGGCACTCGGTGAGGTCTTCGCCTTCGATCCACTCCATGACCAGGTAGTTCTGGCCGTCGGGGAGCGTGCCGCCGTCGAGTATCCGCGCGATATTGGGGTGGTCGAGACGCGCCAGCAGTTGAGTCTCCAGCGTCAGGCGCTCGGACATCAGGGCGTCGTCGGGCGAGCGGATGAACTTGATTGCGGCACTCATTTCGAATGTGCCGTCGGCCCGTTCGGCCCTGTACACCAGTCCCATCCCGCCGGCGCCCACAGGATCGGCCAGTCGCCAGTCGCCGATACGGGTGCCCGGCGGGAGTGCGTTGTCCCTGAGGCGCATGTCCGAAAGGGCGGCGTCACCGGCGCGTCGGAACATGATTTGAAGGGATGAAGTGGGGTGCTCGGACGCCTCTACCAGGCGTTCCAGCCAGGCGTGTACGCGCGGGTGGCTATGCGCGATCTCGCGCATGCGCTGGTCGCGTTCGGGCTGCGACAATTCTAGTAACCGGTCGAGCAGCGCGTCGATCACGTGCCGCCGCGCCGGGGTCAGGCGTGTGGATGAATATCCGATGGGTATTCGCTCCCCTTGTCTGTTTTCTGACGTGCCCGGTCAGTATAGCAACTGGCCGCTGCGTCCAAGACCCGCTGCATCCGGCACAGCATCTGGGCAGTGTGGCGGTCGGTCTTCCAGACTCAAATACAAGAGCGGTTTCGCCTCGCGCTGCGCGCTTGCAGGCGACCTACTTTTCACAGGCGCCTGAAAA
>JBBDSL010000028.1:0-10748 GCA_040904965.1 Wenzhouxiangellaceae bacterium
GCGAATCCGTCCGGAGCCCTGAATGTGGCAATACTTCTGATTGCATTAGTAACGTGCGGCGGAGGCCGCCGCACGTCAGCCGATCATGCCGACTCGCGGAACTGGTCTTCCTCGGTGGACCCGCTCAGCGCGCTCAGCGAGGACTTGCCCGCGGCGACGGCCTGAGCCAGCTGGTCGAAATAGCCGGTGCCCACCTCGCGCTGGTGGCGGGTGGCGGTGTAGCCGTCCTTTTCGGCGGCGAACTCCGCTTCCTGCAGCTCCACATAGGCTTCCATCTGGCGGGCCTTGTAGCCGCGCGCCAGCTCGAACATCGAGTAGTTCAGCGAATGGAAGCCGGCCAATGTAATGAACTGGAATTTGTAGCCCATGGCACCCAGCTCGCGCTGGAACCGGGCAATGTCGGTCGCCGACAGGTTCTTCTTCCAGTTGAACGATGGCGAGCAGTTGTAGGCCAGCATCTTGTCCGGGTACTCGGCGCGAATGGCCTCGGAGAACTGACGCGCCTGCTCCAGATCGGGCTTGGAGGTTTCGCACCACAGCAGGTCGGCGTACGGGGCATAGGCCAGCCCGCGTGAAATCGCCTGCTCCAGCCCCTGGCGGACCCTGTAGAAGCCCTCGACGGTGCGCTCGCCGGTGGCAAATTCGCGGTCGCGCGCATCAATATCGGCGGTCAGCAGGCTGGCACCCATGGCGTCGGTGCGGGCGACAATAATCGTCGACACATCGGCAATGTCGGCCGCCAGGCGTGCGGCAACCAGCTTGGCTACGGCCTCGGAGGTCGGCACCAGTACCTTGCCGCCCATGTGGCCGCACTTTTTGGCCGAGGCCAACTGGTCCTCGAAATGCACCCCGGCCGCGCCGGCGGCGATCATGTCCTTCATCAGTTCGTGCGCGTTGAGCGTGCCGCCGAAGCCGGCCTCGGCGTCGGCCACGATGGGCGCGAACCAGTCGATATCGCCCTCGCTTTCGGCGTGCTGGATTTGATCGGCCCGCAGCAGCGTGTTGTTGATCCGGCGCACGACCTCAGGCACCGAGCTGACCGGGTACAGCGACTGGTCGGGGTACATCTGGCCGGCGTTGTTGGCATCGGCCGCGACCTGCCAGCCCGAAAGATAGATCGCCTTGAGTCCGGCCCGGACCTGCTGCATGGCCTGATTGCCGGTCAGCGCGCCCAGGGCATTGACGAACGGTTCCTCGTGCATCAGGCGCCAGAGCTTCTCGGCGCCCATGCGCGCGAGCGTGTGTTCGATCGTGATGGACCCCCTGAGGCGGAACACCTCGTTGGCGTCGTAGGGGCGCTCGACGCCCTTCCAGCGCGAATTGTCGGTCCACTCGCGTTCGAGCTTGATGATATCGCTGGTGTATGCACTTTCGTTCATGCGGGTTGCTCCTCGGTTCTCAAGACTTGGTCCAGCTTCGAATATGCCGGCAGGGTGATGAATTCAACAAAATCGTCGTTGGCGGTAACCGCGTCCAGCAGTTCGGCGGCCTGCTCGAAGGCGCCGTTGTCGAAGGCTTCGTCGCCGATCTCGGCCCGGATCCGGTCGAGCGCCTCGCGCAGCCAGCCGCGGACCAGGTCCAGATCGATATTGCGGCCGTCTTCGAGCCGGCCGGCCGGGTGGCGGATCCACTGCCACAACTGGGCACGCGAAATCTCGGCGGTGGCGGCATCCTCCATCAGGTTGTTGATCGGCACGCAGCCCTGCCCGGCCAGCCAGGCGGCCAGGTAGCGGATGGCGACCGTGATGTTGCCGCGCACGCCCTGCTCGGTAATCGTACCGCTCGCCGGCTCGATCAGGTCGGCGGCAGTGACCTGGACATCGCGCCGGGCCTTGTCGAGCTGGTTGGGCCCGTGCAGGTACTCGTCGAAAATTTCCATGGCGATCGGAATCAGGCCCGGGTGCGCCACCCAGGTGCCGTCGTGACCTTCGGAAGCCTCGCGCTTTTTGTCGGCGCGGACCTTGTCCAGCGCGGCCTTGTTGGCGGCCTCGTCGTTCCTGATCGGGATCTGCGCGGCCATGCCGCCCATGGCCAGTGCCCCGCGCCTGTGGCAGGTGCGAATCAGCAACTGCGAATAGGCCTTGAGAAACGGTGCGGTCATGGTGACCTGCTCACGATCCGGAAGCACTTTGTCAGGATGATTACGGAAGCGCTTGATATAGCTGAAAATATAGTCCCATCTTCCGCAATTCAGGCCAACAATCCTCGATCTGAGCGCGTGCAGAATCTCGTCCATCTCGAATACCGCCATGATGGTTTCGATCAGCACCGTGACCTTGATGGTGCCCGGCTCCAGGCCGAGCCGCTGTTCAATCAGCGACAGTGCCTCTTCCCAGAGCGCGGCTTCGAACCGGTTCTCGAGTTTCGGCAGGTACAGGTAGGGGCCGGAACCGGCGTCCTGAAGAGGCTTGGCATTGTGGAATACGTAGGTGGCCGCATCGAACAACCCGCCGGGTATGGGGCACCCGCCGGCTTCGACATGTTTTTCATCCAGATGCCAGCCGCGCGGACGCGCGATCAGCACTGCCGGATCCGCATCCAGGCTGTAGTGCTTGCCGTTGTCGCCGGTAAATTCGATGGTGCCGCGGACCGCATCGGACAAGTTCTGCTGCCCGTGCATCATGTTGGCCCAGCTCGGCGTGCTGGAGTCCTCGAAATCGGCCATGAATACGCGCGCATCGCTGTTGAGCGCGTTGATGATCATCTTGCGGTCCACCGGGCCGGTGATTTCGACCCGCCGGTCGCGCAAATCCTCCGGAATCTCGGCGACTTGCCAGTCCGATTCGCGAATCTGGCGGGTCTGGGCAGGGAAATCCGGCAACTCTCCGGCGTCCAGGCGCTGCTGCACCCCGGTGCGCGCTTCGAGCAGGCGATCGACCGGCGTCCGGAAGCGTGCGCCCAGTTCGCCGAGCAATTGCAACAGCTCGGGCGTCAACAACGCTTCGGTCGGTTCCGGCGCCGGTGTCAGTATTCGCGCCGGCGCTGCATCAGTGGCATGGGTCATCAAGTACGTCTCTGCGTTTTGTCGGGAATGCGTACCACCCTACCGAGCCGGGCTATATTTGACAAATAAAATTAATGGATGTTGTATATTGGATTATCTAATAATGCGGCGAGTCGGACTCGTTGCAATGTTGCCCGGGAGGCGGGCCAGTCGTGATTTTCGTAAATCGTAAATGGTGAATCGTGAATGGAAAACATCGTGAAATCAAGTTTTTGCGGTTGATTTACGATTTGCGATTCACGATTTACGAAAGCGTAAACGGGGCCGGCCGACTGAAACCAATGACCACTCAATACGGGAGCGTGGTTCAAAATGTACAAAGGCAACCTGCTCAAACACTTGCGGGCGTTCTGCCAGACTGCGCGGCTCGGCAGCGTCTCGGCGGCAGCCGATGCGCTGTATCTCTCCCAGCCGTCGATCAGCCAGCAGATTCGAGCGCTGGAACGGGAATTGGACCAGCAGTTGTTCGAGCGCCAGGGGCCGAAAATGCACTTGACACCGGCCGGCAAGACCCTGCTGGAACTGGGGCGTCCGCTGGTCGACCGGTTCGATGCTCTGCCCGACGAATTCGCACGCGCATTCGGTCGACTGGATTCGGGCGAAGTGCGCATTGCGGCCGGCGAATCGACCATTCTGCATCTGCTTCCCAGCCTGGTGCAGCGATTCCGTCAGAAGCATCCGGGCATCTTCGTCCACCTGCACAACGTCACCGGTGCCGACGGCCTGGGCATGCTGCGTTCCGACCAGGTCGATTTCGCGGTCGGATCGATGATCGAGGTGCCCGACGATATCCACTACCGGCCGATCTACAGCTTTCGCCCGGTGCTGATTGCCAACCGCGATCACCCGCTGGCGCGGCGCCGAAACCTGACGCTGGCCGACATCAGTCCGTACGGACTGATTCTGCCGCCGCGCAGGCTGACCACCTACACCCTGATCGACAGAGTCTTCCAGAAACACAAGCTGCCGTTTCGCGTGACCATGGAAGTCGGCGGCTGGGAGGTCATCAAGCGTTACGTCGCCGGCGGCATGGGGATTTCGATCGTCACCAGCATCTGCCTGGACGACGCCGACCGCGACCGCCTGGTCACCCGCGACGTCAGCCGGTGGTTCCCCAAGCGCACCTACGGCGTGGTCACCCGCAAGGGCACCTACCTCACCCCCCAGGCACGGCGCTTCATCGAACTCATGTCCCCGGAACTCTTCCCCGACCCCGACATCGGGGCCGCTGCCTGAAACCCTTAAACCCGTAAACCAAAAGCGGGACACGAAGAGCACGAAGAAGGCACGAAGGACACGAAGGGAAAACCGGTTTCCGTCATTCCGGGTGCGCACTGCGTAATCCGGAATCTTGTGGCACTGGCCGTACGCGCATATGGAGTATGCATCTTTAGATCCCGGATATCGCCTGCGGCGATTCCGGGATGACGGATGAATTTGGATTCCGGGGTGGCGGATGAATTTGGATTCCGGGGTGGCGGATGTATCTGGATTTCGAGGGGTGGCGGATGTATCTGGATTTCGAGATGACGGTTGTTTTTCTGTCCTGCCGCTTGTCTTCGCGTCCTTCGTACCTTCTTCGTGCCCTTCGTGCCTTCTTCGAGCCCTTCGTGACCGGCTTTGGCTTTTGATCTGGAATTTCATCTGCGTCCATCTGCGTTCATCTGCGGTTCCCTATTTTTAAGGGTTGCGATTGCCCCCGTCCTGCCCCATTTCTGACCGCATGAGTGATCTGACCATGGTGGCCATGTCCGGCGGGGTGGATTCGTCGGTGACCGCGCTGCTGCTCAAGCGGCAGGGGGTCGATATTGCGGGCATGTTCATGAAGAACTGGGAAGAGGACGACCTCGACGGCGCCTGCAGCGCCGAGGCCGACGCGAACGATGCGCGGGCGGTGGCCGATCTGCTGGGCATTCCCTTCCACGCGCGCAACTTCGCCCCGGAGTACTGGGAAAACGTGTTCGCCGAATTCCTGGCCGAGCTGGAAGCCGGCCGCACGCCCAATCCCGATGTGCTGTGCAATCGCGAAATCAAGTTCAAGGTGTTTCTGGAGCATGCCAGCGACCTGGGTGCCGGACGCATGGCGACCGGCCATTACGTGCGCAGCGACCGGACCGATGCCGGTTACCGGCTGCTCAAGGGCAAGGACGGGAACAAGGATCAGAGTTATTTCCTGTACATGCTTGATCAGGACCAGTTGTCCCGGGCGTGCTTTCCGGTCGGCGAGATGAACAAGGACGATTTGCGTGCGCTGGCCGCCGAGGCGGAGCTGCCGACCGCGGCGAAGAAGGACTCCACCGGCATCTGTTTTATCGGCGAGCGCAATTTCGACCGGTTTATCGACCGATACCTGACCGGTCAACCGGGCGAAATCAGGACCACCGACAACCGGGTCATCGGCAGCCATCGCGGCCTGATGCACTACACCCTGGGCCAGCGCCGGGGTCTGGGCATCGGCGGCGTGCGCGGGTATCCCGAGGCGCCGTGGTTCGTCGTGCACAAGGACCTGACGCACAACCGTTTGTACGTCACGCAGGATCCGGCCGATCCCCACCTGCTTTCCACCCGCTTGGCCGCGGGCCGGCTGACCTGGATTTCGGGTGTCGCGCCGGAACCCGGCCGGCGGCTTGCAGCCAAGGTGCGCTATCGTCAGCCCGACCAGGCGGTGACGATAACAGCGCTGGAGGATGACACAATGGAACTCGAATTCGATGTTGCCCAGCGCGCGGTAACACCCGGCCAGTCGGTGGTGCTGTACGACGGCGCGGTCTGCCTGGGCGGCGGCATCATCGAATCCAGCGATTGCCGAATTCCGGAGACCCCTGCATGAATCGACCATCATGACACGCTCGCTCAAGGAACAGACGCTGGCTTTCGCCGGCGTATTGCAGGCCGGCGAACTGGTCCGCCAGATCGCCGCCGGCGGCCAGTGCAGCCAGCAATCGGCCCGCCACAGTCTTGACAGCCTGTTCGTCAAGAACCCGGAGAGTACCGAAGCTGTATTCGGCGGCTTGAACGGCGTTCGGCTGGGCCTGACCATGGCCAATGAAATGGCCACCCAGGCCAGCAGCGACTCGCAACAGGCAATGGGTTATGCCAGCGGGCTTCTTCGGCTGGCCATGCTGTTGCGCAAGGACAAGGCCCGCCAGGATGCCATGGAGCATTCGCTTGGCCTCGTCGAATCGGCATGGTACGAGGCCGGCGACTCGTTGGATCCCAGCGTGGTCGCCCAGTTGGCCGATGTCTACCGCAGGGAGATTTCCACACTGCCGCTACGCATTCAGGTTTACGGTGATCCGGCCTGTCTGAAGCAGGAGGAAAAGGCATCGCTGATCCGCGCCATTCTGTTGGCCGGGGTGCGCGCAGGTTTTCTCTGGTTTCAGCTTGGCGGGCGGCCATGGCGGCTGCTGTTCCAGCGTGGAAAAATGTTCCGCATTGCCGCCGAACTGGCTGGCTGATCCTGCCGCGGCCGGCCGAGCGCGGCAGCGGGTTTGTCACCGCATGCTAAAATGCCCGTTTTCGGGGCGCAGCTCCGAACCCAATTTTGAACCTGGAGAATTTCCATGCGAGACGAGCTCAAATGTCGTGACAGACTCGACGTAAATGGCAAGACCTATAATTTTTACAGTCTGGAAAAACTTGGCCAGCAGTACGACATTTCCCGGCTCCCCTACTCGCTCAAGATCCTCGCCGAAAACCTGCTTCGCCACGAAGACGGCGAAAACATAACCGCCGACGACATCGCCGCGATCGCCAACTGGGATCCCAACGCCGAACCCAGCCAGGAAATCGCGTTTACGCCTGCCCGTGTGGTGTTGCAGGATTTCACCGGCGTCCCCGCCATCGTCGATCTGGCTGCGATGCGCGACGCGATGAAGAACCTGGGCGGCTTGCCCGGCAAGATCAATCCGCTTTCTCCGGCGGAACTGGTCATTGACCACTCGGTGCAGGTCGACAAGTACGGCACCGAGGACGCGTTGGAGCTGAACAACCGTATTGAGTTCGAACGCAACAAGGAACGCTATGCCTTTCTGCGCTGGGGCCAGGGTGCGTTCGAGAATTTCAAGGTGGTCCCGCCGAATACCGGCATCGTCCACCAGGTCAACCTGGAGCACCTGTCGCGGGTGGTCTTCGGCGAGGAAGTCGACGGCGAGCTGATGGCCTGGCCGGATACGCTGGTTGGCACCGACTCGCACACCACCATGATCAATGGCCTGGGCATTCTCGGCTGGGGCGTCGGCGGCATCGAAGCCGAGGCGGCCATGCTCGGTCAGCCGATCTCGATGCTGTTGCCGCAGGTCATCGGTTTCAAGCTCAACGGCAAGCTCAAGGAAGGCGCCACGGCCACCGACCTGGTGCTGACCGTCACCGAGATGCTGCGCAACAAGGGCGTGGTCGGCAAGTTCGTCGAGTTCTTCGGCGACGGACTCAGCCAACTGCCGCTGGCCGACCGGGCCACCATCGGCAACATGTCGCCCGAGTTCGGCTCGACCTGCGCCATCTTCCCGATCGACAACGAAACCATCCGCTACCTGAAGCTTTCCGGCCGCAGCAAAGAGCGGCTGGCGCTGGTCGAGGCCTATGCCAGGGCCCAGGGCATGTGGCGCGAGGACGGCGATGCCGATGCCGAATACACCGATATTCTCGAACTGGATCTCGACGATGTCGAACCTTCGCTGGCCGGACCAAAGCGTCCGCAGGATCGCATTGCACTGTCGAACGCCAAGCAGAAGTTCATCGAGGTCTGCGCCGAGATGACCAACGATCGCTACGGCAACGGCGAAGACCGGCTGGCCAACGAAGGCGGCGGCGGCAACGCGGTCGGCCACGAAACGGCCGGTGTGGCCGAAGTCACCTATAAGGATCAGACATTCGTGCTCGAGGACGGCGCCGTCGTGATCGCCGCGATCACTTCATGCACCAATACCTCGAATCCGGCCGTGATGCTGGGCGCCGGGCTGCTGGCGCGCAACGCGCGTGAAAAAGGTCTGACGGTCAAGCCCTGGGTCAAGACCTCGCTGGCACCGGGTTCCAAGGTGGTGACCGATTACCTCGAGTCGGCCGGCCTGGACGAGGACCTGGAGGCACTGGGCTTTTACACCGTCGGCTACGGATGCACAACCTGCATCGGCAACTCCGGCCCGTTGCCCGAGCCTGTCGACAAGGCCATTCGCGACCACGAACTGGTGGTCTGCTCGGTGCTGTCGGGCAACCGCAACTTCGAAGGCCGCATCCACCCGGAAGTGCGCACCAACTATCTGGCCTCGCCGCCACTGGTGGTCGCCTACGCCATCGCCGGTCGCATGGATATCGATCTGCTCAACGAGCCGCTGGGTGAAGACCCCAACGGCGAAAAAGTCTTTCTGGCCGATATCTGGCCGGACGCGCATGAACTGCACGACTTCATTCGTGACACTGTCACCTCGAAAATGTACGAAAGCAACTACGCCAGCGTTTTCGAGGGCGACGAGCGTTGGAAGTCCATGGACACCCCCACAGGCGAGATGTTCGACTGGTCGGACGATTCGACCTACGTGCAGAACCCGCCGTATTTCGAAGGCATGTCGCTGGATCTGCCCGAAATCGGCGATATCAAGGGCGCGCATTGCCTGGCCAGACTGGGCGATTCGGTCACCACCGACCATATTTCCCCGGCCGGGTCGATCAAGCCCGATTCGCCTGCCGGCAAGTATCTGCAGGAACACGGGATCTCCCCGGTGGATTTCAACTCGTACGGCTCGCGCCGCGGTAACCATCAGGTGATGATGCGCGGCACTTTCGCCAACGTGCGCATCAAGAACGAAATGGCCGAGGGCACCGAGGGCGGCTTTACCACCCACGTACCTTCCGGCGAAGTCATGCCCATTTACGATGCGGCAATGAAGTACCAGGAAAAGGGCACGCCACTGGTCGTGATTGCCGGCAAGGAGTACGGTTCCGGCTCGTCGCGCGACTGGGCCGCCAAGGGCACGCTGCTTTTGGGCGTCAAGGCAGTGATTTGCGAATCGTTCGAGCGCATCCACCGTTCCAACCTGGTTGGCATGGGTGTGCTGCCGCTGACCTTCACCGGCGACGATACCCGCGAGAGCCTGGGCCTGACCGGCTTCGAGGAATACGCCATCGAGGACCTGGACATCGGCAATTCGAAGGAGGCCACGGTGATCGCGACCGACGGCAACGGCGAGGAGACCAAGTTCAAGGTGCGGGTGCGCCTGGACACGCCCAAGGAAGTCGAATACTACAGACACGGCGGCATCCTGCACTACGTGCTGCGTCAATTGGCCGGCACCGATCCTGCTGATGCAAACAGGAAAGCTGCCTGATTCTGCCGTCTGCAAGTTGAATAATCTGGGATAAAAAAGCCCGTCGTCAGGCGAGTTTTTCGATGGCGCATTGAAGCCCCATGGTGAACGCCGACCAGCGCGGCTTCGTGCATACTTTCAACTCCGTCCGTCCGAGATTTCGCGCAATTCCGATGATGCAACGCCAAGCGCCGCAGACGTTCGTTCCCGCTCTGCACGCCCTGCGGGGCATCGCAGCAATGGGCGTGCTGATGTTTCACTGGAACGCGTTCTTTCCCGACCTGAACTTGGCGTTCCGCGGCATCGAATGGGCCGGTTTCCACTGGCAGCCGTTCAAACCGATCCACTTCGGCTGGTTGGGCGTGCCGTTGTTCTTCGTGCTTTCCGGTTATCTGCTCGGCGGTAAGCTGGTCGACAAGTCGCTCGATTCAAGAACGCTGTCGCACTACTGGAGCCGCCGACTGTTCCGGATTTTCCCGGCAGTCTGGCTTCAAATCCCGGTGTTGCTGCTCATCGCCTGGTGGCTTCCCGAGCTGATGCGATTGCCGGACTGGGGTGCGCTGTTGCGAAACGCAACACTCTGGATTCATCTCCCACCGTGGATGACCAAGCCGCTCAACGGGGTATGGTGGACGCTGCCGGTAGAACTCATGTTCTACGCCGTACTGCCCGGCATCGTTTTGCTGAGCCGCCGGACCGGCATGGCAGCCATGGTGACCATGGCCATTGCGATCAGCATGGCGTGGCGGATCGCGGTCATCGGCCACTATGGCGAAGACGGCTACGCCGGACGCGCATTCATCACCAGGGCCCTGCCCGGCTCGCTTGCATCGTTCGTTCTTGGGTTGGCACTCAACCATCTGCCGAGACGCCTGAGCCAACGCCAGACACTGGTCATGCTTGGTTTCATTGTGCTCGCCTGGTTGCTATTGACGGAGTGGCTGGTTGACAACCACGCAAGCTATTGGAACGGAAGCTGGATTTTCGTGGTGTGGGAACCGGCTATGTCTACAGTGATCGCAGCGCTGGTGTTCGTGATGCTGCATGCCGACCGGATCGCCGGGGCGCTTTCGGCGCGCTGGCTGGTATGGCTGGGTGAAATCAGTTTTGGGGTGTACCTGTGGCACTTCCCCGTAATGAAGGTAATCGACCATCTCCTCGGCCCGAAGCTGGAATCGGCCTCCGGTAGCATTGTGGCGCTGGCGCTCTGCCTTGGGGCCACGATACCGCTGGCCGCGATCAGCTACTATCTGGTCGAGCGTCCGGTGATGGGCTGGGGCAAACGTGCATTCGCGACACCGTCTGGTCCTTCTCGCGCCAAAGATCATCCTGATTAGGTAGATGATTCAGCCACGCCGAGACAGGAAAAACCCAGGAACCGCAGATTACGCAGATTGTTGCTTTACCTGGAATGATTTTCTTCGCAGCGATCCGCAACGTTG
>JBBDSL010000029.1:0-53915 GCA_040904965.1 Wenzhouxiangellaceae bacterium
CCTTCGGGCGCTCCTGTGGCGCTCCGCTGCGGCGTTCCCGTGCTTGGAAAGGGGGGACGGCCATTCCCTGCGCACGGCGCCTTGCCGCGAAGCGCCACAGGAACGCTGAATCCTAACTTATCAGGTTGACGGACCACTAGATTCAAGGAAACCGGCCGGTGAGCGAAAAGCTCCGATTCGAGACCTGGGATGTATTCACCGATTGCCGTTTTGCAGGCAATCAACTGGCCGTGGTGTTCGGTGCCGATGGACTTTTGGCCGATGCCATGCAGCAGATTGCCCGCGAATTCAATTATTCCGAAAGCGTGTTCGTGCTCGAGCCCGGCCGCAGTGATTGCGACGCCAGGCTGCGCATCTTCACGCCCGGCGGCGAGCTTCCGTTTGCCGGTCACCCGACGGTGGGCGCGGCGGCAGCCATTGCTCGCAGCCGCGACCTCAACGGCGCACTGGTATTGCAACTTGCGGCCGGGAGGTTCCCGGTCTGGACGAGCGGGCGGGCGGAAGTCAGACACGCAGAGTTCGAAAACCCGAACCTGCCGCGTGTTGCCGGGGATGGACCGGATGCCGGCCTGGTCGAGACTGCGCTGGGGCTGCCTGTCGGCAGCGTTTCGACAGCGCACGAACGGCCGCGGCGCTGCGGTGCCGGTATCGATTTCATCTATGCCGCGGCGCCGCTGCAGGCCGTCCGCGGCGCCAGGCTGAACACATCGGCCTGGGATGCGCTCGGCCTGGGGGATGCCTGCGGTGTTTTGCTGTACGCTCCGGCCGCGCCGGATTCGGGCGCTGACTGGCATGTGCGCATGTTTGGCCCGCATATCGGCGTTGCCGAGGATCCGGCCACCGGCTCGGCCGCGGCCGGCCTGCCGGCGCAATTGCTGGCCGCCGGCGTGCTCGTCGACGGCAGTCACGACTGGCAGGTGGAGCAGGGTATCGAGATGGGCCGGCCGTCGCGAATCCGGGTGCGCTTCGAACTGGTCGAAGGCGCGTTCCGCTCGCTCCATGTCGGCGGCCATGCGGTCGCGGTCAGCTCGGGCGAAATGTACTTCGGGCGTTGATCCGTTCAGCCCGCGATTCAATGTGGCAATACTTCTGATTGCATTTAGTAATATGAGTACTGAATTGAGGGATTCGTCGACGTCATGAAAACCTTAGAAGACCATGCGCCCGACGCGTTGCTGCGGGTCGCGTTCTGCAGCGAGGCCAACTTTTCCAGTTGGGCCGACCCAAGGGGGGTCGAACTCGAGATTTCCAGAATCATGTACCCGGCCCCCAGGCTCGACGCCGACCAGCAGTCGGGCGGCATCTTTCACTACGGCAATCGCTATTTCCTGCAGATTTTCGAGGGCCCGCGCGAAGCCGTCGAGGCGCTGTACCGGCGTAATTGTGGTGACGACCGGCACAAGAACAGCGAATTGCTCGTCCTCGAGCCAATCTCTCAGCGGATGTTTCCGATAAACACCATGAGCTACGTCAGCATGCGGCGCCAGCTGCTGGAACTCCTGGCCCGCCACGCCATCGACGAGTTCAACCCGTACCGAATCGACGCCGAAATGCTCGATGAATTCCTGCAAATGTATGCCGACAAGCACCGCGCTGAACGGCAAGCCGGCAGGTGACAAGAGAAGGGCGAATGGTGGCTACGGGTGGACTTGAACCACCGACCCCAGCATTATGAGTGCTGTGCTCTAACCAGCTGAGCTACGTAGCCACGGGCAAGCCCGATATTTTCGGTCGTTTTTCACCGAAAGTCAACTGCTGCGTCCTTGCGAATTCAGCCAGCGCGCCGCCAGCAGACCGTCGGTCGGAATCGCCGGCCATTTACCGGTGATCAGGTCGGCGACCAGTTCAGCGGATCCGCATGCCTGGGTCCATCCCATGGCACCGTGGCCGGTGTTGAGATGCAGCCCTTCGATTGGTGTCGGCCCCAGCAGCGGAGGGCCGTCGGGCGTCATGGGCCGCAGTCCGGTCCAGGCATTCGAAGGCGAGTTTCGAATACGGTCGGCAAGCCTCGGCAGCAGTTGGGTCGCCCCATCGAGCAATACTTGCAGTCGCGCCGGATCGATCGCGGCGTCGTTACCGGCGAATTCGGCCAGGCCGGCGATGCGCAGGCGATCGGGCCCCAGGCGAGCGGTGACGAAGCGTCGTTTCAAGTCCAGTATCGGCATGACCGGTGCCGGGTCGTCGGCGGCGATTTCGATCGTGGCCGAATAGCCCTTGACCGGGTAGATCGGCACTTTTACCCCAAGCGGTGACAGCAGGGCTTGCGTGTCGCAGCCTGCAGCGATAATGCAGGCATCGGCCTCGATTTCGCCCTGGTGTGTCGCGATCGCGCGGAATCGGTCGCCGCTGCATCTGATTCCGGTGACCGCGGTATTGAACCGGATTGCCGCGCCAAGCGCCGCGGCGTGTTCGGTCATCAGCCGGCTAAAGACACGGGCATCGCCGGATTCGTGATTCGCGAACAGTAATGCGCCGTGGACCTGGTCGGCGATCGGGCCCAGCGCCGGTTCCAGGGCGACCAGCTCGTCGCGGCCCAGCGTGCGCATGTCGATTTCGGGGTTGTCGATCCGGCGGCGAAGGTCCATCGCTGCTTCGAGTTCCGCGCCGCTGTAATACAGCTCCAGTGAACCCCGGGTGAACTGATGGTAATCCAGCGCATGGCGTTGGCGAAGCGCGAGCAGACAGCGCTTGGCGTACATCGCAAGGCGCACGCAGTGTTGCGCGTTGGTGTAGTAGTGCTTCGGCCTTGAGTGGCGAAGAAAATGGAACCCCCAGTACGCCATGCCCGGCAACGCCGAGGCGTGTACCCGCCACGGCTGATCATTGCGGAGTATCGCCGGAAGCAGTTTGCGTACGCTGCCCGGCGGGTTCCAGGGCTCGGAATGGGCCGGCGTGATACCGCTGCCGTTGGCGTGGCTGGTGCCGGCGGCCGGCTCGCCGGCCTGCTCGACCAGGGTGACCCTGATGCCGCGCTCGGCCAGCGCCAGCGCGGTCGTGGTGCCCACGATCCCGGCGCCGATGACAATGATATGCATGATGCGAAATGTATCAGACCGCGGCGTTTGCGACGTCAATTCCGGGAATTATTCACAACGCCGGGCTCTCGAATCCGTTGCTGAAGACTTCCTCGGCGGCGACCACCTCGACCAGACAACTCGCGCCGCCGGCGGCCGCCGACATCTGCTCCAGGCTGCAGGGGCTGAATTCCTGCTGCGAAGTGGTGACGGTGGGGCTCATGATGCCGGCAAACGTTTCTTCGGAACAGGCGCCGAGTTGACCGCCTCCTTCCTGGCCGTCGTGGGGTGCATTGAAGTTGTGGCCGACTTCGTGTGCGTAGACCAGCGCGCTGATGGTTTCGCCTCCAATGTTCTGGTCTACGCCGTAGCCGGAGAAGCGACTGCAAAGAACGCCCAGGTATGCGATTCCCGCCGTACCTCCGTCGAGGTCGCGCCCCGTAAACAAGTGCCCCAGGCCCTGGAACGGGATGCTGCTGCCGTCACCGTCGCGCATGAAATTCCCGAATTGTGAAAGCAGTTCACTGGCGTCCGTGGCCGTCAGCGTGCCGTTGGAACTCAAAGGTTCGTGATGGAAAAGCTGTATTCCGATTCCGAGCTGGCTTGAATAGAGGCCATCGATGAAATTGGTACGTCCGGCAACGACCGACGCTGAGATTTCGCCAAAGACGTTTCCGAATTGTGTATCCGTTACCACCGTCAGAGGCATGGCCAGCATGGCCGCGCCCTCAAGTGAAACGATTTCCTGCAAGTGGCTGGCGAACTGTTGGTATGCGGCTCCGCTTTTGGATAACTCCGCGGCTGCTGAAGCCGGAACGCCGCCGTGGTCGATCACGAATGACGAATCGAGATCGCTGAAGCGAAAGATGATTGTCTGATCGCCCGCGACCCCGCGCTCGCGTGTGCCGGTGAAACCGCCGGCCCGGTCGATCAGGTACAGCTCCTGGCCATCGAAGAAGCCGCCGCTGAATCGCCCGGCGATTCGATTCAGCCGAACCCACGAACCTGGGGCACCGGCGACTTGGCCCTTGAGAAACAGGTCGTTTGATGCAATCCGGTTGCGCTGGGCTTCCGGCATTGAGGCGAGAAGTTCGCTGTTGCCGGAGACATCGAGCGCGAACTCCCGGCCGAACGCCCGGATGCGCAGGCTGGATGATGCGCGCTGTTCGGAAGCGTCGATCGCGATGACTTCGAATGCCTTCAGGCCCGGATTGACCGCCCAGGCCTGCGCGCTTGCAACGATGGCCAGTACAACGGCGGTCACTACATTTCGAAAATTCAATGGAAATGTTCTCTGGTGTGAAACGAACCAGGGAGTGTAAGCAAATGACTCCAACAATTCCCTGATCGAATTCACAATTTCGGGAATTTCCGGATTGCCGCGATGTGGCCGGGTAATGCATCGATCCTGATCAGCGTGCCGGAGATCTGTTCGACCTGCCGGTCTGCTGGCTGCACCAAGTGCATTCGATCAGGGGTGAGCTATTGCGCTGAACGGGGAAGGCCGCGTCCGGCGTCGTAAGCCCGCCTTATTCACCGCCCGTCCTACTGCGGTGCGCTCGGTCGCGAAACGCCGCAGCCACTGGGCCTGAAGACCCCTCGCGACGGAAGGGTGGTGCATAAGGCGGGGTCAGGCAACAAGGTTCAGCTCGGCATCGGGTGGCCGAATTCCTGTTCGAAACGGTTGCGGATGGCTCTTGGATCGATATCGAAGCCCTGCGGCGCCGAATGCGCGATCTTGATCGATCCCATCAACGAGCCCAGGCTTGCTGCATCGACCGGATCCCAGCCGCGTTCCAGACCGAACAGCAGGCCGGCGCGGTAGGCGTCGCCGCAGCCGGTGGGGTCTGCGATGCGCTCGGGCTTGACCGCCGGAATACGCTGTTCGCCCTCATTGGTGAGCATTTCGGAGCCTTCGCCGCCGTGGGTGATGATCAGGCCCTGCTTGAGGCCGCTGAGCGCCTCGCCGCGATTCCATCCGGTCTTCTTCGCGATCATCTCCCATTCATAGGAGTTGACCGTCAGCCAGTCGGCATCGGCGATCATGGTCTTGAGTTCATCACCCGAAAACATCGGCAGGCCCTGGCCGGGATCGAACACGTGCGGGATGCCGGCGGCCTTGAACTGCACGGCGTGATCCAGCATGGCCTGCTTGCCGTCGGGCGAGACGATGCCGTAGCCGATGCTGCCGTCGGTGGGGATCTTGTTGCGGTGGTTCTCATTCATCGCACCGGGGTGGAAGGCGGTGATCTGGTTGTCGTCCAGGTCGGTGGTGATGTAGGCTTGCGCGGTGAAATGGTCGTTGTCGCGGATCACGAACTGCTGGTCGATGTTGAGTTCGTCCAGCCGATCGGAATAACGATCGAAATCGGCGCCCACGGCCGCCATCGGCAGCGGCTCGCCGCCGAGCTTTTTCAGGCTGTAGGCGATGTTGCCGGCGCAACCGCCGAAATTGCGGCGCATTTCCGGTACCAGAAACGCGACGTTGAGCATGTGGGTCTTCTCCGGAAGGATATGATCCTTGAAGCGTTCCGGGAACACCATGATGTTGTCGTAGGCCAGTGAGCCACAGATCAGAATCGACATAATTCACTTTAATTCGGGTCAGCAGAGCAGTATAACGAAGGCGGCCCGCGAACCCCGCACTGATTTCTCGTTGCTTGCGGGATGAGCCGGGATTCGGGCCAAGTACCCCGAGAGTGCCAAGGAGAAGCAGAAAAGTGCAACCGAATCAACCATCAATCGCCCAGCTTGAGCAGGCCGCCCGCGGCGGCAACGAGATGGCCCGGCTCGAACTGGGCAATCGCCTGCTGATCGAGCACCCGCCCGGTTCGGCTGAAAGCGAACGCGGTCTCGAGATGCTGCGCCAGGCGGCGGCCGGCGCCCAGGGGCCGGCCGCGCAATGGCTTCTGGGCGGCTTCTACCTGCAGAATTTGTCGTTCCCGGACGGCTTGAGCCAGGCAAGGCACTGGATGGGACTGGCCGCGGAGGCCGGGGTGGGGCCCGCGCTTGATCGTATGGCTAATCTTCATTTGCGCGACCTGGACGGCGGTTTCGAACCCGAACGCGCGCTCGAATTGCTGCAGCGGCTGGCCGATGCCGGGTTCCAGCGCGCCGCCTGGGAAGTCGGTTATCTCACGAGCACGCTGGATGCGCTGGTCGATCCCGGCGGTGCCGTCAGCGCCTTCGCGCGCGCCTGCGCGCTCAGTTATCCGCCGGCCTACTATTCACTGGGGCTGCGATTTGCCCTGGGCGCCGGCGTGCAAGCCGACCCCGGGTTCGCCCGCGCGCTGCTGTTGCGCGCCGCGGACGCAGGTTTCCCCGATGCCCGGGCCGCGGCCGACGAGTTGGCCCCGGCCGGCGGAGCGACAGCGGCCGATTCGTGGTACGACGCGCTCAAGCGCAATCACGCCGAGGCGGGTGGCTTGTTACAGCAACTGGGTGATGGCGGAATGCTCATCCCGGCTCAAAGACTGCAGGCGATCGATGGGCTGGAGGCGCATTTTGCCGGGCTCGGGCATCCGGCCCTTGGAATCTCCGCCGACGGGCGGCTGCAGGTCGAGGCCGGACCGGCGCGGGTATTCCGTGCCGAGCCGGCGGATTGGCACTGGCTGTGCGATCGCCCGCGCGTGGCCACCAGCGCCGGGTTTGTTTCGCGCGAGGAGCGCTCGCACGTGATGTTCATGGTTGTCGGCGGGCTCGAAGCACCGGAAAAATACACCTCAAGCAGCGTCAACGGCGCCTACGAGAATCAGTACTTCAGCGGCACCGGCAAGAATTTCGGTGCGCTTAGTTCCGACGCGGTGGTGCGCTGCATAGAGCGACGCATTGCCGAGCGCACGGACTGGCGGGCCGATGCACTGGAGCCCAGTTCGGTCATCTGCTACAGCCCGGGCCAGGAATACCGGCCGCACGTCGACTATTTCTCGCAACAGCAGATTGCGGACAATCGGGCCCGGACGCGCGATTTCGGTGGCCAGCGCGTGGTGACCTTTTTGATCTGTCTGCAGGGTGCCGAAGCAGGCGGCGAGACCTGCTATCCGCGCGTCGACCTGAAAGTCGAACACCGGGCCGGGACCGCAATGTTGCACTACAACACCTTGCCCGACGGGCAGCCGGACGAGATGTCGCAGCACCATGGCATGCCGGTAGAGCGCGGCGAAAAGTGGCTGTTGCGCACCACTTTGCGTGCACATGGCAGGTATGCGGGATAGTTTTGCGGCAATGATTTCTGGTCAAAGAAATTGTTGCAAAACGGCTCGACCTACGATAGCATTCGTAATAAGCCATCAAGCAATCGGGAATTTCGATGGGCGCCGTACCGGTTTTGATACCAGTGTTGGCTGTTGTGCTGGAGCCGGTCCGAACAGGGCACACCAGTCAGGTAAGCTGCAGATGACCGACGACGTTCCTTGGATGGTTTATTCTAGCAACAGCTTTGCGGGACAGACCCGGGAAGGAAAATTCGACAACAGGAGATTGTTATGCTGCGAGTATTGTTGACTGCCATTGTAATTTTTGTTCTGGCTGGCTGCGCCGGACCGAATCCGGGGCCGAGTTCTCGAACTCTGGTGCTGAGCGACGGCGTTCTGGCGTTGCTGAAAAGCGATGAAGGCATCACGCTGGCTGACCCCAGAATCAAATGTGAGCAGAGCAAAGGTCTCGGGACCAACTTCAACCGCCGTTTCTGCCTGACCGTCGAGGAGGCCGAGTTCAACCGCGAATGGAGCCTGCGCGACGCCTACGGGGCCGGCCAGGATCGAGTCAATTAGCCGCTGCAGTGCTGCCCGGTTCCGCGGCCTCGACCAGCCACCGTACGTTCGCACTTTTTCCGGCCATCGTGCGTCGCTCGGATTTCGGCGACAGCCAGATCAACGCGACGCTGTATGACTGGATAAAGGCCTACCAGGCCGATGCATCGGTGAACAATGCCTGCGCGGTGCGTGACATCGCCACGGTGGGCGGATACCAGCCCGATGTCGTCGTACACGAAGCATGGGCCGGGAAACCCGAATGGAAACGGTTCATGGAATCGGTGGTCCACCCGGCCATCCAGGGGTACTTGGCCGAGCACTGCCGCATCAGCGGCTGGCCGGCGGCCGGCACGGGCTATGGGTTCAAGGCGAGCTGGGCGGTGTTGTACCCGGCCGGGGCGTTCCAGGCGCCCCATTTTCACCCCGACACCTTCTGTACGCTGGCCTACTACCCGCGCGTGCCCTCCAGGCCGGAGCCGGAGGGTGCGCTTCGTTTCGTCAACCCGCATCTGGAATCGACCCTGACCCCGACGGCTTCGTGGAACTACCACCAGCAGTTCATCCCCAAGCCCGGGACTGCGATCGTCTTTCCCGGCTGGCTGCAACATTATTCCTATCCGCACCAGGGTGAGGACGAGCGGTTGCTGCTGACCTTCGATATCAAATTGTTGCCGCCGGGGCAATAAGCCCGCCGGCAGCGGCGTCCGGGCGGCTTCAGTCCTGCTCCAGCAGCGCCGCCAGGGGCTTGAGACAGGCTTCGTAGTTTCGCCATGGCGCGACCGCCCTTGAATGGATGGGCCGGCGAACTTGTTGGCGGCTTGCGGTGGCCACCGAAGCGGTCGTTCGTTCGGGGGTCAGACAGCGCTCGTCCCACTTCAGGCCGACGAAATCCACCAGTTCGCGGATCTTTTGCTCCGGCGCCGCCACCAGCGATTCATATGCGCAATCGAAAATTCTTGCGTCAAGCCGTTCGCGCCATAGCCGCATGTAGTCTTCCTGGACCCGGTATTTCGAGACCAGGTCGGGAAAGGAATTGGTGAAGCTTGCGTTCAGGTCGTGCCGGTAGCACGACCATAAGGTGCTCATCGGCTCGCGCCGGGTATGGATGATTCGCGCATTCGGGAACAGCAGTCGGACGACGCCGAGATGCTCGTAATTGGTCGGCATCTTGTCGACCGGAACCGGCCTGGCGACATCGCCCCGGTCGGTTCCGAACACCTGCCGCAGGTATTGCCGGGCGACACGCCGCACTTGTGCCCGCGTGAGTTGAAGCAGCGCATCGGGATAGGGCGCGCCGGTCAGGCGGGGCACCTGCTCCAGTGCGATCAGCCGCAGGTACATGAGCTCGCTGTGCGCCTCGACATCCGGGTGTGCAGCCAGGATTCGCTCGACCAGCGTGGATCCGGTTCGCGGCAGGCCGACGATGAATACCGGCTGGGCGTGTTCCAGGCCCCAGTCCCCGCGCCGGGCGAAGAAGTCCGGCGTGAAGAAATTCCGCTGGATCGCGAATCGCTGTCGCTCGTGTTCCGGCACATATCGTAACTGTTGCGGTGTTGCCTTGCGTTTCAGCGTGTTGGCCTGCTCCCAGTGTGCGAACGCATCCGACCACCTGCCGCAGCGATGATCATGCGCGGCCAGCCCGAAGTGCAGTCTGGAACGCGCCCTGGGCTCCAGGCGGGATTCGTCCGGCAGTCGGCCGAATTGCCGTGCCTCGTCGGCAGTGACCGCGTCGTCTTCGTCCAGCTCGAGTTCCAGCAGGTTGGAAATGGCCCGGGTATTGCGCGGGTCGATGCTGATGCTTGCCCGGTACGCAGTGGCTGCGCCACGAAAGTCGCCGCAGTCGGCGAGTATGCTGCCGTGGATGAAATGGGCCACCGCACTGCCCGGCGCTTGCCGCGCCGCCTCGGCCGCATGCTCCAGCGCTTCGTCGAAATTTCCGGCGCGGACCAGCGCCTGTGCCAGTTCGCTGGTCGGTTCGGCCTCGCCGGGGCGGGCGGCAAGGGCGCGCCGGTAATAGTCTATGGATTCATCCACGCGTCCGGCTTCCAGCGCCATCCAGCCCAGCGCGCGCAAAGCGCCGGCATTTTCGGGTTCGCGCGCCAGCACCGAAAGATAGGCGCGGCCGGCCTCGTCGATCCGCCCCTGTCGATGCAGCCGGGCAGCAGCGGCGACCAGGCGCTGTATCGAGCCCGCGTCGGGTTGTTGGTTGCTGCCGCCGGTCACGCGGGCTTGCGCGCGGTGAATCGAATACCCACGATCCTGCCGCTATCGGATTCCAGGTGTTCCGGGCCGGTGCCGATTTCAAGCCCCGCAGCTTCGAGTTTGGCCTCCAGCAACCGGATCCGGTCGGCATCCAGGGCGGCAGCATAGAGCGCTTCCAGTCTGCCGGCGTGCACTTGGATTTCCTCTTCCAGTTCATTGAGCTTGTCCAGTACCAGATCGACCGGGTGGCTCTCGCGATGCTGATAGAGATGGGCGAGGTTGTGGATGAAAAGCCCCAGGTTGCCGTTGGGCGCTCCGGGCCTGGAACCGGAAATTCTGAAACCCTCTTGCAGCCCCGAGCTTACGCTGCGTGCCTCGGGCGTACCGGCGGTCACCCGATGGCTGCCGGCGATAAAGCTTCCGTTGCAAATCTGAACCCGAACGAGATTCGCGACCTTCCCGGGCAGTTGCAACGACATCAGCGATCGCGCGCGGATTGCTTCCTCATGCGCATCTCGGGCCAAGTGACCCGACCGCGCATGACAGATCCATTGCAGGTGCCCTCCCGGCCGCAGAACCCGTGCTGCTTCTTCAACTGCGCGTTCCAGGTCGCCGTATTCGACGCCGTACTGGGAGGTGACGGCGTGGAACATGTTTGCGGCAAACGGCAATGTCTCGACCGGCGTATTTGCATACCAGCGGCACTCGACGCCGGGTTTCGGCGATGCCGGCAGGCGCGGATGGATCACGGCGCGGTCTATGCCGACGATCGTGACGGGCGTCTGGCCGGATCGTAGCGATTCGACAAGAAGCTCGGCAACCGCGCCGTTTCCGGTTGCGAGATCAAGCACGCGACTGCCGGCGTGCAGTTGATTTGCAAAGGCTCTCCAGGCCCGGGCGACGACCCCGGTGTACAGGCCGCGGTCGTCCGCCTGACAGGCCGCACCCCGATCAGCCTGCCAATATCTGTTCCAGATTGAGGTGTCTGCCGGCATGATCACGATTATCGCGCATGCCGACCGCATGCGCCAAGCTGCGGCGGGATAAAAAAAGGCCGCGGGATGGACCCGCGGCCTTGAGGCTTGCATTGCTTGCGAGGCGTTTGCCTAGAAGTTGTGCGTCAGACGCACAAAGTAGGAGCGGCCCAGCATACGGTACGTGTCGACATCGGTAAACGCATTGAAGGCGTTGGCGATGAACGGCGGACGTTCGTTGAACACGTTGGTCAGGCCGCCGGTGACTTCAGTGCCCCAGGGGGTATTGTAGGTTCCGGTGACGTCCCAGTACTGGGTCCGACGCACTTCGCCGAGTCCGGGGTTGGCCAGGTTGTCCACTTCGGACAGCCATTCCCAGTTGATCGAGGCGCCGAAATCACCGTAGGTCCAGTCAACCGTGCTGAATCCGGACCATTCCGGGAAAACACCCTCGGCAATACCATTGATACCCGGCGAGAACGTGCCGGCTACATCGACCCTGCTGCCTGCCAGAATCTCGCCTTCGCGTTCGTCAAGGTATGACCACAGCGACTTGGCCCGGAACAGACCAAAGTCGGTCGACCAGGTGTAGCTGACGTCGAAATCCACGCCAGATGCGGTCAGGTTACCGGCGTTGCGGTTCAGCGATATGATCGAGGCCGCTTCGCCGGATGGCAGGCGGTTGATCGAATCGCAGAATTCGCTGATGCCGTTGAGAATGCACTGGTTGACGACATCTTCCGCTTCGACTGCGGTAATCGGGTCATCGAGATCGATATCCCAGTAGTCGACGGTCAGGTTGAATCCTGGCAACTGGCGGGGAGCCCATGAGAAGCCCAGCGTGACGGTTTCGCCTTCTTCCGGATCCAGGTTCGGGTTGCCGCCGACGCGTGCGCGTGGTTGCGAGCTGGACTGGAAGAAGCCGCCGTCCGGTACGCCGTTGGCTACACAGCGCTGCTGCTGCTCGGGCGTCAGGGTTTCGTACAGGTTGCTGTCCGGATCGTCGATCCAGCCGAACGAGCACGGATCCTGGAAGCTCGGGAAGCTGTCGCCCTGCGGTGAGAACAGGTTGAAGATCGTGGGCTCGCGGAACACTTCCGAGTAGCTGCCTCGGATCAGCACGTCCTGCACCGGCTGCCAGCGACCGTTGACCATGAACACCGTGTTGTCACCGATGCTCGAGAAGTCATCGTAGCGAACACCGGCGCCGACTTCCAGCAGCTGCGCAAACGGCAGGTCGGCCAGCAGCGGCACGTTGACTTCGGCAAACCAGGAGTTGACATCGAACGCGCCCTGGGTCTTGCTGAAAGTGTTGCCGGTAACCGCATCGGTGGCCTTGCCGGAATCCGGGATGGAGTTCAGCTTTTCCTCGCGGAACTCGTAGCCCAGCGCCAGTCCCACCGGCCCGGCGGGTGCCTGGAACAGGTCGCCCGAAACACTTCCGTTGATGACCGTCAGCGTGGAGTCCAGGCGATCGACCAGCTCGGCGCTGGAGAAGTCCAGCATTTCCTGGCTGATGCTGCCGAAGCCGTCGAACAGGTTGATCGGTACGCAGCCGGCAATCGGGTTGTCGGGCGTGCCGCAAACCGCAGTGCCGTCATCGTCGAAGAACGACGGGCCGATGGCCTGCAGGAAGTTCTGGCCGACCAGCTGGCCGAAGTCGGTGCTGACCTGGTTGGTGCGACCCCAGTGGAAAGTGGCCTCGTAGGTCCAGGTCGGCAGCAGTTGGCCAATGTCGCCCTGGACGCCACCGGTAATATTGGTACGTACTACGTCCTGCTCGAAGCGACGGCGACCCTCGGCGATACGGCGACGGATGTCGAGTACGTCCTCGCCGAACGGGTTGAAGACGTTTTCGGCCGGAATCCCGAATCCGCCATCGTCCAGCGGCAGTGAGGGATCGAGAATGTCAAGAATGATGAACAGCGGTGTCGGCGCCAGTTCCTGCTCGGAGCGGCGATTCGACCAGCGGCTTTCGAAAAAGCCGTTCATCGTGAAGCCGTTGTCGAGGCTGAACAGGTCGTAGTTGCCCTCGGCGAACGCGCTGGTGCGCGTGAACGGCTGCTGGATGAAGTTGACCGGCGCGAAGTTGTACGCATCGGGACCTGTGAACTCCCGGATCTCTCCGGTATCCAGGTCGCGGGTCAGGCGGATGCCGTCGGTGTTGAACGCAATGCTGCGCGGCTGGAAGGTACCGCCCAATGATGCCGAACTGCCGCCGTTGGTGTTGCAAGCGCCGGTGTCGAGACATTCCGGGAAGTTGCTCAGGTCGCCCGCCAGGACCCTCTGGAACCGCGCGCCCTTGAGGTTGCCCTGGTAGACCGCGTCCTGCTTGGAGCGTTCGGCGCCGATCATGAACGAGCCCTTTTCGCCCACGTCGCCGAACACGGCCGAGATGCGACCGAGATCGCCGTCGGTGCCGGCCCATTCGGGGCGAATCGAAGCTGCCGGGTTGGAGCCGGTTTCCAGCGACTGTCCATACTGCACAGACACCTGGGCGCCCTGGAAATCGGTCCGCGTGATGATGTTGACCACGCCGGCCACGGCGTCTGCACCGTAAATGGCCGAGGCGCCTTCCTTCAGCACCTCAATGCGCTCGACCATCGCGATCGGCATGGTCGAGAAATCGTCGACGCCGTTGCTACGGCGACCGTTGATCAATACCAGGGTACGGGCCGAGCCCATGCCGCGCAGACTGGTCAGGCTGGAGCCGTCGCCGCCGTTGTTGGTGGCGGTCGAAAGCGGCGATCCGGTCACGGCCGGCAGCTGACGGAGGATCTGACCGACATCGGACAGGCCGATACGCTCGATGTCGTCACGGGTGAGGATGTTGACCGGGCGTGCGCCTTCGACGTCAACGCGGCTCAGGCGCGAACCGGTGATTTCGACGCGACCCAGATCGGCTGCGTCCTCGTCTTCGGGTGGGTCCTGGGCGAATGCCGGGGCGGCAGTCACGGCCAGGCCGGCAATGACACCAGCGCCGAGCGCGTAGTGAATTGCCGCGGCTAGCGGATTACGATTGTCTTTCATTGGTTGAGACTCTCCATGCTGTCTTGGTTTGGTCCCTGATCGATAGTGCTATCGAGGGTTCTTTTTCGCGTTCAGCAAAGCGCGTCGCGGACAAGTCCGCAGCGCGACATCGCTTGAACCCCAGATACTAGCACTGTTGCCGCTTGATGAAAAGGATTCGTTAAGCTTGTGTGAACAAAGCGAGTCGCTCTGACCGGAATCGCAAAATACCGATTAATCAGTCGGTTACGTCGCGTACTGCTTGGGCTACGGCGTCCGTGGTGAGGTTGAAATGGGCAAAAAGGTCGGATGCCGGGGCCGATGCGCCGAAGCGATCGATGCCGATCACGCGACCGGCATCGCCGACCAGGCCGCGCCAGTAGTGGCTGACGCCGGCTTCAATCGCGACCCGGGCGCGGACCGATTTCGGCAGCACGGAGTCACGGTATTCTGCGTCCTGGGTTTCGAACCGGCCGGGGTTGGGCATGGAGACCACGCGTACCTGAATGCCTTCGTCGGCCAGCGTCTTTGCCGCCTGCATCGCCAGGTCGACCTCGGAACCGGTCGCGATCACGATTGCGTCGGGCGGCACGCCCGGATCGCCGAGCACGTAACCGCCGCGCCGGATATTGGCCAGTTGTCCGGTGTCGCGCGGCTGGTGGGTCAGGCCCTGGCGGGTCAGCACCAGCGCCGTGGGGCCGTCGCGGCGCTCCAGCGCGTCGGTCCAGGCCACCGCGGTCTCGGTCTTGTCGGCCGGACGCCACACTTCCAGGTTTGGAATCATGCGCAGGCCGGCCACGTGCTCGACCGGTTGATGGGTGGGGCCGTCCTCGCCCAGGCCGATCGAGTCGTGGGTATAGACATGGATCGCGCCGGTGGGAATCAGCGCCGACATGCGCACCGCGTTGCGGGCATAGTCGGAAAACACCAGGAAGGTGCCGGTGTACGGGATGAAGCCGCCGTGCAGGTGCAGCCCGTTGGCGATTGCAGTCATGCCGAACTCGCGAACGCCGTAATAAATGTAATTGCCGTCGGCCGTCGAATGCATGATGTCGCGGCTGCCCGACCAGTTGGTGTTGTTCGAGCCGGTCAGGTCGGCCGAGCCGCCCAGCAGTTCCGGCAGCAGCGGTCCGAACGCCTCCAGGCTCATGCCCGATGCCTTGCGCGTGGCGACCTTGCTGTCGTCGGCCTGCATGTTTTCGATGATCTCCTGCGCGCGCACGGCGAAATCCGCGGGCAGTTCGTGGTTCATGCGGCGCTCGAATTCAGCCGCCTGCGCGGGGAATCGCTCGGTGTATTCGGCCCAGGTGGCTTGCCACTGCTGCTCGGCATCCTGCCCGCGCTTGCGCGCATCCCAGCCGACGCGTACGTCGTCGGGGATTTCGAAGGCCGGGTGGGGCCAGCCCAGTTCGCTGCGCGCGGCGGCAATTTCCTCGTCGCCCAACGGTGCGCCGTGGGTGTCGGCGGTCCCCTGCTTGTTCGGCGCGCCGAATCCGATCGTGGTCTTGCAGCAGATCAGGGTCGGGCGGTCGCTGTCGGCTCTGGCCGTCTCGATTGCGGTCCGGATTTCTGCCGGGTCGTGACCGTCGACATTCCGGATCACCTGCCAGCCATAGGCATCGAAGCGGGCCGGCGTGTCATCGGTGAACCAGCCCTTGGTCTCGCCGTCGATCGAAATGCCGTTGTCGTCGTAGAACGCCACCAGCTTGCCCAGGCCCCAGGTGCCGGCCAGCGAGCAGGCCTCGTGCGATACACCCTCCATCAGGCAGCCGTCGCCGGCGAATACCCAGGTGTAGTGATCGACGATATCGAGGCCATCGCGGTTGAAGCTTCGCGCCATCAACTTTTCGGCAAGCGCCATGCCGACCGCGTTGGCCAGGCCCTGGCCCAGCGGTCCGGTGGTGGTCTCGATGCCGGGGGCCTCGCCGAATTCCGGGTGACCGGGCGTGGGCGAGTGCAGCTGGCGGAAATTCTTCAGATCGTCCAGCGAGAGGTCATAGCCGGTCAGGTGCAGCACCGCATACAGCAGCATCGAGCCGTGACCGTTGGAAACGACGAACCGGTCGCGGTCGTGCCAGTCCGGATTGCCCGGGTTGTGGCGATGGAAGTCGTTGAACAGCACTTCGGCGATATCGGCCATGCCCATGGGCATGCCCGGGTGGCCGGAATTGGCGCGCTGGACGGCGTCCATGGCGAGTGCGCGGATGGCGTTGGCGAGTTGGCGTCGATCGGTCATCGGGCGGTCTTTTCCTTGGGGTTCTTCTGGATGAGAATTGGATGAAAATTATTGAGATTCGGCCGGCCGTCGGGTGCGACCGGAACGCGCTAGTTTATCCGATCCGCCACATGCCCCGAACCCCGCCAGGTGCGGGCCGGATCAGGTATCACGCTCAGTTCTTCAAAAAATAAGCCACCGCAGATTACGCAGATGGACGCAGATTCAAAAAAATTACTTGGGCTCCTCCGCAAAATCTGCGCAATCTGCGGTTTCACGCTTTTCTCTCCGCGGGGTATTGCCCTCGGACAAGGGCACAGGCTATAATTGACCGGATTTGCTCGGCACTTGTCGGCAAATCAAAATTCACACGCATTCCGTCACATCAGGCGGGGTTGCTCTTGGGCGGCAGCGATTTTCCAAGGTTTCGACCTTGCGCCGCCCCGGGTCGCCGGATGGGGAATTGCGGAGGTTCAAACCCTGCCGGGCCGAACGAAAAGGCTGCGGCACTATACAAAGGAATGAAACAATGCCTGACGTCACCATGCGCCAGATGCTCGAAGCCGGTGTGCATTTCGGCCATCAGACCCGCTACTGGAACCCGAAGATGGAACCCTATATCTTCGGCGCCCGGGGCAAGATCCATATCATCAACCTCGAACGTACCCTGCCGCTGCTCAAGGACGCGCTGGATTTCTTAAGCCGTATGGCGAGTAAGCGCGGCACCGTGATGTTCGTCGGCACCAAACGTGCGGCCGGGCAGGCAATTGCCGAAGAGGCCGAGCGCTGCGGCATGCCTTACGTGTCGCACCGCTGGCTCGGCGGCATGCTCACCAATTTCCGCACCATCCGCCAGTCGATCAACCGCCTCAAGGAGCTCGAGGCGATGGAGACCGACGGCAGCTTCGACAAGCTGGTCAAGAAGGAAGTGCTTGAGCTGACCCGCGAGCGCGACCGGCTGGAGCAGAGCCTGGGCGGCATCAAGAACATGAATTCGCTGCCCGACGCGATGTTCGTCATCGATATCGGGCACGAGGACATTGCGATTGCCGAAGCCCGCAAGCTGGGTATTCCGGTGGTCGCCGTGGTCGATACCAACCACAACCCGGAAGTGGTCGACTACGCCATTCCGGGCAATGACGATGCGATCCGCTCGGTGCGGTTGTATACGCAGCTGGCGGCCGATGCGATTCTCGAGGGCAAGGCCTCGGTGCCGCAGGTGCGCGGTAACAAGGACGAGTTCATCGAGCTCGATGCCGAAGGCAACCCGATCGATACCGGCGACGACGATGCCGCGGCCGAGAAGAAGACCGCCAAGACCGCTGCCAAGAAGAAGGCCAGCAAGAAGGTCGCGAAGAAGGTGACCAAGAAGACGGCGAAGAAGAAGACCGCGAAGAAGACGGCTGCCAAGGCTGCCGACGAGGCCGGCAGCGCGCCGGAAGGCACCCCGGAAGGCCCGGCCAAGGCCGAACCCGGGAAGGCCGATAAGGCCGTGGATGCCGAACAAGCCGCCAAGGCGGCCACCGAGACATCCGAAGCGGCCGATGCGCCGCCGGCCGAGACCACGCCCGATTCAGAAACCAAGCCGGCCAAAAAGCCTGCTGAGCCCAAGTCAGAGGACCCTGCTGAGCCCAAGTCAGAAGACAAGGAAGAATCATGAGTATCACCGCATCCCAGGTCAAGGAACTGCGCGAGCGCTCCGGCGCCGGCATGATGGAATGCAAGAAGGCGCTGGTTGAAACCGGCGGCGATATCGAGGCGGCAATCGAACACCTGCGCAAGAGCGGGCTGGCCAAGGCCGACAAGAAGGCCGGCCGGGTTGCCGCCGAAGGCGCCATCGTCGAGGCCTCCGACAGCAGCGGCGCGGTGTTGGTCGAAATCAACTGCGAAACTGACTTCGTCGCCAAGGACGAAAACTTCCGGGCCTTTGCCGAGCGCGTGGCTGAACTGGCACTGGCCGCCGGCAACGAAGACGCGGCAGCGCTTTCGGAGGCCGAATTCGAAGCAGGCGAAAGCGTCGAGACGCGACGCCAGCAGCTTGTAGCCAAGCTGGGTGAGAACATTCAGATTCGTCGCATTCGGCGGGTCGATGCCGATGGCGGTGTGCTCGGCGGTTATATCCACGGCGGCCGCATCGGTGTGCTGGTCAGTCTGCAAGGCGGTGACGAGGAACTGGCGCGTGATATCGCCATGCACGTGGCCGCGCTGAATCCGCCGTTCGTCGACGCCGACTCGGTGCCCGCCGATGTGCTTGAAAAGGAAAAGGACATTCTCCGCGCACAGGCCGAGGATTCGGGCAAGCCGCCGGAGATCATCGAGAAAATGATTGCCGGCCGGCTTAACAAGCACCTGGCCGAGATCACGCTGGTAGGTCAGCCGTTCGTCAAGGATGCCGACCAGACCGTGGGCAAGCTGCTCAAGGCGAAAGACGCCAGGGTCAGGACTTTCGTCCGGCTCGAGGTGGGTGAGGGCATCGAAAAGGAAGAAGCCGACTTCGCCGCCGAGGTCATGCAGCAGGCACGAGGCAACTGAAGCCGGTTGTCGACAGAGGTAGGTTCGTTTATGGAAACACCGCGCTATCGCCGGATTCTGCTCAAGCTCAGCGGCGAGGCGTTGCTCGGTGACCATGACTACGGCATAGACCCCAAGGTCAGCGGCCGGATCGCCGCCGAAGTGGCCGAAGTCGCGCACGCCGGCGTTCAGGTCGGGATCGTGATCGGCGGCGGCAATATATTCCGCGGCGCCGGTCTGGCCTCGGCCGGCATGGACCGGATCACCGGCGATCACATGGGCATGCTGGCGACCGTGATGAACAGCCTTGCGCTGCAGGATGCGCTGGAGCGCGCCGGCGCGACAACCCGGGTGATGTCGGCCATTACCGTGCGCGAGGTCTGTGAAGACTACATTCGCCGGCGTGCGATCCGGCACCTGGAGAAGGGTCGTGTGGTCGTATTTGCCGCCGGCACCGGGAACCCGTTCTTCACGACCGATACGGCCGCCAGCCTGCGCTCGATCGAGATCGGTGCCGATCTGATGATCAAGGCGACCAAGGTCGACGGCGTCTACTCGGCGGATCCGACCAAGGAGTCCGGCGCGCGTTTCTACCGGCGCATCAGCTACGACGAAGTCATTCAGCAAAAGCTCAAGGTCATGGACGCCAACGCCATGGTCCTGTGCCGCGACCAATCGATGCCGATCCGCGTGATCGGCCTCGACACCGAAGGCAATCTCGCGCGCCTGGTCGGCGGCGAAGACATCGGCACACTGGTCGATTAGCGCGCCGGTCACAGCGTCGCCGGCGGAGTTCGGGCGCAAGGCTACTGCTACAATCGGGCGCTGTTACGGTCGCCAGAGAACATCAACGGTAATCCTATGCTTGCAGATATCAAGAAAGACGCCGCTTCGCGCATGGACAAGAGCATCGATTCGCTGCGCGCGGAGCTGGCCAAGATTCGCACCGGACGTGCCCACCCCAGCCTGCTTGAGCATGTGCACGTCGATTATTACGGAGCGGAAGTGCCGATCGGCCAGGCCGCCAACGTAACCGTGGAAGACTCGCGCACGCTGGCCGTGACGGCCTGGGACAAGACCATGGTCGGCAAGATCGAGAAAGCGATCATGGCCTCCGACCTCGGGCTCAATCCGGCCAGTACGGGCACTGTGATCCGGGTGCCGCTGCCGGCGCTGACCGAGGAACGGCGGTCGGATCTGTCCAAGGTGGTTCACAACGAAGGCGAGCAGGCCAAGGTGGCGATCCGCAACATCCGGCGTGATGCCAATCATCACATCAAGGAGTTGCTCAAGGACAAGGAAATCACCGAGGACGATCAGCGCCGGGCCGAAACCGAGATCCAACAATTGACCGATCAGCACGTAGAGCGCGTCGACGCGCTGGTTGCGGAAAAAGAAAAAGAACTCATGGAGATCTGATTCGATGTCCGGGGTCGACCTGCCGCATCATCTGGCAATTATCATGGACGGCAATGGCCGTTGGGCGGCGCGGCGCGGAAAGCCCCGCACCTACGGCCACCAGGCCGGCACTGAAGTTGCCCGCGGCATCGTGCGCGCAGTGGCCGAGCGCGGAATTCCGGTGCTCACCGTCTACGCCTTCTCCAGCGAGAACTGGCGCCGGCCGCACCACGAGGTCAAGCGTCTGATGAGCCTGTTCCGGCGTGCGCTGGATCGTGAAGTCGATCAGCTCAACGAACACGGCGTGCGGCTGAATTTCATCGGCCGCCGCGAAGCCTTCTCGAAGTCGCTGCAGGCCGGCATGGCCCGGGCCGAAGAAGTAACCCGAAGCAACACCCGCCTGCTGCTCAATATCGCGGCCAGCTACGGCGGGCGCAACGACATCGTCACTGCCGCGCGCAAGCTGGCATTGCAGGTCCGCGCTGGCGAACTCGAGCCCGATGAGATCGATGAGGCCCGCTTCGGCAACGCCATGCAGCTGGGCGGTCAGCCGGAGCCGGATCTGTTCATACGCACCGGGGGCGAGAGGCGGCTTTCCAATTACCTGCTGTGGAACCTGGCCTATACCGAGTTGCATTTCAGCGACACGCTGTGGCCGGATTTTACCGAAGCGGACCTGGATGCCGCGCTGTCCGACTATCGCCAGCGCGAGCGGCGCTTCGGAGGTCTGGTCGAGGCCGCGACCAAGAAACATGCTTAAGTCGCGGGTGATTACCTCAGTGGTGCTCGCCACGCTGGTGTTGTCGGCGTTGCTGCTGCTCCCGACGACCTGGGTCAGTGTTGTTCTGGCGCTGATGTTCCTGGTCGCCGGCGGCTGGGAGAGCACCCGGCTGGCCGGGTTGGCCAATATCGCGATGCAGTCGGTCTGGATTGTCCTGCTGTGCGCCTGCGGCGCGGTCCTGATCTGGGCCACGCATATTCCAACCGCCGTGCCGGCGATCCTGGGTTTCGCGACGCTCGGCTGGGGGGTCCTGGCAATTTGGTTGCGGTTTCCCGATGTCGGGCGTCCAGCGGCTGCAGGTCGCTTTCAGCCGCTCAAGCTGATCGTGATCGGTCTGATCCTGTTGGCGGCTTTCGTCGCCACTTCATGGCTGCATTTCTACAGCCCCTGGTGGGTTGTCTTTCTGCTCTTCGTCATTGCGGCGGCCGATATCGGCGCGTTCTTTACCGGCCCGCGTTTCGGCGGTCCGAAGCTGGCGCCGGTGATCAGCCCGGGCAAGACCTGGTCGGGCGCCGCCGGCGGCCTGGTCGCGGCCATGGTTACCGCCGCCATCGCCAGCCGGCTGGTACCCTACATCCCGCTGGGTCCCCTGATGGCCGCACTTGTCGCCTTGCTGCTGGTCGTCTACTCGATCGTCGGCGACCTCCTCATCAGCCTGTTCAAGCGACATCGCGGGCTCAAGGACACTTCCGCGCTGCTGCCGGGACACGGCGGCATGCTCGATCGGGTCGACAGTCTGTCGGCGGCCGCACCGGTTTTCGCGCTGATGTTGTGGTGGGCTTCTGCCGGCACATGACGGCCGCAAACCGGGCGGTTCCGGTTTGCGCAAACGTTCGACTCCAAGGAACTTCAAACGACCATGGAAATTCTCGGATCAATCTTCTGGCTGATTGTCGCGCTGGGCCTGCTGGTGACCTTTCACGAGTTTGGACACTACTGGGTGGCGCGGCGTGCCGGTGTTCGCGTGCTGCGCTTTTCGGTCGGTTTCGGTACACCGCTGTGGCGCAGGCAGGCCGCCAACGGTGTCGAGTTCGTGATCGGCGCCATTCCGCTGGGCGGCTACGTCAAGATGCTCGACGAGCGCGAGGCGCCGGTGCGGCCCGACCAGATCGAGCAGTCATTCAACCGCAAGTCGCTGGCAAAGCGTACGGCCATCGTGGCCGCGGGTCCGGTGTTCAACCTGATCTTCGCGGTGGCCGCGTTCTGGCTCATGTTCATGCTCGGAATTCCGGAGTCGCGGCCGATCGTGGGCAACCCCGAGGGTATTGCCGAGCAGGCCGGGCTCGAGCACGGCGACATGATCGTGGAAGTCGATGGCCGCACGGTGGGCACCTGGACCCACGCGGTGCTGGCGCTGGTGCCCAAAGCGCTGGACCGCAACCCGGTTACGCTGGTGGTCGAGGATGAGCAGCAGCGCAGGCGCGAGATCCGGCTGCCGCTGGATATGTTGGCAGCGGATTTCCGCGAGGAAAGAGTGCTCGACGATCTGGGCCTGGAGCCGTGGCGGCCGGACCTGCCGCCGGTCATCGGCGAGGTCAGCGAGGGATCGCCGGCGGCCCGGGCCGGGCTGCAGGCCGGGGATCGTGTGGTGGCGATCAACGACCAGCCGGTGGACGGCTGGAACGCGCTGATGCGGCGCATTCCGGAGGTCGCTGCCGGCGGTGGACCGGTACGCGTGGAGATCGACCGCAACGGCATCAAACAGGAACTCGAAATGGTGCCCGAGCCCGAGGAAGGTCGCATGATCATCGGCGTTCGTTCGGGCGAACCCGGGCCGCAAGCGCGAGCTTCCATGGAGCGGGCCTTCATCATCCTGCAATACGGGCCGGTGGAGGGCCTGGCTGAGGCCGTGGGAGAAACGTGGCGGCTGACCACCGCAACTCTGGGCATCCTGGGGCGTATGATTACCGGCAAAGCATCCCTGAGCAACCTGTCCGGACCGATTACAATTGCGCAACTGGCCAACGATTCGGCGCGCCTGGGTGTGTCGAGATTTCTGTTTTTTCTCGGCCTGATCAGCCTTTCGCTGGCGATCATCAATTTGCTGCCCATTCCGATACTCGACGGCGGGCAATTGCTGTATTTCCTGATCGAGTGGATCAAGGGCAGCCCGGTTTCCGAGCGTGGCCACATGATCGGCCAGAGCGTCGGCCTGATGATGATCATCGGCTTGATGGGTGTGGCGATATTTAACGATATCTTACGGCTGGTTCAATAAACTGCGCGGCGTTGACTACGCGCCTTGATTCAGACGAAATGAAAGGGTTTCAATGAGATTTTTGTCCTTACTGCTGGCCTTGTTCAGCCTTTCGGCTTCGGCACAGACTTTTACCGTCGAAGAAATCCGCGTGGACGGTCTTCAGCGTATTTCCGAAGGCACCGTTTTCAGCTTTCTGCCGGTGGAGGTGGGCCAGCGCCTGACCCCGGCGCTGGCCCGTTCGAGCATTCGTGACCTGTACCGCAGCGGATTTTTCGAGCAGGTCGAAATCGGGCGCGAGGACAATATCCTGGTCATCAAGGTGGTCGAGCGCCCGGCCATTTCGGCGGTCTCGCTGGAAGGTAACGACAAGATACCGACCGAATCGCTGCTGCCGGCCCTGGCCGAGATCGGGATTGCCGAGGGCGAGGTCTTCGACCAGCTCGCCATCGACCGGATCCAGCAGGAACTGGTGCGCGAGTATTTCAACCAGGGTCACTACGCTGTGGAAGTCGATCCGCAGGTCACCGAACTGGACCGCAATCGGGTCAGCATCGTCATCCAGGTCGAAGAGGGCAAGCAAGCCAAGATCCGGCATATCAACATCGTCGGCAACGAAACCTTCAAGGAAAAGGAGCTGCGCGAAGACTTCGAGTCCGACTCGAAATCCGGCCTGATGTTTTGGCGCGGGCGCACCAACTACACGCGTGAGAAGCTCTCCGGCGATCTGGAACGATTGCGCGCCTACTACCTGGACCGCGGCTACATGGATTTCGCGATCGAATCGACCCAGGTCTCGATCAGTCCCGACAAGCAGAATATTTACATCACCGCTAACGTACGCGAGGGTGAGGTGTTTACCGTCAGCGATGTCCACCTGACCGGCGATCTGGTGCTCAATGCGGAGACGCTGAGAAGTTTTGTCCGGGTCGATAGCGGCGAGGTGTTTTCGCGCAAGGAAGTCGAATCCACGGTAGAGGCCATCACCGCGGTGCTGTCGAACTTCGGCTATGCGTTCGCGAACGTCAACCCGGTACCGCGGATCAACCGCGACGACAAGACCGTCGATATCACCTTCTTTGTCGAGCCCGGCAAGCGGGTCTACGTGCGCCGCGTCGAATTCCGCGGCAATACCTTGAGCAAGGACGAGGTCCTGCGTCGCGAAATGCGTCAGTTCGAGGGTGCATGGTACTCCCAGGCGGCCATTGACCGTTCGCGCCTGAGATTGCAGCGGATCGGGTATTTCGAGAACGTCAACATCGAAACGCCGGCGGTCGAGGGCAGCGAGGACGAGATCGATGTCATCGTCAGCGTCGAAGAACGGGCCACCGGCAGTTTCCAGGTGGGCCTGGGTTTTTCGCAACTGCAGGGTCTGATCGCGTCGATTTCGATTCGCCAGGAAAATTTCCTCGGCTCGGGCCGTACCATCGGCCTTGGGATCAGCCGCAGTTCGATTTCCAGTAATCTGAACATCAACTACACCAACCCGTATTTCACCGATGACGGTGTATCGCTGGGTTATTTCGCCAGTTATTCCGAATTCAACCAGGGACGCGCCAACATCTCGGCGTTTTCCACCAGCCAGGTGGCGCTGGGTGCCAATATCGGTTTTCCGGTCAGCGAGATCGATTTCGTCCAGCTCGGCGCCAGCCTGCGCAGCCAGGACATCAGCATCGGCCAGTTGGTTGCCGTGCCGGTGGATCCGGACGATCCTGAAAGTCCGGTCGAGTTCCAGTTCGCGGTCACGCGTCCGCTGGCGATCAGCCTGGATGCCGACGGCGATGGTTTCCTGAGTTCCAGCGAGCGACGGATCGACTCGGCCTTCGTCAACGCGAGCTGGGGCCGTGATACGCGCAACCATTTCCTGACCCCTACGCGCGGTTCGCTCAATCGGCTGAGCCTGAACGCCTCGCTGCCGGGCAGTACGCGCGAGTACTTCACGGCCTCCTACCGCGGCCGCAAGTTCTTCCCGCTGGGCGGCGATTTCGCGTTTGTGCTGCGCGCCGACGTCTCCTACGGCGAAAGCTATGATGGCAAGGAAGTCAACGTCGAACCGGTGGAACCCGAACGCCTGGCCGGCCAGTGTCAGGTCGACGAGATCGTGACCTCGGATTCCGGCTTGCCGTTCTGGGAACATTTCTTCGCCGGCGGCGTTTCCGACGTGCGCGGCTTCGACGACAACACGCTGGGGCCCAAGGATCAGTTCTGTCGCTCGGTGGGCGGTGATTTCAAGGCCACCGGCGGCATCGAGATCGCATTCCCGCTGCCGTTCGTCGAGGTCAGCGGCACGCGCCTGGCATGGTTTGTCGATGCCGGCAACGTGTTTACCGGCTTCGACGGTTTCGACACCGACCTGGTGCGCGCATCCACCGGCCTGTCGCTGAGCTGGGAAGCGCCGGTCGGGCCGATCATTCTGAATCTGTCGCGACCGATCAGGGAGCGCGACGGCGACAGGACCCAGTTCCTGCAGTTCTCGTTCGGAACGCAGTTTTGAACCCTGTGCGGAGCGCGTTTCCGGGGTAACAGCGCGCATCCGGGACGCAGGCCGGGACCGGTTCCGCGGACCCCGAATGCGCTTGGCGTGGCCCGAGCGCAATCCGCACTGGCGGATTTGGGCTTCCAGGGCCTATACTGTATAGTCAGGAAGTAGTGTCTGATTGCGGATGGCCGACGTGCGAGTTTCGATATTCATGCTGATGATGTTTCTGGCGGGGTCCGCCCTGGCCCAGGACATCCGCATCGGTTACGTCGACATGAAACGGCTGCTCGACAACGCGCCGCAGGTGATCGCCGGCCGCGCCGAACTCGACATCGAATTTCGTCCCATCAACGACGAACTGCTGGCCGACGAGGCCCGACTGCTGAGCCTGGAGCAGGAACTTGCCTCGGCCTCGAACCTGACCGCCGAACAGGTCGCCGACCGCCAGCGCGAAATTCGCAATCTGGACCGCTCCATCGCCCGCCGGCGCGAGGATCTTGCCGAAGATCTGAATTTCCGGCGCAACCAGCAGATCAAGGAACTGGGCGAGGAGATCGAGCTTGCCGTTCAGAGCGTGGCACGCCGGGAGGGCTACGATCTGGTCCTGTCCAGCCCGGTTGCCTATGCCTCCGAGAAGATTGACATCACCGACAAGGTGTTGTCGTTTCTCGAAATGGACTATGAACGCCGGGGCCAGCGCTCCGGAAGATGAGCAGCAAACCATCTTCGACCCGGAGCCCGGTCCGCCTGGGGGACCTGGCCGCACGGCTGAATCTTGAGTTGCACGGCGACCCGGCGACCCGGGTCGAATCCGGCGCAACCCTGGGCGCTGCCGAGCCCGGCCAGATCAGTTTTCTGGCCAATCCAGCCTATCGCCCACAACTGAATTCCACCCGGGCCTCGGCCGTAGTCGTGCCCGCCGGGGCGGTTGACCAGTGTCCGTGCGCGGCGTTGGTGGGCGATGATCCCTATGCGGCTTGGGCGCGGGTGCTGGAACTGTTGCATCCGGCGCCGGCTGTCCGCGCCGGCATTGATGCCAGTGCCCGGATCGACCCCGCGGCCGAAGTCGATCCGACCGCCGAGATCGGCCCGTTGTGCCATATTGCTGCCGGTGCGCAAATCGGTCCCGGATCGGTCATCGGGCCCGGCTGCGTGATCGGCGAGGGCGCCGCGATCGGCGCACATTCACGCCTTGTGGGCAAGGCCTTCATCGCCGGCGGGTGTCATCTGGGCAAGCGGGTGCTGGTACATCCCGGCGTGGTCATCGGTGCCGATGGCTTCGGTTTGGCCATGCACCAGGGGCACTGGATCAAGGTGCCGCAGCTCGGCGCCGTGCGAATCGGCGACGACAGCGAGATCGGCGCCAACACCACCATCGATCGGGGCGCGATCGAAGACACTGTGCTGGGCTGTGATGTGCGGCTGGACAACCAGGTGCAGATCGCCCACAACGTGGTCATCGGCGACCACACGGCGATTGCTGGTTGCGTTGGCATCGCCGGCTCGACCCGGATCGGGAAATATTGCATGATCGCCGGGGCATGCGGCATTGGCGGCCACCTCGAAATTTGCGATCATGTCGTCATTACCGCCATGAGTACGGTGCTGGATTCAATCGCGGAACCCGGGCACTACGGTTCCGGAATTCCGGCGCGTCCGCTGCGCGCATGGCAGAGAATACTGGTTCGCCTGGGCCAGCTCGACCGATTGTTCAGGCCGGGCTCGAGACGGAACTAGAAACCAACGCTGGAGCAATTTTGAATGAATGATTCGACGCGCGTCGATATTGAACACATCTTCCGCCTGTTGCCGCATCGCTACCCGTTCCTGCTGGTCGACCGGGTGCTGGACTGGTCGATCGACCCGGCTGAGATTCACGCGATCAAGAACGTGACCATCAACGAGCATTTCTTCCAGGGTCACTTTCCCGGCCACCCGGTAATGCCGGGGGTGCTCATCCTGGAAGCGATGGCTCAGGCCGCCGGATGCCTGGCGCACCTGGCGCGCGAGAAGACCGGCGGGCGCGAACAGCTGTTTTATCTGGTCAAGATCGACAAGGCCAGGTTCAACCGCACCGTGGTGCCTGGCGACCAGCTCCACTTCCACGTGCGGCAAAAGCGCCAGGTTCGCGGAATGGGTTTGTACGAAGCCGAATCGCGGGTCGACGGCGAGCGCGTGGCGAATTGCGAAATGCTGTGTGCGGCGCGCCCGGATGTTTAAGGAAGCTCTGGTCGAATCCACGCGGGCGCGACGGCGTCCTTGCGGGATGCTCCGGCGCGGCTTTGGCGAACGCGGTTTGGTTATTCCAAATAAGAGAGCCAAAACGTGTCGGAGCGCCCGCAAGGACCCGTCCCGTAGGGGTTTGGCCGCACAAGCCGCATCTCGACCGTTGCGCCCCTCGGCGGTAGCGACGGCTACTGTCTCTCGGGCCGCCCCGGTCAATCTGCGGCTTGTGCGACTCAAACGCGCTCCGTGCGGATTCAACCAGAGCTTCCTTAGGCGCCCTGCATGATTCATCCCAGCGCGATCGTGGGGGCGGGTGCGAAGCTTGCCGGGGATGTCGAGATCGGTCCCTACGCCATCATCGGCGACCAGGTCGAACTCGGGCCGGGATGCCGGATCGGGGCGCATGCGGTGCTGACCGGCAGGACCCGGATTGGTGCTGGCACGCGGATTTTCCAGTTCGCATCGATTGGTGAAGAACCCCAGGACAAGAAATTCGCCGGAGAGGAGAGCGATCTGGAGATCGGCCGCAACAACACCATTCGCGAATTCGTCACGATCAACCGCGGCACCTGCGAGGGCGGCGGTGTGACCCGGCTGGGTGACGACAACTGGCTGATGGCCTATGTGCACATTGCCCACGACTGCCAAGTGGGCTCGCATTGCGTGTTCGCCAACGGCACCACGCTGGCCGGCCACGTCGTGGTCGGCCATCACGTCACCTTTGCCGGGTTCTCCGGCGCGCATCAGTTCTGCCGCATCGGAGATCACGCTTTCCTGGGAATGTACGGGGGGGTTGGCCAGGACGTGCCGGCCTACGTGATGATTTCGGGTCGTCCGCCGCGCCCGCGTGGCATCAACAGCGAAGGTCTGAAGCGGCGCGGCTTTGATGCGGTGCAGATTCGCAACATCCGGGAGGCCTACAAGCTTGTCTACCTGCGCGGCACGAGCCGCGAGGAAGCGCTTGATCAACTGCGCGAACGGCTTGACGACCAGCCCGAGCTTGAGTTGTTCATCGCCAGCATAGAGGCCGGCCAGCGCGGCTTGCTCAGATGAGCCTGAAGCTGGCCGTTTCGGCCGGTGAGCGTTCCGGGGACGATCTGGGTGCGGCGGTGGCACGCGAAATCCTGCGTCTGGCGCCCGAATCCGACCTTTTCGGGGTCACCGGGCCCCGCATGAGTGCCGAAGGCGTCGAGTCCGTGGCTTCCATTGATGCGCTCAATGTGATGGGGCTGTTCGAAGTGCTCCGGCACGTGCCCCGGCTGTTCCGGTTTCGCCGCGCGCTGGCCCGATCGTTCCTCGATCGCCGGGCCGCCGGCTTTATCGGCTTCGATGCGCCGGACTTCAATATCGGCCTGGCGCGCGCTCTTAAACGAAAGGGTGTCCGTACCATTCAGGTTGTCGCGCCTTCGGTCTGGGCCTGGAGAAGCTACCGCGTCGAGCGCATCGCACGATCGCTGGATCTGCTGCTGACCTTGTTTCCGTTCGAGCCGGAGCTGTTTCGCCGCGCCGGGCTGAATGCGCAGTTCATCGGTCATCCGCTGGCCGATGAACTACCGCTATTGCCCGACCGGGCCGAAGCCGGCAACGGGCTGGGGCTGGCGTCGGGCCGCCCGGTGATTGCGCTGCTGCCCGGCAGTCGCCCCGGCGAGATTCAGCGCCATGCCGCAATCGTGGCGGCCGCGGCCGAACGCCTGATTGCCGAAGACGGCGTCCAGGCATTGCTGCTGCTGGCCGAGGAGCGGCACCGGGCGCTGTTTGCCGAAGCTGCCGGTCGCGATCCTGCCGAGTGCGGCATGCGGGTAGTCGTCGGCGCCACCCGCCAGGGCCTGGCTGCCGCCGATCTTGCGCTGGCCGCCTCCGGCACGGTCACGCTGGAAGCGCTGCTGGCCAAGACGCCCATGGTGGTGTTCTACCGACTGGCCGGTTCCACCTACCAGCTTGCCCGCGGGCTGCGACTGGTCAAATCGCGCTGGATCTCGCTGCCCAACGTACTGGCCGCGTCCGAACTGGTGCCCGAACGCATCCAGCATGAAGTCACGGCCGAACGGCTGGTGGCTGACGCGCGCGCCTGGCTGGAAGCCGACTCACGCCGGCGCAGCTTCGCCGACACCGCGCAGCGAATCCATCGACAACTCGCGCGCGGCGCGGCCGCCAACGCGGCTGAGGCTATCCTAGGCGAGATCGGGCGCTATGGCTACGACTGACGCGCGGAATAACCCGGTTAACCCTCGCTGGCGCGAACCAGATTGGTCGGCGGTTATAACCTCGGCCATTTGACATTCGATTTTGGTACGGATAATCTAATATTCGGCGGGGGGCGCAGTTTTCTTTTATTTGGAAGTGCCATTTCCGGCCGCATTCAGACGACAGGGAGCCTGTGGGATTTTATCCGGAGGTGTTGGTGATGAATATTGGACTTTCTTGTTCTGCTCTGTTGGTGGTTTTGGCGACTGTCAAGCGTGCCGGCGGCGCGTGGTGAAGGTTCGATACAGGACAAGCCGGAGCCGCAATCCATAATCGAGGCGCGAGTTCAACTTGCCGAGTCTGGTCAATTCAGGCTGCCGAGCGGCAACGGAACCCTGGTAGAGGCGATGTCGCTGGAACCGAGTGTGGTACCGGTATCCGGTGCAAGGGTCATCGATGCAACGTTTACCGGTCACCCGACCATGCTTGGCTCGGTCGAACCGGACAGGACGCTGCGCTCGCCAGTTGACAATCGGCTGCTTGCGATCAGCACTGGCCAGGCGAAAAGCTCGAGTCCCGCACCCGGCACCGCGTTCGACAGCGGGGACACTCCAGAGCAGGCGAGCTTGCGCTTGACCCTGGAGCCTGAACCCGGCCGCTTTCTATTGTTTGTAACCTGGAATCTGTTCACTACCGAGATTCCTGCTTTCTCTGAACTTGGCTTCGATGACGTCTTCAGTGTGCACGTCGTTGATGCCAGCGGACGCCGTAGGCTGGTCGAGGTTGCCTCCAGCGATGATCGGATGTATCCCGTGTCGAACAGCCGTGCGGCAGGCACCGGATTCGACCTGTATGCGCACAATCCGGCGATACTCCCGGCCGAATACGGCCTTGGCGAACCGGCGGCCTGGATGAGCGGCTGGCGCACGACCGGCTTTGCAATCGACTCGAGTGGGCCAGTCGAATTGGAAATCGAGGTCCATGACGGCTTGGACGGATTGATGGATACACAGGTATTGATCGAGCAAATCCATCTTTCGGCCTTGATTCCGGCAGCGCTGGCTGAGGGTGGGCCAGTTGGCCGGGGCAGCGAGGATTGCGTGAGTTTCGGGAGGTACTGCGAAGCGCTGTTCCCGCTGCCGGGAACGTTCACGGGAACGGGAAACCCGCAGGACCCGCCCCGGATCTGCGAATTCGGCGTGGAGGGGCGCGGACAGACGCGGGATTTGAACCAGCCAAACGAATTTCGGGGAACATTCCTGCAAAGCATTGTCGCCGACGGGGCGACCCGGATTCCGATTGAACCGGGAACCGATCAACCCCGCGACGAGGTGGAGATTTCGCTAGTCGATGCTGAAGTCCCGGCCGATGGCGGGATGGGTGAATTCGGCAGCTTCGATCGGCTCGAAAGCATTACGGTACCCTTGGTTCAGAATGATCAGGGCTTCTTTTTCGGGAAAGCACAATTCCTGGCCCCGGAGAACTATTTCAACGATGAGTTGATACTTCCAGACGAATACGGTCCCTCGCGCCCGCTCCAGCTTCGCTTCTGTTTCCAGAATGCCGGCGGTGCCGATCGTACTTGCGTCGGTACCTTGCTTGGCATCGTGCGACCGGATGTTGTCTTGATGCATGGGTTGTGGTCGGGATCGGAAGAGTGGGATCTGCCCCTGGAGGATGAGGTATCGATTGATGAGGTCAGAACGGGCGATTACCGTGCATCCAATGCGAGTTCGTTCGCCGAGAACCGCCATGAGCCGCAATTCCCCATGTTCGATCTGTGTGTCTCGAATTTTTCCCGTACCATTATGGGTGCGCAGGTCGACTATGTCGGCCACAGCATGGGCGGCAACCTTGCGCGCGTTTATCTCGCCCAGGCTGCGCCGTACAACACGATTCATCGCCTGTATACGTTGAACACCCCGCATCTGGGTTCCCCGTTTGCAAATCTGCTGGTGGAGCTTCGGGATAATCTGTCACCGTTCAAACGGTCTCTGTTGATTCTGGCGACTGAACTGTCGGGAAAGCCGATCAATCGTGGTGCCATCGACGATCTTGCCGTGGGGAGCGACGCGCTTGCGGCCATCCCCGATACGCGGGTGCTCTCGCATGCATTGGTCGGGATTGGCGGTTCCGAGTGGATGGCGGAGACGCTGCGGAATTCGCCGGGGCCGGTCGGCGACGTCTACCGGGCTCTGGATTTCCTCACTGGCTCAAGCGATCTCTTTGAAGGAGTTCAGCATGATCTTCTGGTTGGCCGTAACAGTCAGATTGGCGGCTTGCCGCTCGGCACATTCACGGTTTTCGACGGACCGGACAGCCGGCATACAAATGTCATCAAGAGTCCCGAGCATTCCGAGCGCCTTTTTTGCCCTGTAGATAGTAACGGGAATTTCCTCTGTACGAATGGGGCGGGCAGCGATCTTATCAACGCCGAGGGAACCGGCCAGTTTGCCTTCTTCCCGTCGCCAAGCTCCGTCCAGTCTGCAGGCATCGTGCCGCCGCGGAACAATACGACCGATACCCGTGGCGGCGAATTGATCGAAGGCGGGTTGGCGATTTCCTCGCCCGCGAACGGACAAGTTGTGGTCGGTGGCAGCAGCATCACCGTCACCGTCGAATCAGTCGCGCCATTCGAAGCCCAACGCGTGATGCTGTTGTCCGAGTTCGATGTCAGTGTGCTGGAGCAAGGCCCGTTCGAGTTCGAATTCACCGTCCCGGAAGATCATGTCGGTGCGTTGCCGCTGTCGGCAATGGGCGAGGACGCCGCCGGGAACTTCGCCACGACCGATCCGGTGGACGCGATGGTCGAAGCGCCGGCCAGCCTCGTCGCTATCGATGTGTCTCCGGAGGCGGTTTTCCTCAATGGATTTGACGATCGGCGCAACCTTGGGGTGACCGGCCAGTACGACGACGGAATCTCCAGAGCCCTGACCGACCCTTCGACCGGGACGGTCTACACCAGTTTCGACCCTTCGATCGTGACGGTTTCCGAGGCCGGCGTTCTGCGCCCCCGCAGTGATGGTGTAACCACCGTCATCGCAGGCAATGGCGATCTGCAGGACAGTATGACTGTCGAAGTGCTCAATATCGGCGACCTCCTGTTTCGCGATGGCTTCGAGCCATGAGCACGTCGGAACCTCGATTGGAGCAGCACCATGCGCATCCAGCCTGAAATTTTATTGTTGGTAATCGCGCTACCGCTCGTGGCATGCAAGGACTATGGCGAGTTCACCGTTGCCGAGCGCGAATGGGTGGACAATGACGAGCTGCCCGCACTGTCGGAGATGGACCTGACCGGGATCAACCTGGAATTCGCCGTCGGCAGCCCAGCGCATGCGCGCGTGGTGCCGGAGGCCAAATGGCCGGACCCGATTGGCATGCTAATGGACCGCATGAAGTTCGAAAACGGCGGCGAGTTGCCGGCGGAATTCGATCTTCCGCTCGAAGATGGCTGTATCTACGTCGGGCTGGAGCCGCGTTTTTCGAGATTCCGGCGGGTCGAGTTTCAGGGACGAACGTTATTGTTTGCTACGTACCGGCTCGGGTCCAGGATATCAGGCCTGCGCGAGGAGGACCAACCCGAAGTCGAGCTGCGTCTGGCCATTATTGATGAATCGCGAGGTATGGCACGCCATGATCTGAGGATCGACACCGTCAACTTTGATCTAGTCCGAACCGATGCCGCGCTTGGCATCGTTTCGAACACTGGCAAGTCGATTTATTATCGCCGGCTGGATTTCAGCGGAGATGCATTGATGGCCAGTGAACCGGTCTTGCTGGTCTCGTCGGATCACAGAATAGATAAGATGGCCATCGCTACCGAGCCGGATGGGGCGTTTCATCTGGCATGGTTGACCTACGACCGTACAACCACAACTGAGAATCCAGTCTATTACTCGAAATACGGCATAGACGGCGATATAGTCGCAGATCGCCAACTTTTGAGTGAAGACGCACGTTACAGGTTCATCGCGATGCATTGGTCGACGTCGGGGACAGCGGTTGCCTGGGCGGATTCCCGCTTCGCAAGATACGGCTTTTCATATAGCAATATCAGCAAGATATTCGTCCACATCGCAAATTCCGAAGATGGGCGGCCAAGAGGTCCATATGCTTTGAACGTACCATTGCAGGATTCCGATGACGCGTTCCGTCCGATTTTTGCAATTCCGCATAACGATGCCATTGCATTTCTGTGGGGAAAAAGCTCCAGTGACAGTCTGGACAAGGCCGATAAGCAGCTTGGGTTGTTTGACGTAAACAGCAAATCACTGATGCTTGCCAAAAAGTCAATTCTACATGAGGACGTCATTTCGACCGCCGTGCGACAGCAAATCGAGCATCAACGCAGCATGCCAATTGCCGGATCGCCGGTCCCGGATCCGGCCGATTGCGATCGATGGCAGGAGCGATTGAACCTCAAGCCTACCGGGGCTCATATCCGCACGCCGAGAGGCGAACAGCCGATTACCAGGCTGGATCTGGAAAAGAATGGCGACAATCGTGCCGACGATGGTGACGATAATCGTGACAATAATCGTCGGGACTGAAGCCCAACATCGCATCCGCCCCGGATGCGCGCTGCGCGCTTATTCAGCGCTACGAAGAAGGCCGAAGGACCAAAATAGGAGGTGTAGATAATGAAAATCAATATTTTCTGGTGGTTTTTATTCGGGTTCATAAGTCTCATGGTAGCGCCCTTAGCGGGTGGCCAGACTTCGGATGGAGATGATTTGATCGAAGGCGGGTTGGTGATTTCGTCGCCCGAGGACGGACAAGCGGTGGCGGCCGGGAGCAGCATCACCGTTACCGTCGAACCGGCAGGGTCATTCGAGGCCAATCGGGTCATGCTGCTGTCCAAAGTCGGTGTACGCGTGCTCGAAAGGGGTCCGTTCGAGTTCGAGCTCGAAGTTCCCGAAGATCATCTCGGCGCGCTGGAGCTTTCGGCAACCGGCGAGGACGAATCCGGAAATTTCGCCACGGCCGACCCGATCATTGTGATGGTTGAGGCTTCTTCAGAACTGGTTGCGCTGGATCTATCGCCGGACGAGGTCTACCTGAACGGCATCAATGATCGGCGTCAACTCCGGGTCACCGGAGAATATGGCGATGGCGTCTCCAGAGATCTGACTGGTCCCGCAACAGGCACCACATTTTCCAGTGCCGATCCCGCGATTGCTACGGTCTCTGACAACGGCATTCTGCGCCCCCGCAGCAACGGGGTGACCACCGTCATCGCCAGCAACGGCGGCCTGCAGGTCAGCATGAGAGCAGAGGTGCTTCGAATTTCCGAAAGCCACTAAACCCTGATGGGCGGGTTCAGCCTTCCTATGGCCTTGCCCCGAACGCTGACAGACCAACTGAATCCGAAAATTTATGCATCATTTGGGCAGATTGATGACCCCCTCGTTCGTTGTGGCTTCGAGCCATGCCTATCCTGGAATCCCGACCGGGTCACACCATGCGCACTCGGACAAGCGTGAGATTAATCACGAATAGATGCGAGTTGTGTGATACCCCCGGAGCGGGGTGTCCATGACCTCATATTGGCAAATTCATTCCGCAGACGGGTGCGCTTGCGTTGAGCACAGGGTGCGCTCTATACTCGGCCGGTCCGTTCGTCTGGACGGGTCAGCAGAATTCGGCTCGGCGTTCGGCATCAACAATAAACAATACGGGAGAACAAGCATGCGCAGACTTTTTGCAATTGCACTGGTCGCTCTGCTTTGGGGTAGCAGCGTCAGTGCCAATACCGGTGTGGCTTTTGTCCACGGCACCAGCAAACATACCGATGCTCTGAACGACTACTGGACCGCCGACATGGTGAATTCGGTTCGTTCGGGTCTTGCCAACCAGGCCAACTTCGTCGTGATCAATTGCGACTTCACCCAGTACATGTGGCATTCGGGTGCCGCCGGCTGCCTGGCCGGGCAGTTGCACAACTTCGTGACCAGCAAAAACATCACCGACCTGGTCGTGCTTACGCACTCCAACGGCGGCAACGTGATGCGCTGGATCATGTCCAACCCCACCTGGGACAGCCGTTATCCGACCATCATCCAGCGCACCCGCTGGGTCAACGCGCTGGCGGCCTCGAGCACCGGGACCCCGTTGGCCGAGGCGGTCATGCAGGGCAATATTTTCGAGGCGGCACTGGGCTGGTTGCTCGGCTTCCAGAACGATGCGGTGCGTATGCAGCAGCCGAGCTGGATGGCCTTCTACAACGCCAACTGGCTGCTCGGCACTTCCGGTCGCCCGGCATTGCCCAAGGGCTTCTGGAACGTGGTCGGCACCGATGTGCGTTCGGCGGTCTGGGACGGGGCGGCCTATTGCGGCGGTTATTTCAATCAGGTTGGCCTGGAGATTACCCAGGCATGGCTGAACAGCTGTTCCGACGGATTCCTCGATTGCAGCAGCCAGAACGGCGCCGGACGCCTGTGGTTCTATGACCATCAGATTTCCAGCGACCGCCTGTCGCACGCCCAGAGCCGGCGCGATTGCCACGGCCTGGACGTCATCTTGCGCAACGACCTGTAATCGCCAGTAACTGGGAGTCATCATGAAAAATATAATCATTGCTACAGCCGCACTGCTGATTGCGGGCAACTCGCTGGCCCAGACCGATGGTTCGGTTCGCTCGGGCCTTGAAATCGGCGACACCAGCGGCCCGGCCGCGCTGTCGGCTACCTGGCTGGAAAGCCGCGACGGCGATCTGGCCGCGCAAGCGCTCATCAAGGATCCGGCCATGGTGCCGGACAGCCGTCATGCCGAGAACGCACCGGTGCACTTCGCCTGGGCGCTGGAAGATGTCTCGGCCGACGTCCAGACGGACCAAAGCGCGCGTGTCGAAAGTCGTCAGTACTGGGTCGATGCCACCGGTGCCGAACTGGCCAAGGGTGTTGCGTTGCCGCTGACCGCGCGCGGCGCGGTGATCCGCGTCTCGCCACTGGAGTCCGGTGGTGATGTCCGCATCGACCCGGCCAGCGTGCAGCTTTCGGTCAACGGCAAGCGCTTCGACAGTACCCGGTCGATGCTGCACGTGACCGACGGCGCATCGCTGCAGAAGCAGGGCATGTCGGTGCCGCCGCGCACGATTGCGTTCAAGCTCGACCAGGACGTTCCTCCCGGCAAGCTCGACCTGTCTGTCGCGAAGTTGCCGGGAGACCAGAATTTGGTCGTGCATGTGTTCGAGCCGGAAAGCGAGTGGGTGGCCGAACTGGCGTTGCCGCGCCACACTTTCGCGGCCGGGGAAACCCTGGAATTCGGATTCGGTCTGGGCGACGGCACGATTGCCGCCAATGTCGATTCGATCCAGGCCGTGCTGGCCGACCCGTACGCGGACAAGACCTGGGACCTGGAGATCGACAAGGCTGCAGGTACCCTGAAGCGCAGCGCCCCGGGCGATCGTTTCGTCTCGGGACACGACGGTTTGTTCGAAGCCTACGTGTATCTTGAAACGGTGCACGATGGCCTGACCATCCGGCGCGACCTGAAGCTGCCGGTAAGCATTGTGCCGCCATTGGCGCGATTCACCGGCCAGACCCTGGCAACGCTGGAAGACGGGCTGAAGCTTCAGATCGGCGTCCAGACCGCGGTGCCGGGCCGCTTCCAGGTCAACGGGCAGATCTTCGGCACAAGCGCGGACGGCTCGCTGCAACCGCTGGCCATGGCCCAGGCTGCAGCCGTGATCGAGGGCGCTGCCGGCAGCATCGAACTGCAGGTGGACAAGCGGATGCTGGAAGTCAGCGGACTGGGCGCACCATTCGAGGTGCGCAATCTGGAACTGCTGGATCAGGGTCGCATGTTCCTGTTGCAGCGCCAGCAAAGGGCGTTGTTGCTCGCCGAGTAATTTCGGACAGTCGAAAACCGAAACGCCGGCGGAGCAATCCGCCGGCGTTTCCTTTTTTTGACCGCGAATGAATCGAATCCGAACCAATCCCGACGGATTCGGCGCCTGCAGCGGAATTCGAGCCACCATCCCGGCCCCGTAGGAGCGGTATCCGACCGCGATTCTATCCTGTGGAAAAATCCCCCGGCGGCTCCACATTCGTGTCGCGGCGTTCGACGCCGGTCACGCGCGCACCCGGCGGGCCCTGGTTCAGCCACCGCTCAAGCTCAGAAACCGCAAGCTCATCGCCGCAGGCCAGCACCTCGACGCGCCCGTCGTCCAGGTTGATCGCATGGCCGGTTATATTCAGTGAGCGGGCCTTGCGCTGGGTCGAGGCGCGGAAGAAAACGCCTTGCACCATTCCCGAGACGTAGAATTTGCGGCAGACCGCCATCGCTCAGCTCTCGCTGTCGACGCGTTCCTGGATGGTTTCGCTGGTGAGCGGACCCATCCAGGTCTCGACCAGCTCGCCGGCGGGATTGATCAGAAATGACGTCGGCAGCGCGCGCGGGGCGCCCAGCGCTTCCGGCGGGGCATAGACATCGACCAGCAGAATCGGGAAGCTGGCCGGGTATTCTTCCAGGAACGCCTCGAAATCTTCGACCGCAGTGTCCTCGAATGCCAGCCCGAGCACGGTAATGTCGTCGCGCGAGTCGTGCATTTGCGAGAAATCCGGGATTTCCTTGCGGCATGGCGCGCACCAGGTGGCCCAATAGTTGACCAGCACCCACTGGCCGCGCCAGTCGCTCAACCGGACGGTGTCGCCGCCGAGCACAGGCAACTCGAAATCGATGGCCTGTTCGCTTTCCGGCGGATTTTCCGGCTGTTCACCGGCCTTGACCGAAGTCGGTTCGCCACAGGCGGCAATCAGCAATGCGGCCAGCGAAATGGATGCGAGGAAACGGTTGCTTGAAATCAAGATTTGACTCCTGTCGGCGATTCGGTGGATGATACTGGTGACGAATCCGGCGGCAACTGGCCGCGGGGACCGGAATTGGTCTGTATGAATGATTTTAACGGACGCTGCATCACTGGACCGGCAGTTTCCCCGATTTCGTTCAGGGCGCGAACCAGCGCTGAATCGATTCGGCGATGTTCGGGAAAGTCGTCCAGTTCCCCCAGCGGCATGACCAGCGGCATCGAGCGATACAGGTCGGCCAGCGAGACTTCTTCGAGGTCGGCACTCAGATGCCAGGCGCCGCTGTCGTCCTGGTGCACCAGATCGGCTTTCGCCAGCCGCCCGAGCAGGAGCTGCAGCTCGTTGTCGGTGGCTGCCGCTTCCTTTTCCAGCAGTTGAGACGATCTCAGGCCGTGGCCCCGGACCTGGGCGTGCCACAGGTGGCCGATCAGGCGCATGGCCAGCAGCAGGTAATGGCGCCGTTTCCAGCGCCAGTCGGCGCGGTGATAGTTGAAGGTCGTCAGCGCGGCGGCAAGACTGGCGCCGAGCAGAATGACCACCCAGGTGACGTAGATCCAGACCAGAAAGATGGGAATCGCCGCCAATGCGCCGTAGAGCTTTTCATAGGTGGGGAAGTTGCTGATGTAGAGCACGAAGCCGCGCTTGGAGAGTTCGAATGCAAGTGCCGAGAAGGCCGCGCCGGCCAGCGCATGGCGAAAGCGCACCTGCCGGTTTGGTACGACCATAAAAATCAAAGTAAAAGCCAGCATCGTCACCAGGAATGGCGTGGCGACCACCAATAGTTGCTGCAGTGTGCTTCGGACGAATTCCGGGGTGAAGGTCTGCAGTCCCTCGAGATACGAAGTCAGGCCGATGCTTCCGCCGAGCAGCATGGGCCCAAGCGTGAGCACGGCCCAGTAGACCATCAATCGACTGGTCGGGCGTCGCAACTGCTCGACGCGCCAGATCCGGTTCAGGGTTCTCTCGATGGTCGACATCAGGATCAGTGCGGTGACCACCAGAAACAGCGTGCCGGTGCCGGTCAGTTCGGCCGACCGCTCGACAAACTGGTCCAGGTAGTCGTGGACCACGTCGCCGGTGGCCGGAACGAAGTTGGAAAAAATGAAGTCTTGTAATTGTTCGACGCCATAGTCGAACACCGGAAAGGCCGAGAGCACGCCCAGGATGACCGCCATCAGTGGCACCAGCGCCAGCAAACTGGTGTAGCTTAGGGCGCCGGCGGCCTCGAAGCAGCGATCCTGACGGAAATGTTGCCACAGGTGCAGGCCGAAGGCGCGCAGCCAGCGCGGATCGCGCAATGCGCCGAAGGCCGTCGGTAGCGAATACATTGACGGCGTTGCGTCAGAATCGGACGATACGGTGCTTTTTGATTGAGGAGAATCCATGTCACTCACTATTTATCACAATCCGCGCTGCTCCAAGAGCCGCGCGACGCTGGAATTGCTGCAATCGCATGGGCTGGAGCCCGAAATCGTCCAATACCTGGAATCGCCGCCCGACGCGGCCACGTTGGAGGATCTTGCGCGCAAGCTTGGCCGCCGGCCGCAGGAATTCCTGCGCACCGGCGAACAGGCATGGAAGGAACTCGGGCTGGATCCCGATTCAGTGAGCGACGAAGAGTTGTTTCGCCTGATGAGCGAGCATCCGATCATGATCGAGCGACCCATCGTGGTTTGCGCTGACCGGGCGCGCATCGGTCGACCGCCCGAGGCCGTTCTGGAAATCGTGCCCGAGTCCTGACCAATGCGTGAAATCCTCATCCTGACCCACTCGGTGTACGGTAACACGCTGGCTCTGGCGCGCGAAATCGCGCGCGGCGTCGACCGCGTCGACGGCTTTGCCGCGCGCCTGCGCAGTGTCGCGCCGCTGACCTCGGCACTCGAGCCGCAGCGCGCCGAGCTGCCCGACGACGGCCCGGCATTGGTAGAGCGCACCGACCTGGCCGAGTGTGCCGGCCTGATCCTGGGCAGTCCGACCCGGTTCGGCAACATGGCCGCACCGGTCAAATACTTTCTGGATTCGACCGGCAGCGAATGGTTTTCCGGCACCCTGGCCGGAAAGCCGGCCGGGGTATTCACTTCCACGTCCAGCCTGCACGGCGGCCAGGAAGCCACGTTGCTTTCCATGATGATTCCGCTGCTGCACCACGGCATGCTGCTGGTCGGCATCCCGTATACCGAGCGGGCATTGCTGCATACGACCGGCGGCGGTACGCCGTACGGCGCCAGCCACTGGTCGGGCGCGGACAGCAACCGTCCGCTGGACGAAGACGAAATCCGCCTTGCCCGGGTGCTGGGCAGGCGGGTGGCCGAAACCGCGGGGAAGCTGTGATGCCGGGGCTGGGCCTGACCCGGATCGCGTGGCTGGCGCTGATCGGGCTGCAACTGGCCTGGTTCGGCTGGCTGGCGCCGGCCGGGACCGGTCGCCTGGGCGGCACCCTGTTTGCCGTCGTACCGTTGCTGTTGCCGTTGTGGTGGATCCTGCGTCTCGGTCGCGATGGGCTGGTGATCGGCGGGCTGATCCTGCTCGGCTATTTCTGCTTTGCCGTCGTCGAGGCGTGGGTCAATCCGTCGGTCCGCTGGCTGGCGCTGGTCCAGATCGCCCTGATCGCGTTGTACTACGCCGCGCTGCTGGCGATCCGGCGCCAGCGGCCCGGGACGGAAAGCGAGCCGTCGAACTGACTACGTACGTATGCCGGCCATTTGAAAACGCGAACCACAGATTACGCAGATTCGCGCAGAGTATTGGATTTGAATCCTTATCAGGTTTTTTTGACTCGCTGATGGCAGCGAGAGCAGCATGACGCCCAAGGCCGATATACTGCACGCAGGAACGCCCCGAGGCTGCCGACATGGCTGACCGACAATCGCTCTCATTCATTCAGTCGCCGCCGGAACTGGGCAACGAGTACCACGACGACTGGTTGTTGCGCGCGTGGCTGGAAAGCACGTTGCCGGCAGACCTGCTGGAAGTCCAGCGCGACGTTTTCGATGAGTTGGGCGAACGCTCCGGCGGCGAATGGTACCGGCTGCAGCAGGCTGATCGGCGCAACGAGCCGCGGCTTGAACAATGGACCCCGTGGGGCGAGCGGGTCGACCGGATCGAGCTTACGCCACTGTGGCTGAAAGCCAAAAATTGGGCCGCCGAATACGGCTTGGTCGCCACCGGCTACGACGAGACACTGGGCGAGCATGCGCGTACCATCCAGTTCGCCCGGGCCTGGCTGTTCATCCCTTCGACCGATTTCTACGGCTGCCCGCTGGCGATGACCGATGGGGCCGCGCGCATTCTTTCCGACGCCGGCAACGCGGAACTGGCCGGGCGCGCGTTGCCGCACCTGCTGGCGCGCGATGGCGAGACCTTCTGGACTTCGGGCCAGTGGATGACCGAGACCGTGGGCGGATCCGACGTCAGCGGCACCGAGACAGTGGCGGCACGGGACGGCGACGGGCAATGGCGCCTGACCGGGCGCAAGTGGTTCACGTCCGCGGCCACGTCCGAAATGGCGTTGACGCTGGCTCGGCCGCAAGGCAACCCGGACGGTTCGCGCGGTCTGGCGCTGTTCTACGTCGAGCCGCACGATGCCGACGGCCGGCTGCAGAATATCGAGATCCTCCAGCTCAAGGACAAGCTGGGTACGCGCAAGCTGCCGACCGCGGAGTTGTGGCTGGACGGCGCGCCGGCGACGCCGGTGGCCGGTCTCGAGCGCGGCGTGGCCGCGATCACGCCCATGCTCAACCTGACCCGCACCTGGAACGCGGTGACCGCGTGCACACTGATACGTCGAGGCATCGCGCTGGCGACCAGCTACGCACACAAGCGGCGCGCCTTCGGCAAGGTGTTGATCGACCAGCCGCTGCACCGCCAGACGCTTGCGGCCATGGAAACCGACTACGCGGCCGCAGCCTGTGCAACGCTGGCGATGGTGGCCGAAATGGGCCGGGTCGAACACGACCACGCCGAGGCCAGTCCAGCGCTCTTGCGCATCCTCACCCCGATGGTCAAGCTGGGCACCGGCCGCGATGCGGTGGCTTGCGCATCGGAGACGCTGGAGTGCTTCGGCGGCGCCGGCTATATCGAGGATACCGGGCTGCCGCAGTTGCTGCGCGATGCGCAGGTGCTTTCGATCTGGGAAGGCACGACGAATGTACTGGCGCTGGACCTGCTGCGGGCGCTGGCGGCCAGCGGTATCGAACCGTGGCTGGACGCGATGCGCTCCAGGATCGCGAAGCTGGACGACGAGCGCACACGCGAACTCCACGCGATCGCGTCCGAGGCGCTGCAGCAGGTTCCGGCGTGGCTGGATCATCCGGCCGACGTGCTCGAGGCCAACGCGCGAACGATCGCAATGAACCTGTACCGGATCACCGCCCTGGTCGAGCTTTCCGGGCTGGCTCAGCGCAGCCTGGCGCGCAATGGAAAGAAGCCGCTGGTCGCGGCGCTGCATTATGCGCGCAACCGGTTTTCACTCGACACCATGGATACGCATGGCACGGGCTGGTCGCTGACGGGCGGCTGATTCGAACGGGCCGGAAGAAAAACGCAACCGCAGATTACGCAGATTCACGCAGATTATTGAATTCTTGATGTCTTGGTTGGCAATCCTTTCCAATACGATTAATCTGTGTAATCTGTGGCTCGCTTTTTTGGACGGCTGAAATCCATCCGAAATCAGATAAGGAAATCGGGATTTGAAACTGCTGCAGATCATCACCACCGGCGGGACGATCGACAAGATCTACTACGACGAGAAATCCGACTACCAGATCGGCGAGCCGGCAATCGCGCGCATTCTTACCGATATGGAAGTGGCTTTCCGCTGGCAGGTCCAGCCGCTGTTGCGCAAGGATTCGCTGCAGCTCAAGGATGCCGATCGGGAGCTGATTCGCAAGGCCGTCGAGTCCTCGGATGCCGAACACTTCCTGATCACCCACGGCACCGACACCATGGTCGAGACCGCCAGGGTGTTGCAGGGCCTGACCGACCGGGTCGTCGTGCTGACCGGCGCGCTGAACCCGGCGCGCTTTATCGGCTCCGACGCGGTGTTCAATATCGGCTGCTCCGTGGGTGCGGTGCAGTCCCTGCCGCCGGGCGTATGGATCGTGATGAACGGTCGGGTCTGGGATCCGGACAAGGTGCGCAAGAACCGGGATGCCAACCGCTTCGAGGCTACCGGGTGACCACCGCTTGACTACTGGCTGACTTGGCCCGGGCGCGGCCCGCGTGCTAGCATGGAATTGATCGGGTCGGGTGCGTGCCGTATCGGGAGGATCGGCTTGCGCTCGCGGCGAAAGGCCTTGAGCCGTGCCGCCCTGATCCAGCCCGGGGAACCCGCCAAGGGGAGGTGTCGGTTGGAAACGCAAACCGCCGAGCAGCAGAGACTGGACACGGTCGAGTTGGCCGCGCGCATCGGCAACGGTGACCGCCGGGCCGAAGCCGAGCTGGCGCGCCATTTCGGGCCGAAAATCGAATTCATCCTGCGCCGGCGCGTGCGCGACCACGCGCTTGCCGCCGATCTGCGCCAGGAAACGCTCATCGTCGTCATCCAGCGCCTGCGCGGCGACGGCATTGAGCAGCCCGAAAAGCTGGCCGCGTTCATCCACCGCACCGCCACCCACCTGGCGCTGAACCAGGCCCGCACTTATTACCGGCGCAACACCCACCCGGATTCCGACGCGCTGGAGGCGGCCGCGACCAGCGAGCCGCTGGCCGCCGAACTAATCGACCGGCAACAGCTCGCCGACGCCATCCGCGACCTGCTGGGCGAACTGCGGCAACCGCGCGACCGCCAGTTGCTGCGGCGGTTTTATTTACTTGAAGAGGACAAGGCCGACATCTGCCGTTCGCTGGAGGTGACCAGCGAGCACTTCGACCGGATTCTCTACCGCGCCCGAAAGCGCTTCCGCGAGATTCTCGAACGCCGGCTGGGGCGCGACTTGTTCAGCGACTGAGAGATTTCGGTGCCAGGCAACAGGAATGAACATGAAGACGCAACGTGACAACCCATGAGCGCTGACCCGAACCCGAATTCGCAGCGCATCGCCGACTACGTGCGCGGACGCCTGAGCGAGGACGAGGTGCAGCGATTCGAAACACAAATGCTCGAAGACGACGATCTGTTCGCCCGCGTCCAGCGCGAAGACCTGCTGCGGCGCGGCCTGCAAACCACGAACGTCGAGCAACCGGCATCGCCGCGCAGGTTTCCCGCCTGGCTGCAACCGGCGCTGACCGGCGCGCTGGCCGTCGCCGTGGTCGGGCTGGGCATCGCCAACCTGGGGCTCAGGGACCGGCTCGAACAACTCCAGGCCCCGCGCACCGGCATCCCGGTCATCACCCTGCACGACCAGCGCGCGCTGCTGCCGGATGAGCAGATGGAACCAGCCCGGCGCCTACCGGGCGATGGTCCTGCGCTGCTGGAAATCGATGTCTCGGCGTATGAAGAACAAGAATTTCAGGTGGAGATTCGCACCGCTCGTGACACATACACGTACGAGCGCGTCCGAGCGGATGCGCGCGGGTACGTGACGCTTTTATTAACGGAAAGAGCGTCGGGTATTGAATTGAAGACCGTTAGTGGAAAAAATATCGGTCAGTATTCGATTGAATATTAGCAAATGGACGCTTGAACATGACTTACATAAAGGGATCCAAAATGAACAGAATCAGCTATCTCTTTCTCGCCTCATTTTTTTTACAGACAGGCTGCTCAACGGTAATGAGTCAGAATCCCGACGTTAATGAGTCCGGAGCTGCTCAATCCGGTCAATTTCCCGGAATAACAAAACTTACAGTGAAAACAGATGATCCAGAGGGTTTGATTGAATACTCATGGAAAGTCTTACATTCTCTGGACCCAGGAAATAATCCTTGTGGCGACGAAAAGTGCTTAGGTAATAACGATGTATTTAATCTTGTTCAATTGAATCCAGGGGCAGCGCTTTGCGATGCTGAAATTTTGTTCGTGATGCATGATGAAAGCAATTCTGAAATCAAGACCTTCAGGGCGATTAATCCCGAGATAGGGAATTGTACTGCGGCTCCGAAATGGATTAGTTTTCATTTCTGGGATGTCGATAAAAACAAGTTGATATGCAGAAACATGAAAATCACTGGCTTGCGTGTTAAAGGCTCTCCCGACGAAACTAAGTGTTGGTCAGATCTTGAAGATATTTCGGGCATCCCGCATCAGCAAGGTAAATTTAGTAATGCGTGTGATCAAACCAACCTGGTGCACTGGGAAGTTGAGAATCCAGACAATATAACGCCTTGCGGTTCTGCATCCGGCCCCGTCATTTTGGCGCCTCCCGAGCCCGGCCAAGGCACAGCCAGCGGTACACAGTAACCACGGGATTTATCCTCGCCGCCATGCCATTGCCGGTCAACATTGCTGCACTTGTTGCGCTGTTGATGACAATATCGAATGCCTCCGCCATGCCCGTCCCGCGCCAGTCGCCGGACGGGCTTTTTCTTGATGGCGTGGGCGAATGCGCCATGGTGGCAAACCAGGGCGCGGATACGATGATCGAGGCGTTGGCCGCTGACGGCGCGGTGATCATGCGCGCGGCGTCGTGGCGGGGGCGGGAAGGGCGGTATGTGGTGGCGCCGCCGACGGATGCGGTCGATGTCCGGATCACCGCGCTGGGGCGCGATTCGATCTCGGCCGGCGACATTCATGTTGACGCGTGTCCGGAGGCGCTGGACCTGTCCGCTGCGCGTGCCCTGGCCGGGGCGATTGACCTTCGTCTGGCCGCGTATTTCGGCGCCCAGTCGGATTCCGGGCGTATCGGGGCGTTGCTCGACCAAGCGCTGGCGGGCATACCTGCCGACAAGCTGCCTGGCTGGCGCGCCGATGTGCTTTTCGAAACGGCCGAATGGCACCGCGATGCCGGCCGCCGCGAGGACGCGGCTTTGGCCTATGCCGATGCGTTGGCGCTGTATCGCAGGGTCGACGACTTACGTGGTCAGGCCGCCGCGCTGAATTCGCTGGGGCTGGTGGCGTGGCGTCAGGGCCGGCCGGTCGAGGCCACGCCGCGATTCGAACAGGCGCTGGCGATTCGACGGACGCTGGGCGAGGCGTTCGCATCGGCGGCGATACTGAACAACCTTGGCTTGCTGGCCGCCGAGAGTGGCGATCGTGATGCCGCGCTGGAGCATTATCAGCAAGCGCTGGAAATTTTTCAGAATGGAATCGAACTGCGCACCGGGATCGACGCGGCGAGCGCGGCGGGGTTGGCCAATCAAGTGTCCGGTGATGGCGATCTGGGTTCGGCGCTGAACACCCTGAACAACCTTGCACAATTGTATTGGGACACGGGGCAGCCGGCGGTCGCCGAGCGCTATTGGCGCAACTACCTGGCGTTCGAGGCGCATGTGCCGGAGGCGCTGGCGGTGGCGCAGGCGCGGCATAACCTGGGTGTGCTGTTGTACGAACAGGGGCGGTTGGACGAGGCGTTGCGGCTGCTGTTGAACGCCAAGGACAGTTTCGACGCCGCCGGCGCCGGTCGCTGGCAGGCCGAGGTTCGGGTCGCACTGAGTCTGCTGTATCTGGAGTTTGGCGATCACGACGGCGCCTGGGCCTATGCCGAGCAGGCCATAGCGCTGGAGATGGACGACCCGCGCGCGCGCGCCGTGGTGCTGCGCCAGTCCGGACGAATCGCGCTGGATCTGGGGCACGCCGACGCGGCGCTCGATGCGTTGCGAACCGCGGCGTCGCTGCTGGACGGGAATGCCCCGCCGGGCGATCTGGGTGCGCTGGATTCCGACCTGGCGCAGACCGAACTGAAACTCGGCCGGCTGGATGCAGCCCTGAAGCGCCAGCAGCACAATCTGGAGCGGCTTGAAAGAAGCGGGTTCACCGGTGCCGTCGCGCAGGCGCGTTCGCTGCTGGGCGAAATCCTGCATCGGCGCGGCGACACCGGCGCCGCGATCCGGGCGCTGGAACAGGCCCAGGCCGCGCAGCAGCGCATCGGCGCCCGGCTGGCCGAGCTGGAAACACTGGAACGGCTGGGTCGCATGCAGCAGACGCGCGACCCGCGCGCCGCCATCGCCACCCACGACCGTGCGCTCCGGCTGCTGGCCGATCCCCGGGTCCGGCGCCTGCCCGAGGTGCGGCGGGCAGGGTTCCGGGCTCGGTATCGCGTGCTGTACGAGCGCCAGATCGGGTTGCTGCTGGAGGCGGATCGGGTTGACGAGGCCTGGTCGGTGGGCGAACAGGCCCGGGCCGGGGATCTGATGGCGCTGCGCGAGGAGCGCCGCCGCGGCCAGCGCAACCCCGCCCGTCGACAGGCGCTGGATCGACACGCCGCATTGCTCGCACAACTGCACCTGTACACGGCCGGGTTGGATGGCGGTGTGCCTCCCGCGCACGAGATTCAGCGGATTCGCGCCGAGCTGGACCGCCTGGAAACCAGTCTGCGATCGGAGGCAGGCGATGCCCCGCCGCCATCGCCGGAGGCGGTTCGTGCCGGTCTGGCACCGCATCAGCGGCTGCTGAGTTTCGTACTCGGCGAGCACCGGGGCTGGGTCTGGGCCAGCAGTGCCGACCGAACCCGGGTGGCGGAAATCCGGGACGTGGCCACCTTGCGCGCCGACGTTTCGGAACTGTTGCGCCAGTTGCGCCATCCCCGCAACGCGATTGGCCTGGTGCACCGGCGGGTCAAGGACATTCGCGCCCGTGCACTGGCGCCGGTGCGGGAAATGCTGGTCGGGGCCGGGGAAGTGCTGATTCAGCCCGACCGCGAACTGCACGCATTGCCATTCACATTGCTGTGGCCGGATAACGCGGAGGCCGGGCCGGTGCCGGGCACGCGTCGTGTGCTGGCCGCCGCGCCGGCGCCACTCACAGCCATGCCGCCCGACGCGACCATGCTGGTGCTGGCCGATCCCGGCTGGAACGAACCCGGTCACGGCGATCCGATGTATCCCGAAACCAGCCTGCTGACCCGGCTGCTGCGCGACAGCGCGCTGGCGCGTCTGCCTGGGACCCGGCGCGAGGCCGAGGCCATCGCGGCGCTGGGGGGTGATCGGGTACGCGTGAATCTGAAGCTGGGTCGCGCCGCGACCCGGTCGTTCGTCGTCGATGGCGGCATGCGCGGCTATCCGCTGTTGCACATCGCCACGCACGGGCTGGTCGATCTCGAGTATCCGGAATTGTCGGCGTTGTTGCTGGCCGATGGCAACGCCGGCGGCCCGGCCTTTCTGCGCCCGACCGACATTGCTCGTCTGGATCTGGACGCCTCGCTGGTGGTGCTCAGCGGCTGCGACACCGGCCACGGCCGCGTGTTCGCCGGTTCCGGCGCGTTCAGCCTGGCGCGGCCTTTCCTGATCGCCGGTGCCGATCAGGTACTGGCCTCGCTGTGGAAGGTCGACGACCATCGCACCGCGCAATTCATGGCGCGCTTCTATCACCACCTGTTCGGCGAACAACGCGACGCGGCCGAGGCGCTGGCCCTGACCCGGCAATGGATGCGCCAACAACCCGGCAACGCCCATCCGTACTACTGGGCCGGCTTCGTCCTGACCGCCGCGGGTATCTCCAGCCCGGAACCGGTACCCGCCTCCAGCGAGCTCCAAAGCACAGCCAATTGATTCGGCCCGTGTTTCATCCCACCAGGGGTGTAGTTCGTAGCCCGGCTAAGCGCGCAGCGCGCACCCGGGAGATCGAGCTGAAATGTCCCGGGTGCGCTTCGCTTACCCGGGCTACACGAGGTAAAGCGGATCAATTCAGTATAGAGCGTGGCAACGCGGTCCGGCTGGTGTTGGTTTAGTTCGTAGCCCGGGTAAACGAGCGAAGCGAGTGCACCCGGGGATCGATACTCGAAATGAGAGATTCGCTCTTCCGGTGACAGGTTTCTGGTAGGACTTGGGACTGGAGATGGGTCGCGATGGAAACGAATCGAAGCATTTTGAGAAGGGCTGCGGTCGCCGCTGCCGTATGCAGTCTTGGCCTGATGAGCGGCTGCGCGAGTTTGGGAAACTCCTATCTTGAACATGAGAATTTTTTTGGTAAGGATGACGGTAAATCCTGCTTCAAAGCCGAGTCTATTGGCGACGAAGACCACGAAGTTCTCCAAACCTATTTGTCGGCCGTTGGCTGTGCGCGGCAGGTTCAGAGCAATTACCGCAATGCGCTTAGTGAGCGGTCGCGCTTCAGGCGGAAACTTGGAACCGGGATGATAGGCTTGAGCGCGGCCACCCTGGGTCTTGGGTTGGCCGGTGCAACTACCGACGCAACGCTGGTTACCGGCCTGATCGGTGCGTCAGGAGCAGGCTCGTATCAGTGGTTGAACGCGCCGGCTGAGGAACGTGCATGGATTGCCGGCTACAACGCCATCGAATGCACAATTGCTGCAATGAATCCCCTGGTCATGCCGACGGCGGAATATTCAATCGACTCGATAAATAGTGATATTGGTTTAATTGAGACCGCAATGGGCGAGATCGGGACGGCTGCCCGGGATGTCAGAGGCTGGGTTCAAAAGTGCCGTGGCGGGGATTGTGGAGATGGTGCCGAACCCGGACAGATCGAGGAGTTGGTGAAAAGGGCCGAGGGCCATATTGCCCAGGTGTCCGGAAAACTTGCCGATGGGCGTCAGGCCCGGCGTGCCGCGGTTCGGATTGCCGGCGATATCCGGCGAGCACCGGTTCGGCTTGAAGGCGCGGTTCGGCGTATTATCGGTGAAGTTGATCTTGCTATCCAGCAGCAGGCATTGAGTCTCGATGCACTTAGTAACATCGTTTCGAGCGTAGCTGAACGATATTCCAGCCTTACGGATATTCCCGCTGCCGACGTGGGTGGTGAAAGTCCGGAGCCAGAGCCAGTGGATGACCCGGATTCGTCAGATGAGGGGGGAGAACAGCTACTCGAGAATAAACGTGCAAGTCTTACGATGGAGCTCCGAGAGCAACTGAGTTTTAAATTACCTGATATCCAAAAATCCTTGCAGAACCTGCGTGATAGCTCGCAAGAGATCCAGGAAAGCTTGAATACGGGCGAAATGGTTGAGACCTTACGTAAGTTACAAGAGCGCAATGAGATTTCTGGCTTTAATCAGTCTCTATTACGAGAATTTTCATCCGATCTGCGCCGAATCGGCGACATTGTAGGTCAACTGGAGGCGCTCTCTCCAGAGTTTAAGGACCTGCTCCAGGATGCTGTCAAATACGACCATGAACTGATCAAGATGCGCCTGCGTAAAATCGAGGAACTTGAGCAGATCAATGAGCGGTTGCTAAAGCGTAAAGCACTGGAGAGTTCTGATCGCTATCGATTTCAGCAGGCGCTCTCTAAGCTTACGGCGGCTTACAGGACGCTGGAAAACGCCGTCGCCTCATTGGGCGATATTACCAAGATCATCATCGAACGCCAGCCGCTTGAGCAGATCAAGAGTTGCGGCGTCAATCCGGACAGCATCGTGGGTCCGCTGCGTGCCGAGCCGGCGAACATTCCATTCGATTCGCCAGCGAAGGCGTCTCGCTCGGTTTTGGTCAAGGGCGGCGTCAAGCCCTACCTGGCGCAATCTCTTTCGCAAGAGCATGGGGTCTCGGTCCAATCGCAGGAGTTCGGAGGCGCTGTATTCACGATCTCGATTTCAGATACCACTCCACCGGGGCGCTACGAGATCATGATTGGTGATGGAGCCGAGCGCAGAATTCTGGTGCCTGTGCAGGTCCCGGGAGGTGATGACACCGGACCAGCCCCGGAAACGAATGCGCCCGATGGGGATGCGACAGCCGCGCGTATCTCGACAGCGGATGCAGACGATGATGTGGCTCAGCGAATCAACCGAGTTGAAGGGATCATCACCGCGCGTACGGTCGGTGAAATCAAACGGGCGCAGCGGGCGCTGTGTCTACCGGATGATCAGGTCGATGGCATTTGGGGCCCTGCCACACAAAAGGCCTTTGAGAAATGGGTGGGTGGTCAAGAGCGGTTGGCCCAAGATCAGCTCAACCAACTGATTGGTACGGAGGTTCCTAATTCCGATTGCCAATCAGAGATTGAATCACCTAGTGAATGAAGAACACATGCTGATGTTGGAGTTCAGGCGCGGATGCGCCTCAGCGCGACGATTCCGATCATTGCGAAGGCGATCAGCATCAGCAACAAACCGGTCGGGCTCATCGTCGGGATCGGCAAGAATGCAGAATCGCCCTGTCCGACGCCGAAGCTTGTCATCTCCGGGCCGAACGGTTCGTCGAGGACCAGGCCGGTCACTTCCAGTTGGTAGTCGCCCGGCGCGAACGTGCCCAGGTCGGCATTCAGCCGCAATGGTGGCATTACGGTCGGGCAGATCGCGGACTCGTCTTTTTCGACCACAAATTCCACAGCCACCGTATTGCCATCCACCGACACGGTCTGTTCGGTCACTTCATTGAAGCACGACATCGGCGTCAAAACCATATCGAGCCGGATTTCATCATCCGGCGTCGCCGGCTGTGGCGTGATGTCCTGGGCGACGACTGGGGCTGCCAGGAAAAGCAATAGGGTCAGACATGTGGCATATGTACAGCACGCAAGCAGGCGCGCTGTTCTGAATTGCAGGCGACGATTTTGAATGGGCATGATCATTTGTTTTCCAGGATTTAGTAGTTAGTAACTCTTCGATCCATTGGATTCCCGGTTTAATGCACGGACTGGAGCTGCGGGGCCGCGAAGCGATTCCCAATATACGGGAGATGGAATAACCAGTCAATGCCGCCCCGGTCAGGGCGTTTCGAAGCCGTCGGCGAAGAGCAGGTCCGTGTTGCCTTCGAATCTGAACAGGTCGTTCCCGGCAATGACATGGACGTTGCCTTGGTCATCCTCGCCGAACGAGCGGATGTTGCCGACGTTGAAGTCGGTCAGCGTGGTTTGCCAGTTGCCGCTGTCGTTGTCGGCGAACCAGATATCGCCGCTGCAGAAGTCACCGTAGATGTAGAACCCCTGCAGGCTGCTGACGGGCCCGCGGTAACGGTAGCCGCCGGTGACCGAGCAGCCGCCGGTACTGACGTGGTCGTATTCGAGCACCGGGAACACCGGCGAAGACGGTGGGCAGTCGTTGCCGGTCGAGAACGTCGACGAGCCTTCGAAGCAGTTCCAGCCAAGATTGTCCGCGCCGGTCAGCGGGGCTTCGAGCAGGTCGATTTCTTCCCACTGGTTCTGACCGACATCGCCGATCCAGAGATCGTCGGTGGCCCGGTCGAAGCTCCAGCGCCATGGGTTGCGCAGGCCGTAAAGAAAGACTTCCCCGCAGCGGTTGCCCTCACCGGCGAACGGGTTGTCCGCCGGCACAGTGTATTCGGCCGAACCGTCGCCGGAGGCCGCGCACAGGTTGTTGCCGCTGGCCGGCGTGGTGTCGTCGACATCGACGCGCAGCATCTTGCCCAGCAGCGCGCGTGAGGGATCGAGCGCGGCGGCCGAGTCAGGACAGGCGCCCTCGTTGGGTTCAAGCAGATCGGCCGGATCCAGCGTTTGGGCACGATTGCACGGGTCGCCGCCGGAACCGCCGTCGCCCAGGCCCAGGTAGAGATAGCCATCCGGGCCGAAACGCATCTGGCCACCGTTATGGTTGGCGAAATCCTGGGTGACGGTCAGAATGATCCGCTCGGGGGTGCTGTTGCCGACGTTCGGGTCGCCGGTCAGGCTGAATTCGGCCACGATGGTGTCGCCGCTGGCTGTGCCGGCCGGGCGGTTGCTACCGGCTGAGTAGTGCAGGTAGAACAAGCCATTGGCCGAGTGGTTCGGGTGGAATGCGATATCGAGCAGGCCGCGTTCGCCGCAGCAATCGACCCGGTTGCCCAGGTCGACGAACGGCGTGGCCAGCAGGTTGCCGTCGTCGTCGATCACCCGCACCGTGCCGCCTTGCTCGACGATGAAGATACGTCCACTGCCGTCGACGGCAGGTTTGAGGCCCAGTGGCGAATTCAGTCCGGATATTCCCGGCACGGCTTCCAGGCTGACGTCGTCGGGTACTTGTGCGACGGTTGAACCGGCAAACACGAAAAGTGCGACAAGGAACAGAAATTTCATGGCGCGTCCAGGGGTGGGCTTCGGGGTCCAGTATATCGATGTGCCCGGGCGCAGCGATTGAAGCAGTTCTCGTTTCGGTCGCGATGTGGCGATGTGGGGGCGTACGACAAGATTTTGAGATGATGCTGTCGTGATCCCGAATTTGCCGGCT
>JBBDSL010000030.1:0-53789 GCA_040904965.1 Wenzhouxiangellaceae bacterium
GCCAGCCGCTGTTCGTGCTGGGTCCGCCGCGCTCGGGTACCACCCACCTGCATCATGTGCTTTCGCTGGACGAGCAGACCACCACATTCCGCACCTGGGAATGCCTGTTCGGACTTTCGGTGACGGCGCGCAAGCTGCTGTTGGGCCTGGGTCGACTGGACCGGCTGCTGGGGCGACCGTTCGGTCGCGTCGGTGCATGGTTCGCACGCCGCTTCCTGGCCGGGATGGAAGACGTGCATCCGTTTGCGCTGGATGCGCCCGAAGAAGACTTCCTGGCGCTGATGCCGGCGATGCAATGCTTCATCCTGATCGTGGCGTTTCCGCGCGCCGAATGGCTCTGGCGCACGGCGCGCCTGGATCAATCGGTCGGTCAAGATGAGCGCGAGTCCATCATGCGGTTCTACAGGGCTTGCGTGCAGAAACACATGTATGTATTGGGGCGCGACAAGCGTTTTCTGTCGAAGAATGCGTCGTTTTCGGGCATGGCCGAGGCGCTGATGCAGACATTCCCGGATGCACGCATCATGTCGACCACGCGCGACCCGAAGAAGACAGTGCCGTCTCAACTCAGTTCGATCGAGCCCGGCCTGGCCGCAGTCGGCTTTCGCCGCGTGCCGGTGGATCTGAGGGACCGGCTGGTCGACCAGTTGCTGTTTTATTACCTGCACCTGGAGCAACTTGCGCGCAGGCATCCCGACCGGATCGTGGTCATCGACAATGACACACTGCGCGACGATCTCGAAAAAGTCGTCGAGGCGTCGTACCGGAGACTCGGGCTGGCGATGTCGGGGCAGTTTTCCGAAGCCCTGGAGCTAGCGGGCAGGCGGTCGCGCGGGTTTGCCTCTGGCCATGAGTACACACTGGAGGAATACGGTTTGTCCGAAGCCATGATCGAGCAGCAATTCGAAGCCGTCTACCGTCAGCGGGGCTTTGGTCGTGCTGCCGGCGAACCGGTCGCGCAAGGGGCGGGCCCGGGTGCCTGAAACCGTCACGGCCATGGATGCCGCACCCGTTCGAGTCGCCTTCGTGTCCGATTCCATGCCCGAGCGCAACGGTGTCGGCGCCTACTACGCCGACTTGGTTGATCAGCTCGAGAATTGCGCTGGTTGCGACTTCGCCACGGTTTTCGTCTGCCCGGGCGGGGCGGCCAGAGGCGGGTTTCATTTTCCGCTTCCGGGGGACTCCACGCAGCAGGTATTCGTGCCGTCGCCGCGCGAATTCAGCCGCATCATGAAGCGTCTGCAGCCGCAGGTGATCGTGGTTGCCACACCCGGTCCCTACGGGATGCTGGGGGTTCGCTGGGCGCGCAAGCTGGGCGTGCGCCTGATCGTGGGTTTCCACACCGACTATGCCGGGGTGACCGATCTGTATGGGCGTTCGCTGCTGCGCGTGTTCAGCCGGGGCTACTTCCGTGTGGTCGACCGGTTGATGTTCAGGTACGCCGACCATGTGCTGGCCAATTCGGTGCAGATGGTCGAACTGGCCGAGTCCATGAGCGCGCGCAAGGTCAGCCGGATTGGGACGCTACTGCCGAAACCGGTGCTGGAGACCGGGCCCGTGCCGCCGCGGCCGAAGTTCCAACAGGTGCTTTTTGCCGGCCGGCTGGCGATGGAAAAGCGCCTGCATACGGTGTTGGAGGCGGTCGAGAAATTGCCCGATATGCAGTTCATGATCGCCGGCGACGGGCCGTTGAAGAACGATGTCGAGAACGCCGCGGCGCGCCTGGCCAACCTGGATTACCGCGGCTGGTTGAGTCGTTCCGAACTGCAGGTGCAAATGGATGCCGCCGATGCGCTGGTGTTGCCGTCGGAATTTGAATCGTTCGGCAATGTTGCGCTTGAGGCCATGGGCCGTGGCCGGATTGCGGTGGTTACCGATACCTGCGGCATTGTCAACTGGCCCGGGCTGGCCGAACAGATGGTGGTCTTCGGTCTTGATACACCACTGTGGCAGGTGCTGGAGGACATTGGCAGCTGGCCGGATTCGCGCCGTATTGCGCTGGCCGATGGCGCCCGCCGTGTCGCGCTCGAACTCAATCGCACCAGTCTGGCGCAATGGCAAAGGCTGCTGCAGCCGGGGCAGAACGATTGAACCGCCGCGCATGAAACTGCTGGTCTCCATTCACGATGTGATGCCATCGACCCTGGGCCGGGTCGAGCGCATATTCGATCGATTGAACCAGGCCGGCCTGGTGCCGGTCATGCTGCTTGTGGTACCCGGCAGGGGCTGGCAGCGCGAACACCTGGGCCGGCTGCGCGCGCTGGTCGCCGCCGGCGCCGAACTGGCCGGCCACGGCTGGCGCCACGAGGTGCGCCACGTGCGTGGCGTCAGGCATCGTCTCCACAGCGCGCTGATCTCGCGCCGCGCCGGCGAGCATCTGGCCCTGTCGACGCGCGAGATCCTGCGGCTGATGCTGGAAAACCATCGCTGGTTTGCCCGCCACGATCTGCCGCAACCCGGGCTGTATGTGCCGCCGGCCTGGGCCATGGGGCCGGTGCCCCGACGCTTACTGGATCGTCTGCCGTTCGACCGTTTCGAAACCCTGGCCGGGGTCTACGACACCCGTCACAGGCGCTTTCATCGCCTGCCCATGGCCGGGTTCGAGGCCGACACCACCTTCCGGGCGGTCACCGTGCACGGCTTCAATCGCCTGAATTGTGCCTGGGCGCGTGCCAGCGGACGCCCGCTGCGGCTGGGAATCCATCCGGACGATTTCGAACTGAAGCTGGCCGACGACCTGGAAGCGACGCTCCGAACGGGCGGCGAGCCGCTGAGCTATTCGTCGCTGGGCGCAGTCGCGTAGTTGGTTCCTGTTAAGCTGGCAACGAAATACCTATGGTATTCGTTGCTCGCGATTTGCGGCACATGTCCGCAAATCGCTCCGCTTCGCGACCCGGCCGTGCCGGCCCGGCATTCACCCAGCATACCTATTTGTATGCCGGGTTACTAATACATTCATAAATCCTGCCACGTTCAGAGCTTCGGACGCGTTCGCTCGCAAGGTGCGTTTGTCCAGCGTCGAGCCAGCGGCACGCGGCGAGCGGGCGCATCCCGAGTTCCCTTGGCCGGCAGCGGTCTCAATCCGGTTCCACGCTCTCGAACCCGTCGGCGAACAGGCCCACCAGGTTGGTATCGCTATCGGTGTTGTTGCCGGTGTCGAGCTCGGTGAGCCCGTCCGGCGCGATAACGCCGGCGGTGTTGGTGATCGGGTCGTTGTCGGTGTCCTGCAGCGTGGCATCCAGCGTGAAGATCACGCTGTCGCCCTCGGGAATGGTCACCAGCTCGTCGATCGGGCCCATGGCCCCGGCATTGCACACGGCATTGCCCTGCGGGGTGCAACTCCATGCCAGATCGCCCAACCGCATCGGCGGATCGTCCTGGACACGCGCATCGATGATGTCGCTGGGTCCGCGATTGGTCACCTGGACGGCATAGCTCACCCTCCCACCCGGCGGTGTAAAGAAGCTTCCCGAGGTCTTGTCGATGGCCAGGTCCGCCGCGGCGATCACCTCGACGGTGAACGTCGCCGGATCCGAGATCGGGTCGCCGCCGCTGGCCGTGCCGCCGTCGTCGAGGGCTTTCATCGTGATCTCGGCGCTGCCGTTGGTATCCGGCGTGGGCGTGAAGCTGAGTTGTCCGTTGCCATCCACCGTCGGTGGGGTCTCGAACAGGTCGGGGTTGGTGTTATCGGTCACCATGAACGACACACGCTGGCCGGCCTCGTCCGGCGGACCAGCGCTGATGCTGCTGGCCCAGGGGGCATCGAAAGTGGTGTCCTCGAAGGTCTGGACATCGCCGCCGGCGGTGAACGTCGGTGGGTCGTTGACGGGATCGACCGTGATGTTCACCGTCGCCGTGTCGCACCGTGGCTGGGGGTCACAGACCTCGAAGTCGAAACTGTCCGGGCCGTTGTAGTCCGGGTTCGGATCGTAGGTCAAGTCCGGCGCAGTGCCCGACAGTGTCCCGTTGACCGGGCCCGCCGTCACGCTGAAGGTCAGCGCGTCGTCGTCCATGTCGGCCCCGGTGAGCGTGATGCCCACCGCGGTGTCTTCCAGGGTCGTCACCGAGCGGGAATCGGCCACCGGCGGATCGTTGACGCCGTTGATGGTCACCGACACCGTCGCGCTGTCGGTGGCCGAGCCGTCGGAGACCGTGTAGGTGAATGAGTCGCTGGCAGTATCGCCCCCACCCAGGGACTCGAACTGGCCATTGGGGTCATAGCTGAAGGTGCCGTTCGCATTCTGGGTCAGCAGCGCACCAGACGACAGCGTGACCTGGCTGCCGACATCCCCGCTGCTACCGTTGACCTGGCTCACCGTCAGCGTGCCGCCTTCCGGGTCGGAGTCGGCGCCGTTGCCGTTGTCGGCCAGGACATCGCCGTTGAGCACGGTGTCCTCATCGGTCGCGACGGTGTCATCCTGAGCTACCGGCGGATGGTTCGGCACAAAAACGTACACCGCACCCGCCCAGCCAGCAGAGTTGTCCGATTCGTCGCCGTCCACACCGGTAGCATTGCTGTCCTCGCGCGTGGCCCCGACAATGACGGTGTCGCTTTCCACGGCGACGGAGCCCCCGAACCAGTCACCACCGTCGGTGTTGGAAGCCTTGAGATAGGCCTGCTGTGACCAGGTTCCAGCCCCGTCGCGGGTGAACACATACACCGCGCCCGCACTGCTCGCCGAGTTGTCGGTCTGGTCGCCGTTCGTGCCGGTGGCATTGCTGTCCTCAAACCAGGCCCCGACCGCCACGGTGTCCCCGTCCACGGCCACAGAAGTCCCGAAGGAGTCGTCGAAGTTGGTGGTGGAGGCCTTGAGATAGGCCTGCTGCGACCAGGTGCCGGTTCCGTCGCGGGTGAATACGTACGCTGCACCCGCACCAAAAGCCGAGTTGTCGGTCTGGTCGCCGTCCACGCCGGTGGCATTGCTGTCTTCACCGTTGGCTCCGACCACCACAGTGTCGCCGTCCACGGCGATAGCGCGCGCGAACAGGTCGTTGGCGCCGGTGTTGGAAGCCTTGAGATAGGCCTGCTGCGACCAGATCCCATCACCGTTTCGTGTGAACACATACGCCGCGCCCGCACTGCCCGCCGAGTTGTCGGTCTGGTCGCCGTCCACGCCGGTGGTATTGCTGTCCTCAAACACGGCCCCAACCACTACGGTGTCGCCGTCCGCTGCGACAGAGCCCCCGAAGAAGTCTTGGACGTCGGTGTTGGAGGCCTTGAGATAGGCCTGCTGCGACCAGATCCCGTCACCGTCTCGTGTGAACACATACGCCGCGCCCGCGCTGCCCGCCGAGTTGTCGGTCTGGTCGCCGTCCACGCCGGTGGCATTGCTGTCTTCACCGTTGGCTCCGACCACCACGGTGCCGCCGGCTATGGCCACCGATTCCCCGAACCGGTCGAACTCCTCAGTGTTTGAGGCCTTGAGATAGGCCTGCTGCGACCAGGCCCCGGTCCCGTCGCGGGTGAATACGTACACCGCGCCCGCCACGCTCGCCGAGTTGTCCGTCTGGTCACCGTCCACGCCGGTGGCACTGCTGTCCTCAAGCGGGGCGCCGACTACCACGGTGTTGCCGTCCAACGCCACCGAGTACCCGAACTGGTCCTCGCTGTCCGTGTTGGAAGCCTTGAGATAGGCCTGCTGTGACCAGGCCCCGTCACCGTCGCGGGTGAACACATAGGCCGCGCCGGCGCCGCTCGCCGAGTTGTCCGTCTCGTCACCGTCCACGCCGGTGGCATTGCTGCCCTCAGAAACGGCCCCGATCACCACGGTGTCGCCGTCCAAGGCGATCGAGTGCCCGAACCGGTCGCCACCGTCGGTGTTGGAGGCCTTGAGGTAGGCCTGCTGGCTGAGCGTGGGATCGATGGTCACCGGATACCGGGCGCCGGCATCGTTCACCGAGAGCATCAACCGCGCCCCCGCCACCTCGAGGCGCGCCGGCAGGCGCCGCCCAGTGGCATCCCATACGACCAGACCCGTGTATGCCAGGCGCGTGTTCCCGTGGCGAAAGACCACGCCGTCGCCGGTCTCGCTCGCTTGATAGTCCCCGGACACTGCCAGCGCCACGCGCAGCCGGTCGCCGCCGCTGCGGCCGGCCGGCGGCGTCTCGAGCTCGAACCACTGCTCCAGGCCGTCGCGGGCATTCACCCACCACTCGGTCAGGCCTCCGCCCCAGGCATAGGTCAACCGGTGGCCTTCGTTCACCAGTGTCCGCGGTTCGTCGCCGACCGGGTGCAAGTCCCGGTAGCCCACACCCGCCAGACGCAGCCCGAGCGTGCCGGATGCCCCGGCCGTATTGCCTGCGGTGACCTCGGTGGTTCCGTCCACGCGGTAGCGAATGTCCAGGCCCTGGGCGGGATTGGTGGCGGTATAGCCGCCGCTCTCGGCCGCGCGGGCCTGGTAGCGCTGCAGCCGCACCTGGCGCTGGATCGAGTCCCAACCCTCGGCGCTCAGTCCCTCCGGAATCCCCGCTTCAATCGGCTGTATGGAGGCCGCATCACCAAAACCCTGGCTCGCCGACGCCGACAGGCCGACAAGCAGCAACACCGCAACTGCCAGGCTGGCCACGCTGCCGCTCAGGCCGTATCGGTTGCAGAACCGTGCGTGATAGCCGGGGAATGGCTCGCCAGGCAGACGAGGGCATCGGTTGTTGTCGTTCGCGCGCGCAATCGTTTTCATGGGTACTCTCCAGAGTTATTCGGGCGACCTTCCAGAATTGCCGGATAGTCGCGGTTGGCCTTGGTAAATGCCGCCGTAGGCGATGTGAACAACAGCGCCTGCCCGGCTGTAATGAAGTTCAAGCGCGGGCTGGTCTGCCACAGCGGTGGCCGACACCATGGCGAGGCTAATGCGATAAAGGCAAGGGCGTTGGAGCCGAAATTTTCCAAGGTCGTATCTCGTACTGATTACCTTCTATCCCTGTTAGCGAAACTTCGGACACAATCCGATCACTCGATTACGAAAATCCATCGCTGGTATACGAGGCCGGCATGATCGGCACGTCGGTCGACATCAAATCGGCGTCTCGGATCTGTACGCCAGGCTCGGCTCGGTTCAAGCGCCCGACGGATTTGCTCCCCCGTATGCAATTTGCTATTGTAAATTGCCGGTGTCGGCAAAAAATTGGGTAGAGCGTCGAAAAACATAATGAAAACAATAATTTGAGAGCGGAATTGACTGGTGCCGACTTGAAAGTTAACTTCAACTCTCGGTGTGGGCCGATGCGGTGAAGATCGAATGAGGCAGCGCGAACCCGAGGCCGTAACGCAGCTATTGCACGCATGGCGCGACGGCGAAAAGCCCAGTCTGGATCGTTTGCTGCCCTTGGTTCACGACCAGCTTCATCAGCTTGCTCAACGCCATATGGCAAGGGAGCGTCCAGGGCATACCTTGCAGGCCACGGCATTAGTCAACGAGGCGTTCTTGTGCTTGATCGATGCAGAGGTGCCTTGGCAAAGCCGGGCGCACTTCTACGCGGTTGCCGCCCAGGCGATGCGTCACATTCTGGTCGACTACGCGAAGGCGCGTCAGGCGCAAAAGCGCGGTGGCGATCTTGTCGCAGTGACACTGAACGAAGAATTGGTCGGTCTCGAGTCCAACGCGGATATTCTGGAGTTGCACGACGCCTTGGAACGGCTCAGCGCATTCGACGTCCGCAAGTCCCGTATTGTTGAACTGACGTATTTTGCCGGCTTGTCCTATCGGGATATTGCCGAAGTGCTGGAAATCGGTGAGGCCACCGTCGGACGCGAACTGCGAATGGCACGTGCGTGGCTATTGAAGGAGTTGGATGCACCATGACGCCTGAACGTTGGCAACGCTTGCAAGCCATTGTGGAGAAAGCAACGCAATACCCCGCCGAAGAACGCGAAGCCTGTCTCGCCACAACCTGCGAAGACGACGCGCAATTACTCGAACAAGCCCGGTCCTTATTACGCTATGTCGATGCCGACGACGAGCGCCTCGATGCGATCGTTCGCAAAGCCGTGATATCGACTGCCGATGGAAAAGACCCCATGCTCGAACGCCGCATCGGTGCCTATGTGGTTCGGCGCGAGCTGGGGCGCGGCGGTATGGGCGCGGTTTATCTTGCCGAGCGTGCCGACCAGTCCTATGAACAGGCCGTGGCCATCAAGGTACTGGGTGGTGCCGTGGGCGAAGCGGCACAAAGACGGCTTCGCTACGAGCGCCAGATTCTTGCTGGACTGGAGCATCCCAATATCGCGCGCTTGCTTGACGGCGGTACCACCGAGGCGGGTCAGCCCTATCTGGTCATGGAGTATGTCGACGGGGAGCGGCTGGACCGCTATTGTGATCGACGCCGTCTGGGCATCGATGCGCGTCTTGCGCTCTTGGCCAGGGTTATGGACGCCGTGCAATACGCTCACCGTCACTTGGTGGTTCACTGCGATCTCAAGCCCGGCAACATCCTAGTGAACGCCGAAGGTGAACCAAAGCTATTGGACTTTGGCATTGCAACGATCATGGGTGAGAGCGAAGCGTCTGCCCTGGAAACGCTCACGCTGTTGCACGCGATGACGCCTGAGTACGCCAGCCCCGAACAAATCCGCGGCGAAACACTCAGCACGGCCAGCGATATCTACTCGCTCGGTGTGTTGATGTACGAGCTGCTTACCGGCCACCGTACGCTGCAATTCGATAGTTTGCGTCCGGCCAGGCTGGAAGTGGTCGCAGTCAACCAGGTGCCTACCGAGCCCAGTCATGTCGTGCGCCTCAACCGCCGTTATTTGCGGCCGGGCAACACGACGGAAATCGTGGAACCGGAAGCCGTGGCTGTGGCGCGCGCATCCACCCCCGGGGAATTGGCCCGGGAACTGCGCGGTGACCTGGATGCCATCTGCCAGCAAGCCCTGCGCAAGGAGCCCGAGCAACGTTATGAGTCGGCGCAGGCGATGCGCCAGGATCTGCAGGCTTACAGGGCGAACCAGCCCGTGAGCGCTCGCAGCATGAGTTGGCGTTACCGTAGCGGAAAATTCATTAGCCGCCATCGCTTCGCCGTCGCAACGGCGGCGCTGGCGTTGGTGCTTTTAGGCGGCTTCGCGATGGCCATGACGCTGATGTCGGTACGCCTTGCCGAGCAGCGAGATCGCGCATTGGCCGCCGAAAGCCAGGCGCGGCAGGAACAGACGACTGCCGAGCGGGTGGCGGGTTTTTTGGTTTCGGTATTCGAGCAGCCCGATCCAGACGTTGCCCGCGGCGAAAGCCTGAGTGCCAAACAACTGTTGGACCGAGGCGCCGAGCGGGTGCAGGCCGAGTTGGACGATGAGCCTGCCGTGCGCGCACAGCTTCGGGACGTGATGGCGCGGGTGTATCGGGCGCTGGGCGCCTTCTCCGAAGCCGAAGCCCTGGCGAGAAAAGCGGTTGCCACTCGCGAGCGGTTGCATGGAGAGCGCTCGGCGCCGGTGGCCGAAAGCCTGACCACTTTGGCCGAGACGATCCGCGCAAGTGGCCAACTTACCGAAGCCCTACCGATCTACCGCAAGCTGCACGCACTGCAACGCGAGCTGAGCTCAAATCCCTCGGAAGCGCTGGCGTTGATCGAAAACAATCTGGGGCTGCTGCTGACACAACTCGGTGAATACGAGACAGCGCAAAGCTTGCTCGAATCATCGCTCGAGCAGCGAACGCAATTGCTTGGCCTGCAGCATTGGGAAACCGCTATTTCTTTGCACAATCTCGGTTTGCTGCATCGCAAGATCGGCGACATCGAGCGGGCCGAGCAGATCCTGCGCAAAGCCCTGGACATCCGTATCAAAACACAAGGCGAAGACCACCCTGGCGTTTACCGCACTTTGGTTGTGCTGGCCGGGACATTGCAACAACAGGCGCGGTACGCCGATGCCGAACAAATGTTTCGCCGTATCGTCGACTACCATCGCCGCATTTATCAGGGTGATCATCCCCAAGTGGCCGACAGTCTGAGCAACTTGGCCACGGTGCTACACGACCAGAATCTTCTTGCGCAAGCCGAACCGATTTATCGTGAAGCTTTGGCCATGGAGGCGCGTCTGCATGGTGGACCACGGTTGAGCACGGCATACAAGATCAATAACTACGCCACCCTATTGGACGACTTGAATCACACTGAAGAAGCCGAAAAGCATTATCGGCGCTCACTGGCACTGCGCCGCCAATTGCTGGGGGTGGATCATGCCGCCGTGGCCCATGCCATGGACAACCTCGGCAAATTCCTCACGCGACAGGGCAAACTCGGCGAAGCAAAGGACTTGGTTGATCACGCCTTGGCGTGGCGGCTGGAAAAGTTTGGTGAAGTTCATCCGCAGGTCGCCAAAACCCAAATTAACCGGGCAATACTGGCTAATGCACTGGGCCAGTATGGTGAAGCGGAATCACTGGCACGCAAAGGCCTGGCTGCCTACGCGGCCACTTTGGGCGAAAATCATTGGCGCCATGCGTGGGGGCGCAGCGTGCTTGGTGGCGCCCTGACTGGTCAGGCACGCTTCGGGGCGGCTGCGGACCATCTGCAAGTTGGCTATGAGCGTATTGTCGAGGTCAAAGGCCCGGCCGCACCCGATGCACGGCGCGCGCGAGCGCGATGGCTTGAATGGTTCGAGCGGCAGAACCGCGATGTGCCGCCAGCCCTGGCTGGTGCCGAAGCCCCAAACGCGCCAGGGAGGCATTGATTGATCCGGTCACGGCGCCGGTTTTCGCTCAGCACCAGGAACAAGGCCACCACGATTTCGCATCGATTGTCGAAATCCGGGACACCCACGATTTGCGCTGGAGATTGAAACCAACCAGTCCGATGGAGGACGGGTCCATTCCATCGGGCTACCCAATGCCAATCCGCCAGTCGGGTTTCTAAGCGAATTATCAGCCCAGTGCCGCCTTTAGCCAGCGGTTCAGGCGGGCGGCGTGGTCGGAGTCCAGTCCGCCGGCGCGTGCCAGTGTGTCGGTCAGTTCGGCATCGGCCGGGACGTGTGGCTGGTCCAACAGGCCGGCCCCGGCGAGTTCCTGTTCCAGTTCATCGATCTTTCTTTTGAAGAAGCCGCTGACCTCGCCATTACGTAGCGCTTCGATCAACTCTTTGCCACTGCCGCTGAGTTCGCGGTTCAGTGCGATGACTTGCTCAATGAATTTTGGAGAGACTGCTTCAGACTTTATCAATTGATGCTCGCCTACCGGTGGCACGTGCCCGCGCCGCCAGCGCTCCAGCCAGGCGCGTGCGGCCCGGATGCGACGGTCGAGCACCTGCGCGGTATCGTCTTCAATCGGCAAGCCAAGCGCCAGTTCGCGGGCGTGCTCGAACTGGCCCAGCGTGATCACGCCGAAGCCTCTCAGCGCGTTCAGGGCTTCCAGGCGATCGCGCAGCAGGTGAAACAGTTCCAGCGCTTCGGCGCCGCGCCACGGGTCCAGCGGTGCGACGCCGGCCTGTTCGGCCCAGTCGTCGGCGTCCAGCCCGGGGTCGGGGCAGGTCGGGGGTTCGGGCAACTCGAAACCGAATGCTTCATCTGTATTCGGGGCAAGCTCGATAATCTCGGGTGCAGGTTCGCCGGCGAAGCGCTGCCAGGCCTGGGCGTCGGCCGGTTGCGACGACAGGTATATCACCTGACGGCCGCTGCGAACCAGTTCCTGCAGCGCCTCGACCACGGCCCGGTAGCGCTCCGGATCGGTGGTCGCGAGGACTTCGTCGAGGAAGATCGGCAGGCTTGGTCCCTGGCGTTCGGCCTCGTCGATCCAGGCCAGCCGCAGCGCCAGTAGCAACTGGATGCGGGTGGCGGTGGAAAGTTCGGCGATGCTGCGCTGCTCGGCCATGGCCTGGTCGCGCGCGGCAAATTGCTCGCCGTCGAAGGTCAGTTCGAAGCGGGTGCGGGTCATGCGGCCGAACAGTTCCCGGGCACGGGTGAACAGGGCCGGCTGATGTTGGCGGCTGTAGCCGCTACGCGCGCGCTCGATCAGCAGTTGGGCCGCCTCGGCGTCGCGGTGTGATTCCATTGACTTTTCCAGTTCGGTCCGCAGCCGTTCGCGCTCGGCGTTCAGCCGCTCCAGTTCACGCTGTTCCAGCGCCGCCTTTTGTTCGCTCTCGATCGTGGCGATGCGCTCGGCCAACTCATCGCGCTGGTTCGCAGCCGCGGCCAATTGTTCACCGAGTTGGACCAGCCCGGCTTCATCGCGGGCCTGGGCCATTTCCAGCAGGTCGCGGTCCTGGTCCAGCGCTTCGGTCGATAGCAGCCGGGCCTTTTCAAGTCCGGCAAGTTCGTCGCGCAGGCGGCTCCATTGCGCGAACCGGCGCAGCCGATCGCGCAGCGCGTTGCGCTTGTCTTGACCGTCCTCTTCGGCCAGCCCGGCGTTGCTAAACAGCGCGCGCCGGTCGTTCACGAGGCGTTCGATTTCGTCTTCGAGTTCGCCCAACCTGGCCTCGGCGTTGTCGATTGCAATGCGCGCGCTGCGCGCCTCGGCGAGTCGTGGATTGAGGCGATTGAGAAAACTGCCCAGTGTCTGCCCGCTGATCTCGGCCGGTGCCTGTTGCGCGGCTTGTTCGAAAGCCGTGCGGACGCGATCGACCAGCGCATCGATCTCCCGCTGACGATCGGCAATCGCGCCGCGGGTTTGTTCGAGCCGACCGTCGGCCTCGTGCAGTTCGAGCAGCGCGCGCAACCGCAACTGGCCGGTGGTTTCCAGCACCCATTCCGTGCGTATCTGCAGCCGATCGGCGGCCATTTCCAGTTGGCGCCGTTCGGATTCCAGACGAGTTTGTGCGCTGTCGAGTTCGGCGACCAGTTCTTCGGTTCGTGCAGCCTCGCTTTTCTGGCGCAGGCATTCGGCCAGGCGGGCTTGGAGTTGCTGCAGCCACTGCGCGACCTCGGGCCGCTGCCAGCGCGCCGGTGGATCGAACCGGGTGGTCTCGAACCGGGCGCGATGCCGCGAGGTCCTGATTGCACGCCCGGCCAGTACCGCCACGTGGCTGAGCGGCATCAATCCCGCCGCGGCGGCAATAGCGGCAAGAAGCGGTCGGTCGAGCTCGAACCACGCCCAGCCCGCGGCTCCGGCAGCGCCGGCCAGCAACAGGCTCCAGACCACCCAACCGGCCGGCGTGGCCGGCGGCGAGGCCAGCCAGTCGCGCAAGGCGCCAATGCCGGAATCCAGATCGGCCAGCTCTTCCGGGTCGGGCGAGTGGCGACCGCGCCAGTCGGTTTCCTTTGCGAGCGCCTGGATATTGGCTTGGGTGCTGCGGACCCGTTCGGCCAGCTTTTCCAGCCCGTCCAGCGCTACATCGTCCAGCGCACTTGCATCTTCGGTTTTGAGATGGCCGGCACGGCGGGCCGCAGTCTCTCGCGCGCGCCCGAGATCTCGATATTGCTGCCGTGAATCTTCAAGCTTGCGCTCCAGTGCCTGCAACTGCTGGCGGTGCTCTGCGAGATCCGCGGCGAAGGCCTCCAGCGTATCGATGTCCTTGATGCCGGCTTGCGCCAGGGTCCGCTCGGCATCGGCGCGGGCCTGGCGCGTACGATCGAGGCGCTGTCGGCGTTGTTCGATTTCCTCGTCCAGCCGTTCGAGCCGCTCGCCTTCTCTACCGTCGAGCCGGTGCATACCCTCGGGGAACTGCTCCAGTGCCTGACGCGCGGCAGCCAGTTGCTGTTCCAGGCCCAGCAATTCCAGCGCACGTTTCTGGGCCTGCAGCCGGCGCTGCGCCTCAATGCTTTCGCGCTGCTGCTCGCGCAGCGATGCCAGATGGTCGATCTCTTCGACCAGTCCGGCGTGGCGCGCTTCGAGTTCCTGCATCCTTCGCTCGGCCTGGTCGTATTCGCGGGCGAGTTTTTGCGGACGTGCGGGCCTTTCGAAGCCAGAAGTGCGCGCAAGTGTGTCGAGGTCGTAGCCCCCGGCCATGACCCGGCGCAGCGCATCGGAAAACTGCTGCTCGGTCGCGCCGGCGTCGGCGAGTTCATCGGCGCGGATCAGGTAGGCGGCCATTTGTTCGTCGCCCGGCCAGTCCGGGCGATCGACTCCGACACCGTCCAGTGACCAGGTGCGTGCCTGGCCGATCGCGCTGCCCTTGATGCGGTGCTCGCCATCGCTGAATTCGGCCTCGATCTGAACCGGTTGGTTGTCCGGACGCCGCTGCAGCAGTGCGGCCAGGGCCCGGATCAGGCTGGTCTTGCCCGAGGCGTTCGGGCCGACGACCACACTGACCCGGTCGGGCGCCGGTGCAAGCACCAGGCCCCCGTCGATGCCCGGCAACTTGTCGATCGTTAGCCGGGCCAGCTTCATCGCCGCTGCTCCAGAAGTCTGGCCAGCGCCGCGTGCCCGACCCGGGTCAGGCGCTCGGCGGCCCTTTCGGTGGATATCTCGTCGGCCACCGGCTGCAGTTCCGCGATTGCACCGGCGGCTTGCATGCGCTCGCGCGCCTCGGCAACCAGGCGCCGGCGCGCATCGCAGTCCGGGCCGGTCAGCAGCAGCAAGTCGCGTGCGAGCATGCCGGCCGGGTCGGGTTGCCGGGCCAGCGCTTCGAGGTCCAGCGGCGCGGAAACGGCGGTTTCGATTTTGTCGACGAACACTTGGCAGCCGGATTCCTCGAACACCGGCTGCTGCGCGACGATCTCCCTGGCGGTATCGCCCAGCGCCGTGGCGGCCGGGTGTTCGCCGGTCAGCCGGATGCGCAGGCCCAGCGCGTCGGGCAGGGCGTTGTTGTTGATGCGTGCGGCGACCTGGCGCTTGCCGGCAGCCAGCACGGCGCCGTCCAGATCGGTGGGTTGTTCCAGCGCGGTGACGTCGAGTTCCAGCGCGTCGAAGGCCAGTGGCGCCAGTACGATCTGGTCGGCCCGCACGGAACGTCCGTCGATCTCGACCAGCCACGGGCCGCGCATTCCGGTTTCGCTGGCACGCAATGCGCTGACCGAGCCCAGGTAACCGATCGGACGGTGCATGCCGTCCAGGTCGGGTTGATGCACGTGGCCCAACAGCCACGCATCCACTGGCGCGGCTTCGAGCTCGGCCGAACGCACCGGCGCATAGGCGCTATCGGCCTGGTCGCGGTCGCAGTGCAGCAGGCCCAGACAGGGGCGCGGCGGGTCGTGCTCGGGAAACGTCTCCAGCGGCGAGCGGGTGACACGGCGGGTCGGAAACGACCAGCCGACGATTGTCGCTTCGCTCAACTCCAGGCATTCCCATGCGCCGCCGCGTCCGAGCAGCTGCAATGCCGGCAGCGCATCGGCCAACCGCGGCAGCACCTCGGTGTCGTGATTACCGGCCACCGCGATGACCCGGATGCCGTGTTTGACCAGGGTTTCGATGCCGGCCTTGAGGGCGTTGTAGCCGGCGAAGAAATCACGCTCGCGGTCGACCACATCCCCGGCCAGCAGCACGGCCTCGACCTTTAACGAAATTGCCTGTTCGATGCAGCGTTGCCAGGCGGCTTCCGGTCCCAGCGAACGCGCGGTCTCGGCCAGACCGGGCGGCAGGGCCACCGGCACACGGCCCAGGTGAATGTCGCCGACCGCGAGCAGTTTCATCCCGGGAACCGCGCCTCAAGCGTCATGGGGCCCATCAGCCATGACAATGCGGGTCGGTATGGGCGCAAGTGTCGATGTGCGCCGGTTCGGGCTGCAGCGTGGGATGATCGATGCGGTAGCGCTCCAGCAGCATCGCATTGATCCGGCCGAGCAGATCCGGCCAGGCTTCGAGATCGTGCGTCACGACATGCGCCGACAGCGCCACGCGCTCGCTGCTGATCTGCCAGATGTGCAAATCGTGGATTTCGACCACGCCGTCGACCTGGTGCATTGCCGCGCGCACGTCTTCCAGGTCCAGCCGGGCCGGGACGCGCTCCATGACCACGCCCAGTGCGGTTCTCAGCAGGTGCAGTGCGGCGAACAGGATCAGGCCGCAGATCAGCAGCGAAAGAATCGGGTCGATGGGGGTCCAGCCGGTCAGCACGATCACGGTGCCCGAGGCCAGCGCGGCGACCGAGCCAAGCAGGTCGCCCATCACGTGCAACATCGCGCCGCGCACGTTGAGATTGCCCTTTCCGCCGTGGAGCACCCTGAGTACGGCCAGGTTGATCGCCAGCCCGATCGCGGCCACGACGAGTACTGCCGCACCGCGTACTTCCACCGGGTTCTGAAACCGGTCGATGGCGTTGTAGACGATCACGCCGACCAGTGCCAGCATTGCCGCGCCATTGATCATTGCCGCAATGATCTCGGCCCGGCCGTGACCCCAGCTGTGGTTCCGGTCGGCCGGTCGCGTCGCGATCCACGCCGCGATCGCCGCCAGGCCCAGCGCGGTCGAGTCGGTCAGCATGTGACCGGCATCGGCCATCAACGCCAGCGAACCGCCCCACCAGCCGACCACGAACTCCACGCCCGCGAAGGTCAGCGTGAGCAATAGCGCCCGCTTCAATGCCCGGCCGCCGGAATGATCGTGGCTGTGGTGGGTGTGTTGGTACATGGGTGTAGCTTAACGTGCTGTCGCATGTCCCGTCATTCTGGACGTGCTGTCCATCCCTCGTCATTCCGGACGCGCGAAGGCGCGATCCGGAATCTCGCGACTATTCCCTGATCGTTCTGATCGGATCATTTGCCGATGGGTCGTTTTATTCTCAAATTCAACTTCTGAAACCATTTCGCCTCGCGTTGCGCGCTTGCAGGCGAGTGACTTTTTCGATTGCAAAAAAAGTAACCAAAAATGCGCTTTACAGGCGGCAGCTGTTGAAGGAGCAGGTCGGAGGGGTCCGGTGGTTAGGTGTTTGATCGCGCATTCGTTTTGAGATCTTTCTGTACGAGCGGAGTGTTCCTCTTTGGCTCACGGGCGACGAAGAAATCGGGGCCTCGATCATTATCGGAGGTGGGTCATTTCGATCGTGGTGGTTGCTACCTTTCCGTTTTCTGAAGAGGGTTCCGGATCGTGGTAATGAGTCGGCTCGGGCGCGATTGCCAGGCATTGGCGTCTACGCGCGCAGTCCGGGACCAGGCCACAGCAGCATCCACGCCCACGGCGCTGGAACCCGCTTCAGCAAACGGAAAATAAGCAATTGCCACGATCTGCACAAACCACCTCCGAGAACCATCGAAGCCGGAATCGCGAGGCTGCCACGGAGCCAAAGAAGAACACGCCGAACGTACAAAAAGATCCCCGATTAGCGCCACGATCTAACACCAAACCACCGGACCCCTCCGACCTGCTCCTTCAACAGCTGCCGCCTGTAAGAGCGCTTTTGCCTACTTTTCAGGCGCTTGTGAAAAGTAGGTCGCCTGCAAGCGCGCAGCGCGAGGCGAAACCGCCTTTGACGTTGAATTCGACTTTGAATTTAAGGAAGGTTGCTCGCACCGGTCCAAGGTGCGGATCCCTGCCAGGGTGCCCGCGCATGGGCGAAAACCGCTCGCGGCTGCGATATTTGGCGATATAGTCGAAACCCGAACCCCAAAGCCCGCCGGCGGCAACAAAAAGGAACCCTCAATGTGCTCCATCCTCGGAATTCTGGACATCCACGACAAGCCTCTTTCGCTGCGTGCCGAGGTGCTGGCGCGTTCGCGCCGGCAGCGCCATCGGGGGCCGGACTGGAGCGGTGTGCACGAAGACGACCGAGTGATCCTGGCCCACGAGCGACTGGCTATTGTTGACCCCGAAAGCGGCGCGCAGCCGTTGTATGGGCGCGATGACCGGGTCGTACTTGCGGTCAACGGCGAGATCTACAACCACGCCGAACTCGAGCGCCTGCATGCGCCCGGCTACCCGCTGCGCACCGGGTCCGATTGCGAGGTCATCCTGGCGCTTTACGAGCAGATGCAGCCCGGTGCTCTGGCCCGGGCGCTCAACGGCATCTTCGCGTTCGTGCTGTGGGATGCGGCGTGGAATGACAGTTGTGGCGACAATCGTGGCCGTTACCTGATCGCGCGCGATCCCATGGGTGTGATGCCGTTGTACTGGGGGCGCGATGCGGCAGGCCGGCGGGTGGTGGCTTCGGAACTGAAGGCGTTGCACGACCTTTGCGACGAGTTCGAGATCTTTCCGCCCGGCCACGTCTACGACTCCGAACAAGACCTGCTGCTGCGTTACTACGATCCGCCCTGGCGCCACCAAGTGCCGTCGGCCGGCAAACTGGAAACGGTCACCGACGAGGATGAGGCCGTTCACGCGCTGGCCGATGGTCTGGAAGCCGCGGTCACCCGCCAGCTGATGTGCGACGTGCCCTACGGCGCGCTGCTTTCGGGCGGGCTGGATTCGTCCATCATCGCCGCGCTGGCCGCGCGCCATGCCGCGCGCCGCATCGAGGTCGGCGAGACGGAGCCGGCCTGGTTTCCGCGCCTGCACACGTTTTCGGTGGGGCTGGATGGCAGTCCGGATCTTGCTGCGGCGAAAATCGTGGCCGAGCACATCGGCTCGGTGCATCATTCATTCACCTACACGCTGCAGGAAGGGCTGGATGCGCTGGAAGACGTGGTGCGCCATCTCGAGACCTTCGATGTAACCACGATCCGCGCGGCCACGCCGATGTTTCTGATGGCGCGCCGGATCAAGGCCATGGGCATCAAGATGGTGCTTTCCGGCGAGGGTGCCGACGAGATGTTCGGCGGTTACCTGTACTTTCACAAGGCGCCGAACGCCCAGGAATTCCACTACGAGACGGTACGCAAGCTCGACGCGCTGCACCAGTTCGATTGCCTGCGGGCCAACAAGTCCACCGCGGCCTGGGGCGTAGAGGCACGGGTGCCGTTCCTGGATACCGAGATGCTGGACATTGCCATGCGCATCGACCCGAAGCTGAAGATGACCGCCGAGGGTCGGATGGAAAAATATCTTCTCAGACGCGCGTTCGCCCACTTGCTGCCCGACGAGATCGCCTGGCGGCAGAAAGAGCAGTTCTCCGATGGCGTCGGCTACGGCTGGATCGATGCGCTGCACGACTTTGCCGACGGCAGGATTACCGATGAAGAGTTGGCCGACGCCGAAAACCGCTTTCCGGTGCATCCGCCGGCAACCAAAGAAGCGTTTCTGTATCGGCTGATCTTCGAGGAGCACTATCCGGAAGCCTCGGCGATTGCTACCGTGCCGGGCGGCAAGTCGATTGCCTGCAGCTCACCGGCCGCGCTGGCCTGGGACCCCGAATTCGCCAACCGAGCCGATCCATCGGGCCGCTCGGTCGCCGGTGTTCATCGACAGGCGACGTAACCGGGAAAAGTCAAACCAGCTCTCGCGAAGGCGCAAAGGCGCGAAGGAAAGAAGAAGAAAAAGCGGGACACGAAGAGCACGAAGAAGGCACGAAGAGCACGAAGAAAAGGCGGAAAGCCTGGTTTCTCGCGGAGACGCGGACGCGCAGAGAAGATCTGGGGCAAAAGGTCAAGGGAGCCCTGACCGTGTGACGGACCTTCGAATCAGATCGCACCGGACTTGATCCGGGGCCCAGGGGCTTTCGGCGCCGTTAAGACGCTGGATCCCGGGTCAGGCCCGGGACGACGATACAACACGTAGGGTGGATAAGCGCAGCGCATCCACCAGATCAAGCAGGAACGGCGGGGATGCCGGTACAGGCATCCCCAGCCGCGATTCGCCACGCAAGCATGGGCTCTGGACGATCCGGCACCGCGAGCCGGTCTACTTCGCTGCGGCGAGCTCCGCCCGGGCGGAGCAGTCGATACCGTGGGTTTCGGCAAAGCGTTCCCGGCCCTTGATCTCGCCGTGCTCCAGGAGCAGTCCGAGATACTGGCGTACCCTCGAACCGTTACCGTCTTCGAGCAGCGCTTCGATCTCGGAGGCCGCGCAGGACAAGCGCTCATGGATGCGCTGCTTTTCAGCTTCGAATTCGGCCGCGCGCTGGTCGAGGCCGCGCGCACTGGCGCGCCTGGCACGAATTGAGCTCGGCATCAGTTGCGTCAGCGCGGTGTCGCCGTTTTCGGCCATGTCGTCGAGAAGCCGATCACAGGCCAGTTCGAGTTCGCTGTCGGGCGTAACAGCGGCGCCGCAGGCCTGGTCCAGATATTGGTATGCGGGAATCGCATAGGCCATCGCCATCGAGGAGGCGCCGAGCAGCCGTACGTGGTCGTCGACCTGCGCACCGGCATCCACGGCACTGAGCGCGTCGAACCAGGTGTTCAGGAATACGTTCCAGTAGGTCCGTGTTTCGTCCGCGTCGAGGATCAGCGCCTCGATTTGGTCGGATGTCGGGTTGTTCAGCAACGACCCCCTGCTGAACAGGTTGGCGCCGTCGTGCCGGACGATCGCATCGTCCAGCCCGGCGTCGATGCAGAAGGCCTCGATATCGGCCGTCGCGCACGCGGTTGCCAGCCACGCCAGCGCCGCGCCGTCGGTGGTGGTCCGAATGGCCTTTTCGATTCGGTCGAGCAGTTCGGCAGGCTCGAATGTGCCCAGATCATCGTCCCTGGCTTCGGCCCGGGTCAGCGCGTCCAGTGCCGCCTGACGGATCGAGTCATGATCTCGAAACCGGTCATCGGTTGCCATCCGCTCGACAAACTCCGCTTGCGCGTCGAGCGTCACGCCTGCGCCGACGCGGTGCAGCAGGCCGGCGGCGCGTTTGCGCGGATCCTGGTGCTCGAGCAGCCAGTCGGCCGCTTGCGGCAGCGCCTGTTGGAGTTTGCGGTTGATTTCCCTGGCCGCGTCGAGGTCCGGTGCGGCGTTCGTGCGGTTCGCGTCGCCGGCAGACGCCGGCCCGCTGACGGATGCCGAAGCAACAAAAACAATTAATGCGAAAAGGCTTTGCATGAGCGAGTCCCCGTGTCTGCCATTTAGAAGAATGCTAGCACGATAGAAATCGATCGGCGTCGGAGTCCCGAAGTCGAAAAAGTGCGTAGCCCGGGTAAGCGAAGCGCACCCGGGGATTGTGCTTGCGGAAGGCTCCCCTGGGTGCGTGCTTCGCACTTACCCAGGCTACGGATTGCTCGTATCCGGGACCGGTTGCCTTGCCGAAATTCCCGATCGCGCCTGGCGGCAATTCCAGAAGGACGGCTCTTTTCTTCCCTTGGGGTGCTTCTGAGGATCTGGATTTTACATCCCGCCATGGTTGAGTCAAATACGTAATCAGGAAGTGTTTTCTTCATGTCCTTCGTGCCTTCTTCGTGCTCTTCGTGTCCAGCTTTTGCCTGTCGCTATTCGGTAGCCCTTTCGACGCTCAGCCCGACTTTATTCACCATCCGTCCGTAGCGAGACGCTGTCAGGTGCCGTAGATGGGGTGTTTCGCGACCGAGTGCACCGGATGCGTACTCGCCTGTCCGGTGAGGATGCACGACCGAGCGAAACGCCGCAAATGCGGGGCCTGACGGCGTCGCATTAGGAGGGGTGGTGAGTAAGGCGGGCTCAGTGGTCAAGCCGGCTCGATGCTGCAATCCAGCTTGTGCAGCCGCCCGTCGGCCAGCGCGTAGATCATGCCGTGGATTTCCACTTTCCGGCCGTTGGACCAGGCGGTGCGCAGGATGGGCGTTTCGGCGATGCGGGCCACGCTTTGCTCGACGTTGAGTTCGGCCAGCCGGTCGCGGCGGGCCTCGGCCCCGGCGATGCGGTCGAGTTCCTCGGCATGCGAGTGGTTCAGGCTGCGGATGGGCTCTATCCAGTGGTCGACCAGGCCGTGCTCTCTATCCTCGCAGGCCGCGTGCACGCCGCCGCAGCCGTAGTGGCCGCAGACGATGACCTTCCGGATACCCAGTCCCTCGATCGCGAACTGTAGTGCGCTGAGCAGGTTGAGGTCGGCCGAATGCACGATGTTGGCGACATTGCGGTGGACGAACACTTCGCCGGGTTCCAGCCCGGCAATGACATTTGCCGGCACCCGCGCGTCGGCGCAGCCGATCCAGAAATAGTCCGGCTTCTGCAGCTTGGCCAGGCGCGGAAAATAATCTGGCGACTGTGAGCGAATCTCCTCGGCCCACTCGCGGTTGCGGCGAATCAGTTCTTCGGGCATGACATTACCTGAATGCCTGGAAAGAGCCGATTGTAGCCTTTACCCGTCATGGTTCAACAGAAGGGCGGACGCGCAGCGACGAGCGACCGGCCGGCGAAACTACATGCCCGATCGGGAATTGATGCCGGGCTCGCCCAGCCAGTAGCCTTCCACGCTGCCTTCGGCTGCCTGCACCGTGCTCCCGGAAAGCGCGGACTCGAAGCGCTGGACGACCTGGTCGAAGCCATCGACCTGCGGGTACAGCCTGAGCAGGCCGACGCCGCTGGCCGCAAGTTCGTCGGCGCGGGCCGAGAGGTCCTGGGTGGCGGCACTCTGGACCTGGACGCCGTTGAGATTGAGAAAGTCCTCGCCTTCGCGCGTAGCCACGTGCTGGCCTTCGGGATGATGAATGCACTCGAACCGGCACTGGTCTTTGCCGCGCCCGACTGCGCGGGCGGTAAAGCAGCGCGCCGACCAGGCCAGCGGCAGGCGACCCCAGGCATGGACCTCGATCTCCGGGAGCGTCATCCGGGCGCTGTGCGCGTGCTCGCGCAAGGATTCGAGCTGCGTCCGGCCCAGTTCCACCGGCAATACCATCCGGAACATGCCGTTGCGGCGCAGGTAGTCCACCGCCAGGTGGTTGTAGAGATTGATACCCGGCCCGGTGACGAACGGCAGCTTGCGTTCGATCAGGTACTGTACCGCGGACATGTCGTTGGCCTCGACCGTGAACTCGCCGTTGTCGACCAGGCGTCTACAGGCGCCCAGCTCGGATCCGGCCTCGATCAACGAAAGCGTGGAAACCACGACTTCATGGCCATGGCGTGCAAGACCCCGGCCGATCTCCAGCCAAGCGTCTCGATCGAGTTCGCGCCGCTTGCTGCACACGGTTTCGCCGAGATAGATCACCAGCGGGGAGTGTCGTGCCAGGCCGGCATAGAATTTTTCGACCTGTTCGCGCGGCCAGAAATACTGGATCGGGCCGATCGACAGGCGCATGCTGGCGTCGTCGACCGGCTCGCGCGATGGCTGTGTGCGCGATGCCAGCGAAAATGAAGTCTCGGCAGGCATCACTGCCACGCCCGCTGGTAGGGGCCCAGGGTCACCTGGCTGCCTTCGGACAGTCCACTGAGTGTCTTATGCCATTCCGGGTCGTTCCCGGATCCCTCGCCGCGGTTCAGCCGGTCGATCGCCTGGCGCCAGATTCGGGTCACGGCACCGACGTAGGCCGGACTGCGCTGGCGTCCTTCGATCTTGACCGCACTGACACCGCATGCCGCCAGCCGTGGCAGCAGATCCAGCGTGTTGAGACTGACCGGTTCTTCGAGCGCGTGCATGATTTGGCCACCGACCTGGTAGCGGCCCTTGCATACGGTCGGGTAGCCGGCCCGTTCATCGGTTTCGAAGCGGTCGATCAGAAGTCTGTTGAGGTGCACGCTGCGACCCTCGGGTGTCTCTTCCCAGGCCACTGCCTCGGGCGGCGAGCACACCCCGTCGCAGTTGGGCGATTTGCCGGTGGCGTAACTGGACAGCTGGCAGCGGCCTTCGACCATGATGCAAAGACTGCCGAACGCGAATACTTCGAGCTCCACCGGCGCCGCGGCGGCAAGATGTTCGACCTGCTGCAATGCCAGTACGCGCGGCAAAACGGCGCGTGAGATACCGAACTGCTTCTGGTAGAAGGCAAGCGCCGCTGCGGTGGTCGCGGAACCCTGCACGGAAAGGTGGCGGCGCAGGTCAGGATAATTTGTTGCCGCGTATTCGAGCACCGCGATTTCGGCCACGATCAACGCGTCGGCGCCCAGGTCCGATGCACGGTCGACGGCATCGAACGCTTGGCCAAGCTTTTCGCAGGTCGGGTATGTGTTGAGCGCAAGATAGATTTCGCAGCCGGCCGCGCGGGCGTGCTCGATCCCGCGAGCCAGGTCTCCGGGTGAAAAATTGAGACCGGGAAATGCGCGTGCGTTGGTGGTGTCTCGGAATCCGAGATAGACCGCATCGGCACCGTTATCGACGGCCTCGAAAAGTGCAGGAAGCGAGCCGGCTGGGCAGACCAGTTTCATCGGTTGGTTTATTGCCTTTGATCGAACTCGTGATCATCGCACTTCAATGCCGCCGTGTCCTTGATAAGGGTCAATAAAAAGCAATGTGGACGGTTAATCGAAGATGTCCGGTGAAAATCGTATCGATTGCATGATTTTTCGATCCTCGATGCCCGATCAAACATTCCTTTCGTGTACTCTTTATTCATTTGTTATATGCTTTTGCGGGAGCGGCATGGAATGCAGTCCTTTGAGCCTAGATTGACTGTGCTCAACGATACCGACGCCGATGGTGTCCACTTTGGATGCAATCGGGTTATGGGCAACATCAAGATGCTTGCCGGACAATACGGCCTGCGGATTTGCAACACCGTTGCCGCGGCGACCCCTTCGTACAGCCCTTCGATGCGTCGCGCCATAAGAGAATCGGATATCGTGATGATCAATGGCGAAGGAACGCTGCATCACGGCAGAAGGCGCGCCCGTTGGCTGATCGATGCAATCGAGTATGCCAAGTCCAGAAACAAACCCGTCGCCTTGATCAATGCGCTATACCAGGACAACCCGGAGTTATGGAATCCCGTTGTGCGCGAACTCGATATCGTTTATGCCAGGGATGCCATGAGTGCCGCGCAGTTGTCGGCCGCCACGGGGCGCACGGTGGAATACATGGGCGACCTCGCGCTTTACGACGACGGGTTTTCGCCTCCCGAGTGCGACCGCAGCGGCATGCTGTTCGGCGATTCCGTGTACGTCAGGACCACGCGTCATCTGCTTGCTACGGCCAAAAACGTTTCAAGGCTGGCGCCGGCTCGGGTCATGCCCATTACAAGTGGCTATCGTGCTCCCGCTTCGACACGGTCGGCGATTGCCGGTCTGCAAATGCTTTATACCTATTATTGCCACAGGAGAGCGCCCCGTTACAAGGGTATCCTTTCATTCGCCGCCTCGCAGCATGTCTATATAGAGGCGCTCAGAGGCTTCGCGCTCTCGGTAACCGGGCGTTTTCATGCGCTGTGTTTTGCGTTGTTGACAGGGACGCCTTTTGTTGCGGTCGCGTCGAATTCCTGGAAGATGGATGCGATCATTCATGATATTGGTCTGAGGCGCGACCGGCTTCTAGCGCCCGAGGCGCTTACGCCGGAGATTATTCTGGACAACGACTGGTCGTACTCCGCCGAGGAACGCGAAGCGATCGATCAATATATCGAGGCCAGTCGCACCAAGGCGAAGAAGCTTTTTCTGTCGCTGCACTCGCTTGTGGGTTCCGGGCCCGGATTATTCACGACCCAATCTACTGCGACGGCCCCATGCCCCGCGTCTACAGCATTTTGCTCGGCCGCGCATCCTCACCGTACAAGCGAGTACGCCTCCGGTGCGCTCGGTCGCAAAACGCCGCATCCACGGGACCTGGAACCGTCTCGCGACGATCGGGTCATGAATAATCCAGGCTGAGCCCATATGCGAACTCTGAACAAGACGGTTGCGTGTTTTCTGGGCAAGGATATAGAAGTCATCGACGGTCTGGACGTCAGTTCCAGGACACATGCCTATCTCGCGACGCTGCCGTACTGGGTTGGCAGATCGCCGATCATATACATGCCCACATCGCTGCTGGTGATGCAGGGTGCGTTCCGATTCGACGAGCAGCATCCTTTCGTTCGGGCTGTCGCCCACGGTCGGGAGGAGCTTGCGGCCTTCTATGAAGGTTTTCAGCCGGAAAATCTTGCCCAGATGTATCGGTTGCCGGAAGATAACCGGGGCGCCAATCTGGCACCGTGGGAACTTCCGTGGTTGCTTCGGCCCCGACGGCCCTCCAGGGGGGAGAAGGGGCTGGGCCAGGCGCACGGGGTCAGCTATTACGGACCCTGTACGGAGGCCAAGATCGATCTTGAAACAAGGCGGCTTGCCGCAATCGCGACTAGCATCGAAAAGCGCGGATACCGGATGCCAATGCCGCCTGCGCACATCGCCGGCCATTTCATGCAGGCCGATGACGAGGTCAGATTTTTCGTGCGCGGCGGAAAGCATCGTGCGGCAGCCCTGACCGCGCTCGGCTTCGATCATGTTCCGGTGCGAATGCGCGATACCTGGCCCCGCGTGGTCTGTCGCGACCAGGCCGCCAACTGGCCGCTGGTCCGGTCCGGAGACATCAGTGCGTCCTTTGCATGCGAAATCTTTGACTGTTATTTCCAGTGAAACCGAACCGGGTGGCCGGTGTTGTCATGAAAATTGACGTGATCGAATCCTGCCATCTCCTGTCTCCACGCGCTTTGCTGCGAGATCGTGTTGTGCTCGACGGGGTGCGCCTGTGGGCGAAAGTCGGCGGCTGGGCATTTTATGTTCCGGCGATCAATGCAAAAATCCTGCATTCGGTTGCGGGAAACTGCCATTGCATCCACGCCAGCGCGCCGCGAAGGGACCAGATATTCAGCGGCACTGTGGTGCTGCGCCATGATCGATACTCGGTGTCGGACTGGCGCCGGGCGTACGACACCAGCGTGGCGCGGCGAGCCGCCGAGAATTGCATTGCCGCACAACGTCTGCACGACGCCGGGCTTGGGCCGAAGGTGATCGGTTGCATCGCGGTCAGAAGCTTCGAGTCTTACTACAGTCGCGCCCCCACGTATTCTTCCGGCATTGTCGTGGAGGATCTCCGCGGCTATCCGCGAAAATCCAGAGCAACGCTGGACCAGCTCGAAGCCGCCGGTGTTGCAGCCGATCGAAGCCGGAGCTGTATCCGGCAACAGATTCGCGGTTACATCAGCGATCTCAACTCGGTCGTTGGCGTGATGCCTCTGGATGCCGAGGCCGAAGTGTTGCAGGTGCAACAGCAACTCGCGCGCGCCTGTGGCTTGAAAACGAATTGAACCGCAGATGAACACAAATTTTTGACGAGCCAACACAGCGGCCCGGTCCGTCCTTGCCGTGTGCTTTTGGGTCACCAATCCGGGTCTGATTTGATCTTCAGATATTATTCGCGTTCATTTTCGGTTCGCAAAGGGAGCTCTTTTTTTATCTGTGTCCATCCGTGTTCATCTGTGGACTGTTTCCGCCGTCCAGAATGCGGTCGCAGATGGCCTCGACGCGGCGTTCGATCTCCGGGTCGGGCCGGGCCGGGCGGGGCCATTCGCGGCTGGTCTCGCCGGGGATCTTGCGCGTGGCGTCCAGCCCGAGCTTGGAGCCCAGGCCCGGTGTCGGGCTGGCAAAGTCGAGTACGTCGACCGGCGTGTTGGCAATCAGCATCGAGTCGCGCTCGGGGTCGACATGGTTGGCGATTGCCCACAGCACTTCGTTGTTGTCGCGGATGTCGATATCCTCATCGGTGACGACAACGAACTTGCAATAAGTGAATTGCCTGAGCCACGACCACACGCCCATCATCACCCGCCGGGCATGGCCAGGGTAGCGCTTGCGGATCGAGACCAGCGCGATGCGGTACGAACTGGCCGCCGGCGGCAGATAGAAATCAACGATCTCGGGGAAGGTGCCCCGCAGGATGGGGGCGAACAACTCGTTGAGCGCCGAGGCGAGCACCGACGGCTCGTCGTGGGGTGACTTGCCCATCCAGCTGCCCTGATAGATCGGGCTGCTGCGCATGGACATTCGTTCGATCGTCAGCACCGGGTACTGACCCGCGGCGTTGTAGTGGCCGGTATGGTCGCCGAACGGACCTTCCACGGCCGTATCGCCGGGATGGATAAACCCCTCCAGTAGTATCTGCGCGCCGGCCGGTACGCTCAGCCCGGTCAGCGGCGCTTCGGTGACTTCGCTTCGCGCACCGCGCAACAACCCGGCGAACTGCAGTTCCGACATGGTATCGGGCACCGGCGAGACCGCCGCCAGCGTGGTGGCGGGATCGGCGCCGATGACCACTGCGACCGGGAAAGGCTTGCCGGGATGTGCCTGCTGCCATTCGGCGAAATCCTGGGCGCCGCCACGGTGGGCCAGCCAGCGCATGATGACCCGGTTCCTGCCGATGACTTGCTGGCGGTAGATCGCGATGTTGGTGCGCTGCAGGCGTTCGCTGTGGGTCAGCACCAGCCCGAGGGTGATCAGCCGGCCGGCGTCTTCGGGCCAGCACTGCTGGATCGGCAGCAGCCCGAGATCCACATCGGGCCCGGCTGCCTCGTAGTGCCAGCTTTCGGCCCGGCGTTGTCGGTGCGGTGCCGTCAGTGCGATCTGGGCCAGTTCGGGCCAGTCGCGCAGCGACTCAATCATGCTGCGCGGAAGCCGGGGCTGGTGCAGCCGGGCAAGCAGGCTGCCGAGTTCCGACAACGAGGTCAGCGGCCGGTTCGACAGCACCGCCTCGATCCGCCGCCGGTGGCCGAACAGGTTGCACAGCAGCGCAATATCGCTGCCCACCGGGTTTTCCAGCAGCAGCGCGGGGCCTTCGCGGGCCTGGACCTTGCGCGCCAGCGCGGTCGCTTCGAGCACCGGGTCGACCGGCTCGGCCACGCGCAACAGGTCGCCCTTGCGTTCCAGCGCGTCGAGAAACGATTTCAGGTCGGAATAGGGCATGTCGATGGTGTTGCCTGAACAAACCCTCAGCTTATGAAGCACGCGGCGCGGCGTCGTTGTCGCAGGTCAAGATTCCGGACTTGCCGGCTCCATAGCGCTCACGAGCTTGCCGGGGTTCAGCAGGTTCTGCGGGTCCAGTGCCTGCTTGATTCGCCGCAGCGCTTCGAGCTTGACCGGGTCGGCACGCCGGCCGAGCTGCTCGCGCCGGAGCTGGCCGATGCCATGCTCGGCTGCGAACGATCCGCCCAGGCGCATGACCTGGTCGAACACGATGCAGTTGAGCCGTGCTTCTTTGGCCATGAATTTGCGGTCGGTCCAGTCGGCCGGGCGGCTGAGGTTGAAGTGCAGGTTGCCATCGCCGACATGACCGAATATGCACGGACGGATACCGGGCACAACCCGTTCGAGCATCGGCAGCGTTTCGTCGATCATGTCGGGAATTGCCGCAACCGGTACAGCGATGTCGTGCTTGATGCTGGCGCCGGCAGTCTTCTGGGCCGGCGAAATCGATTCGCGCAACCGCCAGAGCGCATCGGTGTCGGCCTGGCTGGCAGATACCACGACATCATCGACAAGGCCCGCTTCAAGCGCTTGGTGGAGTACGCCGGTAGTGACCGGCTCGAGCCAGTCGCCGCGGATGGCGCTGTCGAGATCCATTAACACGTACCACGCGTGCGGCTTGTCCAGTGGATCGCGCGTGACCGGAAGGTATTCCAGCACCAGTTCCAGCGCCCGGCGCGGCATCAGTTCGAACGCGCTCAGCGTCTCGCCAAGCCGCTCGCGGCAGGCTCGAAGCAGGTTTATTGCCGCGGCCGGCGAGCGCAACGCGCACCAGGCGGTGATTCGCTGTGAAGGTTGCGGCATCAGTGCAATCGTGGCCGCGGTAATAATGCCCAGCGTGCCTTCGCTACCGACCATTAGCTGGGTTATGGCGTAGCCGGTGTTGTCCTTTCTCAAGCCTGAAAGCAAGTTCAGCACCTGGCCGTCGGCGAGTACGATTTCGAGACCCAACGCCATCCGGCGTGCATTGCCATGACGTATCGTCGTGTTGCCGCCGGCATTGGTGGCGAGGATGCCGCCGATGGTTGCATTGCCTCCGGAGGCCAGCCGCAGCGGCACATCCAGCCGGTGTTCGGCCGCGGCCGCTCGCGCTTGCTCCAGCGCGACGCCGGCCTCGACCGTCATCGTCGCCGCTTCGGGGTCGACGGTCCGAACCGAATGCATCCGATCCATCGCAAGCAGTACTTCCCTGCCTTCGCTCGTCATGGAAGCGCCGCCGACCAGGCCGGTACCGCCGCCGCGGGTGACGACGGGAACGGCGTGCGCACTGCAAAGTCGCACGACCTGGCTGACCTGAGCGGTATTGGCCGGGCGCACCAGCCCTGCCGGACGCATGTGCCAGCGATCGCGTGGCTCGTCCAGGAAGCGGGGTTCTACTCGGTCGCCGTCGACGACGCTGTCGCTGCCGAGTTCGTCGCGGAGTTTTTCGAGCAGTTTTCGGATCATCAGGTTGTTGCTGGTTTCCATCCGGAACGACCGGGGCCTACCCGGTTTACCGCGTGCTTCCATTCCAGAGTTCGTTTCGTACCAGTTCGCCCAGGTGGCGGCAATAGCGGTCCAGGTAGTTCATGCCGTGATCGGTGCCCGACAGCCAGGGATTCATCAACGTATGACGCAACAGGAAAATGCTGTCGGCGCCGCTATCGTCATCGCCGTCACTATCGCCATTTCCGTGGCCATTTCCGTGGACATCGCCGACTTCGGCGACGAAACTGTCGGGGTCCAGTCCCAGCAGTTCTGTCAGCTTGGTTGCAACTTCGTCGCTGAGCGATGCTCGATCCACGCGGGTGCGTGAACCGAAGAACTGACGCTGGCGCAGGTCCATCCCTTCGCCCACGCGTAACTTTTGGTAAAGCTTTTCGCCGAAGCGGTTCATTTCCGCCAGATCGCGATTGCCTTCCGGGTTGATCGCCAGGCAGACCAGGTTGGTATCCGGTTCGAACGGCATAATGATGCGGGCCTCGCCTTGCAGGTCGGCGGCGAGTTCGTCGATGTGCTCGAAAAAATACTCGCAGTTGCGGATCGTCTCGCCGCAAAGTCGACCGAAGTGACGGTGATCCAGCGGCAGCACTCGATGGGTCACCCAGGCAGCCGCGGCAGCAGCGCCGGGCTTGGAGCCTTCGATGATGTATTTGCCCAGGTTCTGAAACCTGCGCTGGTATTCCGCTTCGTCGTCTTCAGCGTCGAAGACGTATGCAGCTTTCTGGCTGATGAAGTCGGTCATGGCCCGGTTGCGCGCCACGTAGGCTCCGCAGCCGAACGGTATGAAGCCAAGCTTGTGCGGGTCCACGGTAATCGAATCGGCGTGACGCAATGCGCCGAACGCGTGGTAGACCTCGTCGGACGGGAAGAAATGAAAGCGTTCGCGCAGCTCGTTCTGGTCGACCATGCCGCCGGTGTCGTTGCGGAAGATGCTTGCCAGGTAGCCGCCCCAGGCCGCGTCGACGTGAATGCCGAAATCCAGCCCGCGCTTGCGCCAGCGCTGGCGGGCCGAGACGATCCGGTCGATGGGATCGATGGCGCCGAACTCGGTGGAGCCGAGTACGCCCACGACCGCGAGCACCGGTCTGTACTGCTCGTGCGCCAGGGTCAGTGCGGCATCAAGCGCATCGCTGTCCATGCGCATCCGCTCGTTCACCGGGATGGTGACCAGATTGGCACTGCCCAGGCCGAGCAGTTTCAACGCTTTCTCCCAGGAATAGTGCGCGCTGACCGGTACCATGACGCATGGACTGGCGCGTGACTCCAGGCGCGCATGGAACTCCGCCGCGCCCAGGGTTTCGATGCGCTGGGCTTCGATGCGCCCGGCGAAACGCCTCGCCGCGGTCGCCGAATGGTGTTGGCGAACGGCGCTCAACAATGCGCGTCGAAGCGCGACGATCCGGTCGACCGAAAGGTTGAACAGGGTCCAGTCGTCCAGCGTGCAGAATGCGTCGGGTAGTCCCGCAATCAGGCCCCGTTTGAATTCGGCCTCGCGGCAGGCGGCGCGCGCGGCCAGCGGCCAGTAACGCACGGCGCGCAGATACCACAGGGCTTCGTCGTTGGCCAGCGTGCCGCCTGAGGTCACGTGGCCCCAGGCGCAGGGTTCGTGGCCCGGGTCGGTGCGGTATCCGAACATCCGCGCCAGTTGCCCCCCGACTTCCAGTTCCAGCCCCAGGGTCACCGGCGCGGCTTCATCGGTCACATGGTTCGGGTTGTACAGCGTCGTTACGATCTGTGCGATAAGCCCGGGCAGAAGCAGGTCGGAGGCCATGTGGCCCATGTAGCGCGGATTGTAGAACGGCACGCTGTTCTTGAGCTTGGCGCTCAGGCCGTGCAGCTCGGTCTTCATTCTTGCAACGAACTGCCGATACTCGGGGTCGTCGCTGGCCAGCATCGGGATCAACGGCGGATCCTCGGGGTGTACGTTGCGCCGCCAGAAACAGTGGTCGCGCAGGAACTCGACGACAATGTTCTCGAACAGTGTGTCGTTTTCGGCATACGCCCCAAGAAAATAGGGGTTGAGCCAGTCGAGCGAATCGGGTTTTCTGGCTGTCATCGGGGTTGAAGTTCTGTCATCAGAAAAATGCATTTTCAATGCCTTTTTTGTGCCGGAATTGATCCTCGTCAATTTTTACCGGCAGGTGTTCCGGAAACTGATTGCTGCGCCGGTTTCGTCTGCCGATTGTATCCGGTGTATTCGATAAACCCAAACGGACCCAATATGCACAAAGCCAGGGAACTCATTTCGACTTCGGAAGTGGACCAGCATCCGGTGCTCTCGCATCTGCCGCCGGAGCTCAAGCAGCGCGCCGCCGATCGGGCACGCGTGGTGAAGCTGGCGCGGGCCGAGCCGCTGTTCCAGCGCGGCGATCCGGCGCGCTGGATCTACTTCTGTCGCAGCGGGCAGGTCAAGCTTTTCCGACTGTCCGATGACGGCGATGAAAAGATCGTCAACCTCATCGACGCGGGCCGCAGTTTCGCCGAGGCGACGATGTTCATGCCAAAGCGCTGCTACCCGGTGCACTGCAGCAGCCTGAAACCCAGCGAATTAGTCGCCTACGACGCAGAAGATCTTGTGCAGATGTTCAAGACGTCTCCCGAGCTGTGTTTCAATATGCTCGGGATGCTGAGCCGGCGTTTGCACGAGAAGATCGGTCAGATCGAGGCCCTGTCGCTGCAGAACGCCCAGACGCGAATTGCCAATTACCTGCTGGACGAATCGCGCACGGTCGGTGACGCAGGCGGTTTCGAGTTGCCGATCGGCAAGAAGTACGTTGCGAATTTCCTCAGTGTCAAGCCGGAGACTTTCTCGCGCGCAATAACCGCCTTTGAGGAGGCGGGCATACTCACCACGGAGGCCAGAAAGTTCAGGTTGATCGATGTGCCGGCGCTGGAGCGCATCGCAAGGGGAACGCCGCGAGCCTGACATTTTTTCCCGCCAGGCTATTCGGTTGCAACACTGGCATCAGGCGGCTTTCTGGGGTTGAAGATGTCACCTCGCACCAACCGTGCCGGCCGCGCTTCGCTCTTGCGCTCTCCGCGATCCAGGCCGTTTGCTGCGCTCACGACCCATGCACTTTGCGGATACAGGCGAAAAGTGCTTGCAGTCCAGTACTCGGCCGGCAGCGCGTGCGGAAAAAATTCCGGATCGAGCACGATTCCGGACTCGATCAGTTGATAATCCCCCAGCGTCAGCAATTCCTCGCGTTGCGGGATTCGCCAGTCACGCTGTCCGCATAACCCCGTCTGGTTTACAGCCACGACCAGAGCGCTGGTATCGCAGCGTTCGAGATCGCAGTCGCCACCGTTTAGTAATCCGGGTTCACTCATGTGCTGTGTTGGATCCTCGTTATACCAGCTATAAGTTGCATCGAAACGGTGTGCGCCATCCTCTGTTTGCTTGACCTCCCACAGCAGATCGGTGCGCTGATCGAATACGCAGCGATGCAGGCCGTCTTGATCATCGACAACCCGGCCTTGATTGTCGATGCGTTGCCAGGATTCCGCAGTGGCTGTGCGCTCCCCTTGCTCACTGCACCCGGACAGACCGATAGCAGCAGCAAGCACCGTCGCCTTCCCGAACAACCCGATCGGCAATCGCGGACAGATGTATTTGCACTGGTGCCGCCGGGGGCTTTTCATAAACTTGATACTGGTCAAGGAATTTCTCCTGTGGTGAATGATAGCTTGCCCATTACGCCGCTTTATAGCATAAAAAATGCATTTTAAATGCCTAATATATCAGAGGAAGAGACGATGACCGACCACGAAGAATCAACTGCCCCGGAATCACCGCAGGATGAGTCGCTGGAACCTGTCCCGATGATGCAGAGAATGCTGGACAACCCGTTTCTGCTGCTATTTCTGGGTGTAACCATCCCGACGGTCTCATACATCATCTGGGGCGTCATGGAGATTGTCACAATTCCAATCGGCCGCTGAACGAGGAAGAAATAACATGACAGCCATTCATCCTCCCGCCAGACGAGTCTGGTGGAAACAACCGGTTGACCGGGTCGAACTCGTCTGGATCGCAATTGCACTGGTCTGGTGCCTCATCATGTTCTTCTTCATGCCGTTCTGGCATGTCTATGGCGACCAGAATTATTCCGGTGAGGCATATCGGGTCAATCCGGATCAGTTCGTCGAGAAAGTCAACGCGTTCGTGGCCGAGTACACGGTACGTACCGAGACCGACCGCAATATTCCGGTCGTTCGGCCGCCGGCCGGAAGCGATGTGTACCTGCTGGCGCGCCTGTGGCAGTGGCATCCGGTTCTGGAGCTCGAAAAGGGCCAGACCTATCGCCTGCGCGTGTCATCGGCAGACTGGCAGCACGGCCTGTCGATCCAGCCGATCAACCTGAATTTCCAGGTGCTGCCCGGATACGAAATGGTCATCAACATCACGCCCACCGAGGCGGGCGAATATGCCGTGGTGTGCAATGAGTACTGCGGAATCATGCATCACACCATGCTTGGCAAGTTGTACGTGGTCGATCCCGCGGAGGATGTTTGACATGAGCAGCGAATTCAGGACATGCCCGAAAAGCGGGCTGGTATTCCACCGCTCGGCCGAGCGCCTGATCAAGGCCAATGCGGTGGCTGCGGTGATTTTCCTGGCCGTGGGCGGTACGCTTGGGCTGCTGGTGGCATTGACCCGCTGGCCGGCAGTGCAGTTACTCAACGCCCAGCATTTCTACACGGTGCTCACCGGGCACGGCGTGGTGCTGCTGCTGGTCTGGATCCTGTTCTTCGAGATCGCGCTGCTGTATTTCTGCTCATCGGTGCTGTTGAGATGCCGCATCGCCACACCCAGGATGGGCTGGCTGGCGTTCGCGCTGATGATCATCGGCGCAGCCATCACCGCGATCGCGATTCTGCAGGGTGGTTCTTCGGTGATGATGACTTCATACGTCCCTATGCCGGCGGAGCCGAACTTCTACCTCGGGCTTATTCTTTTCGCCGTCGGAGCGTTGATTGGCACGTTCATCTTTTTCGGCACGCTGGTCATTGCCAGGGACGAGAAGACCTATGAAGGATCGATTCCGCTGGTGACGTTTGGCGCCCTTACCGCCGCGATTATTGCAGTCTTCACGATTGCCTGCGGCGCAATCATTCTGATTCCCACCTGGCTTTGGTCGATCGGTTATATCAGCGATATCGATCCGCTGATGTACCGTCTGATATGGTGGGGTCTGGGGCACTCCTCGCAGCAGATCAACGTGGCCGCCCACGTTGCTGTCTGGTACGCGATCGCGGCAATCGTATTCGGCGCCAAGCCGATGTCGGAGAAGGTCAGCCGCGGCGCGTTCTTTCTCTACATTCTGTTCATTTCGATCGCCTCGGCACACCACCTGCTGGGCGATCCCGGACTGAGCAGCGAGTGGAAGATCTTCAATACAAGCTACGCGATGTATCTTGCGGTCCTTGCCAGCCTGGTTCACGGGCTTACGGTCCCCGGTTCGATCGAGGTGGCCCAGCGGACAAAGGGTCACAACAAGGGCCTGTTCGAGTGGTTGCGCAAGGCCCCCTGGGGCAACCCGGTATTCGCCGGCATGTTCCTGTCGCTGGTCGGCTTCGGCTTCATCGGCGGCATCTCCGGCGTGGTGATGGGTGCCGAGCAGATCAACTTTCTGATCCACAACACCATCTATGTGCCCGGTCACTTCCACGGCACCGTCGCCCTGGGGACCACGCTGGCATTCATGGCCATGAGCCTGTGGTTGGTGCCGGTACTGTTCCGGCGCGAGCTGTTCATGCCCAGGCTTGCCCAGTGGCAGCCATGGTTGTTCGGCGTCGGTACGGCATTGCAGGCGTTCTTCATGATGGGTGCCGGTACCCTCGGCGTATCCCGCCGACACTGGGATATCGCGTTTACCGGTTCGGTCTTCGAGTGGGCATACCCGGGCATGGCCTACACGATGATGGCGCTCAACGGCGTCAGCGCGATCATGGCAGTGACCGGCGGGATGATTTTCGTCGTGGTGATCGTCGGTACGGTGCTGTTCGGCAAGCGCTCCGGCGAGGCGCCTGGCTGGTCGCCGCAGCGTCCGGCCATGCTGCGTGGCCCGGCCGAGGTGCTCACCGGTCACGGCTCGATCGGCGTCAAGGGCTTCCCGGCGCCGGGTACCTTCGTGCTGGCCGGATTCCTGATGCTGATCTTCGTGGTCTATTACTTCATCAACTACGGATACCTGGCGTCGGTATGGAAATTCAGTTGAGACCCGCCAGCCACGTTCGCGCGGCCGTTGTAGCCCCGCGCCGGCCGATGGCGATGGCGATGATCGCTTCGGCACGTGCGTTGATGCGCGTATTCAAACCGAGAATCGGCGTTGCCATATCGCTTTCCGCGCTTGGGGGCGCCGTGGTGACCGGACATTCGTGGCCGGCGTTCGATCACGCGCTGCTGTTGCTGGCCGCGGTTCTGCTCGCATCGTTCGGTGCGGCCGGCTTCAATCATTATCTCGAGCGCGACCTGGACCGCAACATGCGGCGGACCCGCGACCGCCCGTTCGCCAGCGGACGCTTCCGTGCCGGGCCGGCCTGGCCGCTGCTGTTTGCGCTGATGATCGCGACCGGAAGCGCCGCGACCGGCTATGCGTTCGGCCTGGCAAGCGGGCTGTTCGTGCTGGCCGGTGCGCTGACCTACGTGGTGGTCTATACCGCCTGGCTCAAGCGCAGGAGCGACTGGAACATCGTGATCGGCGGCGCGGCCGGCAGCTTTGCGGTGCTGGCCGGCGCCGCGATTCACGGGGCCTGGCTGAACCCGGCAGCGTTGTGGCTGGCGCTGGTGCTGCTGTTATGGACGCCGTCGCATTTCTGGGCGTTGTCGATCGCACTGGTCGAAGACTATCGTGCGGCCGGTCTGCCCATGCTGCCGGTGACCCGCGGCGTTTCCACCGCGGCCCGCTGGACCATGATCAATTCGGTGCTGCTGGTGCTGGCCGCCATCGGGCTCGGCTGGACGCTGCAAAGCCCGCTGTTCTGGCTGCTCTCGCTGACCGGCTCGTTGTGGCTGCTGGTGACCGGCCTCGACCTGGTGCGCCTCCCGACACGCCGGGTGGCAATGACCGCCTTTTTTGCCTCGTTGATCCAGCTCGGGTTGTTGCTGGCCGGACTGTTCGTCAACGTCGCGGTGGGTTACTAACACATGCATAAGTATTGCCACATTCAGCTTGTCTCTCGGCGATTGTCATGACAATCGCAGCCCACGGGCGCCGAGAGGCAAGCTGAATGTGGCAATACTTATGCATGTGTTAGCAAGCGCCATGCCCCGCCACGCGCTGTTGCTTTTGTTGTTGGCGCTGACATGCGCCGCGGCATTTGCCGAACCGCCGAATCGTGACTCCGTGCTCGAGGCCAGCCAGGGCGCAATCGGCAAGCGCCTGGAAAACATTACCCTGCTCGATCGCGATAACAAGCCGGTCGCACTGGATTCGCTGGCCGGCAAGCCGTTGCTGATCAGCGTGATCTATACCGCCTGCTCGCATTCGTGCAGCGTGGCCACCCGCTATCTGGATATGGCGGTGCAGCGTGCTCGTGGTGCGCTGGACCAGGACGCGTTCAACGTCGTGACCGTTGGCTTCGACGTACCCGTGGATCGTCCCGAGACCATGCGCGAGTACGCCGCAAGATACTCGGTGAACGACCCGGACTGGTATTTCCTCAGCGCTGCCGACCCTGAAAGCATGGCGCGGCTGCTGGGTCAGCTTGGTTTTACCTGGTGGGAAGCAGCACAGGGTTTCGATCATGTCGTGCAGGTCACGCTGCTCGACAGCGAACTCGGGATTTATCGTCAGATCTACGGCGAGAACTTCGATCTGCCGCAGCTCATGGAGCCGCTCAAGGACCTTGTCTGGAACCGCCCGCCCGGCGAGCAGGGCATGCTGCAGCGATTGTTCAATCGGGTGCGCCTGCTGTGTACCGTTTACGACGCCAGCGGTGATCGCTATGTGTTCGATTACTCGCTGTTCGTCGGCATGGCGATCGGGGCGCTGACCATCGGGTTGGCGCTGCTGTGGCTGTTGCGCGAGACCGCGCGCACCCGGGGCTGCACATGACCGCCCGTGCGGCACAGGGGTTGGCGCGGGGGCTGGCGCGCCTGGAGGCCTGGTTGTCGACCGGATTCCAGCATCGCTCCAATCCCTTCCATTTTCTCGGCGCGCTCACGGTGTGCTTTCTGTGGATTGCGCTGGTAACCGGCATCTATCTGTTCATTTTTTATCGCACCAGCCTGCAAGGGGCGTATGTCTCGGTCGAGGCGCTGACGCACGACCAGTGGTTCGCCGGCGGCATCATGCGCAGCGTGCATCGCTACGCCTCGGATGCGGCCGTGGCGTGCCTGGTCGCGCACCTGCTGCGCGAGATGATCCGCGGGCGCTTTCGCGGCCCGCGCTGGTTCTCCTGGCTGACCGGAACGCCGTTGATCTGGATCGTCGCGATTTTCGGCATTACCGGTTACTGGATGGTCTGGGACGAGATGGGCCAGTACGTTGCACAATCGACCGCTGCATTGCTAGATGCGTTGCCGATATTCACCGAACCGATGAGCCGCAACTTCCTGACCGATTCGGCGATCGGCAGCCGGCTGTTCACGCTGATCGCCTTCATCCACCTGGTCGGCCTGCCGATCGTCATCGTGCTCGGGATCTGGTTCCACCTGATGCGGGTTCGCTTTCCGCGCATCAACCCGCCGCGGCGGCTGGTCGCCGGTAGTGTGCTGATGCTGCTGGCGCTGGCGATTGTTGTGCCCGTGACCAGCCATCCGCCGGCCGACCTGGCGCGGGTGCCCGGGCCGCTGGATCTGGACTGGTTCTATCTCGCGCTGTTTCCCCTGATCGACCTCGGCTCGGGCGGCATGGTCTGGTCGCTGGCCGCAGGCGGCACCTTGCTGCTGGCGGCTTTTCCGTTGCTGCCCGGCGGCGACCGGCGGGCCACGGCCGAGGTCTATCTGCCGGATTGCTCGGGCTGCGGCTATTGCGCCGACGACTGTCCGTACGGGGCGATCGACATGGTGCCCAGGCGCGACGACCGGAATTTCGAATTCGAAGCGCGCGTCAACCCCGATCTTTGCGTGGCCTGCGGCATTTGCGCCGGTTCGTGCCCATCGTCGTCGCCGTTTCGCCAGCGAAATCCATTGACCACCGGCATCGAGCTGCCCGACTGGCGAATCGAGAGTCTCCGTCACCGCTTGTCGCAGCCGCCGCCTGGCGATGGCGTGATTGCGCTGATCGGTTGCGAACACGGCGTCGAGCTCGAACGGCTCGACGATGAGCAGGTTCGGTCGGTTGCGCTGCCATGCATCGGCATGCTGCCGGCCTCGGCAATCGATTATGCGCTGCGCCGGCTCGGTTACCAGGGTGTGCTGCTCAGCGGTTGCGCCGACTGCGATTGCTATCACCGGCTCGGCGATCGCTGGATGCGCGAACGCATCGACTGGGAACGTCCCCCGGCGCTGCGTCAGCGGGTAGCGCGCGAGCGCGTTGAAATTTGCAACCTGAAGACTGGCCAGCGGGCCGAACTACAGGCCGCACTCACCGGATTTCGGGCTCGAATCGAGGCGATGCGCGACAACGACACCGACGATGACAAGACGGAGCGATTCGCATGAACAAACCGGCGCAAATCGGAATCCAGCTCCTGACCTGGTCGTTACTGGGCGCGATGATTCTTGCGTTTTCCGACGGGCCGTCCTTCAATCCACTGCCGGTCGAACACGGCCGGTTGACGCTGGCCATTGCGCATCTGAGCGAACGGGTCGAGCCGTGCCGCCAGTTGAGCGAAGCCGAGCGCATGGAGCTGCCGCCCACGCGCCGGGTCACCGAGGTTTGCGAGCGCGCCCGGGTACCCGTCCGGGTCGAACTGGCCGTCAACAATCGGACGCTGCTGGCGCGCGCTTTCGAGCCCAGCGGGTTCCACGAAGACGGGCGGATCTATCGGGTCGAACGCTGGCCGCTGCCGGCCGGGCACTACCGCGCCGAACTCACGCTGACCGGACGTTCGGGGGAAACCAGTGGCCACGAGGTCTTCGAATTTCTCCTTTCCCCCGGAACGAACGCCGTTGTCGATATCGAGGACCACGAAATCCGGCTGCTCAATGTCGCCGAGCCCGACGTCGGAAATGAATCCAGCGCCCGGCATCACAAGGAACAAACGGAATGAATCACTCGATTGCCGCAGCCCCGAGAGGCGCACAGACTGATTCCGATTGCAGTCTTGCGCGCGCATGGTTGCTGATGGCGGTTGCCGCACTGCTGGCTTCCGGTCTGTTCGTGCTGCTGATCATCGCCTCGCGTGCGCCGGTGGTCGGCGAGCTGTTTCCGCTGAACGACTTCTTTCATCTGGCCATCGTGGTTCACGTGGATTTCTCGGTGCTGGTCTGGTTCGGCGCGGTCGCCGCCGCCCTGTGGTCGCTCAATACTGACGCCAGCATGCGCCGGACCGGCTGGCTGGCGCTTGGGCTGGTGATGGCCGGGTCGGTGCTGCTGGCCATCGCGCCGTTCCATCCGGGCGAGGCGATCATGAGCAACTACGTGCCGGTGCTCGACAACGGCTGGTTCACCGCCGGTCTGCTGGTGTTCGCCGCGGGCCTCGTGATCGCCGCCTTGCGCCAGATGCTGATCCCGCTGCCGGTCAGTACCAGCGACCCGGCGCGCGCCGTGGCACGGTTCGGCATTCAGAGCGCGGCGATCATTATTGTTCTGGCCGCCGGGGCCCTGCTGTGGTCGTGGCTGGCGATGCCCGAATTCCTGACCGGCGCCAGCTATTACGAAGTGCTGTTCTGGGGCGGCGGGCACATCCTGCAGTTCGCCTGGGTTCAGTTGATGCTGGTGGCCTGGCTATGGCTGGCAGCGGCCAGCGGGGTGCGTATTGCGCTGCGCCCGAACTGGCTTGTGCTGTTGTTGCTGGCCAATTTCCTGCCAGCGTTCCTCGGCGTCTGGGCTTACCTGCAGTTCGACGTCGGCTCGCCGGCACACCGAACCTTCTTCGTCTGGCTGATGGCCGCCGGCGGCGGCCTTGCGGCCGGGCCGATCGGGCTGGCGTTGCTGCATGGTGCGTGGCGGCAAGCGCGTGCGCCCGCGGCATCGCCTCTGGCCGGGCCGTTGCGGCTGGGCATGGTCTGGTCGGTGGTGCTGTTCGGCCTCGGCGGGATGCTGGGTTTCTTCATCGAGGCCGGCAATACCATTGTTCCGGCCCATTACCACGGCTGCATCGTTGCGATCACGCTGGCATTCATGATGCTGACATTGCACCTTGCACCGCAGCTCGGGCTGGGCCAGGCGAGCTCGCGAATGACGCGCGCGGTAGCCTGGACGTACGGCACCGGACAGTTGCTGCATATCGCCGGACTGGCCTGGTCGGGCGGGCACGGCGTGCAGCGCAAGACCGCCGGCGCAGCCCAGGGCCTGGAGGGCGTGGCGCAGATGGCGGGCATGGGGGCGATGGCGCTGGGTGGATTGATCGCGATCATCGGTGGTGTGCTGTTCCTCATCGCTTTTGGCAGGGTGTTGCTGCAGCGTGAAGAAATGACGGATCGGCCGCTGGCCCGGGGAGGCGTCGGCGCATGATTTCCGAAATCCTGTTGATGGGGCTGGCCGTAGTGGTGATCTACCTGATCGCGCACAAGTTGACCATGGCCATAGACCGGCGCTGGGCCGGTGCGTTGGGGGCATGGCGCAGCGCAGTATTCTTTGTCGTATTCCTGGCGTTGTTGCTGCTGGCATCGGCGCTGGTGCGGGGGAGTTGATGCACGATTCACTGGAGCAGTTCCTGCGTTGCGCCGCGCGGCTGGAATCGGATGCGGCCGAAGGCTACGACACCCTGGCCGAAGCCATCGACGGTCGGAAGTTTGCCGAAGTCCAGGCTCTGTTCACCAAATTCGCCGGCTTTTCCCGCATGCACCTGGAGGCGGTGTTCGAAATCCAGCGGCGCGAGTTGGCGAAGGTCTACGAGGTCGATGACGATCAGTTCGAATGGCCCGATGAATCAAGTCCGGAAAATCCCCTGGCCATTGTCGAGCTGGAAGACATTTCGCCGGAAAAGGCATTGGAGTATGCGCTGGAAGTGGAACGGCGGGCCTGCGATTTCTATTCGCATATTGCCGGGCGCACGCGTTCGCCACGCGTGCAGGAACTGGCGCAGGAATTTGCCGAAGAAGAAGCAGAGCATGTCGACCACATCGACCGCTGGCTGACCGCAATGCGCTCGGCCGAACAAGGGGGACGGGAATGATGTCCGGCCGGTGCCGGCGGGCCCTGCGCCGTTCGAACATAACGGGAATGCTCGTATCGGTTCTGGTGGTCGCCACCGCAGCGGCCTGGCTTTACAACGGTGACGGTCGGGCTGCCGCCGGCGGCCGGAATTCGGCACCGGAATCGCTGCGCAGCGTGCTCTGGCCCGAACCGCTGGAACTCGCCGAATTCGAACTCACGACCCAGACGGGTCGGGCGTTTACCGAAAACTCGTTCGCGGGCCAGTGGGACCTGGTGTTTTTCGGCTATCTCGATTGTCCCGATATCTGCCCGATGACGCTGGGCGCAATGCGTCAGATGCGCCGGTTGCTGATGGCGCGCGGTTTTCCCCCGGACGCGGCTCGTTTCGTCCTGGTTTCGGTCGATACGGAAAAGGACGGCCCGGAGCGGATGGGTCGATACCTGGCCGAGTTCGATCGCGAGTTCATCGGGCTGACCGGTACGCAGGCAATGGTCGATCGTTTCGCCGAATCGTTGGCCGTGTACTATCGCAAAGTGCCCGACAGCCCCGGTAATGCCATCGATCACACCAGTTCGCTGATGATCATCGACCCCGAAGGCCGTGCCGTGGGTGCACTGCAGCCGCCGCTGGTGCCGGAGCGGATGGTCGAAGTTTTCGGGGATTTGCATACTATTAACCCGGCATACAAGTAAGTATGCCGGATTAATGCTCGGCCGAAACGGCCGGGACCGCGAAGCGAAGCCATTTGCGGACATGCGCCGCAAATGGCGTGCATCAAATACCGTAGGTATTTTGATGCCATGTTAATAATGAAAACGCTGATAATTGAGGTATGTCAAGGAACGCCAGGCAATCATTGTGTATTGTGAATCCCGGTTCCATCGGTTGGCCTTGTGACTCGGCCATTGCGAAGGAATCGGGAAGGGGTCGGTTGCCTGCGCTCTCCGTGCCGGACGCTCCTCCCGGCCAGCCTTGAAGGTCGAGCATGCCTCCAACAGCGGCTCTATTCAAGCGGCAACCGACATGGGAAATCGAGCCGGCCGTAGACGTCTCTCCTGCGGTCGGCTCGCGTTACTCATGCAATACTTCTGATTGCATGAGTGTTTCAATTCGGATTATTCATGTCCCGACTGTCGCAGCAGGTCGGGTCATGACTAATCCGCGTTCAGGAGTCTGAATTATGCAGCCATCGATTTGGGCCGGGCGTATCGCCCGGAGAATGCCGCCGCCCGGCATTGTCGGACTGCCGCTGCGTGCGGCACCGGTGCCGTTGCAACGCCTGGTATTGGAGCGCTTGCTGAACGCGCGGTTCCGGGAAGCGCTGAACGACGGCGATTTCGACTACCTGGAAGGTCACGCGCTGGCCGTCGAGGTGGCCGACATGAAGCTTCGCTGGGTGTTTGGCAGCGAAAACAACAGGCTGGTGATGCTGGGCCGGAATGCCGAGGCCGATACCGCCATCCGGGGCGATGCGGTCGAGTTCCTGCTGCTGCTGGGGCGGATGGAGGATCCCGATACGCTGTTTTTCCAGCGCCGGTTGCAGGTCAGCGGCGACACTACCGTGGGCCTGACCACGCGCAACCTGCTCGACCGCCTGTGCTGGAACGAACTGCCGCTGGCGCTGCGCATCGTGCTCAACCGCGCTGCGCGTTTCGGCGCGACGTTGCGTTCGGTTCGCACGTAACAGCAAACAAAAAACGCAACCGCCAATCCACCCCGACCAATCCACCCCGACGATTGCCGGTCATTTCGATCATCCGGGCTCGGTTGACCGAGCACGGTTGTTTGATTTCAGCGCAGGCGAGAAATAGACCAGCACGCCCAGCAGCAAAAGCAGCGCCAGGGTCCAGAAACTCGCTGCCAGTGTCATCACGACCGGATTCCCATCGCCGAGCAGCCGGAACAATGCGGCCAGGGACATGAGTGCGGCAAGTGCGGGGAATGGCCAGGCCACCGCAGGGTAGCGCTTTGCATGCAGTAGCCGAACCCGGGTCATGATGGTGGTCGTCAGGGTGCCCAGCGCGCCGACCGTGATTGCATGCGTGGCCACTCTCTGGCCCGCGCCCATGTCCAGGGACCAGCTTGCCCCGATCATCACCAGGCCTGCCGCCAGCCACGCATACCCGGTTCCTAGACAGAGCAGGTCGATTCGGGCACGGCATTGCCACAGACGCCAGCGCAACAGCCGCACCATCGTCAGCAAGCCGGCAACCATCAGCAACACGCCGCTTGCAGGGCGGGTCTGCGGCATGATCGCGAGCAGCGTGGCCAGTATCAGCAGCACCAGCAATGCGCCCTCGACGCGCGGTTGTACCCGCGCTTCGAGCAGGCCGCCCGCCGCGTGGATGGCGCCTGCCGCCGCCGGTGCGATCAATCGCCCGCCGAAGAAAACCATCAGCAAGGCAAACAGGAGAACACTCTGCTGCAATGCCAGGTAGCGAATCCAGCCGGGCGTCGGAACGCCAGCGGCCTGGAAGGTGACGGCGGCAAGACAGATTGCGATGACGATCGGGCCGGTGAGCCTGTTGCGCCATTTCTTGGCGCCTTTCATGAATCGCGGCGCGGCGATTGCGGCAACCGCGACGGCGAAGCCGGCGTTGGTGGTGAAAGCCAGCATGCCGCCGGGCAGCACGAGCCAGGAAATTCTTGCGCTCAGCCACAGCAGGGCAAACAGCAGCAGGGCGCGCCGCGGCATGCGGTTGATCAGAAAGCCGGCAACCACAGCCAGCGCATAGCCGAAGAACAGTTCGTGCGCATGTCCAGGCGGCGTGGATAGCCCGGGAACGGTCCACACCCCGCCGTACATGGAGTGCAGCGAAAGCGGGACCGCAATGGCGCCGTAGCCCGCGGCTGCGGGGAAGAAGAACCGCTCGGCCAGAGGTTTGCTGGCTGCCGTGAGATCTCGTGCGGACGAGGATTGGCCGGAACCGGACACGCTTGCTAACTCCAGAGTACGTCTGCCGTCACGCGCTTTGTTCCCGTTTGACCCGAGCCAGTGTCTCGAGATAAAGAGTCTCGATTTCGGTGTTGCAAAACTGTGGAATCGGCGCTTCCGGGTCAGGCGGTTTCAGCACATAGACGGTCCCGCACCATTCGCACGATTCCCGGCCGGTCCGGTGTATCGGCAAGTACACCTGCGGGTGCGCGTTCCAGATTTCCATCGAAGCGGTTGGGCAGGAGAGGGGCAGATCCTTCCATTCGACTTCCGAGACCTTTTGCGTACAGGCCGGTTCGTGCGCGTCATCGATATGTTTTGCGACCATGAACAAGTCCTCTGTGTCGGTTTTTCGGCCAATACGGTTCCACTTGTCTTCCCGATCGGCTTGTGCCGTAGTGGGCTTTAAGATGCATGAACGATACATCAATTCAGCGCAATGCGAAACCCTGGAGTGCCTCCAGACGCGCCGGCCGGCGATAAAAGTCTTGAAATCGACTCCACTCCGGCCTAAGATAGTAATTAATTACTCACTTTTATGGATCGAAAGTCATGGTGACCAGCCGCAAGCACATGCCGGGCGAAGAGCGCAAGGATCTGACCGTTCGCACCGTCATCGATCTTTGCGCTCAGCAGGACCCGGCGACCGTCACGACCGCGTCGATAGCCGCACGCATGAACCTGACCCAGGGCGCCCTGTTCCGGCACTTTCGCAACAAGGACGCGATCTGGGAAGCGGTGGCCGACTGGGTGTCGGGTCGTCTGCTGGTGCGCCTGGATGCCGCAGTGGACCCTTGCGCGGCGCCGCTGGAGGCGCTGGAGCGGATGTTCATGGCGCATATCGAATTCATTGCGCGGCATCCCGGGGTGCCCCGTCTGATGCTCGGGCAGCTGCAGCATGGGCGAGTGACGCCGGCCCGGCGCGTGATCGACGTGATGCTGGCGCGCTATCGCGAACGCCTGGCGGCGGTCCTGGACCAGGCCGCTGAACGCGGCGATCTGGCCGATGGGCTCGACCGGGAAGCGGCCGCCATTGCATTCATCGGCGCCATCCAGGGGTTGGTGGTGCAATCGATGATCGCCGGCGACGTCAAGCAGATCCGCGCGCTGGCGCCCCGGGTATTCGAGCTTTATCGCCGCGGCGTCGCCGCGAATGGAGGGCGGGCCGAATGAAGAATCCTTTTGCTGGCAAACGTCAGTTCATCGTGGTTGCGGCGAGCGTGACTGCAGGCATCGTGATCGCGGCTGCATTGGTAATCAATCGGCAGGCCCCCACCCACGGCGCTGAGCGCGAAGCGGCGCGGGAACTGCGGATCGTCGTGGCCGAGCGGGTGCCGTTTCGGTTCGAGGCACGCGGTCACGGGGTAAGCCGGGCGGCGGAATACTGGCAGGCCACGGCCAATGTGCCGGGCCGCGTCGTGGAGCGCCATCCGGATCTCGAAAGCGGCGCCATGGTCCAGGAAGGCGAGCTTCTGGTTGCGCTGGACCCGAGTCGCTATCGATTGGCCATCGCCGAGGCCGAGGCACAACTGGCTTCGCTCTCGGCCGATCTGGAACGGCTGGACAAGGAACAGCAGAACACCTCGCGCCTGCTGGAACTCGAGCGCGAGAGCCTGGCGCTTTCCGAGCAGGAACTGTCGCGCATCGAGCGCCTGGTCGAGCAGGGCTCGATCTCGCGCTCGCGGCGCGATGAGCAGGTGCGTGCCACGGTGGCGCAACGCAAGGCGGTGGCCACGCTGGAAAACGAGTTGGCGCTGGTGCCGGCTCGACGCAACCGCTTGCGGGCGGAGTTGGCGCGCGCCGAAACCCGGCTGGGGCAGGCGAACGAAGACCTGGTCGACACCCGCTTCGTGGCGCCCTACGATCTGCGCATAGATGGGGTCGACATCGAGTTGCACCAGCAAGTGGCGGCGGGGCAGAAGCTGTTTCGCGGCGACAGTATCGCGGCCGCCGAGATCGAGGCGCATATCCCGTTGCCCATGCTGCGCCGCCTGATGGGCAGCGTGCTGCGCCCCGATGCGTCGGCGCCGGAGGTCATGGACATCGGCGAGCGGCTGGATTTCGCGGCCATAAATGCCGAGGCAAGGCTGGCCGGACTCGCCGATGTCCGCTGGCCGGCACGGGTGACCCGGGTCGCCAGCGGGCTGGATCCGCAAACCCGCAGCGTACGGGTGGTGGTGACGGTGGACCGTCCATACGACAATGTCGCGCCGCCGGCGCGCCCGGCGCTGCAGCCGGGAATGTACCTCCAGGTGCTGCTGAGCGCGCCGGCTGGCGAAAATCTGCTCGTGGTGCCCGCCGCCGCGGTGCACGACGACGAGATTTACATTGCCACCGAAGACGACAGGCTCGAACGAAGACGCGTGTCGGTCGCCTTCCGGCAAGGCGATCTGGCCGTGGTCGGCGGCGGTCTGTCGCCGGGCGAACGGATAATCGTCGACGATCCGGTGCCCGCGCTGGACGGTATGGCCATCCGGCCGGTCCGCGACCAGGCAATGGAGGACTGGATCCGTAACCGCGCCGGGGGGCGGGCGCAGTGATCCGCTGGTTCGCCGGTCATCCCACCGCGGCCAACCTGCTGCTGGTCGTGCTCCTGGCGATGGGCCTGTTCGCAGCACCCTCGCTCAAGCGTGAGACCTTCCCCGACTATCGGCCGGTGGAAGTCGGCGTCGAGGTGGTCTATCGCGGCGCCAGTGCCAACGATGTCGAGGACGCGATCTGTCGCCGCGTGCACGACGCGGTCAAGGGCATCGACTTCCTCGACGAGACGATCTGCGTGGCCCAGGACAACGTGGCCAGCGCCACGATTTCGATGCTGGCCGGCGGCGATCCGGTGCGCTTTCTCAGCGATATCGACACCGAAATCAACGCGATCGACGACTTTCCCGAACGTGCCGAGGCGCCGGTGGTGCGCGAGCTCCATCGCAGCGACCTGGTCGCCGCGGTCGCCGTTGCCGGCGACATGCCGCTGGACCAGCTGGAAGATTATGCGTACGCCCTGGAGCGTCGCATCATGACGCTGCCAGGCGTGGCCTCGGTAGCGATCCAGGGCGTGTCGCAGCGCCAGTGGCAAGTGGAGGTGCCACGCGAGGTCCTGGGTCGGCACGGACTGTCCGCGCGCGAACTGGCCGCGCGCGTGGCGCGCCAGAACATCGACATGCCGCTGGGCACACTGGAGACCGCCGAGCGTGACTTTCAGCTGCGGTTCACCGACCAGCGACGGACGTTGCGGGAACTCGAAAGCCTGGTCGTGATTTCCGACGGGCAGGGCGGCGAGTTGACCCTGGGCCAGATCGCCACAATACGCCAGGTCGGCGAGCGGGAAGAGGAAAAGATCCGCTTCAACGGCGAGCGTGCGGTGGTGCTCGAAGTCAGCAAGACCCTGCGGGACGATTCGCTGCGGGTAATGGACGCGCTGAACGAGCTGGTCGAAAGCGAAAGCAGGCGGGTCGGTGGGGGATTGCGCATGAGCATCACCCAGGACATGACCACGATTGTCCGCGACCGGCTGCAGATGCTGGTCAGCAACGGCTTCATGGGCCTGGCGCTGGTGGTGCTGGTCATGAGCCTGTTCTTCCGTCCGCGGCTTGCCCTGTGGGCGGTGCTCGGCCTGCCCGCGGCCTTCATGGGCGCCTTCTTCGTCATGGGCGTGATGGGCCTTTCCGTGAACATGATTACGCTGGTGGCCCTGTTGATGGCCATTGGGATCGTCATGGATGACGCCGTGGTCATTACCGACAATATCGCCGCGCACGCAGATCGCCAGGATTCCGCCCTGCAGGCGGTCGTGGCGGGTACCCGGCAAGTGCTGCCGGGTGTGCTGTCGTCGTTTCTGACCACGGTTTCGGTCTTCATCCCGCTTTCGTTCCTTGCCGGCGAGCTGGGGGCCGTGCTCGAGGTATTGCCGGTGGTGTTGATCGCCGCGCTGGCCGCGAGCCTGATCGAAGCGTTCTGGATATTGCCGCACCATCTCAAGGCTGGCGTGACGCGCCTTGCGCAAGACCACCAGAGCCGGTTTCGGGCGGCGTTCGAGCGCGACTTCGAGCGTTTTCGCGAGCGCGTCGGTCGTGCCGCCGATGCGGCCATTCGCTGGCGTCACGCAACCCTGGGCCTGGTCCTGCTCATCATGCTGGGTTCGGCCGGATTCATCGCCGGCGGCCACATCGGCAGCGAAGCCATGCCCGATATCGACGGGGACGTTCTCGAAGCCCGCATCCTGATGCCGCAGGGCACGCCGCTGGATCGCACCGAGGCGGTGGCCGACCAGGTCGAGGCCGCCATGCGGCGGCTCGACGAACGCCTGACACTTGATCAGCCCGACCAGGCGAGCCTGGTGGAAGCCATCCAGGTGCGCTTCAACCACAACCCGAGCGCGCGCGAATCGGGGACGCACGTGGCGACCGTCATGGTCGATCTTCTCACTGCCGAATCACGAACCCTGACGCTCGATGAACTGACCGAACGCTGGCGCGACGAGATCGGTGCAATCGCCGGCATCCACAGCCTGATCATCCAGGAACCGGGCTTCGGCCCGGCCGGCATTCCGGTGGAAGTGCGCCTGCAGGGCGAGAACCTCGACGCGCTCAAGGCCGCCGCGCTGGATGCCGCGGCCCAGCTGAGCGGATACACGGCCGCCTACAACGTGTTCGACGATCTCCGCCCGGGTCGGCCGCAACGCACGTTCTCGCTGGCTCCCGGCGCGCTCGGGGCGGGATTGAGTGCAGAGGAGGTCGCCGGCCAGCTGCGCGCCGCGTGGCTGGGCGAGATCGCCGACACCCAGCGTATCGGTGACCGCGACGTCGAAATCCTGGTGCGTCAGTCCGCAGGTGACCGCGACAGCCTGGCCGATCTGGCCGACCAGACTATCGCGTTGCCCGACGGCAGCCGTATGCCGCTGGGCGAGGCAGTGAATATCCGTGAACAGCGCGACTGGGCGCGTATCACCCACATCGACGGCCGGCGCACGGTGACCGTGGAAGCCAACGTGGACGCCCGGCTGAGCAGCGGACAGGCAATCGTTGATGACCTGCGCGGGCAGTGGCTGAATCAGTTCAAGGCCAGACACCCCGACGTCGATGTCGTTTTCGAAGGCCAGGTTGCCCGGTCCGCCGAGACAGGCGGCACGATCGCCAGCGGCCTGCTCATCGGACTGGTCGGCATTTTCGTGATCCTGTCGTTCCAGTTCCGCAGCTACGTCGAGCCGCTGATCGTGATGCTCTCGATTCCGCTGGCGTTCATCGGTGCCATCTGGGGGCATGTGCTGATGGGTTTTTACCTGTCCATGCCGTCGCTGATCGGCGCGGCGGGGCTGGCCGGCATCGTGGTCAACAACGCGATCTTGCTGATTCACTTCATCAAGAGCCACCGCGAGCGCGGGCTTTCAGCTATTGAAGCGGCCGGGCAGGCCAGTCGCGACCGCCTGCGGGCGATCCTGATCTCGTCGTCCACCACCATCGCCGGTCTGGCGCCGCTGCTGGCAGAGACCAGCACCCAGGCCGACGCGATCAAGCCGCTGGTCATCTCGGTAGTGTTCGGCCTGCTCAGCGCCACGGTGCTGGTGCTGCTGGTAATCCCTGCCCTGTACGTGCTTTTCGACGACTGGGGCTTGACGCGAAGCAGTGAAGCGGAACAAAAAATCGGTTAGGCGTTAAAATATGTACTCACTTTACATATTATCGTGGTGATCGTAATGAGTGATATACGGGTCACCATCAAGGCTTGGGAATGCGCAGGCTGCGGGCGTCTCGAGGCACCTGAGCCCTGCGTCGGAATATGCCAGGACCGCGCCGTCGAACTGGTGCCGGAAGAGGCTTATCGCTCGATCGAAAACACACCTACCTGAAAATCCACATTCGACATGATCCAGGTCAAGCGAATCTACGAAGAGCCAACCGCCGATGACGGCTTTCGCGTACTGGTCGACCGGCTGTGGCCGCGCGGTATCGCCAAGGAAGATGCGGAGTTGGACGAATGGTGCAAGTCGATCGCGCCTTCGGATGAGCTTAGAAAATGGTTTCATGAAGATACTGACGGTCGCTGGCCGGAATTTCGCAGCAAGTACAAGAAAGAATTGCGGGAGGTCGACGAGGAACTCGACCGCCTTGCCGAAACCGCATCGGATTCCGGTCTGGCGCTGCTGACCGCGGCGAAGGATCGGGAGCGCAGCCACGCCGTCGTGCTGAAGGATGTTCTCGAGGGCAAGGCGTAGTTACCGGTGCATACCGAACTGCTTGCGCGCCATCAGGATGTTGTCTCGGCCGGATTATTCTGGGCTCATCGTTCCAGGTGGTCGAGCTTGCCCGGTACATCTTCCCATTCCTCGGCGTCGTCGGGGGGCGGTTTCATTTCCGTGATCACCGGCCATTCCGGCGCAAGCTCGGCGTTGAGGTCGAGAAACTGCTGCTGGTCTGCCGGCAGATCGTCTTCGGGGTAGATTGCCTGCACCGGGCATTCGGGTTCGCACAGCGTGCAGTCTATGCACTCTTCCGGGTCGATCACGAGGAAATTGGGGCCTTCGTGGAAGCAGTCCACCGGACAGACCTCGACGCAGTCGGTATATTTGCACTTGATGCAGTTTTCGGTGACGACGAAAGTCATCTGTTTTGTCTTGCATTAAACATGTAAATAGAATACATTATTGACTACAGTCCTGCAAGCTGACCGCTACGGTCTGGAGATATCAAATGACGATCCGTATTCACCATGCCCTTCGCGCGCTGGCCATTCTGCTCGCGTGCCTTGTCGCCGTTTCAGTCATTGCGCAGAGTTCACCGCATGCTCACGAGGCGGCCGATGAACTGGAATTGAAGCTCGATGAAGGCAAGCGCTGGAGCACCGACGCGTCGCTGCGAACCGGGATGATGCAGATTCGCGAAGCCTTCGACCAAAAGCTGCCCGGGTTCCGTGACGGGTCGCTGGCCACCGAGGATTACGAGGCGCTGGCCGATGTTCTAGACGACCAGTTGCGTTTCATGTTCGAAAACTGCGACCTTCCCCCGGCGGCCGACGCACAGTTGCACCGGCTGCTGGCATTCATCGCCGGCGCCACCAACGGTTTGCGCGAACAAGGCCGGCGCGATGCCGCCATGGCATCGCTGCACCGGTCGCTGGACGCCTACGCCACCTATTTCGACCACCCGGGCTGAATCAGCCGGCCGTTCGTAGCTGGTCCAGTTCTTCCTCGGCTTCCAGCCATTCGCCTTCCAGCGATTCCAGCTTCTGCTTGACCGACCCGCTCTCGGCCAGTAGCCGCTTGAGTTCGTCGGCCTTGTCGGGCTGGTAGAGATCGGCGTCGGCGAGCCGTTTCTGCAATCGATCGCGCTCGGCTTCCAGCTTTTCGATCTGCTGGCCGAGTTTCTTGACCTTGTTGGTCAGCGGCTTGATGCGTTCGCGCGCGGCCGCCTTGCGCTGGCGTTCGGCCTTGCGGTTGCCGCTGGCCGTGCCCTTGCCGCCGCCGGTATCGGGCTGGCTGACCAGCTTGCGGTAGCCTTCCAGGCCGCCGTCGTAGGGACGCACGCCGCCGTCGGCGACCAGCCAGTACTCGTCGACCGTGGAAGCCAGAAGGTGGCGGTCGTGGGAGACGGTGACCACGGCGCCCTCGAAGCCCTGCAGCGCGACGGTCAGTGCGTGGCGCATTTCAAGATCCAGGTGGTTTGTGGGCTCGTCGAGCAGCAGCAGGTTGGGCGCTTTCCAGATGATCAGCGCCAGCACCAGCCGGGCGCGCTCGCCGCCCGAAAGCCGGGTGCACGGATCGGTCGCCAGGTCGCCGGAGAATGCAAATCCGCCCAGGAAATCGCGCAGTTTCTGCTCCGGCGTGTCGGCCGCAATCCGTGAAAGGTTGACCAGCGGGCTGGCCTGACGGTCGATCTGCTCCATCTGGTGCTGGGCGAAATAGCCGATCTTCAGGTTGCGCGAAGCCTCCAGGGTGCCGGCCTGGGGTTCCAGCTCGCCGGCCAGCGCCTTGACCAGCGTCGACTTGCCGGCGCCGTTGACGCCCAGCAGGCCGATCCGGTCGCCGGCGGCCAGGTTCAGGGAGATGCCGTCCAGCACGCGGACCTTGCCGTAGCCCAGCTGCATGTCGCGCAATGCCATCAGCGGGTCGGCGGCCCGCCCGGGTTCGGGAAACTCGAAATCGAACGGGCTGTCGGCGTGCGCCGGGGCGATCTTTTCCATCCGTTCGAGTGCCTTCAGGCGGGCCTGGGCCTGCTTGGCCTTGGAGGCCTTGTACCTGAAACGATCCACGAACGACTGCATGTGCGCGACCTTTTTCTGCTGTTTCTCGAATTGCGCCTGCTGCAATGCCATGCGCTCGGCGCGCTGGCGCTCGAAATCGCTGTAGCCGCCGGCGTAGCGGTTGAGCTGCTTGTGTTCGATATGCACGATGCCGTCGACGACGTTGTCGAGGAAATCCCGGTCGTGCGAAATCAGTACCAGCGTGCCGGCGTAGCGGCCCAGCCACTCCTCCAGCCAGATGATGGTCTCCAGGTCCAGGTGGTTGGTCGGCTCGTCGAGCATCAGCAGGTCGGACGGGCACATCAGCGCGCGCGCCAGCGAAAGTCGAATACGCCAGCCGCCCGAGAATTCGCCGACGGCCTTTTCATGCTCGGCCGCGGCGAAGCCCAGGCCATTCAGCAGCGCGCCGGCGCGCGCCGGCGCGGCGAAGCCGCGGG
>JBBDSL010000031.1:0-10102 GCA_040904965.1 Wenzhouxiangellaceae bacterium
CGTTCTTGGCGGCTTGGCGAGAGGAAATGTCTTCTCTGTGCGCCCACAAATTCTGTGGACGAGCCTTCGGTTTTCCGCCCAATCGTGGTTGCGAACAGCCTGAATACTCGCGGGCGGAGGCGAAGGATATGCAACAGTTGGGTATGGGTAATCAGTTAGTATTGTCGAAAATCAAGGGGAGACGAATGATTCAGGGAGTCTGATCTTGATTTTCAATCGACTGTTCTTGCTGGGCTCATGTTGCTTGATATTGTCCGGTACCGTCAGTGCACAGGTGCCGGACGTGGTACCGGGATTTCCGACGTCCCATTCGTGCACCCCGGGCCAGTTGCTGCATCGCCGGATCGGTCTGGGCCGCATCGGCAACATGGCTTATCACAACGGAGCCATCTACACCAATAACGTCGGCGGTGGCGCGCGCCGCGAGGTGCGGTTCACCGACCCTGCCGATCCGACCAGTCTGACCATCGTGCGCGAAGGCGATCTGCCGCTGTTTCACGACCAGGGCACCCACTCGCACACCAAGGTAGGCGACTGGCTGTTCAGTAACTGGGGCGGCGAGATTCGTTTCGATTCGCCCGGCGTCAACACCGAGCAGTCCCACCCCGAGGGCAATATCTGGATCGACCAGGATTCGCCCGACGGCGGTTCACTGCATCGCATCTACTGGCCCTGGGCCGTGCCGTTCAACTGGATCCAGTACGGTTCCAGCCCCGGCAGGGGACGACTCTGGCGCTTCGACCGGCTATTGGCCGAATGGGAACCACTGGCCGCCGACGGCGTGTCCGGCAACGGCATTCTGCTCGGCAACCTGCTGTTCATTGTCTCGGATGCCTCCAACCTGGGCGTTGTGGCCTACGACATCTCACCGACCTTCAACGAACCGCCCGGGCCGCCTCGGGTGTTGGACAAGCTCAGCGGATCCTTCGGCGCGTATATCGGCGCGGTATGGCAGAACTACCTGGTGCTGGCTGGCGGCGATCCGCGTGACCTGATGCATGTGATCGATTACAGCGACCCGACCGCACTGCGCTTGGTCACGACGCTGGATCTTTCAGGCACGCCGGAATTGGATGCTGGAACCAACGTGCCGTATGTCCAGACCCAGGACGAATTCGTGTTCACCCGCCGGCACAAGATCGACATGGAAGCCCTCGCGCCGGTGCTGGAGCTTGACGAGGTGGGCGACAACCGGCCACCGGGCAGCGTGCCCGGTGAGCTGGATGTCAGCCAGTACACCTTGCCGCTGGGCAATCTGCTGGTCAGCGGCAGCTACAGCTTCGACGGTCGCGACGGCTACGGCGTGTGGTGCCACCAGGCCGAACCCGACACCCGCGGCCCCTTCGTCGGCTATCACGTGCCGCGCCCGGGACAGGCCAATTTTCCCACCGGCGCGCCGGTCAGTCTGGTGATCGCCGAAGAGCTGGAGTCCTACACCATCATCAACGGCGAAACCGTCATCCTGCGACCAGTGGGCGGGGCGCCGGTCGACGCGTGGACGTCTTTCGCCCACGACGGCGTGTTGACGCTGACACCAAAACAGGACCTTGATCCGGATACCACCTACGAACTGATCGTGGTGCCGGACGGCATCAAGGACGCCGCCGGCAACGGCATCGAAGGACTTTCATTCACGTTTGCCACCGGCAATTCGATCGACGGCGGCAACCGCGCCCCGGTCATCGACAGCCTGGCCCGCGCTCCGGCCACGACCGAACCGGGCCAGCAGGTCGCCATTTCGGCCGATGCGTTCGACCCGGAGAGCGACCCGATCGAGTTTCGCTTCAGCTTCGGCGACGGTTCGCCTGCAACGGCATGGAGCGGCGCCAATTCGGTACAGCACACCTTTGCCGACGCCGGGCATTTCGAGGTCAAGGTGCAGGTTCGCGACCTCAAGCCCAACAACACGCGCTCGGTGACCACCCGGACCGCACTTCAGAGTGTGGCCGCAATTCCGCCTGGGCCGCTGCCCACCCACTCGTCCTCGATTGCCGTCGACAGCTCGCGCCGCACGGTATGGGTCGTCAACCCCGACCATGGCACCGTGGCTCGTCTGGATGCCGATACCGGCGCCCGGCTGGGAGCGACAAGTCTCGATGCGCTGGCCGGCAACGATGAAGGCAGCCGGCCGGTGTCGGTTGCCGTCGGTCCCGACGGGCGCGCCTGGGTGGCGCTGGCCGGTGCCGACCGGGTTGCGGTGCTGAGTGCCGGCGGTACACTGGCCGACAGCATTTCCACCGGCTACGGCAGCGCGCCGCAGGCCGTGGCCATCAGTCGCGACGGCAGCCGTGTTTATGCCTCGCTGAAGGCGCGCGGTGCAACCGATGCGGGCAACGGGCAACTGCTGCGCATCGATCCGGCAGACCCCGACATCGCAGGCCGGGTCGAACTGGGGCCGGAAGCCGGCGCGCTGGCCGTTTCCGGCGACGGCGCCACGGTCTACGTGGCGCGCTTCCTGTCGGCAAAGGACTTCGGCGAGATCTGGCAGGTCGACGGCTCGGCCATGACCCTGACCCGTACGCTGGACATCTGGCGCGACCGCGGTCGCAGCGGTCTGGATGCCGGCGGTTCGGACGGGCCGGGCGTGCCCAACTACATTTCCAGCATCGTGCTCAGCCCGCAGCAGGACTGGCTGTGGTTTTCCGGAATCAAGATGGATACCAACCGCGGAGAGTTCTTCCGACGATTTCCTGATACGGGCCGGCGGCGGACGCACCAGCCTTTGGCGCACCGCCACCGGCGGCGCCCCCCGGGGACTGGCCTGGGACGATGCCACCGGTTCGATCTGGGTGCGCAACTTCACCTCGCGCGACGCGACGCGGGTCGATCTCGGCGCCTTTCTGGAAGACGGTCGCTTCGATTTACCGGCACAGACGTTCCCGACCACGGACTCCGAGCCGCTGGATCCCGAGGTGCTGGCGGGCAAGCAGCACTTTTACTTAGCTGGCGATGATCCGTTCGGCTTCAACGAAATGAGCTTCGAGGGCTACATGGCCTGCGCCAGTTGCCATATCGACGGCGGCCACGACGGCCGGACCTGGGATTTCACCCAGCGCGGCGAAGGCCTGCGCAACACCACTGATCTGCGTGGGCGTGCCGGAATGGTGCACGGTAATGTCCACTGGACCGGCAACTTCGACGAAATCCAGGATTTCATCCTCGACATCGTCAACGAATTCCTGGGGTTGGGCTTCCTGCCGGCCGGACAGGCGCCGAATCCGCCCCTGGGCGCACCGAATGCGGGGCGCTCCGCAGCGCTCGACGAACTTGCAGCCTACGTCGCCTCGCTGGGGCGCGACTCGCTTTCCCGAAGTCCGTATCGCAACGCCGACGGCAGCATGACGGCCGCGGCGATGCGCGGTCGCAGCGAGTTCGCCGGGCAGGGCTGTCGCGACTGCCATGCGCCGTTGAGCGACCATACCGACAGCGTCAACGGCGCTTCGCTGCACGATGTTGGCACGTTGCGCACCAGCTCCGGTCAGCGCCTGGGCGGTCCGCTTGCGGGCATCGACACCCCGACGCTGCTCGGGCTGTGGGAAACGCCGCCGTATTTTCACGACGGCGCTGCGGGGACGCTGGAAGAGGTGTTTCGAATCGCCGGCGGCGCCATCCATGAGGCCGAGCACGGCACGCTGGCCGGCGGGGCGAGGATTCCGGGATTTGCCCAGATCAATCAGGACTCGACATTTCACGGGCAGATGGTCGACCTGCCGCAAGCCGGCGCCCGCGTGACGTGGACCGGCGTCGATGGCGGCAGCGGCGGCCTGGCGGCGCTGGAGTTTCGCTATACCTCGGGCCGGGCGCATGACTTTACGCTGCTGGTCAACGGTAGCCCGGCCGGCAGCGCGAGCGTTTCGGGCCAGCGAACGCGGCTGGAATGGAAGCGTCTGCGGTTCGAGGATATTCCACTGGTCGCGGGCGGGAACAACAGCGTGACCTTGCGGCTGGAGACCGGCGAATGGCCGCGCCCGGCGCTTGACCACATGACAGTCAGCACGGTCGACGACAGGCTGGCGGCCACCCCGCACCGACGTGTACTGTCGCTGGATCCGGCCCGGCGCGACGACCTGTCGGCTTACCTGCTGCAACTGGACGGACGCGACGACAACGGCACGCTGAAGCCGCGCGGGCTGATCTTCCGGGATTCGTTCGACAGCCGGTGATGATTCGGCGATGCTTTTTCAAACCGTATCAGCCACCCATTTCGCCCTCGATTTTCCGCTTTTTCGGTATGCCGCTTTTGCGCACATCCGTGGAGAAGGCGAGGATCATGCCGTAGCAGGCCGCGAGCAGCAGCAGGGTCATCGGCAAGGCCATGGTGATGGCCGCCTGCTGGATGGCCGCCAGACCGCCGACGATCAACAGCGTGGAGGCCACCGCGCCTTCGGAAACCGCCCAGAAAACGCGCTGCGAGACCGGGGGGTGCGGATGCCCGCCGGAGGTCACCATATCGTCGACCAGCGAGCCGGAGTCCGACGAGGTAACGAAGAAGATGATGATCACCAGCGTGGCGAATACGGTGGTGATCGATCCCAGCGGCAGTTCGCTCAGCAGCAGGTGCAGGGAGACCGCCACATCGTCGACCGCCTGCTGGGCGATATTGATCTCGGTGAAGCGCTCCAGGTGCAGCGCGGTGCCGCCGAAAGTCGACATCCAGAAGAACGTCACCAGCGACGGCACCAGCAGGCCGGCCGTGATCAGTTCGCGAACAGTGCGACCCTTGGAGATTCGGGCGACGAAGATGCCGACGAACGGCGACCAGGAAATCCACCAGCCCCAGTAGAACAGCGTCCAGCGCGCCTGCCAGTCCGAGGTGGTCGCAAAATCGGTTTCCAGGCTGGTCTTGATGAACGTCTGCAGGTAGATGCCCAGCCCGCCGACGAGCGTTTCCAGGATGTAGGCCGTGGGGCCGACCAGGAACACGAACAGCAACAGCACAAAGGCCAGTGCCATGTTCAGTGCCGAAAGCCTTCTGATGCCGCGATGAATGCCCGAGACCACGGAGATGGTTGCCACCACCGTGATCGAGGCGATAATCAGCACCTGCACCAGCGTCGACGTTTCTATGCCCAGCGACATCGACATGCCGGCGTTGATCTGCATCGCACCCAGGCCCAGCGAGGTGGCCACGCCGAGCAGGGTGCCGACCGTGCAAAGAATGTCGGTCAGGTGTCCCGGCATGCCGTAGATGCGCTTGCCGATCAGCGGCCAGAGCACCGAGCGCGGCGCCAGTGGCAGCCCGATGCGGAAATGGTAATAGGCAATGGAAAGCGCCAGCACCAGGTAGATGGCCCACGGGTGAAGACCCCAGTGGAAAAATGAATAGCGAATCGCATCCTGCATGGCCGCCGCGGTTGCGGGATCGGCGTAATGCGGTTCCAGGTAATGATTGAGCGGTTCGGCCACACCCCAGAAGACCAGGCCGGTCCCCATGCCGGCGGCGAACAGCATCGCGAACCAGCTGATCCTTCTGAATTCCGGCTCGTCGTCGGATTTTCCCAGCTTGAGCTTGCCGGCCGGACTGACCACGACGCCCAGCGCAAACAGCACCAGCGCGGTCGTGATCAGCATGTAGTACCAACCCAGGGTATCGACGATCCAGCCCTGGATGGATTCGAAGGTGGAAGCGGCGGTGGCGGTAAAGCCGCCGCCGAAAATGCAGAAGCCGACGACCAGCGTGGCCGAGCCGAAGAACACCGTGGGCTGCATCCGTTTGAACGGACCCAGCGGCCTTGAGAGATCGTGTTGCGGGTCCCGCTCCTCGGTCATTGATGTCCCATCGCGCGTGTGCGCGCTTTCGGCATGGATCGATGTGGTGGCTATGCTTTAGGTTGCATTCGTGGAAGAAGCCGGGCTTCATTCGATCATTTCAATCGGCAATATCGGGCTCCACGAACAACCATACCACCTGGGGAAAGGCGTGCTTGAAGTCTTTCTCGAACGCGTTGATGGCGCGGACCAGGCCGTGGCCGCCGTCGGCAGCATGCAACTGGAGCTTGAGCGAAACCATGGCGTCCTTGCCCATCTGCATCGAGACCATGTTGATCATGGAGGCGACTTCCGGGCGCGCTTCGATGAAACTACGCATGCGCTGGCGTTCCAGAACGTCTACCGATTCGCCGATGAGCATCGCCTTGACCTCAATGCCGATCAACACGGCAATGATGATCAGCAGTGCACCGATGGCGAGCGTACCGAGCGCGTCGAAGACCGGGTTGCCGGTAATCATGGTTAGCCCCACGGCGAACAGCGCGAAGACCAGGCCCAGTTCTGCAGCCAGGTCTTCGCCGAAGATGACGACAAGCTCGCTGGCCCGGCTCTGGCGAAACCATCGCCAAAGGCTGCGATCGCCGCGCACCTTGTTGATCTCGATGACTGCCGCACGCAACGAGATGCCCTCGGCAATGATCGCGAACACCAGGATGCCGATGGCCAGCCAGGGCCATGACAGGTCGTGCGGATCCTGCAGCTTGTGCCAGCCCTCGATCAGCGAATACATGCCGCCGACCGAAAACAGGATGATCGCAACCAGGAAACTCCAGACGTAAATTGTCTTGCCGTAGCCCAGCGGATGCTGGTCGTCGGGCGGGCGTTTCGAGCGCTTCAGGCCAAGCAGCAGTAAGCCCTGGTTGCCGGCATCGGCCAGCGAATGCACGCCCTCGGCCAGCATTGCGCTGGAACCGGTGACGAATGCCGCGCCCAGTTTGGCCACGGCAATTGCGCTGTTGGCGCAAAGCGCGTACAGAATGGTCTTTACCGAATTGGCACCGGCCACGGGGCTATTCGAGCTCGACCGCGACCGCGGTGGCCTCACCCCCGCCGATGCACAGCGCGGCGATGCCGCGCTTGCCGCCGGTGGTCTTCAGCGCGTGGATCAGCGTGACCAGGATGCGCGCGCCGCTGCAGCCGATCGGATGACCCAGCGCGCAGGCGCCGCCGTGAATGTTGACTTTTTCATGCGGCAGGCCGTGTTCGTGCATTGCGGCCATGGTGACGGTCGCGAACGCCTCGTTGATTTCGTACAGGTCCACCTCGTCGGCGCTCCAGCCGGCCCGTTCCAGCGCTTTCTTTAGCGCGCCCACCGGTGCGGTGGTGAACCACTCCGGTTCCTGTGAATGGGTGGCATGGGCGACGATACGGGCCAGCGGCTGGATGCCGCGCTGCGAGGCGTTGTCGGCGCTCATCAGCACCAATGCCGCAGCGCCGTCGGAAATCTTCGAGGAGCTGGCCGCGGTAATCGTGCCGTCCTTCGCGAAGGCCGGGCGCAGGTTCGGAATCTTGTCGACATTGACCCGACCGGGCTCCTCGTCGGTGGCGATTTCGACGTCGCCCTTGCGCGAGGTGACCGTAACCGGGGCGATTTCGTTCGCGAACAGGCCGTCGGCGATGGCGCGGTTTGCGCGTTCGACCGAAGTGCGTGAAAAGCTGTCCTGCTGCTCGCGCGAAAAAGCGTACTTGTCGGCACACATCTCGCCGAAACCGCCCATCATCTGGCCGTCATAAGGGTTTTGCAGGCCGTCGAAGAACATGTGGTCGATCAGTTTGTCGTGGCCCATGCGCAGGCCGCGCTTGACCAGGTAAGGCGCGTTGGTCATCGATTCCATGCCGCCGGCGACAACCACGTTCGCCGAGCCGGCCAGAATCGCGTCGCGGCCGAGCATCACGGCTTTCATCCCCGAACCGCAGACCTTGTTGAGCGTTGTGCAGCCTGCCGACAGCGGCAGCCCGGCGCCGATCGAGGCCTGGCGCGCTGGTGCCTGGCCGGTACCGGCCGGCAGCACGCAGCCCATCAGCACTTCCGACACGTCGTCACCTTCGATGCCGGAGTCGCCGAGCGCGGCCCGGATGGCTGCAGCGCCCAGTTCGGGCGATGAAACGGGGGCGAACTGGCCCTGGAATGCGCCAATGGCGGTGCGGCGGGCGGCGGTAATCACGATCGAATCGGACATTACGGGAATCCATGCTTGAAAACCCGCATATTATCGCAGGTCCCGACGGCGCTGGACGACCGTCCGGGCACGGTGCAGATCAGGCGTTGACCGGCCAGAAGTGCACGACGGCATAGCTGGTCACCAACATCAGAATCAGGTTAAGCGGTGCTCCGACTCTTGGAAAATCCGAAAAGCGCAGCACACCCGTGCCGTAGATCATGGTGTTGGTCTGGTAGCCGATCGGGGTCAGAAAGCTGTTGGATGCGGCAAACATCACCGCGATGGTCAGCGCGATCGGGTTCAGTTCCAGCATCTGTGCCAGCGAGATGGCGACCGGTACCAGGATGACCACCGAAGCGTTGTTGCTCAGGATGCTTGTCAGAAATGCGGTGGCCGCGTACAGCGCCATGACAACATAGACCGGCTCCCAATTGGCGGCGTAAACGGCAAGCAGTGAGCTCAGCCAGGCCGCCGCGCCGGACTTGGTCATTGCAATCCCAAGCGGAATGATGCCGGCGAGCAGGAAGATCACGTCCCAGGAGACGTCCTCGTACATGTCGGTCTTGCCGATGCAGCCGGTTGCGAACATTGCGATGACGCCGGCGATTGCGGTCAGCACGATGGGCATGGGCGTCAGCGTTGCCAGGCCGACAACGGCGGCCACGATGCCGCCGGTCACCAGCATGCGACGGGTGTCGAAATCGTCCTTGTACTCGTCCAGTACCACGATATCGGTATTGCGGTGCAGCCGGTCCAGCGCAGTCTTGGAGATTTCCAGCAGCACGATTTCGCCCACGTGCAGTTTTTCCAGGCCCAGCCGGCGCGAACGCACGGTCTTGGTATCCAGCCCGATCAGGCGTGCCTGGTAGCGCTTCCAGAAGTCCACGGCACGCGCGGTGCGGCCGTTGAACAGGCCGCGATTGCGCAACAGAATGGGCACCAGTTGGCCGTCGCTGCGCGCCTTTCGGGTGTCGCCGAAATCCGATAGCACATCGACATGGTTTTCCTTGATCAAATCCATGATCTGGCGTACCGTGGCACGTGCCATGACGATGTCCCCGGCCTGGACCGGGGTGGTTTTGGCGCGCTTGATCCAGGTCTGTTCGCCGCGCGTGAGTTTCATGACCTCGGCCCCGGCGTGGGCCTCGAATTTTGCGTCCTGAAGCGTCTTGTCGGTCAGCGGGCTGTCGTTGGGCACGCTGAGTTCGATGACGAAGGACTCGTCTTCTTCTTCCTGCAGCGGACGCGCGTCGCGCGACGGCAACAGCCAGCGCCCTATGGTCAGGAAATACAGCACCCCGACGCCGAGCATGATCAGGCCGAGGTGGGCGAATTCGAACATTCCGAGTTCGCGTCCCACCCTCGGGTCGTCGGCCAGAATTGCCGAGGCGAGAATATTGGTCGAGGTGCCGATCAGCGTCAGCGTGCCGCCAAGCATGCCGAAAAAACTCACCGGAATCAGCACCCGGGAGGCCCGCAGCTTGCTGCGCCGGGCCATATCCAGCACCAGCGGAATCGAAATTGCCACGGCGGCGGTGTTGTTGATGAAGCCGGAGACCAGGCCCACCATGATTCCGATGACGATGATCTGCCGGACCTCTGAATTGCCCACCAGCGGAAAAAGTCGCTTGCCGAGCATGTGAATCAGCCCGGAGCGCTGGATGCCGCCGGACAGGATGAACATGCAAAGCACGGTTACCGTGGCGGTGCTGGAAAGCCCGGAAAGGCTTTCGGAGACATTGGGGAAAGCCGATTTCAGATCCACGCCGCGTTCGAGCAGCCACTCGGAATGGAACAGGATGGGAATGGCCATCACCGTGACCAGGATGGCCAGCGCAGTCACGTCCACCGGCAGCTTTTCGGTTGCGAACAAGTAAAGCGCGCATCCGATGATGATGAACACCAGCGCGATTTCAACAGTCATGCAGATGACCCGATCGGCGATTCAAAGGGGGAGTGTAGCGATTTTCGGGCCGCGCGTCGCATTCCCGGCATTGTGCTGCCGGCACCGGCCGGCCAGTGGGCCGGCGGGCACGTCAGGCCCGTTCGTTGACCAGTTCGCGGCCGATCAGCATGCGCCGGATCTCGTTGGTACCGGCACCGATGTCGTACAGTTTGGCGTCGCGCAGCAGGCGGCCGGTCGGATATTCGTTGATATAGCCGTTGCCGCC
>JBBDSL010000032.1:0-10059 GCA_040904965.1 Wenzhouxiangellaceae bacterium
TTTCGATTGCAAAAAAAGTAACCAAAAATGCGCTTTACAGGCGGCAGCTATTTGATGTGGCGGTCGGAAGGGTCAGGTGGTTAGGTGTAAGTCATTTGGCTCCGATCCGGGATCTTTCAGTACGTTTCGCGTGTTCTTCTTTGGCTTACGGGCGACGAATGGATCGGGGCTTCGATCATTATCGGAGGTGGGTCATTTCGATCGTGGTGATTGTTACTTGTCCGTTCTCTGAAGAGGGTTCCGGATTAGGACAATGAGTGGGCTCGGGCGCCCATGGCGGGGCATTGTGCATCTACGCGCGCCGTCCGTGACCAGACCACGGCGGCACCCACGCCCACTGCGCTGAAACCCGCTTCAGCAAACGGAAACCAGGGATTTTCCACGATCGAAACGCCCCACCTCCGATCACCATCGAAGCCGGAATCGCGAGACCGCCACTGAGCCAAAGAGGAACACGCCGAACGTACAAAAAGATCCCGGGTCGGTGCCACGATCAAACACCAAACCACCCTGCCGATCAACCCGCATCTCCATCTTCTGCTGCCTGTAAAGCGCATTTTTGGTTACTTTTTTTGCAACCGAAAAAAGTAACTCGCCTGCAAGCGCGCAGCGCGAGGCGAAATGGGTTTGAATCTGAAGTTGGAGTTCAATTTTAAAAAGCTGCGCACCCAGCATGGGTACCAGAACGGGCGGCGAAACAACATTCGGAGTTGAATTTACTAATACATTCATAAATCCTGCCTCATTCAGCTTGTCTCTCGGCGTTTGTCATGACAATCGTGGCAAGGCGTCGGCGCGAAGTCTGTAGCCGGGCCTACATCGAGCGCCGCGCTTGTCATGACAATCGCAGTCCACGGACGCCGAGAGGCAAGCCCGAAGCTCTGAACGTGGCAGGATTTATGAATGTATTAGTAAAACCGCCCGCACCCGCCCGGGGTGCACTCATCAGCCAAATGCCAGCCGCAGGCCAAAAAATCAAGGCTTGAGCAGTTCCGGATCAATCGAAGAAAAAATCTCGGCAAGTTCCTCGAGAAATCCACCCAAGGCGGTGGATTTCCGCCACACCAGCGCGATGGTCCGCTTCGGGCCGGGCTGGGCAAACGGTCGGGTGACGAGGTTTTCGGTATGTGCGATCGGCGGCCTGACCGACATGACGGGCATCAAGGTTATACCTGTACCGGCGGCGACCATCTGACGCAGGGTCTCCATGCTGGTGGCGTGGAAATCGAGCTTTTCGTGCGCGCCGGCCAGTTGGCAAACTTCCAGTGCCTGCTCGCGCAGACAGTGGCCGTCTTCGAGCAGTAGCAGTTCTTCATCCTTCAGGTCGTCCAGCGTGATCGTCTTCTTGCTGCCCAATGCGTGCGATTCGGGCACTGCCAGCACGAACGGCTCCTCGAACAGCACCCGCGTGTCGAGTTGCTCGGCCTCGATCGGCAGCGCCAGCAGGCCGGCGTCCAGGCGGCCCTGGCGCAGCATGGCGATGACGTCCTCGGTCTTTTCCTCGAACAATCTGAGCGTCAGCCGCGGAAAGCGCTTGCGGATTTCGGGCACCACATGCGGCAGGAAGTAGGGGGCCAGGGTCGGGAAGATGCCGATGCGCATGGTGCCCGAATGCGGATCCTTGCTGCGCCGCGCGATGGCGCGGATCGCGTCGGCGTCGGCAAGCATCGCCCGGGCGCGCTCTACGATCTCCTCGCCGACTTCGGTCAGCATGACCTTGCGCGGCGAGCGTTCGACCAGTTGCACGTCGAGCTCCTCTTCGAGCTTGCGGATCTGGGTGCTCAGGGTTGGCTGGCTGACGTGGCAGCGCTCCGCAGCCTTGCTGAAGTGGCGCACGTCGGCAAGCGTGACGAGGTAATGCACGGCGCGTAGATTCATAGTTGAATACTATCAGGAAAACTGTTTCGATATGTAGCGTGGATTCAACCCGCCTTGTTCACCATCCGTCCGTAGCGAGACGCTGTCAGGTCCCGTAGATGGGGCGTTCTTATCGGCGGACATGCCAGCAGTGGCGCGGAGCGGCCGGTCCGCCTATAATTCCGGGCGACCTTGTTCGAAGTTGGAGTTTGAAATGCTGCAGGAACCCTGGTTCTGGTTGATTCTCGGTGCATTGCTGGTGCTGTCGGAATTTTTCGTCACCGGCATTGTGGCGGTGTTCTTCGGCATCGGCGCACTCCTGGTCGGCATGGCCACCGCATTCGGCCTGGTCTCTTCGCCAGCCGAACAGATTGGGTTGTTCGCGGTGCTCAGCGTGGCCGCGCTGCTGCTGGCGCGCGAGAAAATCAGGCTCTGGTTTCGCGGCAGTGTCAGCGATCGCTGGGACGGCGATCAGGATCCGATTGCGGCGCGCGGCGCACGCGTAGTGGTCACCGATGCGTTCAGCCAGGGCGCCGGCAAGGTGCGGCTCAACGGGGTCGAGTGGAAGGCCGAGAGCGATTCCGGTGCGCTCGATGTGGGTGACACCGCGTGGGTGGTGGGCCACCGCGGGATTACCCTGCTGGTGAGCGCCGAGAGGCAATCGCACGCCGGGGCCGCGCAATAATCCGGCCAGACGAGACGGCCCCCGGGTATTGGTTATTCGATGCGCCGGGAGGCGCGAATTTCAAGAGGGAATGAAAATGGAAATGGATTTCGCGACCATCCTGTCGCTGATTGTTCTTCTGATTGCGATCACCGCCGTGGTCAAGACCGCGCAGATCGTGCCGCAGCGTGCAGCCTACGTGGTCGAGCGGCTCGGCCGCTTCCACAGCACGCTCGACGCCGGTTTTCATCTGATGATTCCGTTCGTCGACAAGGTCGCCTACAAGCACACCCTGAAGGAGCAGGCGATCGATGTGCCGCAGCAGGCCTGCGTGACCAAGGACAACATCCAGATTCACGTCGACGGCGTGATCTATATGCAGGTCATCAATGCGAAATCGGCGTCCTACGGCATCGAGGATTATCGTTTTGCCGCCATCCAGCTTGCGCAGACGACGTTGCGTTCGGTGGTCGGAAGGATTGAGCTTGACAAGTCGTTCGAGGAACGCACCGTGATCAACGAACGCGTGGTCGACGTGTTGACCGAAGCCTCGGAACCCTGGGGGGTAAAGGTGCTGCGCTACGAAGTCGCCGACATTCGACTGCCCGAATCGATCAAGGATGCGCTGGAAAAGCAGATGCGTGCCGAGCGTGAGCGTCGCGCCGTGGTGGCTGAATCCGAGGGTGCACGTGAAGCCAAAATCAATGTCTCGGAAGGCATGAAGCAGGAAATGATCAATGTCTCCGAAGGCGACATGCAGAAACAGATCAACGAGGCCAAGGGCCGTGCCGAGGAAATTCGGATGATTGCCGAAGCCACTGCCGGCGGAATCGAGAGAATCGCGAAGTCGATCAATCTGCCGGGCGGGTCCGACGCGGTGAGCCTGCGCATTGCCGAGCAATACGTCAAGCAATTCGGTGAACTGGCAAAGACCAACAACACCATGATCCTGCCGGCCGAGCTTGCCGACATCGGCGGCGTGGTCGCCGGCCTGGCCAAGACGCTGGAGAAGGCGCGCAAACCGGCCTGACTGGTATCCGACCGGCTTGCGTTGTCAAAAAAACCGGGCGCCAGGCCCGGTTTTTTTCGTGTTCTTGCCTGGCGCGCGCCCGTCAGCCGGCGACCTGACCCTGCTCCAGTTCCTCGGGGCGGGCTTCGCGAATATCGCGCACGGTGACGTCGAAATTCAGTTCCTGACCGGCCAGTTCGTGGTTGGCGTCGATGGTGACCTGCTCGCCTTCGACCTTCGTGACCTTGACCACCAGCGGGCCCTGTGCGGATTCGGCGTTGAACTTCATGCCCGGTTCGACCTCATCGATGCCGGCAAATGCTTCCATCGAAACTTCCTGTATCAGTTCCTGGCGATGCGGGCCGTAACCTTCTTCGGGCTCGACCTTGACTTTCACCTCTTCACCTTCGGATTTGCCTTCCAGCGCTTTTTCGAGGCCCGGAATGATGTTGCCGTGCCCATGAAGATATGCCAGGGGTTCGCGGCCTTCCGAGGTGTCAATGACCTCACCGTCGTCCCCCGTCAGCGTGTAGTCGATGGTCACGACGGTATCGGGTTTCGCTTGCATGGAATTTCCTGTCTATTCGAATGGTCGTATATGGTAACACTGCCTCCGGCCCCGCCGGGCCGGGCCCGAACCGAGGAAAACCCGAATGCGATCTGAATTCAACAAGATACACGGGCGCGTTGGTGTGATTGCCGCGGTCGTCCTGGCGCTGGCGGCGCTGGGGCTGTACTTTTACAGCGAACGGGCGGTGCCGCCGGAGCGAGAAACCGATGTTCCGGCCGCGCCGGATCGTCGGCCCGGCCCCGCCCGGCGTGATGCCGCTGGCGAGTTGGAACAACCCGATCGGCCGCCGGCGCGTGACCCGGCACAATCCGGCGTGGCCGACTCCGGTGCGGCCGAGTCCCGCGCAATCGACGATGCGGTGGGCGGCGACCGGTCGAGAATTTCGGAGCCGGAAATTTCACTGGATGCCGAGCAGCAGCGCCTGCACGAGGATCTGGCGGCCAGACTGGGTCCGGCACAGGCCGAAATGGTCGTTCAGGAGCGCTTGCTGGAACGCCTGGTGTCGACCATCAACAGTCTGGATGGCGATCCGGTTCCACTGCGCTTTCGGCCGCTGGTCCACGTGCCGGGGCTACCGCTGCTGGACGAAGATGGCGCGGTTGAGCGACTGCCGGAGGATTCCGATCCGCGCTATCGGCCGTACCGCGCACTGTTCGATCGACTGGATGCGGTCGAGCTTGCCGAGTTGTTCGATCGTTACGAGCCGGCGCTGGAGCTGGCCTGGCAGGATCTGGGCGAACACTCCGGGCAACCGTTCCGGGCGCGGTTGATCGAGGTTCTGGAGCATTTGGCCGAGTTCGAACTGCCGCAGGCGCGCCCGCAGGTCGAACAACCAAAGGTTCTCTACGAGTATATTGATCCGTCCGTGGAATCGCTTTCGTGGGGCCGCAAGGTGTTGATCCGGATCGGCCCGGAGCATGCACCTGAAGTCCAGCGCAAACTTGCGGCATTGGCCGGGCAGTTGGCGCGCAGGTCCGATTCAGCGCAGGGAAACCCCACATCATGAAACAATTCGGGATACAGTCAATCGAATGAAGCACATCAGGAATCGGGAAATCGACATGAAATCAAACGCATGCGCCATCAAATGCAAGATTACTTGCACGATCATGTTCGCGGCGCTGCTGGCTGGTTGCGCAACCAGTCCATTCGATACCGGTGGCCGCAAGCCCGCGGAACTGGGGCCCGGCCAGGCACTGGAGCAGCCCGGCAGTACCGGCGCCAGCGTAATCTGGGGCGGACGCATCGTGGGTATCGTGAACACCGGGGATGCCACCGAGCTGGAGGTGCTTGCGTTGCCGCTGGGTCCGGGCGACCGGCCCCGACGCGATGCCGACGGTGGCGCCCGTTTCGTGATTCGCCACCCCGGGTTCCTGGAACCCATGACCTACGCTCCGGGCCGCTTCGTGACTGCGTTCGGGCGTTTTGCCGGCGTCGAATCGCGTTCGGTGGGCGCATTTCCACTGGATCACGCGGTACTGGAGGCCGAGCAGATCGAGCTTTGGCCGGTGGAGCCCAACAGCAGCCGGACCAATCTCAATCTCGGGTTCGGCGTCAGCTTCTGAGCGACGGGAGATGCACGGCTAACGTTCTGCCCGGTGGCGCGATAGTGCCCATTCGACGTGTTCGCGCACCATCGGCGACGGATGGTCGCGCCGGTTTTTCAGTGCCATGACGACCTCGGGTGAGGCAGATGCGTTGCCCAGGCCCACGGCCAGGTTCCGCAGCCAGCGTTCATGGCCGATGCGCCGGATTGCGGTGCCCTCGGTGCGTTGCAGGAACGTGTCTTCGTCCCAGCCGAACAGTTCCACCAGCGAACTGGCGTCCAGATCCTTTCTGGGCTGAAAATCGTCCTCACCGGTGAATTGCGCGTAACGATTCCACGGGCATACGGCCTGGCAGTCGTCGCAACCGTAGACCCGGTTGCCGATGTCCGCTCTGAACTCTTCCGGAATCGATCCCTTGAGTTCGATCGTCAGGTACGAAATGCAGCGCGTGGCGTCCAGTTCGTAGGGGGCGGTGATGGCCCGGGTCGGGCATATGTCGATGCACTTGCGGCAGGACCCGCAATGATCCTGAACCGGCCGGTCGGGTGACAGTTCCAGGTCGGTGTAGATTTCGCCGAGAAAGAACCAGCTTCCGGCGTGGCGATTCAACAGGTTGGTGTGCTTGCCGATCCAGCCCAGCCCGGCTTTCGCCGCCAGCGGCTTTTCCATCACCGGGGCGGAATCGGTGAATACCCGATATCCAAACGGCCCGATTTCGGCCTCGATTTTCTGCGCGAGCTTCTTCATCCGCGCGCGCAGCAGCTTGTGATAATCGCGGCCGATCGCGTAGCGCGAAATGCAGGCCTTGTCGGGCTGCTCCAGCAGTTCGGCCAGCGGGGTTGCATCGGCCGGCAGGTAGTCCATGCGCAGCACGATTACCGAGCGGGTGTCCGGCACCAGTTCCGCCGGCCGGGTCCGCTTGCGCCCGTGGCGGGTCATCCACTCCATGTCGCCGTGCTTGCCCTCGGCCAGCCACTGGTCGAGATACCGCTCGGTTTCGGTCAGGTCGGTATCGGCGAATCCGACCTGCTGGAACCCCAGGTCCGCGCCCCATTGCCGGATGCGCGCCTTGAGTGCCTCGGGATCCGGCTGCGGGTTTGGTCTGTCGGTCTGGCGTTCCGATTGCATGATACGGATCGTGACAGGGGCGAGCCCTTGTCGTTCAGTCAGAAAACTCTATTGAACCACGAAGGGCACGAAGAACACGAAGGAAAACCGTCAAAATGATATTTTTCAGGCGTTTTCTGGTCTCTTGGTTCTTTCCATACCCTGTTCTCAGTTTTGAGAAGTGCTTTTTTGATTTTTCCTTCGTGCTCTTCGTGTCCTTCGTGGTTTCATGCTTTATTGTCGTTTTGTCGTTTCGTCGTATCAATTCGCTGATCTGCGTTAATCTGGGCTTCCTGGTTCGTTCTGGACAAAACACATGCATATCAACAGCCGTCTCTACCGTGCCGAGCAGGTCGGCGAGCTCGATCGCCGGGCGATTGTTGGTCACGGCGAGGATCACGGAATCGATGGATTCGAACTGATGCAACGCGCCGGCGCTGCCGTGTTCGGGACCATTCGAGCGCGCTACCCGGAGGCGAGGAACCTGGTGGCATGTTGCGGCGGTGGCAACAACGGTGGCGATGGCTACATCGTCGCATCGATGGCGAAGAACGCCGGTCTGCAGGTGCGCGTGATCGCGATGAAGAATCCCGAAGATCTGGGCGGCGACGCCCGAAAGGCGGCCGATGCCTGGCGTGACGCCGGCCAGCCTGTGTCGGAACCGAACGGCGATCTCGAGGTCGATGTCATCGTCGATGCGCTACTGGGCACCGGGCTGGACCGCGAGGTCCGCGACGACTATGCGGCGCTGATCGACTCGATCAACGAATCGGACGCGGTGGTCGTGGCGGTGGACGTGCCTTCCGGGTTGCACGCCGATACCGGCATGCCGCTGGGCACCACCGTTCGAGCCGACCTGACCGTCAGCTTCATCGGCCGCAAGCGCGGCCTGGAGACCGGACAGGCCGCGGATTTTGCCGGTTGCGTGCTGTTCGACGACCTCGACGTTCCCGAGTCGGTCTACCACGACCTCGAGCCGGATGCACGGCGTATTTCGCCGGCGGATGTCGAACGCGTGCTGCCGCCCCGGCGGCCGACAACTCACAAGGGTGCACTGGGCCACGTGCTGGTCTGCGGCGGCGACTGGAACATGCCGGGTGCAGTGGTGCTGGCCGCGCGCGCAGCGCTGACGACCGGAAGCGGACTTGTATCGGTAGCGACCCGGCGCGAGCATTCGATTTCGCTTGCCGGAAGCCTGCCCGAAGCGATGTGGGCCGACGGCGAGAACGGCGACACGCTGGACGCCCTGGCCGCTCGGGCGGATGTGATCGCGCTGGGGCCGGGACTGGGCCGTTCGGACTGGTCGCACGAGGTCTGGCGCCGGCTGCTAAAACGCGATCTGCCGGTGGTGTTGGATGCCGACGGCCTGAACCTGCTGGCCGAGTACGGCTTTGAACGCGAAAACTGGATTCTCACCCCGCATCCGGGCGAGGCGGCACGTCTGCTGGACAGCTCCACGGCCGACATCCAGCGCGATCGCTTCGTCGCCGTGCGCGCGCTGGCGGACCGGTTCAACGCGACGGTTGTGCTCAAGGGTGCCGGCTCGCTGATTGCCGACCCCAGCGGTCGCGTCGCCGTGTGCCCGTTCGGCAATCCGGCCATGGCCACGGCCGGTATGGGGGACGCGCTGACCGGCATCGTTGCCAGCGTGGTGGGGCAAACCCGAGTTGCCGGCATCGATCTGTTCGATGCGGCCTGCGCCGGTGTCGTGCTGCACGCGCGTGCCGGCGATGCCGCGGCCGAAAATCGCCGCGCCATCCTGGCCGGGGAATTGATCGGTGCGTTGTCCCGGGTTCTGCCGTGACGGACTCACCCGGGCGCAAATTCGATGCCGCCAGCGAAGCCGAGATGATTGCGCTGGGTGCGCAACTGGCCGGTGAGCTGTCCGGCGGCCAGGTGATTACGCTGTCCGGCGATCTCGGCGCCGGCAAGACCACGCTGGTGCGCGGCATGCTGCGCGGGCTGGGTTTCGAAGGCCGGGTGAAGAGCCCGAGCTACGGGCTGGTCGAATCCTACGATGTCGCTGGACTCGAAATCCACCACCTCGATCTCTACCGGCTCGGCGAACCCGAAGAGCTCGATTTCATCGGGCTTGAAGACCTGCTGAGCGAGCGGAGCGTGCTGCTGATCGAATGGCCGGAGCGCGGCGGTGGTCGCCTCCCACAGGTCACCGGCCGCGTTTCGATCGCGATTTCGCAACCCGGGCGCTGTATTCGGGTGGATCCAGGCATATAGAAAGTTCCCGCAGCATCAGGTGCCTTGGGTGGAAACAGTTCATTCCTGTTCCTTTTGCCAGATGCGGATGACGCCTTCCTGCGCAGTGGATGCGACCAGTATGCCTTCGCGCGTGAAGATCTGGCCGCGTGAAAAGCCGCGCCCGCCGGTCGATATCGGGCTGTCGAAAGTATAGAGCAGCCACTGGTCGACACGCGCGTCCCTGTGGAACCACATCGCGTGGTCCAGGCTGGCCATCAGCAGCGGCTTGGTGCCGAAATCGATGGCGTGCGGCAGCGTCGCGGTGCCCAACAGCTCGTAGTCGGACACGTAGGCCAGCAGATTCCGGTGCAGTTCCGGGTCTTCGGGCAGCTGGCCGCAGGCGCGCATCCAGATATTCTTGATCGGTTCGCGCGGACCCGGTTCAATGAACTTCGGCGATTCCACCGGACGGAATTCAAACGGCGGTTTGTGGGCCAGGAAGCGTCGCATCTTCTCTGGCACCTTGTCGAGCATGGACTCGTTGATATCGACCAGACTGGTCAGGCCTTCTGGGGCCGGCACCTCGGGCATTGTCGCCTGATGCTCCAGGCCTTGCTCGGGGATTTTGAACGACGCTGCCAGGTTCAGGATGGGGCGCCCGTGCTGGATGGCGACCACCCGGCGATTGGAATAGCTGCCGCCGTCGCGCGAGCGCTCGACCTGGTAGACCACCGGCCGGTTGAAGTCACCGGGCCGCAGAAAATAGGCGTGCAGCGAATGCGGAACGCGGCCTTCGACCGTGCGGTGCGCGGCCGAAAGCGCCTGGCCCAGGATCTGGCCGCCAAACACCTGCGGCGCGCCAATATCCCGGCTCTCGCCGCGAAACAGGTTGTCTTCCAGGCGTTCCAGCGTGAGAAGGTCGATGACCACCGCCAGGCTGGAGTGCATTTCGTTGGTTGTCATCTTGAGTGCGAGTTTCCGAGAATGGTAACTGCAAGCATTGCATACTGGTGGTCTAGTGGTCCTTCAACCTGATAATTTAGGATTCAGCGTTCCTGTGGCGCTTCGCGGCAAGGCGCCGTGCGCAGGCAATGGCCGTCGCCCTTGG
>JBBDSL010000033.1:0-6987 GCA_040904965.1 Wenzhouxiangellaceae bacterium
CAGGGTTGTCCAGAGGCCCCTGAACTCGCCTGCAAGCGCGCAGCGCGAGGCGAAACGATTTTAGAAGTTAGAAGTTAGAAGTTAGAAGTTAGAAGTTGAAGTTGAAGTTGAAATTGAAAGCCACCCGCCCCCGGCAAGGGTGCAAACCGTCAGCGAATCACCCGATAACAAGGCTCGTACGCCTTGTCCCCCGGCAGTTTCATCCGGTGCTGGCGCACGAACCGGTCGAGCAGACGGTCTAGCTTGTCCATCAGGTCGGCTTCGCCGTGAATTTCGAACGGCCCGTGTTCGCGAATCCGGCGGATGCCGTTGGACTTGACGTTGCCCGATACAATCGCCGAGAACACGCGCCGCAGGTTGGCGGCGAGTTCGTGGCGCGGCAGGTCGCGTGCGACCGGCATTGCGGCAACTGCTTCGTGGGTGGGGTCGAACGGCTGTTGAAACTGCGATTCCACCTGTAGCTGCCAGTTGAAATAGAACGCGTCCTTGGTCTCGATCCGATAATCGCGCACCGCCGACAGACCCGCTCTCATCTCCACCGCCACGGCCGCCGGATCGTCGATGATGATCTTGTAGCGCGATGCGGCGTCATCGCCTAGTGCGTAGCGCACGAATTGGTCGATTTCCTCGAAATAATCCGCCGCCGACGGCGGACCGGTGAAGATCAGCGGGAACGGCATGTCACGGTTGGCCGGGTTGAGCAGCACGCCCAGCAGGAACAGGATTTCCTCGGCCGTGCCGGCACCGCCCGGGAACACCACGATGCCGTGGCCGAGGCGGACAAACGCTTCCAGGCGTTTCTCGATATCGGGCAGGATGACCAGTTCGTTGACGATCGGGTTGGGCGATTCGGCGGCGATGATGCCCGGCTCGGTGATTCCGACATAGCGGCCCGGCAGCGTGCGTTGCTTTGCATGGCCGATGGTCGCGCCCTTCATCGGGCCTTTCATCGCCCCGGGCCCGCAGCCGGTGCCGATATTGCAGCCCCTCAGTCCCAACTGGTAGCCGACGTCCTTGGAATAATCGTATTCGTGGTCGGGAATCGAATGCCCGCCCCAGCAGATCACCAGGTTGGGATCGCTGTCGGCGTGCAGCAGGCGGCCGTTGCGCAGGATTTCGAACACCGTGTTGCTGATGCCCTCGGATGATTCCTGGTCGAAATACGGGTTGGGTCGGATTTCGGTATGGAAGTAGACAATATCCCGTACCACCGCCGACAACAGTTCGCGAATGCCGTAAATGATCTCGCCGTCGACGAATGCGCTGCCTGGCGCGTTTTCCAGCTCCAGCCGGATGCCCCGGTTGACCTGGTTGACCCGAATGGTGAAATCGCTGTAGCGCTGCAGCATCGCCTCGGCGTCGTCGCCGGCCTCGCCGCTGTTGAGCACCGCCAGCGCGCAACGCCTGAGCAGGTCGCCGACTTCCTCACTGGCGTCCGACAGGCGTGTAACTTCCTCGCGCGAGAGGATATTCAGGCTGCCAGCCGGGTAAACCCGGGTCGAATGGGTTTGTGTCTTGCCGCTTTGCGCGGTCATGGAAGTGTGATTCATGTATTCCCTGATGCCATCTTGTTGATCCGGATCTGCGCCCTGGCGTGCCGGTTTGTTCTTGTCGATTGTCGGCCCGATCAATTCGGACCGGTCGGCCCGAACCCGGATCGATATCGAACCGACCGAGACCTACGATTCTAGCTGACGCTTGCCGGCATCATGCGGATGCATTTCAGCCTTGAGGCGGACGGAACAGCCGGACCACTAGGATGCTCGCAGATGCGTAATCCGATAACAAGAAGCCAGCCGGAAAACCGGCTGGCTTCTTGCGTCTGTTTCCGCCCCGGCCGTCGGGCCGGGTTCAGCGCCGAGGCTGCCTGCGATCAGAAATCGTAGCGCAGCGTCAGGCGGATTTCGTAGACTGAGTTCGCGCGGTCGGTAAATACCGTCGGGTCGTCATCGAAATCGTTGTAGCGGAACAGGCAATCGCTGGCCTGCAGACAGGTGGTGCGCGGCGCGTCGCCGGTCAGCGCGGTGGCACCATCGACGCCGTTGGCCGCGACATCCGCGGCCGATACCAGATCGGCCTGCACAATACCGGCTTGGCCGAAGAACGGCCCGTTGGTCACCCGGCCCCAGTCGCTGTTGATCAGGTTGGGGAAGTTGTCGATATCGAGTATGACCTTGAAGCGATTGTCGCCCACGAAGCGGCTGAGCCCCGGAATGCCCGGCAGTTCCTGCTGGAAGCGCAGATCCCAGATGTTGTTCCAGCGATCCGAAACCTCCGAAAAGGGTTCGTGGATCTGACCGACCGGAAGACCGTTCTCTTCGACATAGTTGAAGAACCCTGCGGTGTCGAAGCTGGAAGCGAATACCGCGCGCGGATCGTTGACAGGCTCGGGGATATAGAGCGGCATGTTGTTGAACGGATCCTCGCCGGCACCCGGGCGGCCGAACAGCGCGTTGTCGTCGTCCACATCGAACGTCGTGCTCCAGACGTCACCCTTGAACAGCCGGCCGAACACGTCGATGCGGCTGGACAGGTCGGCAATGAACGAGCGCTCGAAGCCGAAGTTGAACTTGAACGAGTCCTCGATCTGGAACGCCGAAGTCCGGGGATCCGGGTTGTTCTTGTCGATCGTGAACAATCCGAGAAAATTCGAAATGCCGCGCGAGGACTGGCCTTCGCTGACAATCTCGGCGTCGGTGTGGGCATAACTGATGTCGAAGTTGAAGCCGCTGTCGAACATCTTCGACAATCCCAGCGTCAGGACCTTGGTCTCGGCGCCGTCTGCATTGTTCAGGCGGGTCAGGTTATTGGTGAAGCCCAGGTCTTCCAGGTCGGCCCAGATCGGGCGCCCGTCCGGAGCCACGCCAGGCGGTAGCGCTTCGGCAAGCTCGGTCTGGGAAAGGAGTTCCCAGACGAAGTCGTCCTTGGTGCGCGTATACAGGAACTGGCCGGTGAATACGTAGTTGTCGCCCAGGTCCAGGCCGCCGATATTCAGGTCGAAGCCCTGCTGCAGGCGCAGCGATGCCTTCCAGTCCGACGGGGTATCGAAGTCTTCGCCAATGAAGTCGATCGGCACCGCGGTGCCGGTCGCGATCTGGTCGAGCAGTGACTGCGGCACCTGGGTGATATCGACGTTTTCAAAACCGGTGCCGAAAGCGCCGAAGGTCGGCTTCTGGAACGCATTCGAGATCCAGACTTCCGGATTGCCGCCGGAAAACAGGCCGAAGCCACCGCTGACACTGGTGCGTCGCAACGGGGTCCACAGGAAGCTCACCCGAGGCATGATCAAGTCGTTGCCATCGAGATTGTTGTCGGTGCCTACGCCGAACTGGTCGAACCTCGCCTGGCTGAATTCGGGCTCGTCGTCCTGTACGAAGCGTTCGTAGCGCAGCCCGTAGGTCAGTTCGAATTCCGGCGTGACCGCCCACTGGTCCTGGACGAAGAACGACCACAGATCGTATTCCCACTGTGCGGCGCCGTCGAGCGCGTTGCCCGATGGCACGTTGACGGTGAAGATGCCGGACGGACTGGCGCTGGCCAGCTGCTCGAAGTTGTCGAACTGGAAATCGCCGCGCGAGAACGGCACGAACAGGTTGAACAGCTCATAGTTCTCGAATTCGCCGCCGAATGTCACGACGTGGTCACCGACGAAGTATTCGCCGGAGGCGAAGATCTGCAGCCGTTCGTCGGCGAAGTCGTTTGCATGACGGAACACGTCGCAACCGGCCACGAATCCGTCGCCTTCGGTAAGCAGGCCTTCCAGCGGGCTGCCGTCGAGTCCGGAAATGTTGAAGAAGTCCAGCGAAATCTGCCCGACATCGGGACCGGCGCGACAGATCTGGCCGCGCGAGGTTTCCGTGTGGTTGATCCGCAGGTTGGTCGAGAAGTTATAGCTCCAGTCGGAAAACAACTGCCCCGTAAACGCCTCGACTTCCAGAGGGATGTCGTACCAGGCCGATTCGAACTCGTCGGGGTCGACGTCGACATCCGACTCCTCACTGTTCTGGTAGGTAAACGACACGCGATGATCAAGGTTGACGTTCCAGTCGAGCTTGACCAAGGTGCGCTCCGAAGTTTCGGGCACGTTGACGACCTGCGGGCGGGTGCCCGGGTCAAATCCCAGCGACTGCTGGATGATCTCGCGCGCGACGTCGAAAAATGCCGGATCGATGCCGTTTTGCTGGTCGAAATTGGTGAAATCCACCGGGGCGGCGTTTTCGTACTCGTCGTAGGAAACGAAGAAGAACAGCTTGTCCTTGATGATCGGACCGCCGAGCGTGAAGCCGTATTCCTCTTCCTCGAACTCGCCCGGATCGAAGTTGCCGCCGTCGAAGCTGTTGCCGACGAAGGCGTCGTCGTTGTAGGCCCAGAAGACGCTGCCGTCGAACTCGTTGGTACCCGATTTGGTGGTGACGTTGACCCCGCCGCCGACGAAATCCGACGCGGTGACCGAGTAATCAGCGACCGCCAGCGTGACCGACTCGACCGCATCCAGATTGATCGGCGAACGCGAAGTTGCGTAGGTCCCCTGGGTCAGGCCGAAGTTGTCGGTCTGCGAGGCACCGTCGATGGAAAACGAATTCAACCGCGGGTTGCGCCCGGCAACCGACAGGTTGCCCACACCGTCGGACTGGGCCAGCGGATCGCGCAGCAGAGTCGAAATCACATCGCGATCTGTAGTCGGCTGGTTGGCGATATCGCGTGCCGAAAACGCCGATCCGACGCCGTTGTTGAGTTCGGCCGCTACGTTGAGTGCAACACCGGTCACCGAAACCGCGTCGAGCTGGGCCGCCGATTCGGTCAGCGTGAAGCGGATCGGGGCCTGGCTGCCGGGCTGCAGGAAAATATTCTCGTAAGCAGCCGCCTGGTAGCCGGACTCGCTCGCCGTAATCCGGTATGGGCCGCCCACGCGCAGACCGCTCTGGGCAAAGCCGCCGGTTGAACCGGTTTCGGTCCGGCGCACGGTGCCGGACGGAACGTGAAGAATTTCAACCGTGGCGCCGATCACCGGCTCACCGTCTTCGGTCAGCACGGTACCGCGCAGATTCGAAGAAGTCTCCTGCGCCACGGCGCTCTGACCGCAGATCCCGCAGATCAGCAGCAGCGCCAGCAGCGGCAACGCCCGCGATGCGCGGACCAGTTCAACGATTTTCATGTGCACTTACTCCCAAAATGTATGACTCGATAGATTCCTGCGAGGCGTCCTGGCAATCTGCGGTTCGATCGGGTCGAAACCAGGCCGTCCACGCTTGCGGGGCAAAGATTAGCGGTCCCGGATGACAGACTCGTTACGAAAATTTATGCAAATTTAACAGAATTGGCACCCCGATGGAATGATTTGACCCGCCGCCTGATCACTTTTCCGGTTCGCACCCGCTCGTCGACCGTGAAATGCTCAAGGCGCTTGTCACACGTTCGATTCTGCAGTACAATTCTCGGCTTGATTTCGGGGTGTAGCTCAGCCTGGTAGAGCACTGTCTTCGGGAGGCAGGGGCCGGAGGTTCGAATCCTCTCACCCCGACCACCATTCTTTTTCGGCTTGCCGAATCCCAACGAATGGTGGTCTGTTTCCGCGCCGTCCCGGGGCGCGCCGGATCGCTTACAACCTGTTCACGCACTCGCGCGTCAGATTGTCCGGCGTTTCCGCCCGCACCACCACATCATCCTCGATCCTGATTCCGCCATACGGCACCAGTGCCTCGACCGCCTTCCAGTCCACGTGGCCTGAAATCGGCGTCTGGCGCAATTTCTCCAACAGGCTGGGAATGAAATACAGGCCGGGTTCCACCGTCAGCACGTTGCCGGCCTGCAGTTCGCGTGTCAGACGCAGCATCGGATGCCGCTCGGGCGGTGGCAGATCGCGCCCGTCCGGCGCCACCTTGCCGGCCACATCGTGGACCTGCACGCCCAGAAAATGCCCCAACCCATGCGGCAGGAAGGTCGAGGTCACCGCGGCCTCCAGCATGGCGTCGATCTCCATGTCGCATATGGACGCGCCGCGCAGAATCTCGGCCACGCCGCGGTGGGCTTCCAGGTGCAGATCGACATAATCTCTACCGGCCTGCATGCGGCCGGCCAGACGCTGCTGCATCCGGTCCATTTCGCCGATCAGGTCGGTAAACAACCCGTCGTCGGCGCTGTAGGTGCGGGTGATGTCGGCGGCATAGCCATAACAATCGGCGCCGGCATCGATCAGGAAGCTTCTTGAGCGCTCGGGTGCGGTCGCGTCGCGATACTGGTAATGCAATACCGCGCAATGCTCGTTGAGCGCGACGATGCTGTTGTACGGCAGCGTATCCGGGTCGTGGCCGGCGGCCTTGAGGTAGGCCAGGTGAATCTCCAGTTCCGAGGCCCCGGACGAAAATGCGGTGGCCGCCGCATCATGGCCGGCCACTGCAATCCTGTTGGCGGTCCGTATGCATTCGATCTGCCAGTCGGTCTTGACCGTGCGCAATTCGTCCAGACCCGCGAGCAATCCGGCCGGATTGAGGTCGGCATGCCGGCCGAGCGTGCGGAAATCGCCAGGATCGGCTATCAACGCGGCGGCGCTGGCTTCTTCCAGCGCCGACTGCCAGCCGCCGGCATCGCGGACCACCTCGATCTCATAGTGATCGGCCCACCACCCCGCCGGCGCTTCCGGCGGGGCGTGCCAGAAGTCTTCGGGCATCATCAACCATAATTTCGGCCGGGAACCGGGACGAATCTCCAGCAGGCAATCGGAATTGCGCGGCAACGGCAACCAGGCCACGAAATGCGGGTGGGCGCGGAAGGTCGGGTGATAGTCGTCCTGGAACCGGGCGCGCGAACGTCCCGAATGCAGCAGCAGACGATCATAGCCGGCGCGCGCGAGCAGGTCTTCGGTCCTGGCCAGCAGGTGGTGCACGTGGCGGCGATACAGCGAATCCCGATGGTCGGGCTGGGCTTTTTCAGTCATGAATTCGGTCTCGATCCGGTAGACTCTGAAATGAAAGTCTAGCCTACCCCGCC
>JBBDSL010000033.1:6997-42929 GCA_040904965.1 Wenzhouxiangellaceae bacterium
CGGGCGGGCGTGCAAATCCAGAATCCATACCGGCCGCCGACCATGACGCTGCAGCTTTACAACACCCTGACCCGCACCAAGCAACCGTTTGAACCGCTGGACCCCGAACGGGTCACGATGTATGCGTGCGGCCCCACCGTGTACAACTACGCGCACATCGGCAACGCACGACCGGCGGTGATCTTCGATCTGCTGTATCGCTTACTGCAGACCCGCTACCCGAAGGTGGTCTATGCACGCAACATCACCGACGTCGACGACAAGATCAACGCCGCGGCCGCCGAGCAAGGGATCGAGATCGGCGTGGTCACGCGCCGCTTCACCGAGGCCTATCACACCGACATGGCCGCCCTCGGCGTGGGTCGACCCACCATCGAACCGCGCGCGACCGAACACATGTCCGAAATCGTTGCAATGATCGAGCGCCTGATCGAATCCGGCCACGCCTATGTGGCCGAGGGCCACGTACTGTTCGACGTGTCAACGTACGACGAATACGGCCGCCTTTCCGGCCGCGACCTGCGCGAAATGATCGCCGGGGCCCGGGTCGAGGTGGCCCCGTACAAGAAGAACCCGGCCGATTTCGTCTTGTGGAAGCCTTCCGACGAAAGCCAGCCCGGATGGGACAGCCCGTGGGGCCGCGGCCGCCCCGGCTGGCACATCGAATGCTCGGCGATGAGTGCCGCGCACCTGGGCGAGGTGATCGACATCCACGCTGGCGGCCAGGACCTGGTGTTTCCGCACCACGAAAACGAAATTGCGCAGAGCTGCTGCGCGCACCAGTCGAAGCAGTTCGCACGTTACTGGCTGCACAACGGCTTCGTTACTGTCGAAAAGCGCAAGATGTCCAAGAGCCTGGGCAACACGCTGATCGTGCACGACCTGCTTGCGCAATGGCCTGGCGAGGCAATGCGCTATCTGCTGCTTTCGGCCCACTACCGCCAGCCGCTGGACTGGTCGGAAAGCGCATTGCGCCAGGCCGTGAGCACGCTGGATCGGTTGTACCGGGCACTGGAGGACTACCCCGAGGACGAATTTCCCGGAACCGAACCGGCAGATGCGGTTGTCGAAGCCCTTGAAGACGACCTGAACACGCCGGCCGCGCTGGCCGCACTCAATGCACTGGCGCGCGAGTTGGGTCAGTGCACCGATGCAGCCGAGCGCGGCCGCCGGGCCGGCGCGCTGCGTGCCTCCGGCCGCCTGCTCGGCCTGGTTCAGCAGCCTGGGCTGTGGGCCGAGCAACGCCAGAGCGTTTCGACGATCGACCCGGATCGGGTCGACGAGCTGATCGTGCGCCGCAGCGAGGCCCGGCAGCAACGCGAATTCACCGAAGCCGACAGGATCCGCGACGAACTCGATGCCATGGGCGTGGAACTGGAGGATTCGGCGGAAGGCACGCGCTGGCGTGTCAAGACGAGAGCAAGCGGCGAAACCGATGACCTGTGAGATGAACATCGAAGAGACCCAGGACGAGATCATCGACGAGTTCTCGCTGTTCGACGACTGGCTGGATCGTTACCAGTACATCATCGACCTGGGGCGCAAGCTAGAGCCGCTGGCGCCTGAGGAGATGCGCGAAGATGCATTGCTGGCCGGGTGTCAGTCCAGCGTCTGGTTCCACGCATCCGGCGATGCAGATCGGCTGGAATTTCGGGTCAACAGCGATGCGGCCATCGTGTCCGGACTGATCCACCTGCTGCTGCGCGTCTATTCGGGGCGCTCGGCGCGCGAAATCCTGGACACCAAGCCGCGATTCGTGAGCGAACTCGGATTGAGCGAGCACCTGTCCCCCACCCGCGCCAACGGCCTGAACGCGATGCTTGAGGCCGTGCGAGAGCATGCCCGACGCGCACTGGACCAATGACCGGACAACCAGCCAACAACCCCGAGGCAGTGAAATACCGCAAGACGCGCGGCGCCCTGACGCCCCGACCGGCCGGCAAGTCGGTCGGCGGGCGCAAAAAGGTCTGGAATCAGGTCAACAACAATCTCGTGGCCCTGATCAGCCTGGTGCTGGCAATCACTTCACTGGGGTACAACACTTGGCGCAACGAAAAAACCGAAATCCAGCGCAACTGGCGCCAGGCCTCGTTCCAGATTCTGGTCGAGGTCGGCGAACTGAACCAGATCATCCTGATGCGGCGTTACTTCCCCGAAGCCGTCGCAAGCGCGGAAAACCCGCCGGGTAGCGTACTTGCACCGCAGAGCTGGGTGACCGGCTGGGGCAAGGCGACCATGATCCGCGACCTCACCTCGGTAATGCCCGCCCCCATGCCGGAAGCCGGTCGCCGGCTGTTCGAAGCCTGGCAGGCGCACGCCGACGACCTGGACGACACCGCCGACGACAAGGCGCGCGCAACCGCCTCCCGCGAACTTCTGGACGCCGTGGAACATTTGCGCAGTTCGACCGTGGGGCTCATCGGCGATCTGAGCTGACGCCATCGCGCCGTACCAAAAGAAAAGACCCGCCGGCGGCGGGTCTTTTCACGTTTCGCGGCGCTTGCGCCGTAAACCGGCTCAGTTGCGCCTGTCGATGATCGACAGCACGACGCGGCGGTTCAACTGGCGGTTCTCAGGGCTGTCGTTCGGCGCCCTGGGCCGTGTTTCCCCGTACCCGACCACGCGCATGCGGTCCCTGGAAATCCCGTTGTCGGCCAGGTAATCGGCCACCGACTGCGCGCGGCGAACCGACAGGTCCTGGTTGTACGCTTCCGCACCAATGCTGTCGGTGTGTCCGGCAACCTCGATCAGGATGATGTCGTCGCGCGGCGCAAGCGTGTCGGCGGCGCGCTCGAGCTCGGCGCGGGCCTCCGGACGTAATGCGGCCGAATCGAAGGCGAACAGCACGGTGCTGTCGAATTCGAATACCACTTCAGGTTCCGGTTCTCGCTCGGGCTCGGGCTGGGGCTCGGGTTCACGTTCCGGCTGAGGTGCCGGTGCAGGCGGTGCGGGCGCTGGCGCCGGGGCCGCCGGCTCGGGTGGCGGTTCCGGCCGTTGACGACGCGGCGGTTCGCCGAACGAATAGCTCAACCCCACCGAGGCGATCATGTCGATAAAGCCGTGGTCCGTGCTGCGCGTCTCGCGATCATTGTCGTAGCGACCTTCCAGCTGCGTGCGCAAACGGAAGTTGTCACCGAGCTTCGACTGCACGCCAACGCCCCAGGACACGTACATGTCGCGACCATCGTCGAGAAAGCTGTCGTGTTCCTGTATGCCCAGGCCCACCAGACCATAGGGTCGATGGCGATCATGGGCGTCTCCGAAGTGATAACGGCCGGTCAGGCCGTAGCCGTAGATGTCGAAATCGCGGTCGAAATCCGCCGGAACCGTGATACCTGCCCTGGCAAGCTTGTCGCGCTCGAAATCAGTCGAATAGCTGTCGATCTGAAGGTCCAGGCTGAAATTCGGGCTGAAAAACCGCCCGAAATAGACGCCGTAATACGGTTCGGTCGAATCGGTCCGCCGATCCGCGGCCGGCCGGGCGATGCCACCGGCGACGCCAACGTAATAGCGATCGTCGAATACCGAATCGTCCTGCTGCGCCCCGGCCACGGCCGAGGCGAGAACCATCCCTGCCAAAATCATCATGCGTTTCATTGCAACGGCTCCAATGGGTGGGTTGTCTGCATGAGCAGTCAATTGATCAATACTATAAGACCTGACGGTCGCGGTTTCGTTCATGCGGTCCGGGCGACCCGTCAGCGGCTGTCCTTCATCTGCTTCTGCTTCAGTTCCCAGCGCTCCTGGGCGTCCAGGCACAGCGTCGCGATCGGTCGCGCCTCCAAACGGGCCAGGCCGATTTCCTCGCCGGTTTCCTCGCAAAAGCCGTAGCTGCCGTCGTCGACCCGCCCCAGCGCCTGGTCGATCTTGCCCAGCAGCTTGCGGTAGCGGTCGCGCGTACGCAGTTCCAGGCTGTTCTCGGTCTCGCGCGAGGCGCGTTCGGCTTCGTCGCCGACATCGCGCACTTCGCCCCGGAGGTTGTTGATGGTCTCCTGGGACTCCTCGATCAGGTCCTCGCGCCACTTGAGCAGTTTCTGGCGGAAATATTCCAGATGCTTCGGATTCATGTATTCTTCTTTTTCCGAAGGCCTGTAGTTCTCAGGCAGTTTCACTTCTTGCTTGGTCATGTTTCGGATGCCCTCTCAGACTTTCGTCAAAGCCAACAATGTGGCGGGGAAACCGGCGATTATATACCGCGTCCGGGGAGTAGAATCAACCATCGTGCAATCGTTTCTTATCAAGAGCATACATGTGTATCGCCGCTTGCTGTCGCCGCTCATCGGCCAGCAGTGCCGTTTCACACCGACCTGCTCGCGCTATGCCGAACAGGCGATCGAACTCTACGGTCCCGGTCGTGGCAGCTGGATGGCGCTCAGGCGCATTCTGCGCTGCCATCCGCTGTGCGAAGGCGGCCACGACCCGGTGCCGGGCAATGAAGACCCGGCCCGGCCGGACGAGACTTCCCGGTGAGCTGGCTCACCCGGCGGCTGGATCACCTCGGCAGCGCCACCGCCGGCGGTGCCGGCGGACTGGGGTTCTCACAGGCCCCCGCATTCACCCACGCCTACCTGCAGCGTCTGGGCGGACATATCGACGAGGCGCACCGGACCATCGACAAGGTTGCCGCCGGTGAGTTCCTTCCCTGGCTCGACGAGGCCAGGCGCGAACAGGCGGTGTCGGAGTTGTCGCTGCGCCTGGCCGAACTTCAGCAGTTGCAGCAGGCACTGCTGGAAACCCCGGCGATGCTGCGCCCGGTCGCGCTCTTGCGCCACGCCGACTGGTCGATTGCCCGGGGTGCGGCCGAAGCCTTCGTTCCGGCGGTGCCGGTGGATCCGGCTTCCATTGTCTGGACGCTGATCGGCGTGGTCCTGCTGGCGCTGTGCTGGGATGCCTGCAAGCTGCCGTTCTGGGCCGCCGGCAAAGCGCGCAGACAGCGCGCTACACCGCAACAACCGTCGCCCGCCCGGAAAATGTCAGACAAACGCCGCCGATCCGGCGAAAACTCATCGGTTTCTTACTGAATCCGGATCCAGATCGTCACCGGCCCCCGAACGTGACCCCGGAAGCGCTCGGTTGCTCTCGGCGCGATACGAAAACACCACGGCGCGCTTGCGCCGGGGAGTCAGGTTGCGACCCGCCGCGTGCAACAAGGCGGCGTGAAAGAACAGCACATCACCCGGGTTCAGGTCGATGTCCACCGCGGTTTCGATCCAGGCGCGGTTGGCCGGATGTTCGGCGTCGAAGAACCGCGCGGCGTCGAACGCGCGGGCATCGAATACCGCGCGATGCGAGCCGGGAATCAGGCGCATGCCGCCGTTGTTGCGGGCTTCGGTGTCCAGTGCAGTCCACGCGTTGACGAGCTCGGGGGTTTCAAACGCCCAGTACCGGATGTCCTGGTGCCAGCCGGTGGCGCTGGAATGGTCCGGATGCTTGGTCATGATGCAGTTGTGATGGGCGCGCACCAGCCGGATGTCGGTCGCACCCAGCAATGCTTTTGCCGTGCCGGTCAAAACCGGCGAGCAGGCCCATTCGGCAAATGCCGGGTCGCGCCCCAGCGCGTCGCGCAGGCGGCGAACGGTGTGCCCGCCCGGTGCATCGCGCCCGGCCGGAGCGCCAGGGTAGGCCACGTCGGATTCGTATTCGACCGGCCCTGCGACCGCGGCCAGGTCGCGTTCTACAACACCGCGCATTCTTTCGACCAGCGGTACCGGGCACAAGCCCCGCGCGATCGCGAATCCGTGGCATTCGAACACGGCTTGCGTGACGTCACCATCACCGGTATCCAGTTCGTTCATCAAAATTTCCCCGGGGCGGACCGGCTATGAAATGAGGATGTACATATGCAATAGTTGGGTAAACTACAGCCATTAATTCTAACATTCCGGTCCTATGTCAATTCCGGTAATCATCCTCATCATAGTGCTGGTTCTGGCCGGCATATGGCGGTTCTGGCCCACGCCCGTGGTCGGCGCATTCCGCGCGCTGGACCGGCGCGGCGGCAGGATGCGTTCGTGCCGGATGGATACCGCGGGCATCAAATGGCACATGCTCGAAGGCGGACGCGGAGAAACGCTGGTCCTGTTGCATGGCTTTAATGCCGATGCCGACCATTTCAACCGGGTCGCCCGGCACTTGGTCGGGCACTTCCGGATTCTGGCGCCCGATCTGCCCGGATTCGGCGAAACCGTTTGCCCGCAAGCCATCGACTACCGGATTGAGGCGCAAGCCGAAACCGTGGTCAAGTGGATGGACCACATCGGCATTCAACACTGTTATCTCGGCGGAAGCTCCATGGGCGGCTACATTGCCTGCGCCATCGCCGCGCGATACCCCGAGCGGATCCGCGCACTCTGGCTGCTGGCGCCGGGCGGGGTGGAGAATGTTCCTTATTCGCCGCTGTATCAGGAAATCGCCGAAGAACGTCACAATCCGCTGGTGGTTCGAAATCGTGCCGATTTCCGCCGCCTGATTGATTTCTGCTTCGTCCACCCGCCCTGGATTCCGTCACCACTGGCACGCTTCCTGGCGGCCCGATCGGCCGCGCGCGCGGTGGAACACCAGCGCGCGTTCGACGCCATCCGCTTCGATTCGCCGCCCGCCGAAGAACTCGCCAGGGGCCTGGAAGTACCAGCATTGATCGTCTGGGGCCGCTCCGACCAGATTCTCAACCCGGCCGGTGCCCAGGTGCTGGCCGACAGCATGAAAAATGCCGAAACCCTGATGCTGCCCGACACCGGCCACCTGCCAATGCTGGAGAACCCGCGAACCGTGGCGGAATGCTGGATCAGCTATACCGAGCGACTGGCCAGGATCGACGTCGAAGAACCGGTCGGCAGCGAATAATTCAGTTAGCCCGGCATTCGGCTACAATCGGCCAACGAGTACTGCGTCCAGGAACGGCATGGCCTTATCGCGCATCCCACCGACCGAACTGCGCTGGCGCGTTGACCCACGCAATCTGGTCGACGACGAAGCGTCGCGCACGGCGCACTCGGAAACTCTGGACCACCTGGTCAGTTCGCTGCGTCAAGCGATCGCCGACAACTCCCCGGCCCGCGGGCATGTTTTCGTGCGCGGCCATGCCGCCAGCGACCGCTCGCTGCTGCTGGAATCCGGACTGCAGCAACTCGAGCCCCCGGCCCGGGAGCGCCATGACTACTGCCTGATTCACAATTTCGAATACCCCCACCGGCCCACCCTGCTGACGCTGTCGGCCGGTACCGGCCGAAAGTTGCGATCCGGGCTGGGTGATATCAGCCGCTTCGTACGCGACCAGCTTGAGACCGCCCTGCAGGCGCGTCCGATCCGAAATCGGCTGCAAGCCATGGAGGATCGCTCCGACGCCGAGATCCGCCGTCTGACCGCGCCGCTGGAGAAGAAACTGAAGCCGCACGGACTGGTGCTGATGCGCGAACAGGTCGGGCAGATGATCCGTCTCTCGGTGCACGTGCAGCAGACCGGGCGGGTCATCACCCAGGACGATCTGGCCAACCTGGTCGCCAAGGGCCAGGTCAGCCCGGAAGAATTCGATGAGATCCGCAACGTGGTGCGCGAATCCCAGCCCGACATCCGCAAGGCCACCGAGGCCATCAACAAGACCTGGAATCATGCCCAGCAGTTGCGCGGCCGCCTGCTGCGCGCCGAGGCTCGCCGGCTGCTGGCCGATATGGTCCAGCCGGTACTTCAGGAGTTCGAGCAGCCGACGGTCAAGAACCACCTCGACGCCATCATCGCAGACGTCATTGAAAAGCGAGTGGACAAGCCGACCGCCCATCTGGCCGACCCGGAAGCGCTCTATAGCGTCAACCTGGTGCATACGGCACCCGGCGAAGGATTGAACATCGTGGGCGAGCAGGTTCCCACGCCGCGCAATCTGGGCGGCACCATCGACCCGGCCTGGCTGGAGAATCGTCGCTCCGTGGCCTCGTTCCTCGGCGTGCGCGCCGGCACGCTGCTGGATGCCAGCGGCGGATTCCTGATCATCGATGCCGAAGACCTGCTCGGCCACCCGCGCAGCATTTCCTTGCTGCGCAATGCGCTGGCCAATGGCGCAATTCATATCGAACCACCGCAAGCCGCCACGTCGCCGGCAATTTCGTTGCGTCCGGCGCCGATTCCGGTCGACGCCCGCCTGATACTGTGCGGCACCCAGGCGCACTGGCGACAATTGCAACAGGAATACCCGGAATTCGTCGGCCTGTTCGCCGCACCCATCGATATTCCGGATTCGATTCCGCGCAACGCCGCCGGGGTCGGCTGGATTGCCGCCCGTTTGCGCGACGTCGCGCGCCGGGTCCATTCGGCACCGGTCAGCGACGAGGCGGTTGCCGCCCTGGTCGAGCAGGCCGCGCGCATGGCCGGTCGCGACCGGCTGTCGACCCGCATGGGCGACCTGTTTACGGTATTGCGCATGGCCGCCGTCATCGCCGGCACCGGGGACGACGCGCACGTCACCGCCACCCATGTGCACGACGCCATCGACCGGATGCGCCCCCCACGGCCGGTCAGTTCGAATCCGCGTTTCGAGACGTCTGGATTTCCGGCCCGCCAGCACCAGGTGGGCCAGGTTCACGTCTGCGGCCTGGAGCCCGACGGCGACCGCAACTACGGCCAGTTGATCCGGATCCAGGCCAGCCTGGCCCATGCACCCGACACCCGCATTGCATTCGAGGGCGCCGTTCAGCCTCCGGGCCGGGAAATCAGCATCCGCATCGAAAGCGCGCTGGCCCACTCAATGCGCATGGAAAAGTCGATCGGCCTGCACGCGCTGATCAGTTGCGGCGGCACGTCCAGCGGAAATCCGCCGGACATCGGCGGCGCGCTGATTCTGGGGTCTGTTCTGGCGTTGATCAGCCGGCTTTCCGATATCCCGCTGCGCCAGGACCTGGTAGTGGTCGGAAGCCTGGACAGCGACTGCCGCCTGACGCCGGTCGACGGATTGAATGCGCGCATCGAAGACTGTTTTCAGATCGCCCAGCACAAAGTCTCCAGCAGCAGTCCGGGCGTCATCATCCCGGCCGTTCAGCGTGAGGAACTGATGCTGCGGCCCGAGTTGGTCCAGGCCGTCGGCAATGATCTGTTCCAGGTCTACGCGGCCGGCAACCTCAACCATGTACTCGAGATGCTGACCGGTGCGAGCCCCGGGCTCTGGCGCAATGGAAAATTCACCCCCGAAAGCATGCTGGATCGGGCTCGCAACCGGCTGGTCGGCAGTTAGTCACCGCAAAGTCCCAGCCTACTTGTAGCACCCGTGGGAAACAGGGTATAATTGCGCGCTTGATTAGCGGTGATCGGGGCTTTTGCACAAAGCCCGCCTTCGACAATCCACAAGGTTGTGCTCGATTTCGAGAGGGAGGGGGTTTTCTGGAAAAGCCCGGTCGCCAGACACCACGCAACAATTGTTGCCATTAAACAAGTTTGGAGTCGAGACAACATGTCTTCTTTGAGTGCAGAACAGAAACAGCAGATCGTTTCGGAATACCAGCTCTCGAGCAGCGATACCGGGTCGCCGGAAGTGCAGATTGCACTGCTGACCGCACGCATCAAGCACCTGACCGGCCACTTCCAGGATCACAAGAAGGATCATCATTCTCGCAAGGGACTGATTCGGCTGGTCAACCAGCGCCGCTCGCTGCTTGATTACGTCCGCAACAAGGACGTCCAGCGCTATCGCGACATTGTGCAGCGCCTCGGCCTGCGCAGATAATCGTCGACAATCAGCGTTCTCCGATTCAATGATTTGACGAAACACCGGTTGTTGCTTTCAGCGACCGGTGTTTCGTCGTATTCGAATTTCCTCTTTGTGACTGGAGTTTTCAAGTGTTCAATAAAGTAAGCAAATCCTTTCAGTACGGCGAGCATACCGTCACCCTGGAAACCGGCCACCTGGCCCGCCAGGCAACCGGCGCCGTGCTGGTGACCATGGGCGATACCGTGGTGCTGGTCACGGCCGTGGCCCGACCCGAAGCCAAGCCCGGTCAGGCGTTTTTCCCGCTGACCATCAACTACCAGGAAAAATTCTATTCCGCCGGCAAGATTCCGGGCGGATTTTTCAAGCGCGAAGGCCGCCCGACCGAGAAGGAAACGCTGACCTCGCGCCTGATCGATCGCCCGCTGCGCCCGCTGTTCCCGGACGGCTTCATGAACGAAATCCAGGTCATCGCCACGGTGATGAGCCTGAACCCGGAAGTCGACGGCGACATCCCGGCCATGATCGGCGCCTCGGCCGCGCTCGCGTTGTCCGGCACCCCGTTCCAGGGCCCGATCGGCGGCGCCCGGGTCGGCTTCATCAACGGCGAGTACGTGCTCAACCCGGTCGCCAGCCAGCTCGAGGACTCGCGCCTGAACCTGGTCGTCGCCGGTACCGAGCACGCCGTGCTGATGGTGGAATCCGAAGCCGACCTGCTGACCGAGGAAGAAATGCTCGGCGCGGTCACGTTCGGCCACGACCAGATGCAGACCGCGATCAACGCCATCAAGGAACTGGCCGCCGAGGCCGGCAAGCCCAAGTGGGACTGGCAGGCGCCTGAAAAACCATCGGGCCTGGCCGAAAAGGTCGAAGAGCTCTCGCTGGCCGGTCTGCAGCAGGCCTACACGCTGACCGACAAGACCCAGCGCCACGAAGCCCTCTCGGCAGTCAAGAAGAAGCTAGTCGAATCGCTGGCGCCGGAAGGCGAGGAAACCGAGTTCAGCGCCGAAGATGTCAAGGCGGCGTTCTCCAAACTCGAAAAGAACCTGGTCCGCGGTCAGATCATCGACGGCAAGCCGCGCATCGACGGCCGCGACCTGACCACGGTGCGCCCGATCGACGTCCAGGTCGGCACGCTGCCGCGCACCCACGGCTCGTCCATCTTCACCCGCGGCGAGACCCAGGCCATGGTCGTGGTCACGCTGGGTACCGGCCGCGACGCGCAGATCATCGACGCGATCGAGGGCGAGTACAAGGACCCGTTCATGCTGCACTACAACTTCCCGCCGTTCTGCGTCGGGGAGACCAGCTTCATGCTCGGGCCGAAGCGGCGCGAAATCGGCCACGGCCGACTGGCCAGACGCGGTGTGTCCGCGGTTCTGCCCAGCCAGGAAGATTTCCCGTACGTGCTGCGCGTGGTGTCGGAAATCACCGAGTCCAACGGCTCCAGCTCCATGGCGTCGGTGTGCGGCACTTCGCTGGCGCTGATGGATGCCGGCGTGCCGCTCAAGGCGCCGGTCGCCGGCATCGCGATGGGCCTGATCAAGGAAGGCGACAAGTTCGCCGTGCTGACCGACATCCTGGGCGACGAAGACCACCTCGGCGACATGGATTTCAAGGTCGCCGGTACCGACCAGGGCGTCAGCGCGCTGCAGATGGACATCAAGATCGACGGCATCACGCGCGAAATCATGCACGCCGCCCTCGAGCAGGCAAAGGCCGGCCGCACCCATATCCTGGGTGAAATGAACAAGGTGCTGGACAAGCCGCGCGGCGAAATGAGCGAGTACGCCCCGCGCCTGTTCACCATGCGCGTGCATCCGGACAAGATCCGCGACGTGATCGGCAAGGGCGGTTCGACCATCCGCCAGATCACGGAGGCAACCGGAACCACGATTGACATTGCCGACGACGGCACCATCACCATCGCCTCGGCCAACAAGGACGCCGCCGACGAGGCGCGCCGCCAGATCGAGCAGATCACGGCCGATGTGGAAGTCGGCAAGATTTACGAAGGCACGGTTCAGAAGATCATGAACTTCGGCGCCTTCGTTCAGATTCTGCCCGGCAAGGATGGCCTTGTGCATATTTCGCAGATCTCGGACGAACGCGTCGAAAACGTCACCGACGCGCTTTCCGAAGGCCAGAAAGTCCGCGTCCAGGTGCTGGAAGTCGACAAGCAGGGCCGTATCCGGCTCAGCATGAAGTCCGTCGACCAACCGAGCTGAACCGCCTCTAACTATTCTGTCCGGGGCGCCCAGCGCCCCGGAACTGGCAGTGAAGACATGACCAAACCCATCCCCGTACCGATCTCCCCGGGCGAGTTGCTCGACAAGATCTCCATTCTGGAAATCAAGTCAGAGCGCATCAATGACCCGCACAAGCGCGCCAATGTCGAGCGCGAACTCGATCTTCTGACCGGACTCTGGCACGCCGAAGCCGCCGAAACCGCCGAGGTCACCGCCCGGCGCGCCGAACTGAAATCCCTCAACGAAAAGCTCTGGAAAATCGAGGACGAAATCCGCGATTGCGAGCGAGAAGGCGATTTCGGCCCGCGTTTCATCGAGCTGGCAAGAAGCGTCTACAAGACCAACGACCAACGCGCCGCGGTCAAGCGCCGCACCAACGAAGCACTGGGCTCGACCATCCTCGAAGAGAAAAGCTACAAGGCTTACTGAACGGTTTCCGGGTTCGGAAAAGCACATCTGGTCCCCAATCCCTTTTCGTAGGAGCGGTCTCCCGGCCGCGACCAGACATCGTAGAATCCACGATCGGCGGCTCCGATGCCGGATTCGGCAGGGATCGACCGCCTCGGTTCGACGCGTGGCGAGGCCCTCGGCCCGCCTTATTGGCCAGTCCTGTTTTCCGGATCGCGCGCAAAATTCAAATGAAGAAATCCCCGGCTTCGGGGTATACAAGGGTAAGTCCACAACAAATGGAAACTTCCCCATGATCCGCAACACTTTCCTGATCTGCACCGTTCTGCTGCTCGCAGCCTGCAACCCGGCGCCGAATGACGCTGAATCACACGATGGACGGGACCCGATGGTGCTGGAAGTGTATCCCGTCGGCTCAGGCATGGGCGACCAGATCGAATCGGCACTGGACTACTTGCTTTCAGGCTCAGTCAGCGAAAACAGGATCGGCTCCGTTCAATCGCTGCCCAATGGTCACATCGCCGTTTCGGCCCCGGCATCGATGCAACCCGGCATTGCCGCGCTGATCGAGCAAGTCGCAGAATCCGGGCCTGCAGAGACGCGCCAGATTCGAATACATCAATGGCTGATCGAAGGCACCGCGGCCGAGCGCACGAGCCTCCCCTCGAACCTTGCCTCACTGGAGGCCGAACTCCGGGATGTCGCTTCATCAGCCGGCGACATGGTGTTTGAACGCCTGGATACTTCGCAGCACATCACGCTCGACGGCAAGCCTTTGGAGTTCACCGGTAAACTTCTGAACTCAACGCTTCGAGCCCGAATCGTAAACAAAAGCGTGCTGGTCGATATCAGCACGCGGGCGCCGATGCTGGGTCGGGTGAATACCGAATTCAGCGTGAAATCCGGCCAGAGCCTCGTCATTGCACAATTGGGAAAACGTGAAAGCGAAGACCAGGACGCCGAAAAGCTCATCATTTTCATCTTCCGGGCTGAAATCCTCTGACGTGTCGGGCCATCGCAGCAACGGTGCTGTCGCGGCTTGCTGACCAGACCACAGTTCGAGAAGCTCTACCAGGCCTCGGAGAAGCAGCTGTTCAACATCGCCTATCGCTGGGCCTGGAACAGCGCCGAAGCCCAGGAACTGGTGCACGAGGCGTTCATCCGGGCCTGGTCGAGACGCCTGCTCGTCGATCCCGATCGAGCCCACGCTTACCTGGTCCGGACCGTCGTCAACCTGTGCCAGAAGCTTGCGCGTCGTCGACGGCGCTGGCAGCGTGTCCACGAAACCCTCGGCATTGCCGGCGAACGCGCACCCGAACCGGATCAGGATTACCGCCGACGCCAGCTGCGCGATGCAGTCGAAGCGCTACCGGATACACTGCGCCACGTTCTGTTGCTGACCGAGTTTACCGACATGAAGCAAGCAGAGATCGGCGACCTGCTCGGCATTCCGCCCGGCACCGTGGCGTCTCGCAGGAACACCGCAGTCCGGCGGCTCAAGGAGAAATTCAATGAGCAATAGAGCGCCTGCACTTGACTGGATCGAACCCCCCGGCGGGGGTATGCGCGCGCTGCGCGACAGAATCGAACGGCGAAACAGACGCCGTTTCATCGCCGTCGGTTGCGCCGTAGCGGCACTGGTGGCCGGAGCATTGATCCAGGACTCGCTCAACGTCCACGACCGAAGCCAGCCGTTCGACGAAATAATTGCCCGGCAGGCGGCGAATGAAGACGATTCAAGACAACAGCTGAGGGTAATCGGCGGTGCCGCCCTGGAACTGCCCAGCCCGTCTTCGGACGCACGAATCTACCTGGTTTCAACCATGCAGGAAAAAACCGCCCCGGAATCGGGATAAACCCACCTTTGCTTTCGTAGCTCGGATAAGCGCGCAGCACGCCTCCAGGGCCCACTGGCTGAACCCGGAAGCAAGGCTGCTGCGGAAAGCAAGCGCGAATGCTTTCCCCTTCGTGGTCTTCATGCCCTCTTCGTGTCCTTCGTGTAACGCTTTTTGATTTTGACCTGCGCTTGAATTCAAGTCAGAATGATCGACAACCGCTCGATGACCGCCTTGGGCTCCACCAGGTCCATCACCCCGGGCTTTTCGATCCGCTTGCCCCACTTGACTTGCTCGGGTTCGCGACCGAGAAAGCGTCGGCAGGCTTCCGGAAAGCGGTCCACGCAGTACTCCAGGCTCCCCAGCGGGCCGGAGCGGCACGACCAGGTCGAGGCGTAAAGCCCCACCACCGGCGTGCCCAGCGCCGCGGCGAAATGGACCGGACCCGAATCGGGTGCGACCAGGCAGGCGGCGCGCTCCAGCATCGCCAGCGACTGGCCCAACGTGTCCTGGCCGATCAGGTTTGAGGGTTGATGGCGCATCGTCGATTCGATCTGCGCACCGATTCGCTTTTCCATCTCCGACGGTCCGCCGATCAGAATCACCGGCCGGCCGGTCTTGTCGATGACCCAGTCGGCGATTTCCGCGTAATTTACGACCGACCAATTGCGCGCGACATGACTTGAGCAGGGGCTGATCAGCACTGCCCTGCCCGCCTCGGGCTGATGTGCGCGTGCGAATTGTCGATCCTCGTCGCCAATCGGCGGCGCCCGGTCGACGCCGTCGGTGTCGGCACCGAGAATCCGGGCGAATTCCTGCAGCGCTTCGGCCTGGTGCTGGAATGGGGTCGCCGGGATCCGCTCGCTGACCACCAGGCCATGGCCCTCGCGAGCACGAGCGGCATCGAACCCGATGCGTCGATCGGCGCGGACCAGCGCGGCGATCATATTTGCCCGCAGCGAGACCTGGGCGTGCAGCAGCACATCAAAACGCCGCCGCAGGTGCTTGCGCAGGTCCCACAACGCGCCGATTCCTCCGCGCTTGTCGAACACGATGAATTCCACGCCCGCCAGGTCGCGCACCAGACGATGTTCGCCCTTGCCGACAATCCAGCTCACATGCACATCGGGCCACTGGCGCTGTATCGCGCGCACCGTCGCGATACAGTGGCATACATCGCCCAACGCCGAGAACCGCAGCAGGCAGACTGAATCCGGCGCACTCATGCGGCTGATTGATGGACAGGGAACACGAACGCAGGGAAAATCGCACACATCATGGAACGCATTCTACGGTCTGGCCCGCTGCAGGTCCTGTTCGATTCGGCGCTTGATCCGCAGCCGGAGGCAGGCTGGTTCCACCCGGACTGGTGGCGCAATCGCAATGCAGTGATCACCGAACTCGGCGGTCGCGGCCAGGCATTGGCCGTGGACTCGCCGCTGGGAGAAGCGGTGCTGCGCGTCTACCATCGCGGCGGCATGGTGCGGCACCTGAGCACATCCAGTTACCTCTACACCGGCGCCGACCGCACGCGGCCGTTTGCCGAGTGGCGCGTGACCCGCAGACTGCTCGACGCCGGCATTCCGGTACCCGAACCGCTGGCCGCGGCTTTCGAGCGTCACGGCCCGATCTATCGCCCATTGTATTCGGGCGCCCTGCTCACCCGACGCATTCCCGACGCCGAGCCCCTGCCGAAAGCGGCCGACCGAATGGGCTCGGCGGATTGGAAAAACCTTGGAAAATTGGTCGCCAGGGCCGCCGCTGCCGGCATGCGTCACCCGGACCTCAACGCCGACAACATTCTCTTCGATACCGACGGCCGCTTCTGGCTGCTGGATTTCGACCGTGTGCGTATGGTCGGCAATGCCGTTGATCCCGACCCCATGATCCGCCGACTGCAGCGCTCGATGAGAAAGCTCGGCATCGAGCACGACGAATCGGCGCTCCGGAACGTCGTCCGGAAGTAAGCCCCGACGATGTCTATCCCGCGTAGGGTGCGTGAAGCCGAAGGCGTAACGCACCATCGGAATTGCTGGCAGACTCTCTGGTGCGTTTCGCTACGCTGCACGCACCCTACAAAACCACCCATACCTGCGTAGGAATTGCGGCGTGACTGCGGCATCTAAGGCTTGCGGAAGCGCATCGTCATACGATCTGATTCGCCGATCGGGCGATAGCGCTCGACGCATTCGCGCGTTTCGGCCTCGCTCATGCCGCGGCAGCCGCGGTAGGACGGCGGCAGGCTCACCGGCCGTATGTGTCGCCAATCCAACGCCCCGGTCCCGATCAGTAATCTGCATAAATCTGCGTAATCTGTGTTTCGCTTTTCCTATTCGTCAGCCTTCGCCACCCGCGTGCCGAACAGCACGTCGCAGATCGGCCAGGTGATGTTGAAGTTGCCGTACTGCATGATGGCCGGGTCGTGGTGTTCCAGGTGTAGCCGGCGCATGCGCTGGACCCCCGGCAGACGCAGGATCCACGAATCCTCGGCCTGGTGATAGGCAAAATGCAGAATCTCGTAGCAGCCGTAATAGCCCAGCGCAGTCATCACGAACAGCCAGGCAACATTCGACGAAAACAGCCATGCCAGCAGCAAACCGGCCGGTAGCGCGAATGTTACTGCGAAGAACATCAGCAGCGTTGGCGGAAACAGCACCGCACGAAAATCGTCGCTGGAGTCGTACTGCATCGCCTGGTGGGTAAAGAACCGATGGTGCTGCAGCGTGTGGCGTTCGTAGATCAAGCCCAGGCCCGGCCGCCTGCGGTGCATCACGAAACGGTGGCCCAGGTATTCGGCCAGGTTGGCGTACAGAAAAGTCAGCGGCACGGCCAGCCATTGCAGCGGCTGCACGTTGTCGAGCTGCCAGGCACCCATCGCAAGCACCAGCACCACAAATCCCAGAATCAGTGCGAAATGAAGCTTGCCCGAATAGCCCTCCGGGACCAATTCCCGGCGATATTGCTCGCGATAACTGCGCGTATGTTCGTCCATACCCGGAATCGTGCCACGAATGCACTGCCCGGACAAGCAAACTGCCTGAAACCCGCCTTATCCCGGGTGAAAGCCATGTCGTCCGGACCGGTCTTGTTGTAGTGAATCCAGACCGGGCTGAACAGGCAATGCACGAACCATCGCAAAAGCGGCCGCGCGTTGTCATCCTGGGCGCCGGATTCGCCGGCCTGACGGCCACCATGCGGCTTGCGCGCGAACCGGTCGAGGTCATCGTCATGGATCGCCACAACTATCACCTGTTCCAGCCGCTGCTCTACCAGGTGGCCACGGCCGCACTGTCGCCGGCCGACATCGCCGCGCCGATCCGCGGCATTCTGAGTAAACTTCCGAACGTCAGCGTGCTGCTCGACACCATCACCGACATCGATCGACAGGCGCGCGAAGTCCACACGCTGAGCGGCCGCAGCATCGCCTACGACTACCTGGTGGTCGCCACCGGCGCCACGCACAATTACTTCGGCAACGAGCACTGGCGCGAGATCGCGCCCGGCCTGAAACGCATCGAGGACGCCACCGAGCTGCGCCGGCGCATCCTGCTGGCCTTCGAGCGCGCCGAAATGGAAGAAGACCCCGAGCGGCGCAAGGCCCTGATGACCTTCGTGATCGTCGGCGGCGGCCCCACCGGCGTCGAAATGGCCGGCGCCGTCGCCGAACTGACCCGCTTCACGCTGGCCCGTGATTTTCGCCGCATCAAGCCCGAGAACGCGCGCGTGCTGCTGGTCGACGCCAACGACCGGGTGTTGCGGCCGTTCCCCGAGAAACTGTCGAACAAGGCGTGCAGGTCGCTTGAGCGCATGGGCGTGGAACTGGTGCTCAATTCGCGCGTCGACGGGCTGGACAGGCAATGCGTGCGCATCGGCGAACAAATCATCCCCACCGAGACCGTGATCTGGAGCGCAGGCGTCAAGGCCTCGCCGGCCGGCAAGTGGCTGAATGTCGATACCGACCCGTCGGGCCGCATCGAGGTCGACCTCCACCTGCGCCTGCCCGGCGACGAACGCGTATTCGTCGTCGGCGATGTCGCCGCCCACACCAACCCGAATGGCACCCCGACCCCGGGGCTGGCCCCGGCCGCCAAACAGCAAGGCCGGTATGCTGCGCGAGCACTGGCCGCGATCACCTCCGGCAGACAGCCGCCCGGACCGTTTCGCTACCGCGACTACGGTCAGCTCGCCACCATCGGCCGCCATTCGGCCGTGGTCAACCTGCGCGGCTGGCGCATCAGCGGCTATCTCGGCTGGTGGTTCTGGGGCCTGGCCCATATTTATTACCTAATCGGCTTTCGCAACCGGATGGTGGTCGCGGCCAACTGGTTCTGGTCGTACCTGACCTTCGGCCGCGGCATCCGGCTGATCACCGGCGATGTGCAGGAAGCCCAAAAGGACCGCAGCGACCGGACATGACGCTACACTGAACCCGACCCTTCATGACCCCAATACGTGAGCCAAGCAGATGAGTGAGAAGAACGCATCCCGACTGATGGTCGAATGCCTTGAAGCCGAAGGCGTGGACAAGATATTCGCCGTGCCCGGGGAGGAAAATCTCGACCTGCTCGAAGCGCTGCGCGAGTCCTCCATCGAGGTCGTGATCACCCGCCACGAACAGGGCGCCGGTTTCATGGCCGCCTGCCACGGCCGCCTGACCGGCAAACCGGGCGTGTGCATGTCCACCCTGGGTCCGGGCGCGACCAACCTCGTCACCGCCGCGGCCTATGCCCAGCTCGGCGCCATGCCGATGGTGATGATCACCGGCCAAAAGCCGATCAAGACCTCCAAGCAGGGCCATTTCCAGATCCTCGATATCGTCGACCTGATGCGCCCGGTCACCCACTACACGCGCCAGATCGTCTCGGCCGCGACCATCCCGTCGAAAGTGCGCGAAGCCTTTCGCCAGGCCGAAGAAGAACGCCCCGGCGCGGTGCACCTGGAACTGCCCGAGGACATCGCACGCGAAGATGCCGACGGCCTCAAGCCGCTTCAAGCCAGCCTCACCCGGCGCCCGATTGCCGAGGAAAAAGCCATCGCGCGCGCAGTCGAGGCCATCCACAACGCCAAAAGCCCGCTGCTGATGTGCGGCGCCGGGGCCAACCGCAAGCTGACCTCGAAAATGCTGCGGCGCTTCATCAACCAGACCGGCATCCCGTTTTTCACCACCCAGATGGGCAAGGGCGTGGTCGGCGAACCCAACGACTGCTGGATGGGCACCGCCGCGCTTTCGGATGGAGATTATGTGCATCGCCTGATTGAACACTCCGACTGCATCATCAACGTCGGCCACGACGTGGTCGAAAAGCCGCCGTTCTTCATGAAGGAAGGCCGCCGTACCGTCATCCACGTCAACTTCTTCAGCGCCGAGGTCGATCCGGTCTACTTCCCGCAGATCGAAGTCACCGGCGACATCGCCAACGCCATCTGGCAGTTCAGCGAGCGCATCAAACCCCAGGACCATTGGGATTTCTCGATGGCAACGAAAGTCCGCAAGGCACTGTTCGCCGACCTGGACTCCGGCCGCGAGCTCAACGACTTCCCCATCCATCCGCGCCGCCTGGTGCACGCGGTGCGCGACGCCATGCCCGAGGACGGCATCGTCTCGCTCGACAACGGCCTGTACAAGGTCTGGTTCGCGCGCAACTACCGCGCCGTGCGCACCAACACGCTGCTGCTGGACAACGCCCTGGCGACCATGGGCGCCGGACTGCCTGTAGCCATGGGCGCGTGCATGGTGCATGCTGATCGAAAAGTGCTGGCCATCTGCGGCGACGGCGGCTTCATGATGAACTCGCAGGAACTGGAAACCGCAGTACGGCTGGGCCTCAACCTGGTCGTGCTGGTGGTACGCGACGACGCCTACGGCATGATCCGCTGGAAACAGGCCGACATGGACCTGGCCGACTTCGGCCTGCAATTCGGCAACCCGGACTTCGTCAAATACGCCGAAAGCTACGGCGCCCAAGGCCACCGCGCCGACAGCGTCGAATCACTGGAAAAGCTGCTTGAAAAGACCATCAACAGCCCCGGCGTCCACCTGATCGACTGCCCCATCGACTACGCCGACAGCACACGCTTCATGTTCGACGACTTGCCGGCGCAAAGCGCCAAGCTCTGACCGCGTGCCGAGCCCGTCGCCATCGCACGGGCACCGCGCCGGACGTGCGGATGAGAGGCGCACGGGTGCTGGAATCCTGGGTCAGAATCGGGTACATTGAGCTTAGGCAAGCCATTCGAGGCACGGGGAAATGCCCAAAATGCACGCGAACGCTCGACCGTCGGCTCGGATTTCTCCCGAAACCGGCACCGCTGCGGCTGGCTCGAAAATACAACCCCCTATAGATAAGTCCGCGCGAGTCTGATGGGCGGCTTAGTCCAACAGACATTTATACGCCAAGCTGCGCACGTCGTATAAATGTTTATGAGTTGGGCAGCGAGGCAACGATGGAAATAGAAACAGATATTACCCGCGCTGATCTGATCAAACTTAATCTATTTCTCCTGCCGCGAGAAAAATCGAATCGTGTGTCCGTGGCTGTGCTTGCGGCTGGTATTTTCATCTATCTGCTCATCAGTAAACAGCCAAATAGCTTGGGCTCTTTGGGGATTGCGGCCGGTGCGGCGATAGGCGGGGGCATTGCGGGGTTGCTCGCCGGATTCATTATTTCCCTCCTGTTCATTATTATCACGTCGAGTGCGAAGAGCGGGGTGCTTGGTAGACATGCTTATCGACTGACCGAAGACGGACTTCATGAACGCACTGCAGCGAACGAAGGCTTGCAGAAGTGGCAAGGGATCCAAACAGTAGGGAAATCGAAAAGCTTCATATTTTTGCGAATTAATGGATATCTTTTTCACCTTATCCCGCGGCGATCATTCGGAACTGGACAGGAATTCGAATCCTTTTGGGTCACAGCGCGTGATTACTGGCAACATGCCCAACAAAGCGCCCCAATCGACGCTCGTACCTCGCGCGGTTGATTGCTAGCGTTGCTATGAAGATAATCGAGCCAGTCAAATCACGAAAGCCATTTTTTGATGACTGGGAAGCTGAAAAGGTAAAACATACTTTTACTTGTTCGTCATGTGGTGCCGCGGGATGCATTAATTTCGAACTTGTCCTGGACGCTGCGTGGGGCTGGAAGGAAAGGACGGAAACACCAGTTAAAGTCAAACTGGCTGAGCTTTTCGACATTGACCTCAAGAATAAATCTATCGGTAATGGTATGGATGCCGTAGTTTCAACTAAATGTCCAAATTGTGAAGGAATTACTTATACGTATTTTTGGTTCCATGAGTATAGAAACTCCTGTTACCAAATTGCCTTTCGTGGCTCAGCGCACAGTGGCAACTAACAATCCAAGGCATTGGGACACCATTTTTTCTTCGCTGCGCTCAAAACGCAAAAATATGCCCCTGCTTGGGGCGTTCACCGAGGAATTGAGAAGTGCTGACCAGGTTACAGATCCGTGCGCTCCTGCTCGGGGTCGCAGGCTATGTGGGGGCGTTCCTCGCGGTATCGCTGCTGCTGACTATCGCCGTCAACGTTGGTAGCGCCTCGATCTCATCGTCTTTGGTGTTTTGGGCGGCCTTCTGGCTGCTGAGCGCCTTTATGTTAGGCGGGGGCGGCTATATCTCAGGCTGGGTTGCAGGAGAGCGGGGTCTGTTGCACGGATTCATCGTCGGTTTGGCCGGCTCCTTAATAGTCGGAGGAGCGATCCAGCTCGCATTTCCAACCATATTGATTGAGGAAAGCGGATCGCCAATTATTGGGTATTTCATGCCTAGCGCAGTACTCACAACAATGGGCGGCGGGATCGGTGAGCTCTTTAGACGTAGGCGGCAGTCAGACTCGTGAGTCACCAGTGAATCCTCAGAAACATAACGAATAACGAATTAGGATCGGTCCTGCGAGCGCAGCGAGCCACGACCTGATCCGGTTGTTGAACAAGCCCGGTCGTGATGGCCCCGCTTTTTCCACCACCCTGCCTGCTGCTGCGCCGCCCTAAGCCGCGTTTGCGACGTTTCGCGCTGAACTTAGCCCGGGTTATTCATGACCCGACCGTCGCGAGACGGCTCCAGGTCCTGTAGCCGGGGCGTTTGGCGACCGAGCGCACCGCAGGCGTACTCGACTGTACGTTGAGGATGCGCGACCGAGCGAAACGTCGCGGGTGCAGGGCCTGGGGGCGTCGCAGTAGGTTGGGTCATGAATAATCCGGGCTTAGTCCAATCCTGGCCTGATTGGCGGCTCAGGCGGTGATTCCAGCCAGAGCAGTCCTTCGATTGCCATGTTCATGTCCATTTTCTCACCTTCCCACAGTGAAACCGTTGTGTCCGGTGTGATCTCGAGGCCGGCCTTGCGGTTTTCGTGCCGGAGTGTAAAAACGTTCCCGCGGAGATTTTTTGCCCCGACGGTCGGAATGGGATTGCCGGCCGGGTCGGTGAATTCCGGGATGCATTGGTCGGTCATCCGGACGCCGTAGCCGTCCTCGTGGACCAGGCGGTGGTGGTGGCGGCAGAGAAGGGTAAGGTTATCGAGTTTTGTTTCGCCGCCGTCGGCCCAGTGGACGATGTGGTGGGCATCAACGTACTTGTGCGCGGTGCAGCCGGGGAAACGACAGCCGTGGTCGCGGCGCTTCAATGCCCGCCGAATGGAGGGTGGAATGCTGCGGCTCTTGCGGCCGATGTTCAGCGCCTGGCCGTCTTCATCCTCCTGCCAGTGCACCACGCCGCAATCGCAGTCAAGGCGTCGGGACGTTTCCGCGGAGATTTTTGCGCCGGAATCCAGTTGTCCCTCGGCACCTTCGCCGTCCTGGCGCAAGGTGTCGAGATCGGTGTGTACGTGAATGGTTGATCGCTCGCCGCCACTGGTGCCGGCCTCGCCGCCGAGAAACCCTTCGGCCACGCGCGCCAGCGCGTCGGCCCGGCGTTGCGCGACCGGTTCACTGACACGGCAATCGAATGACGCCGTGGATTCTTCGGCCGGAGCGTCCTGGCGCTCGTTGAAATGCTCGTCCATCGCCGCCTCGACAGCCTTGATCACCCGCTCGCCCTGTTCCGGCGTGAGTCTTGCCTTGATGACGTAGCTGCCGTCGTCGTCGATGTGCCAGTTCATCTCGCGAAGCTCGTGGCGCTGGTTCTCGAACTCAAGCGCTTCGATGCGCTTGACCTTGCGAAACTGGCTGACCAGGCGATCGACGTGCGCCGCGGTACCGTGCCGGGCGATATTGAGCAGATCATCCTCGTTTCCCGGCGTCGCGACCCGCGTCATGGCGCGCACCTTGGAAAAGCTGATCTGTCCCTGCCGGAAGGCATCGCTGATTTTGGGCAAATCCTTCAGCGCATGGGCCACCCGCACTTTTTCGCGGGCCGCTCCTATGGAAAGCCCGATTTTCCAGTTGAGCCAATGGGCGCAGGACATCAATCCGGGGCCGACCCAGCCGTCGCGTTCGTCGAACTCGCGGATCAGTTTGAGCAGTCGAAAGGTTGCGGCATGGATATGCGCCGCCAGCTCGGTGATTTCGGACTCGATTTCGCCGAGCTCGCGGACCTGGGAAACGGCTTGGTCTTGGGCTGGAAAAGGCATGGCCTGGCTCCGGAAAAATACTGTTATAGTATATAGTATTTCAGGCGTAATATCCAGTAAAACCAGTATATTGGAGTTTCCGAAAGACCGTCCCGGTACCCGCCAATCGAGCAGGTTCCGGCCCCGGGTCCGCTGTTGGTCGATAGGAAGACTTCTGGGATTTGGGTAGGATCTGTTCCGGGTGTGTGGGTGTGTGGGTGTCTGCGTTCTGCCGTGCGGCTGAGAGGCCCTTGTTCCGCGCGGAAGTATGCAGCGCAGCGGTCAATCCCGGGATTTGCAATAGCACGCGGCTTTACGTATATTTGCCGCAGGGTCGGCCGTTCCGAGTTGCGTGCCTGGGAATTCCGGCGGATCAGTGACGTTGTCCTCGGCATTCGCCATCCGCGCGACGGGTTCCTTGAGGCACCTCATGAACCAGGAGATATCAAACTGGCGCCGCACGCAGCGCGAGACCACGTGGTAATGGGGCGTGGCGTCCAGCGAGATCAACTGGCTGCGGGCATGGGCATGGCGGTCTGGTTGAATTCGGGCTTGATAAACAGGCTAGCGGCCGCGTTGCGGTTGGGCTATAGGAAAACTTCCCGGATTCGGATAGGATTTCTTCCCGAGAAGTGGGTGTCTGTGAGAATATGTTGCCACATTCAGCTTGTCTCTCGGCGATTGTCATGACAAGCGTGGCAAGGCGACGGCGCGAAGTCTGTAGCCGGGCCTACATCGAGCGCCGACAACGCAGTCCACGCGCGCCGGGAGGCAAGCTGAATGAGGCAATTCTTTTGCATGTCTTAGTAAGGTTGGTCAGGGAGCCATAGCGTGTCAATTTTAATGGTGCTGCTTGTCAGGGATGAGGAAGATATTGTCTATGAAAACTTGATGTTTCATCTGGAGATGGGCGTTGATCATATTATTGCTACAGACAATGGCTCGGACGACCGAACGCGAGATATTTTGGCGGAGTTCGAAAGGCTGGGAGTGATGACACTTATAGACGAACCGGGTCGTGATCATTCTCAATGGCGATGGGTTACTCGAATGGCCAGAATGGCGCGTGATGTTTTCGATGCCACCTGGATCATACCTAACGATGCGGACGAATTCTGGTTGCCAACCGGGGGCTCATACAGGGCTGTGCTCGAGAACTTCGGCGCGGATGTATTGAAGTGCCATCGTTTTAACATGGTGGGAGCCTACTCTGACTCAGATCAAGCACCATGGTACGAAACGGTTAGATATCGTATTGCCAAGCCGATAGAAGCGCAGGTTCCGAAAAATTACCTGAACGAAACGATAGACCATCCGCATTTCTACCGAGCTTTAGACGGCAAGGTTTTGGTCAAAGCACGGCACCTGAAGTATATCCGGGAAGGAAATCATTCTGCGGTGTTTGATCGCGAAGTGATTCAGCAGGAAACCGATAGTGTTGTTGTTTACCATTTTCCTGTACGTAGCCGCAGCCAGTTTGAATCCAAGATTACAAATACAGCCGTCAGCTACTCGAGGAACACGGAGCTTCCAACAAATATTGGCTGGCATCAGCGTCGTTGGTATCATTTGCTGAAATCAAAGGGTCTTGAGGAGAGCTTTCGTGCCGCCGTGCCAACTGAAGATCAGTTTAACAAGGACGTTGCATCGGGTATTCTGATTGAGGATAGTGAAATTGGTAGGATCTTAGGCAAATTCCCGGGCAGAATATCCGAGTTCACGTAAAATGCGATCCGCGATACGTTCGATCTCGTGCAAATCGTTACCATTTGGCTCCGCCCGTGAAGATCCCACGCTGCCTTTTCGAGGGGGCGTTGACATCATTGAGCATACTCCGCCGCTCAGCTACCGAGATAGGTCGACGATGCCTCATGGCTCCAGGCGCCTTACGAACGAGGTCGTTAGTGAAGCGGGTTCCGGCTGTTTTAAAATATGGGTGTCCGCGTTCTCCGCGAACGGCTGGGCGATGCTATTTCAGCCATCCGTCAGCTTGCAGGAGGGTGACCCCGTGCCAATAGGCAAAGTGCGCCTGTGGCGATTTTCTCGCCTCCCATAAGCTGGAATGCAAACCGTTAGCCTGCTAATGGCGAAAGTCCGGACGGGGCGGCCTCCTCAAGAACTGCCTGTCTAGTTTATTTTCCTGTCTAGTTTATTTATCAGGGATTTAACCGGCGCACGGCCCGGCGGCGGCTCATCAACTCCGATGCGCGATAATTCGCCAGCACACGCTGGCCCGAGTCAGCCGGAAATTCCAGCGTGCCGTTGGCGAACTGCCGAACGATAAAGCCGATCACCGGCAGTCCTTCGAACACGTACCCGCCTCGCGACACCAGCATCTTTTCGGCCGTCTGGACGAACTCGATCTCGGCGCGGGCCGCGACCGCGCCGGTTCCATCCAGCGAAAAGGCCTCCGCTACCGGGAGTCCGAGCAAAGCCGAGCCGCCCGACGGGGAGAATCCGCCGCCCTGCTCGGCGCTGAAGGGAAAGACCTGGAGCGTTTCGCCGGGCCCGGCGGGCGGCAGCGCTACCGGGGTTCCCTTGGGCGGCGGCGGCGACAACGGGGGCGCGCCCGCCGGTACGACCGGGGCACCATCACGATCGTGTAGCCATAATCTTGGCTCGGCGGTGGCGCCGGATCCGGAATCCACATTGAAGCGCGCCAGCGGGTGGGTTATCACCAACTCGGTGGCCGCGCCGATGCCCGGATTGACGACCACCTCGCCGAACAGGGCGCGGGTCGTCAGCACCGAGGCCACCGCGTCGATCGGGTGATCCCATTCAAAGTCGCGGCATGAGCTGCGCGTGCAGACGCGGCTCATCGTCGTGCCCGAGTCGGTATCGGTCGCGTGGGCCGTAGCCAGGCTGGGGGCTTCTGCGCCCGGCGGCGTATGCTGGACGATATCGCTGAATCCGCCGATCGCTGTGGCTGCGAACGACGCATCGGCGCCGGCGAACACGTCGAGCAATTGCACATCGGCGCTGAGGTTGCCGGACGGCGGCAAAAGGCCGTCGGCCGGGTCGGTCTGCCAGGCCCCGTCGAAGCGCGCGGTTAGCGTCGCGCAGTCGATCCACTGGTCCAGATCACTGCGAGGGTCTTCGCTGTGCCGCACCAATCCGGAATCGGGCGCCGCCCGGCCCATCTCGATGATTTCGATGATGCCGCCCTCGGCGATGCCCGATAGCGTCAGCCGCTGCAAGTCGCTGCCTTCAAACGCTTCCAGGCCGGGAATCACGCAACTGCCGTCCCGGGTCAGCAGCTCTGCCTGCCCCGGGTCGTCTGCGTCGACCGACAGCGCGGCGGCGAAAGCGTCCCCTCCGCCGAGGTAGATATTGAACGACGCCGCTTCGGCACCCTGCAGCTCGATCACACGGACCTTGACCGCAACGGGAACGTTGGCGTGGTTGGTCAGGGTCAGCAGCGAATCCGTACTCTCGTCGATGGCGTTGGTACCGACGCCGATCGACCAGATCGGAACGATAAGCGCCCCGCCACGGCCGTCGTGGCTGTACTCGACCGCACCTGTCGCCCCGGCCAACGGGCTGGCAAGGGCCGCGATCACTGCCAGTGCGGCGATATTTCGATTCGTTCGCATGGTCACTCCTCTTCCGTCCCAGAGGGCTCAATAGATAGATGGATCAGCGGCTCGACGACGCGGTAGTTCGATAGCACCGGATCGCCGACGGGCAGTTCGAGCCTGCCGTTGGAAAACTGCTGTACCGCGAACCCGACGACCGGGTCGCCGCGCACGATCTGGCCGTCGGCCGAGGTCAACACCCGATCGTCACCTTCCGTGTTCTGCGAAATAAGGAGTTCGAATTCACCGGCGATCAGGTCGTCGACGCCGATTCCGGTGATGGATGTTTCCAGAATCAACGCATCCAAAGTCCCCAGCAGCGAGCGTTCGGGTGCGCCGGTCACCGGTTCGCCCAAGTGCACAACATCGACCGGCCGCGTCCGCCGACCCTGTATGAACCGGGTGCCGCAAATCGGGCGACCCACGACTGGCGGAACTGGGACGCAGACGTCATACCCAGCTCGCAACTCGGCATCTCGACCACGAGCGGCCAGCAATGCGTTGCCGTCAATGCCAAAGGCCTCGCCTTCGAACCTAGCCAGCGGCCGCGTGTAAACGAAGGCGGCCTTTCCGCGAATCGCCGGGTTGGCCGAATAGGACGCCTCGAACCGCTGGGCCGCGAGCACCGAGGCGACGGCCTCGACTGGCAGATTCCAGGCATACACGCTGCAGCCTTCGCCGTCGCAGACCCGGCTTTCGGTCCGGCCGGCATCGGTGTCGGCGGTATGCGCCGTGGACAAGTTCGGCACCTCGCTGTCCGGGGACGTGTGCTGGACGATATCCGAGAAACCTCTCAATGCCGCGACCTCCGGGCTGACCATGCCGCCGACCCCGACATTGATGATTTGCACCGTGGCGCTCAGCCATCCGATTGCCGGTATCAGGCCAACGGACGGGTCGTCGCGCCAGTCGCCGGTCTCGAAACGCTCCGCGAGCTCGTCGCAGTCGGGCCAGCTCGTCGTCGCGATCGATAGGCCAAAGTCCGCCCGACCCATTTCTATGATCTCAAGGTAGCCGTGGCCGTGCACCAATGGCGGCAGCTCGATGCGCGCCACGCCGGCATCATCACGAGTCGGCGCCGGCAGGATGCACGTCGCATCGGCCGTGATCAGCTCGTCCTCGGGCGCCTGGTCGGTGCCGGCATTGGTCAGCGCCGCCACCCAGGTGTCTTGCGCGTCCAGATAGACATTCAGCGACAGCACTTCGACCCCGTCGGCCTCGACCAGGCGCAGCTTCGCCGACGTCGCAGCGTCGCTGTTGTTGCGCAGCGAAAGCAGCGCATCATGGCCGCCGCGCACGCTCCAGAACGGCGCGATCAACGCCGACCCCTCGCCATCCGCGCTCAGCGCCACCGGTGCGGCCAGGGCGGGCCCGGACGCGATCGCCAGCAGCAGAAGCGCCAGTCCGATGCGTTGCATGTCGTCACTCCATTTGGGGATGCCGGGACTACCGAAAGTCGTCGGCGAGCCGGTCCGGGGATTATCGATAAGCTGCCGAATACCAATTCTAGATTAATCGGTCATACAACGCAAGCGGCTAGTGCGTCCGCGCATCAACGCGCCACCCCGGCCCGATGTTATGCAACGTTGGGGTTTACTAATGCAATCAGAAGTATTGCCTCAATCCCGGGTCAGATTAAAGTTGCCTTCAACGTCATAGAATTGCTGGTTGCTGCTGATGTTGGTTCGCTGCAGGCGAGCCTGGAAGTGCCCGGTAACGCTGCTGCGCGGCTCCAGTGAATCGATGGTCACGGTGGCCGGTTGCATCTCACCCTTGGAGTAGTGGTAGTCCATGCTTGCAGACTGACCTGCATCGGTTCCGGCGTCAAAGGTAAAGCTGAACCAGACGTTTTCAATGCTTTCGCCATGGCGGTGCTCGCCCACGCCGCCGTTGACCCGCAGAATCAGCTGGTCGAGTCGGTGCCGGTTATCAGCCGTGCGAATGTCGCTGTTTCGGCGAAGTTGCAGCATGACGCCGGTATCGGAAATCGACTTCGATAACTCTGGGGCATCGTTGGGGACATGAAAAGTCTGTGACTCATCGAATGCAGGGCCGCTGATGGTAAAGGTCAGCCCGCTGGCGGCGGCTGTCGCGCGACTGGCATCTTCGCTGCTATTCGAGCCTTCGGAAGCGGCACTGGTGTTGCCGTTGTCAGAGCAGCCGCTTATTGCCAGCGCAGCGGTTGCAATAAACAACAGGAACAGCATTCTTTGAGAGAAAAGGGAAGCTTGTTTCATGTGAATAATCCCTGGGAAAAACTGGGCCCCGCTGTTGGTCGAAGCGGGAGGAAGGAACCGCTTGAGTATACCCTGCACAGACCGCTTTACCCTGGCCGGTCGACAAGACAATCAATGAAGCGTGAACTTCTGGGTCTGCTGGTGACAGAGATGGAAGGCTCCGAAAACGGGGATTTGGATGAGATTTGGTTAAGGGAGGCCCAGCTTCGCTTCCAGGAATCAAAGGATGGCTCTGCTGAGGGCATACCAGCCAGCCAGGTATTTGCAAAGCTTGAGCGCAGACTTGGCTGATCTTATGGATGAGGTGTGATGGCGATGACTGTGATCTCTTGCTTCTCCGGCCCATAGAACCAGAAAATCCGGTAGGCCGCCGGAGTCTTGTTCTCGGCGTACGCCTCGAATACATCCTCCCCGTGCGGGCCGGAGAGGGACGCGTATTTGTGCGTGCTGAGGCCCGGATGCCTCGGGTTGGTTTCGAGATAGCCAAGCGCCTTCCTGACAGCCTTCAAGCGCTTGAGGAGACTGTTGTCGTCCTCAAGTGATTTCAGATCCGCTTCCGCCTGGGTGGTGAACTTGAGGGTGAAGGACATGCGCTAATCGATGGCGCTAATCGATGTCTTCGTCGGCATACCGGGCGAAGCTGCCCAATGGGCGAGTTTGTCCGGCGGCGGCCTGTTCCAGACCGGCCTTGACCGCGCCAAGGGCCACCTCGTTGTCGAACAGCCACTTTTCGCGGGCAGGGATCTCGGTGAAGGGTTCAAGGATGATGTTTCCATCCTCCGTGCGCCGCGCGCGAAAGCTGCTGACACCTTGCGCCAGCTTCCCAAGGTTGATCCGACCCTTTGCGTCGGGCCGGAGCTGAATGATCTGATCCATGGCGATTTCCTCACGCTCCCCGTGCAGTATAGCAGAACGGTGGGAAAAGACCAATGTGGGCAGAAAGGACCTGCCCACTTCGAGTGAAGCACGGTCAGGCGGAGACACAAGCACGGCCCTTCACGGATCGCCCAGTACCGTGCCATTCCGGGGATGCCATCGCAATGGTTTTCCGAAGATCAATCGTCCGGCTTGCCGTAGCCGCCCCCGCCCGGGGTTTCGATGGTCAGGACCTGCCCGGCTTCGACCGCAATCGAGATCTTGGCCGGCAACTCCTCGCCATCGAGCAGGTTTCGGCCCCGGGCGCCCGGCTTGCCGCCGGCCAGTCCCCAGGGGGCGTGGACGCGGCGCTCGGTAATCAATGTTGCCTGGGCCGACTCGAGAAATTCGATTTCACGCACCAGTCCGTCACCGCCCGGGCTCGCACCCTGCCCCCCGCTGTCGCGCCGGCGCTGGTAGCGAAGAATGCGCAGCGGAAAGTGCGCTTCCAGCACCTCGGCCGGGGTGTTCAGGGTGTTGGTCATGTGGCTGTGCACCGCGTGCCGGCCGGCCACATCGGCCGTTGCCCCGCAGCCGCCGGCCATGGTTTCGTAGTAGCTCCATCGTTTGCCGCCAAGCCCCAGGTTGTTCATCGTGCCCTGGCTCGCGGCGGGAATGCGATCCGGCAGGGCTTCGGCCAGCGCCCGGAACACCACGTCGACGATGCGCTGGCTGGTTTCCACGTTGCCGGCCGCGGTGGCGGCGGGCGAACGGGCGTTGACCAGGCAACCGGCGGGCGCGTGCAGACGCATGCAGTCCAGCGCACCGGCGCAGGTTGGAGTCTCTTCCGGCAGCAGGCAACGCAGCGCGTAGTAGACGCCCGCCGCAGTCACGCTCATCGGGCAGTTCAGGTTGCCATCCACCTGCCCGTCGGTGCCGTCGAAATCCACCTCGATCCGCCCGGACTCCACCGTCAGCGACACCCGGATCGTCGGGCCGGGGCCGTCGGCGCCGTCGCAGTCCATCCGGTCCTCGGCCTGCCAGCAGCCTTCGGGCAGGTCGGAAATACTGGCCGAAGCCAGTCGCCCGGCGTACCCGTTCAGCGCCCGGGTCAGGCCTTGCAGACGATCGCGCCCGAGTTCGTCGGTCAGCGCGCCAAAAGCACGCTCGCCAAGCGCCGAGGCCGCGACCTGGGCGCGGAAATCACCTTCGGAAAGCTCCGGGTTACGCATCCGGCGGCAGATCCCGTCCAGCACGTCGCGCACCAGTTCGCCGTCGCGATACAACCACTGCGGGCTGATCAATACGCCCTCGTCTTCCAGCGACCGGCTCAGCGGCATGGACCCGGGCGTGGCGCTGCCGATATCGGCGTGGTGGGCACGGTTGGCGACGAAACCGACGCACTCGCCGGACTCGAACACCGGGGCGATGACGGTCACATCGGGCAGGTGGGTACCGCCGGCATAGGGATCGTTGAGAATCAGCCGGGATCCGGGCTGCCAGTCGAATCGCTCGACCAGGTCGCCCATTGCCCAGGCCATCGAACCCAGGTGCACCGGGATGTGCGTGGCCTGGCTGAGCAGATGGCCGTCGGCGCTGAACAGCGCGCAGGAGAAATCCAGCCGATCGCGGATATTCGGCGAGAATGCACTCCGGCGCAGCACCGCACCCATGGTCTCGCAGATCGCGGCCACCCGGCTTTCAAACACCCGCAGCTCGATCAGCTCCGGGCCGGAATCGTCGCCCATCCGCCTGTTTTCACGAGTCCCGGTCATCGCTGCAATGGCCTTTTCCTCTTGAATACGTGGTCTACGGTACCATCTGTTTTGTTATATCGCCTAATCCAACGCAGCCAAAGGAGTCTGACCATGTCGTTTACGCTTCCCGACCTTCCTTATCCGAAGAACGCGCTCGAGCCGCACATTTCGGCCGAGACCCTCGAATACCATTACGGCAAGCACCACAAGACCTACGTCGACAAGCTCAACGGTATGGTGGAGGGCACCGAAGATGCCGACAAGTCGCTGGAGGAACTCATCCGGACCTCCAGCGGCGGGCTGTTCAATAACGCCGCCCAGGTCTGGAACCACACCTTCTACTGGAATTGCATGAGCCCGAACGGCGGCGGCGAGCCGAGCGGCGCGCTGGCCGATAAGATCAACAGTGCTTTCGGCTCGTTCGACAACTTCAAGGACAAGTTCAACGAAAGCGCCGTGGGCAACTTCGGCTCCGGCTGGACCTGGCTGGTGCAGAACAGCGACGGATCGCTGGCGCTGGTCAACACCGACGACGCCGAGACCCCGATCACCGGTGACGCCAAGCCCCTGTTGACCTGCGATGTGTGGGAGCACGCCTACTACATCGACTACCGCAACGCCCGTCCGAAGTACCTGGAGGCGTTCTGGCACCTGGTGAACTGGGATTTCGTCAGCAAGCAAATGAAGACCTGAACAAATCAGTTCGCACTTTCATCCGCCCGGTCGCCGGGCGGATGAAATTTTCAACGTTCGTAGCCTTCTCGTTGGTATCCCGCCTGTGCGACGCCCGTCGTAAAATGCGCAGCATGACTTCCCCCCATTTGATGGACACCTACGCCCGCATGCCGGTGGCGTTCGAGCGCGGCGAGGGCGCGTGGCTGTTCGACGACAACGGCAAACGCTACCTTGACGCGATCAGCGGCATCGGGGTATGCAGCATGGGTCACGCCGATCCGGTACTGGCCGATGCGATCTGCGACCAGGCCCGGACCCTGATGCACACCGCAAACCTGGGCCATATCCGGCTGCAGGACAAGCTCGCCGAGACGCTTTGCGGCATCGCCGGCATGGACCGGGCGTTCATCACCAACACCGGCGCCGAAGCGGTCGAATGCGCATTCAAGATCGCGCGCCGGCACGGCCATCAGCACCACATCGAGCAGCCCTTGATCCTGGTCGTCGAAGGCGCCTTCCACGGCCGCACGCTGGCGGCCATCAGCGCGTCGGCACCAGGCAAGCTGCAGCTGGGCTTCACGCCCGTGGTCGGAGGTTTCGAACGGGTACCGTTCAACGACGCCGGCGCAGTCGAGCGGGCACTGGCCGAGAACCCGAATATCGTCGCCGTCATGCTCGAACCCATCCAGGGCGAAGGGGGCGTGCGCATTCCGTCCGACGGCTATCTCGCCGCGCTGCGCCGCGCCTGCGACGGGCACGACGCGCTGCTGATACTCGACGAGATCCAGACCGGCATGTGCCGTACCGGCCGCTGGTTCGCCCACCAGCACGAGGCCGAAAGCCGGCCCGACGTGATCACCGTAGCCAAGGCGCTGGGCAACGGCTACCCGGTCGCCGCCTGTGTGGCGCGCGGTGCGGCGGCGAACCTGCTGACACCCGGCAGCCACGGCACCACATTCGGCGGCAGCCCGATGGCCTGCCGCGTGGCGCTGACGGTCATCGAACGAATGCGCGAACTGGATCTGCGCACCCGCGCAGCGCGCCAGGGGCACAAGCTGCTCAGCCGCCTGCGCGAACGACTCGACGGCAACGCCCGGATCGCCGGGATTCGCGGCCGCGGGCTGATGATCGGAGTGGAACTGGTCGACGCCGCCGCCGACGTGCGCGACTACGCGCTGGACGCCGGTGTGATTGTCAACGTCACGCACGAACGCGTAGTACGCCTGCTGCCGCCGCTGATCATCGACGACGAACAGACCCTGAAAATCGCCGACACGGTGGCCGACGCCATTGAAGCCCGAACAATTGAAGCAGGGCAATGATTGGTCAGATTATCGCGTCGGCGACGTCGCGCCGACCTGCGCAAACTCAGGATCGTAGGTCGGGGCGCCGTCGCCGACGAACCGGAACCGGCGCCTACCCGAACCCTTAGAATCCCGCCTCTTTCTGCCTGCCGGCGCTGGAGTCAAGCCCCGCCGAGGGTCAAATCCAGCTCGCTCAGGAGTTCGGAATCCAGCAGGCCATTGAGCCGCGGCAGCAGTTGCTTCATTGCCGCAGTATCGGGGGCATTCAGCGTGGCGTGGCCGACCTTGCGCCCCTCGCGTGCCGATTTGCCGTAATCGTGCCAGTGCAGGCCGGGGACGGCCAGCCAAGTCTGCGGGTCGGGCATGCTGCCGATAAAGTTCACCATGGCCGAGACGCCGCGCGCCTCGGTCGCGCCCAGCGGCCAGCCGCATACGGCACGCAAGTGGTTCTCGAACTGCGAGCAGCTCGAGCCCTCGATCGTCCAGTGGCCCGAGTTGTGCACTCTTGGTGCGAATTCGTTGGCCAGCAACTTATCACCGTGTGCGAACAGTTCCAGCGTCAGGCAGCCGACGTAATCCAGGTCCTCGGCCAGCTTGCGCACCAGCGCCTCGGCGGCGGCCTGCTGCTGCGCTGAAACGGGCATCGAGGTGGCCAGGCGCAGAATGCCGCCAAGATGCCAGGTACGGCTCAGCGGCCAGCAGCGCAGCTCGCCTTCAGCCGATCGCACCGCGGTAATCGCACACTCATGGTCGAACGCGATCCACTGCTCGGCGATCAAAGCGTGCTCGCCCAGCTTTTGCCAGGCAAGCTCCAGGTCCTCGGCGTCACGCAGCACCATCTGGCCCTTGCCGTCGTAGCCCATGCGCCGGGTCTTGACCACCGCGGGAAACCCCAGCTTGTCGACTGCGGCGGCCAGATCGGTGCGCGAGCTCACCTCGGCGAAGCCGGCGGTATCGATGCCCAGCGCCGAGAACCGATTCTTCTCGATCAGCCGGTCCTGGGCGGCGGCCAGCGAGGAGGACGAAGGTCGCACCGCAACCCGGTCGGCAAGCGCGTCAAGCGCCGCGGCAGGCACGTTCTCGAAATCGCAGGTCACGCGGTCGCAGGCGGCCAGGCGGTTCAGCGCATCCGGATCCGCATAGTCGGCCTGGATAAAGTGGCCCAGCCGCGCCGCACAGGCGTCGGACTTGGGATCCACGAGGACGAATTCCAGGCCCAGCGGCCCACCGGCCTCGGCCAGCATGCGCGCCAGTTGTCCGCCCCCCAGGATTCCAACCTTCATGCCTGACGCGGGTCGGGTTCGGCCAGCACGCTGTCGGTCTGGCGTGCGCGCCATTCGCGGTAGCGCCCGGCCAGCGCCGGGTCGGACAGGGAAAGAATGGAAGCGGCCAGCAGACCTGCGTTGGCCGCACCGGAATCGCCGATCGCCAGCGTAGCCACCGGAACCCCGCGCGGCATCTGGACAATGGAAAGCAGCGAATCCAGTCCACTGAGCGCAAGGCTCTTGACCGGCACACCGAGCACCGGGAGTTCGGTTGCCGCAGCGAGCATACCCGGCAGATGCGCGGCCCCGCCGGCGCCGGCGATGATCAGGTTCAGACCCCTGTCGCGCGCGGTCTTGGCGTATTCCAGCATCTTCTCCGGCGTACGGTGCGCCGAAACCACTTCCGTTTCGTAGGAAATCTCAAGCTCGTCGAGCACTTCGGCGGCCTTGCACATCGTCGGCCAGTCGCTTTTGGACCCCATGACGATGCCGACCCGTGGATTGCCCGGCATGAGCACA
>JBBDSL010000033.1:42939-51411 GCA_040904965.1 Wenzhouxiangellaceae bacterium
ATGAGCACAAACCTTGTTGGAAAATAGGCAATCAATGGTAGCAGAACACGCCGCGGGCACGTTAGAATTGCGCTCATGACGATTCCCGAATCCCTGCTCGATATTCTGTGCTGCCCGGTCAGTCACGAGCCGCTGCGGCCGCTGGAAAAGGCACGCATCAAGAAGCTCAACGATTTAATTGAGCGCGGGGGTCTGCTGTATGTGGACGGCAGCACGGTCGAGCAACCGATTTCCGAGGCCCTGGTCACGCGGGATGCCAAGGTTGTCTACACGGTCGAAGGCGGTATCCCGGTGCTGCTGCCGGATCGCGGCATCGGAACCACCCAGCTCGAGTCATTTTAGCGGGGGCGCTTGAACCCGCGGGGGAAGGCTTTTTTCACGAATATTCCTGCCCACACGGAAACCGGCGCGGTGAAATTGCGCAAACAGGTCCGGAACGAACCGGATTTTGACGCGCGTCAATTTCAGCACACCGCAGAGTGCCTAGCATGAACCACCTATTGATTCAGCAAGGAACTCATCCGAATGACAACCATTTCCGTCCGTAATCTGCTCGCCGCATCCGTACTTTCCCTCGCCGCCGCCTTGCCGGCGCTCGCACAGGAGCGGGGCGACTGGCAATTCAGGTTCGGCGCCGGCTTTATCGCGCCCGATACTTCCAACGACAACCTGGTGTTCGAAGGCACCGAACTGGACAACTTCAGAATCGACGTCGACGATCAGATCGGCTTTGTTTTCGACCTGACCTACTTCCTGTCACCCAACTGGGCGGTGGAATTGCTGGCTTCGGCTCCATTCGAGCACGATATCGATGGAGCCGGTGCACTGGGCCCGCTGGGCAAAATCGGTGACACCAAGCACCTGCCGCCGACGCTGAGCCTGCAGTATCACTTCAACCCGAACCGGAGTATTCGCCCTTATGTCGGTGCCGGCCTGAACTACACGCTGTTTTTCGACGATTCGACCAATGCCGGCCTGCACGAGGGTGTGGTGGCCACGGCAAATGGTGCGCTGGGCACCAGCTTCAGCGGCGGCGATACCAACCTGAGCATCGACGACTCGTTCGGGCTCGGGCTGCAAATCGGATTCGACGTGGACATCTCGGAAAACTGGTTCTGGAATTTCAACGTTCGCTGGCTTCAGATCACAGCCGACGCGGATCTCAAGACCACCACCTTCGACCCATCCGGGGCGGAAACGATATTCAGGAGCAACATCGACGTCGATATCGACCCGTTCGTATACAGCACCCAGATCGGTTTCAGGTTCTGAGCCCGCCTTATTCACCCGTTCTACCGCGACGATCGGGTGGAAACAACGGGTGGAATCAAGACCGGTTGAGCACCCTTTCCGGTGCCCGCAGCAGGCATCCGGCGTTATCATTGTCGCCCATGGGCCCTTCGACCAACTATTACATTCACCGTGAGCGCTTCGTGCTGTATCGCGGCTCCCACCTGCCCGGCGTGCAACTGGCCTGGGAGAGCTGGGGCACGCTCAACGACGACAAGTCCAACGCGGTCTTGCTGTTTACCGGGCTTTCGCCCGGCGCGCATGCCGCTTCGTCGGTACGCGACCCGGAACCGGGCTGGTGGGAAGCCATGGTCGGACCCGGCAAACCCATAGACACCGATCGGCACTTCGTGCTCTGCGTCAATTCGCTGGGTTCGTGCCAGGGCTCGACGGGACCTGCCAGCATCAACCCGGCCACCGGTCAACCGTGGCGGCTGAAGTTCCCGGAGCTGACCATTGACGACATCGCGCGCGCGACCCAACTGGTCATCGAACATCTGGGCATCGAACACCTTCATGCGGTCGTGGGCCCCTCCATGGGCGGGCTGACGGCGCTGGCCTGGATCAAGCATTTCCCCAACTCCACCGACCGCCTGGCGCTGATCTCGACCGCCTGCTCGGCCACGCCGTTCGCAATCGCCATTCGCTCACTGCAGCGCGAAGCCATCGTCACCGACCGGAATTTTCGCGACGGGACCTATACCGAAGACGACTGGCCGGAAGTCGGCATGCGTATCGCACGCAAACTGGGCATGATTTCCTATCGATCGTCGGCCGAATGGCAGGAACGCTTCGGTCGCAAGCACCAGGACTATTTTCCGGCCACGCTTTTCGGCATGCGCTTCGAGGTCGAATCCTATCTCGAGACTCACGCGCGAAAATTCGTTGGCCAATTCGATCCGTGCTGCTACCTGTACCTGTCGCGTGCCATGGATGTGTTCGACGCCTGCGACTCGGATGCCGGCCTGCGTGCCCTGTTCCGCCGCAGCTTCACCGGCAAGGCGCTTGTCCTGGGGGTGGAATCCGACATCCTGTTCCCGCTTTGGCAGCAGCAGGAGCTTGCCGCTTCGCTGGAGGCCGTGGAAGCCGACGTGACCTACCGGGCTCTGCCCTCCGCCCAGGGGCACGACGCATTTCTGGTAGACTTTGAACGATTTGGTCCACCAATTGCGGAGTGGTTGAAATGACCCTGGAATTCGACGGCAAGAAGGAGTTGATTCGGCGCATCGACGCCGTGGTCGACGGCGATTGCGCCAAGAAGACCACGCAGTGCGTGCGCGATGTACTGTGCGCAATGATGGACGAACACAAGCTTGATCTGCCCCAATGCGTCTACGACTGTCCGGGCGATCACTACGCCAGGCGCCTGATCCACAAGGACGCGCGACGCGGCTACACCATCATGGCCATGACCTGGGGCCCCGGCCAGGGCACGCCGGTGCACGACCATTCCGGGATGTGGTGCGTTGAGGCGGTCTGGAACGGTCAGATCGAAGTCACGCAGTACGAATTGACCGAAGTGGTCAACGATCGTTACCGGCTGGAGCCCAGAACCACCATGCGCGCCGGCATCGGCAGCGCCGGCAGCCTGATTCCGCCGCACGAGTACCACACCATCCGCAATCCGCGCAGCCTTGAGACTGCGGTCACCATCCATATTTATTCCGGCGAGATGAGTGCCTGCGCCGTGTTCCGCCCGCTCGGCGACGACTGGCACGTTCGCGAGCGCTGCGAGCTGCAGCTCGACGCTGCCTGAGCGCCGGGCAACGGGCTTTACAACGTCGCGCTAACGGGCGAGAATATCGAACTGCTTGACCACCTCATGCCGGGGTGGCGGAACTGGTAGACGCGCCGGACTCAAAATCCGGTTCTGGAAACAGAGTGCGGGTTCGATTCCCGCCCCCGGCACCATCATGTTGTAACAATTTCGGTCAGACCCAGTCGGGTCACGCGCGCGGCGCTCATCGGTTTCGCATAAGGATGCGGTGGCTCGTCAGTGCCTGGTTACAGATCCCTTGCCACCCGGAAACCGACGCGCGCATCCGTGGCCGTCGTCTGGCTGGACAGGCGGAAAGCCGAACGGCTCATCGCCGGTGTACTGCTCCAGGATGCACCACGAATCACCCGTCGGTCACAACCCGGGTTAACCCAGGCACTACCGTCACCCGGCGCGCGCACATAACTGTCGTGCCAACAGTCGAGCACCCATTCCATCACGTTGCCGCCCATATCGAACAAACCGAACGGATTGGCGGCAAACGAGCCTACTGGCGCCGGGCCCCAATAACCGTCGTCGTAGCGTCGAAATGCGACCGTCCAGCGGCGCTGGTCAGTAAATTGATCGCCATCGCCGGTCAGGTTTTCGACTACATCGTCAGGCGAACCGTCGCCCCACCAGAAGCGCGTCTGCGATCCGGCACGCAGTGCGTACTCGAATTCGGCTTCGGCCGGCAGGCGATACGCCCGGTCGGTTTGTTCCGCAAGCCAGTTGGCATATGCGTTCGCGTCGTTCCATGAGACGTGAATCACCGGCAACGATTCATCGGCCTGATCACCCAGGTAGTCGTTCTCCCAGGTGATCCTGCGTCGCTCGGCCACGCGGCCGGAACCAGACATGTAAATTCTCGAAGCACCCGATCGCTCGGCATCAGTTTGGTAACCGGTCGACTCGACGAACCTGCGGAATTGACCCACAGTGACTTCGTTGCGCGAAAGTGCGAAACCGCGGTCGAACGTGACGCGGAAGCGTGGCCCCTCGTTGCCTACACGATCCTCCTCCCCTTCCGGAGAACCCATCATGAAACTGCCCGACGGAATCACGACCATGACCGGACCGTAGGCATCGCCGTCTGCCAGTCCATCCTGGAACAGCTGGCCCGGTTCAAAGCCGCTGTAGCGAATTGCATCATCCAGCGAACTTCTCAGCCGATCGACCTCGTCATCGGCCAAGCCCATGCCAATCAACTGGTTGATCATGTCTTCGGCCTGGTCGAAGTCGCCGTCGTCGATGGCCAGGCGGGTCTGATTGATCAGCACACGCTGTTGATCCTCGCGCGCGCTACTGATGGTGGCCCGCCGCTGCTCCAGAACTGCAGCATCGAACTGCATGTCTTCGGCGCGTGCGAGCAATGCCTCGGCGGCTTCGAAGTTGCTTTCGTCCAGCAGTTCGTCGGTCCGGACCAGCAGCCGCTCGCGCACGGCATCCAGCCCTGCGGACGCGGCTTCATTTCCGGGGTCGAGCTCGGCGACCTGCTGATAGAGCGTCCAGGCCGAAGCTTCGGCCGGTTCGACAAGATTGCCGGACTCCAGCGCCTGATCGGCCTGGCCAAGCAGACGCGCGACTTCGGACTGAAGCTCGCTTGCCGCTTCCACCTCGGCGATCACTTCGCGCTCGCCGTCGAATGCAGCGATCACGTTGACGAATCGGCTCGCAAGCTCGACATCGCCGTCGGCGAGTGCCTGGCGTGCTTCGGCTTCGACTTCGTCGAGCAACTCGACCAGTTCCTGTTCGATCTCGGGATTGTCGGGAACGAATGCGCGACGCGTCATGATGTTCTGCAGACGGTCGTCCATCACCGGATCCGGCAATGAAACGTTCGGCTGATCGGAAACCGGTCCTGTCGGCATGTCGATTTGCGGAATATCCATCGAGAAGTCCGAAGTTCCTTCACCGATGACGTCGCCGAGGCGACGAACGCCGCGTTCTTCTTCCGGCTCATCGCCTGTTGAGGATTCTTCCTCGACGGGATCTTCTTCCTGCGCCGTCGCGCGCGCAGGCGAGAAGCCAAGCGCAAGCGCGGTTGCAATGCATAATAGCCAGAGCTTCATAGATCAGTGACCTTGCTGGGGAACGGAAAATACAGGAGTTGCCGCTGATTATTCATGGAATCGGCTTTACTCACCCTTTCGATTAACATAACTGATCGAACCCGCCACGACAAGACCGGTGACGCGCCTGGCGTGAAAAAAACGCCAGCAGGGCTAGTGTGCGCACTGAAAACATTACTGGATGCAAATGCCTACAACAAAAATTCACCTGTTAAGCGAACCCGATCACATTTTAAGCCATTCCGAACGCATGCTGAAGGCCGCAACCATCGGAATCGACACGGAATTTGTACGCGAACGCACCTATTTCCCTCGTCCCGGCCTGCTGCAGTTCAGCGACGGCGACCAGGTATGGCTGCTGGACCCGGTCCTGCTGGAAGGCCAGCCAGCGCTTGAGAACCTGGTGGCTCAAATCATGGGCCATGCTCGGGCGGACAAGATCCTGCACAGCACCGGCGAGGACCTGGAGATTATCGACATGGTGGGCCATTCAGCGCCCACACCGCTGTTCGATACCCAGCGCGCCGCCGCGCTGCTGGGCTGGCCACTGCAGATTCGATACGAATTGCTGGCCAAGGACCTGCTGGATATCGAGTTCCCCGGCGGGCTGGCCCGTAACGACTGGTGCCGCCGGCCGTTGCCGGCCGCCTGGATCGAATACGCCGCCAATGACGTGATCGCCCTGCCCGCCATGCGCGAGGTGCTGGTCGACAAGCTTGAGCGCGCCGGGCGGCTCGAATGGCTGGCCGAGGACTGTCGCCGCATTCTTGAACGATACCGCAACAATGCCGACCCCGTGGTCCGGATCAAGGGCGCGGCGCGACTGTCGGATCGCGAGCTGGAAAAGCTGGCTCGGCTTGCGCGCTGGCGCGAAGCGCAGGCGCGCCAGCGCGACCTGCCGCGCGGGTTCGTCGTTGCCGATCCGGTCATGCTGCAACTGGCGCGGGCCGATAGCGTGCACGACAGGGATCTCGACAATCTGGCCGGCGGCAGGCAAAGGCTGGGCAAACGCGATCGGGCTGCCATCATTGAGCAGTTGCAGGCCGCACCTGGCGATTACTCGCGCCCGCCCGAGTTGGTCGTACTGACCAATGAACAACGTGCACGAATCAAGGAAATGCAGTCCAGGGTCGCGGATATCGCCCGGGAACTGGGCGTGGAGCCGGCGGTCATTGCCAGCAAGCGCGACCTCACCCGCATTGTTCAGGACCTGCCGTGCGAGTGGCTGGACGGGTGGCGCGGGGAAGTGCTCGGCGATCTGTGAAACCCGGCCATGTGAAATCCGGCCACGCTCGCGCCCCGGTAGCGTGCGGCCACCGGCGCCATCGCAAGCCTATTTTGCTACCATTCACGCTTTACGACAGCCAACGCCTCGGTAGCTCAGCGGATAGAGCAGCCGCCTCCTAAGCGGCAGGTCGCAGGTTCGACTCCTGCCCGGGGCGCCATTTGTCCGCATGCGGAAACACTCATGAATAGAAATATAAAAGAATGCCGTTCAAAATTCTGGTCAAAATTCTGGCTGGCCGGCCTGGCGGCGTTACTGGCCGGAGCGGTGGCGGCCCAGCCGGGCGAACGCGGAAGCCATGGCGTACTCGCCAGTGCAGACGGAACTGTACAGGTGTACTCGCTTTCCAGTCCTGCGACGGCACCGCAGGCGCCAGGCCGGGGTGTGCAGAGTTGCATCGACGTGAGCGATGTCGACAGCTGGGACTCGCTCGATGATCCGGACAACATCATTATTGACGTGAACATTTCGAGCAGCATGAAGGTGGTCGGCATTGCATGGGATGTCGGCATAGCGACCGTCGGTGACAGCTGGTTGTCCGATGCAAGCGTGCTGCTGAGCAATTCCGACGGATTCGCGGACCCCAACGCCATCTTCCTGACGCCAGGGTCCGGGGACGACGCTCCCGGCGACCAGGAATTTACCTCGGGCGGGGTCGCGCTACTTGCCGACAACGGTCTGCCGGACATCGAACCAAACGCCGACGGACTGCTCCGCCTGCAATTCTTCGAACTCACCGACGATCTGCCCGACGCCGTCGATGCCGAATGGCGCAACGCGGCCGATCCGGTGACCTGCCCGGGAATCTGGCTTGAGCTGGCCGAGGCCGAGGGTCCCGGCGACCCGAGTACTCCGGCGCCCGGGGACCCGAGCGCCGTACCATTGAATCAACCGCTGGCCATGACGCTGCTCGTACTGCTGCTGGGCCTGGTGGCGGTACCGGTGCTGCGGCGCCGGCCCTGAAACCGAATCGAATCCAGAGGAACAAAAGCAATGGGAATTCTGCAAGGTAAACGTGCCCTTATTGTCGGGGTGGCCAGTCCGCGCTCGATCGCCTGGGGAATTGCCGAGGCCATGCACCGCGAAGGTGCCGAGCTTGCATTCACCTATCAGAACGAGAAGCTCAAGTCGCGCGTCGACAAGATTGCCGAACAAACCGGATCGTCGCTGATTCTGCCGCTGGATGTTGCCGAGGATGATCAGATCGAGTCGGTATTCGAACAGCTGAAGTCCAGCTGGGGTCATCTCGACATCATCGTGCACGCCGTCGGCTTTGCCCCGCGCGACCAAATCGAGGGGGAATATGCCGACGTGACGACTCGCGAGGGATTTCGGATCGCGCACGATATTTCCAGCTACAGCTTGACCGCACTGGCGAAGGCCGGCAAGCCTTTGATGCAGGGCCGCAACGGCGCGTTGCTTACGCTTAGTTACCTGGGCGCCGTGCGTGCCATGCCGAGTTACAACGTGATGGGCCTGGCCAAAGCATCGCTGGAAGCCTCGGTTCGCTACCTGGCCCACGGTCTGGGGCCCGACGGCATCCGGGTCAACGGCATTTCGGCCGGCCCGATCAAGACGCTCGCGGCTTCCGGGGTGTCCAAATTCCGCGCCATGCTCAGCCATGTCGAAGCCACGTCTCCATTAAGACGTAACGTCTCGACCGAGGACGTCGGTAACGCCGCAGCCTTTCTGTGCTCGGACATGGCCGCCGGCATCACTGGCGAAATCACCTATGTCGATGCCGGGTATAACATCGTCGGCATGGCGGGTCTGGAATAAACCACTGGAGAACTACTGCGCGTGCGGCTGACGGCGTCCGGCGGTGCTCGGATTCCTCATGTACACAACACGTACACTGCGGCTCCTGCGCGCCGGCGGCCACCATCAGCCACCCGCTCGCTACGTTCTCCAGAGGTTTATTGAAGGACCACCTGAAGAACTACTGGTCCTTCGCCTGACGATGTCCGGCGGTGCTCGGACCACCGACCACCGATTCCCGACTTCCGCCCTTTACCCCGCCTTATTCACCACCCCTCCGTCACGAGGGGCCGCCAGGTGCCGTGGCTGGG
>JBBDSL010000034.1:0-51375 GCA_040904965.1 Wenzhouxiangellaceae bacterium
CAGGCGCCTGTGAAAAGTAGGTCGCCTGCAAGCGCGCAGCGCGAGGCGAAACCGCCTTTGAAGTTGAATTTGAAGTTGAAATTGAAAGGCCGCCCGCACCCGGCAAGGGTGCCAGACCTCAGGGATGTGTCCTAATCAATGACCTCGTCCATGACCAGTTCGATCTGCTGGTCCTGTCCGACCGTTAGCGGACCGGACTGGCCCTGAATGTCGCCGCTGGCGGCGATCGCGTTGCCGGTTCGGCTGATTCTGGCCGAGATCTGCACTTCGGGGAAGGTGCTGAGCGACATGCCTTCGGCCATGGCGTCGCCGTCGTCCAGCGTCACGCTGGCGGGCAGATCGGATGCGGCGAGACGCTTGACTGCCAGCGGCGCCGGTGGACCGTTGACCGCGCGCGCGAACACGAACACGGTCTCCGCGCCGCTCACGCGGCCGGCAAGCGCCGGGTCCAGCGAGACCTTGACTTCAATGGCGGCGCCGTCGGCGGGGGCATCGCCGCGCGGTGTCGAGCTGTCCTCGCCATTGCCGGCCGGCGACAGGCCGGCATGCGGGTTGACAGGGGCCGGGCGGGTAGCGGCAGATGTCTCGTCGGCTTCGGTGCCGCCCGGAATCCTTGCAATCTGATCGTTGACCTGATCGCGAACGCTTCCGGCGGGCAGCTGGTCTCTGAGACGGGTCCAAAGGGCAAGCGCGCGCCGAGAGTTTCCGTCGTGGAAGGCGCCGAGCCCGGCCAGCCATAGTGCCTTCTGATTGTTCGGGTCGTCGACGAGTACCGAGTCCAGCAGTTCGTCCGCGGCCTCGGGAATTTGCGCCCGGCCCGAAGCGTATAACAGCGTTTCGGCCAGTTCGACGCGCGCGAATGTATTTTCGGGTTCGATGAACAGCACGCGCCGGAAGGCGGCCTCGGCGGCCGGGTACTGCTGCATCTGCTTCCAGATCATCCCGAGCCGGTTCCATGAATCGACGTCTTCGGGCTGCTTGCGCACGCGGTTTGTAAGGTCGCCAAGCATCGCGCGCAGTTCGGTACTCTGGCCGGCTTCCGGAGTGATTCCGTCGGGGGTGCCCACCTGGGTGTAGAGAAACAGTGCCAGCAGGGGTACCGATATGATCAACAGTGCCGACAGGCCGCGCATGGAACGCGGTTGTCCACCGGCTTGGGCTTGCTCCTGATCGAGTTTAGCCATACGCCTGCGGTAGTCGGCCGGGTCCAGGTCGTAGCGCAATTCCGCCAGCGCCCTGCGGCGGCGGGCCAGCTTGGCGGTCGAGGCATTCGGCCGCATAAGCGGGGTCAGCACAAATACCAGTGCCAGCAGCACCAGCGCGACGGTGGCCAGCAGAAACATCGGAGCGGTCAGAATTTCGGAAAACAGGTTGCTCATGCCTGGTCACGCTGATCTGAAAGCATGCGCCGGCGCCGGTGAATCATGACCGCGCCGGTGACCAGTCCGATCAACAGCAGTACGACCGGACCGACCCACAAAATCAGCGTATGCCCGGCCAGTGGCGGGTTGTACAGCACGAAATCGCCGTAGCGGTCGCGCATGTATTGGCGAATCTCGAAATCGGACCGGCCTTCCATGATCTGGCTGTAGACCTGCTGGCGGAGATCCGCCGCCAGCGGCGCGTTGGAACTTTCCAGCGGTTCATTCTGGCACACGGTACAGCGCAGTTCGCCGATCAGTGATCGGTATCGCTTTTCCTGTACTTCAGTGTTGAAGCTGCGCGGCTCGATCGCGCTCTGAGCCGCAACCAGTGTACCGAAGCACAGAATGAAAATCACGTAAAGCTTTTGCATGTTCAGCTGCCTGCCTCGGTTTCGAGTTGCCGGATTCGGGCGATCAGGTCGTCATAGGATTGCGTGGTCACCGGTCCGATATGCTTGTGACGGATGGTGCCGGTGTGATCGACAAGAAACGTCTCGGGGGCGCCGTAGACGCCCAGGTCGATCCCGAAGCCGCCCGGGTTGTCGAAGACATGAAAGTCCCAGGCGTCGCCGAACTGGGAAAGCCATTGCAATGCATCGGCGCGCTCGTCCTTCCAGTTCAGGCCCACCAGCGGTACGTTGATTTCGCGCCCCATTTGCGTGATCAGCGGATGCTCGACACGGCACGAGGGGCACCAGCTGCCCCATACGTTGATCACGAACGGGCGGCCCAGCAGGTCGGCCATTGCGACGGTTCTGTGCTCGTCATGCAGCATGGGCAGGCTGAAATCCGGCACCGGCTTGCCGATCAGCGGACTGTCGATAACCTGGCGCTGGTCGGCGGTACGCAGCCCGGCCATCAGCAGCACGACCAGCGCCACGAACACGCCCAGCGGCAGCAGCATTCTCATCATGTGGGGATGGCTCCGGTCAGCTTCGCGTCCGCAGTGTGGTGCTCGGGCTCCTCGGCGCTGGCCCGCCGCCGTATCCAGTAACGTCTGTCGGTTGCCGCCAGCAGTCCCCCGATCAGCATCAGCAACGCGCCGCCCCAGATCCAGCGGACGAACGGTTTGATGTGGATACGCATGGACCAAGCGCCGCCGCTGAGCGGTTCTCCAAGCGCGACATAGAGGTCGCGCGTGAATCCCGGGTCGAGTTCGATCTGCGACATGATCTGACCCGAGCGGTAATAGCGGCGCTTCTGCGGCGCCATGGCCAGAATCTCCTCGCCGTTCCTGAGCACGCTCAGGCGGGCCTCGTCGGCCGACCAGTTGGGGCCTTTGACCGTGACCACCTCGTTGAGGCGGAATACAAGTCCGGCAGCCTGTACTTCCTGGCCGGGTTCCATGCGCAGGTCCTTCTCGAACGTGGTCGATTCGACCATGGCCACGCCGACGACGAAAACGCCCACGCCGATGTGCGCCGCGGTCATGCCCCACTGGCCACGCGTCAGCCGGCCGCTGGACTGCCGCCGCTGGCGCATCATGAACGCCAGTGCGCCGGTCATGACCCACAGGCCTGCGATCCAGCCGGTGATCGCGCGAAGGTTCCACGAGCCGAGCAGGGCGGTGATCAGCAATGCGCCGACTATCGATCCGACTGCCGCCCACAGCAGTGGTCTTGCGGCGCGCGATAACTCGTCGCGCTGCCAGCGCGACATCGGGCCCAGTGGCATGAGCAGCACGATCGGCGTCATCAGCAGGATGAACATCGCCCCGAAATAGGGCGGGCCCACGGAAACCTGGCCCCAGCCGGCGAAATCGATGATCAACGGGTACAGGGTGCCGATCAGCACCATGGCCGCGGCCACCACCAGAAAGATGTTATTGAGCAGAAGCGCCGATTCTCGGCTGACGATGTCGAAGCCTTCTCCGGTCGCGATGCGCGGGGCACGCAGGGCAAACAGCAACAGCGCGCCGCCGGTGACCAGCGTGAGAAAGACGAGGATGAACAGACCGCGTTCAGGATCGTTGGCGAATGCATGCACCGAGGTCAGCACGCCGGAGCGCACCAGGAAGGTCCCGAGCAGGGACAGCGAGAACGCGGCGATCGAAAGCAGGATGGTCCAGGCCGGGAAGGCGCCGCGCTTCTCAGTAACCGCTTGCGAGTGAATCAACGCGGTGCCGACCAGCCACGGCATGAACGAAGCATTCTCGACCGGATCCCAGAACCACCAGCCGCCCCAGCCAAGCTCGTAATAGGCCCACCACGAGCCCAGCGCGATGCCGCCGGCCAGGAACGCCCACGCGGCAAGCGTCCATGGTTTGGCCCAGCGGATCCACTCGCGTTCGACCCGGCCGCCCAGCAGCCCGGCGATTGCGAATGCAAAAGCCACTGCGAAGCCCACGTAGCCCATATACAGCAGGGGCGGGTGAAAGATCATGCCCGGGTCCTGCAGCAAGGGGTTCAGATCGTTGCCGTCGGGCGCACCGGGCAGCATCCGCTGGAACGGTTTGGAGGTGAACGCGGTAAAAGACAGAAAACCGACCGCGATGATGCCCATGACGGCCAGCACCCGCGCGCGGAATATCCGCGGTAGCGGACCCGACAGCGCGACTACGGCCACCATCCAGCCCGAAAGCATCAGCACCCACAACAGCAGCGAGCCTTCGTGGCCGCCCCAGACCGCGCTGAGCCTGTAATACCAGGGCAGCAGAAGATTGGAATTGGTGGCCACGTACTCGATCGTGAAATCGTTGACCAGGAAGCCGAGCGCAAGCAGCCCGAATGCGGCGAGCGTGAACACGAACAATCCGATCGCCAGCGACGGTGCCGTTGCGACCAGTCTATTGTGGTTCGGGCCATCATCGCCGATCCAGGCGCCGATCAGCGGCAGAATGGAAAGACACAGTGCCAGCACCAGGGCCAGAAGCAGCACCATCTGGCCGAGTTCGCCGATCATTGCTTCATCCCCGAAGAGTGCGCGGCCTTGTCAAGCGCCTTCTGGACTTCCGGCGGCATGTAGTTTTCGTCGTGCTTGGCAAGTACTTCATGAGCCTCGAAACGGCCGTCGCGCATGAACCCGTGAGCGATGATGCCCTGACCCTCGCGAAACAGGTCCGGCAGGATGCCGTTGAACACCACCGGAACCTCGTAGGCGCCGTCGGTGACGTCGAAGCGCACCTGCAGACCTTCGTCGGAGTGCTCGACGCTGCCGTCGGCCACCAGCCCGCCCAGGCGGAACTGCCGGTCCGGCGGCAGCGTTTGTGTGTGCACCTCGCTGGGACTGATGAAGAACATCATGTTCTCTTTCAGCGAGACCACGGCCACCGCGGTAGCCGCGCCTACGCCCGCGACCATGGCCAGTACGATCAGTGCGCGTCGTTTGCGTGTCGGTGTCATTGTTGTACCCTCCCGGCGGCACGCCGCTCGGCTTCAGCCTCGATCATGGAATTGATCAGGCGCTTGCGGCGCAGCAGCGGCTGGACGAATTGCCAGGCCACGATTGCGGCAAAAATGGAATAACTGCTCCAGACATAGGAGGCATGGCTTAGTTCCGGAATCATGTTGACTTTCCTGCGTGCGTTTTGACGGGCGGGTCGTATGCGCCGCCGGCTTGATCAGGTTGGGCAAATCGTGCCACAGGGCGACTCCACCCGTTTTGAGTTGAATCAAGTTCTGTCATGTGTCCACCTGGAGTACCTGCGTGGCGACCCAGTTCTTTGACCGGTCCTGGTCCAGCAGTTCATTGCGCGCGCGATCCAGCAGGGCGGCGCCGAACAAAAGCTTGGTCGAAATGACCATCCAGATCAGCGGCGGCAGCATCGACGGGTCCATTGACGATTCACCGGTCAGGCGGATCGTCGCGCCCTGGTGCAGGGTGTTCCACCACTCGACCGAGAAATGGATGATGGGGATATTCACCGCGCCTGCCAATACCAGCACCGAGGCGATGCGCGCACCCTTGCGTTTGTCGTCGAATGCAGCGTACAGGCCCATGATGCCGATGTATATGAACAGCAGCACCAGCATTGAAGTCAGGCGCGCGTCCCACTCCCACCATGTGCCCCACATCGGCTTGCCCCAGAGCGATCCGGTCGCCAGACAGACCAGCGTCAGCGCCGCACCGATCGGCGCGCAGGACATGGCCATGATTTCGGTCAGCCGGATGCGCCAGATCAGTGCGATGACCGCGAGTATCGTCATCACGCCGTAGATGAACATCGCCTGCCAGGCGACCGGGACGTGAATGTAGAGAATGCGTGCGCTGTCGCCCTGCTGGTAATCGGGTGGCACGACGTACAGCGCCAGGTACATGCCGTAGGCGGTGGTGACGGCGAAGCCCAACCACAGCCAGGGCGCGACGACCCGGGCGAAGCGGTAGAAACTCGGTGCCGAGCCGAGCTTGTGGAACCAGAGTTTCAGCGTTTTCCACATATTTTCAGCAATCATTCCAGATTCATCCTCAAGGCGGCCGCAATTCCGATCGGGGCCAGGGTCAGGCTCAGTATTGTAAAGGCTGCAAGCAGGCCCAGATGCGCATCCGGGTCAAGACCGTCGGCGGCCATCGAGACCGCACCGGTGGCGAAGATCACCAGCGGCACGATCAGCGGGAAGATCAGGATAGCCAGCAGCACGCTCGCGCCGCGGGTCGACAGCGTCAGGGCTGCGGCCAGACCGCCCAGCAGGCTTAGCGCCGGGGTGCCCAGGACCAGGCTGACGATCAGCGTGCCCAGCGCGTGGTGCGGCAGATGCAGCATTTCGGCTGCCAGCGGCGCAAACACGATGACCGGCAGGCCGCTGATCAGCCAGTGCGAGAACAATCGCGACAGCACGCGTGCATACACCGATTGCTCTCCGACGAACCACTGTTCCAGTGTTCCGTCCTCCAGGTCGGGACGAAACAGGTGCTCCAGCGCCAGCAGGCTGGCCAGCAGCGCCGCGACCCAGACCATGCCGGGCGCCATGCGGGCCAGCAGGTTGGGGCCGGGACCCACGCCCAGCGGGATCAGCACGATCACGGTAAACAGGAAAAAAAGCGGCAGCAGCGACTCGCCCAGACGCCGGAACGCCAGCTTCATGTCGCGCCGGAACAGTGCCGAGGCCGCGCGCGTCCGGGATTCGTTCATGACTCGTCCTCGATGGCTCCGAACTGCATCACGATGTTGTCCAGCAGTTGCAGGGCGTCAATTTCCGGATGCCGCTGGTGGGTGGCGAGTACCACGCCGCCGCCGTCGGCCAGGTGCGCCTGGATGAGTTCATCGACAATGGAGCAACCGACATCATCCAGGCTTGCATAGGGTTCGTCGAGCAACCAGACCGGGGTCTTGCGCACCAGCAGGCGGGCCAGGCCCAGCCTTCGTTTCTGGCCGGCCGAAAGCGCGCGTGCCGGGCGCGACCCCAGACCGGCAAGGCCCACTTGCGCCAGCGCATCGGCCAGACTCAGGCCCGGCGGTCCGACGGTTTGTTCATAGGCCAGGTTCTCGCGGCAGCTCAGATCGCCCTTGACCGCCGGCAGGTGACCGACGAACGCGACCGCCGCATGGTGATGCACGGTGCCACGAACCGGGGCCAGGATGCCGGCCAGCAGACGCAAAAGCGTGGTCTTGCCGACCCCGTTCGGTCCCGTAAGCACGACTGCCCGGCCGGCGTCAAGCCGCAGTTCCACAGGCCGGAAGACCGGGTTGCCGTAGCGGTGGAACTCGAGTTGACTGGCCTCCAGCAGCAAGGTCACGGCCCCACCGCCCGTGCAAATTCGGGAAGCCGGCCCGGCCAGTTTCCGTACATCCGCAACCCGGCCGGTTGCCCGGGCCGGCCGGTGACGATCGCACACTGGCCGAACCGCCGCGCCAGCCGGTCGGCCTGATCAATCGATTCAGGGGTGAACAGCCAGCCCGGCTCGTCCGGCCAGCAGCCGGCCGGATCGCGGTTGCAGGCCGGCAGCAGCAGCCCGGGCGCGAGTTCACGCAACTGCAGCTCCAGCCGTCGGTGGGCGGCGGCATTGCGATCGGCCGGCTGACGCACGCCGCCGGGATTGTGCGCGGTTACAATCGCCCATGCCCGCTCGCCGGTGGCGCGCACCAGTGCCGGTGCGAACTGGCCGATGCGAACCACCACAGTTGCCGGGCCGGTCTCGACCACATATTCGGCGTCCGCAAATGCAGCGGCCAGGTCGCTGACGGCTTCGGGGGATTTCGCGAGTTTCTGCATTCGTTTCCGGTCCCGGTGCGGTCTGGCCGATCGTTGACCATGATCGTCGACCATGATCGTCGACCATGATCGGCTACAATCCATGCTCCAGGCCTCATAATACGGCTGGCACGGTACGTTTTCCCTATTTTACCCTGCTTGAAATCGACAACTTGATTGATGACAAATTTTGACTTCGACCAATTTTGATTACGACTTATTTGTGATCGGCGGCGGCTCCGGTGGCGTGCGCGCTGCGCGCATCGCGGCCGGCCATGGCGCGCGCGTGGGGCTGTGCGAGGAATCGAGACTGGGTGGGACCTGCGTGATCCGCGGCTGCGTGCCGAAGAAGCTGCTGGTGTTCGCCAGCCAGTTCAGCGAGGCGTTCGAGGATGCGGCCGGTTACGGCTGGAGCGTTGGTGCATCTGAATTTTCCTGGCCCGACCTGGTTGTTGCCAAGGAGCGCGAGATTACCCGGCTTGAAGGCGTATACGGCAGGCTGCTGGCCAATGCCGGCGTGGAGGTATTCGAGGGTCGGGGCACGCTGGTCGATCGCAACACGGTGGCTGTCGGCGAGCGCCGGTTCAGCGCCGAAAAAATTCTGATTGCCGTTGGTGGGCGACCGTATCGGCTCGATATCCCGGGGGGCGAGCTCGGAATTGTTTCCGACGACGCCTTCGACCTGCCGGTGTTTCCGCAGCGCGTGCTGGTCGTAGGCGGCGGCTACATTGCGGTCGAGTTCGCCGGAATCTTCCGCGGGTTGGGCGCGCAAGTGATGCTCAACTACCGCCGCGAGCGGATCCTGCGCGGCTTCGATACCGATGTCAGGCGCGTGGTGGAGGCCGGAATGCTGGGGCGCGGCATCCGGTTCCAGTACAACAGCGATCCCGTGCGCATTGTCGAAGGCGCGGGCGACCGGCGCCGGGTGACGTTCTCCGACGGCACCGAGGCCGAGTTCGACATCGTCCTGTTTGCCGCCGGACGGCATCCGTATACCGGGGCGCTGGGGCTGGAGAACGCCGATGTGGCCACAGGCCCCAAGGGCCTGATCGTGGTCGACGAATACAGCCGCAGCTCGGCGGAGAATATCTTCGCCGTGGGCGATGTGACCGACAGAATTGCGCTGACGCCGGTTGCGCTGATGGAAGGCCACGCCTTCGCCGATACGCAGTTCGGCGGCATGGACCGGCCGGTGGATCACGCCAACGTGGCCTCGGCGGTGTTCAGCCAGCCGCCGTCGTCGGGGGTCGGCCTGACCGAGGAAGAGGCGCGCACCCAATGTGCTGACGTGAGGATTTTCCGCTCCGAATTCACGCCGATGAAGTACACCTTGAGCGGCAGGGAAGAAAAGGCGTTGATGAAAATTCTGGTCGACGGTGAAAGCGATCAGGTCCTGGGCCTGCACGTGGTCGGCCCGGAGGCGGCCGAAATCGTGCAGGGATTCGCGGTTGCGGTTCGCGCCGGTTTGACCAAAGCCGATTTTGACCGCACTATAGGGATTCATCCAACCAGCGCCGAGGAACTGGTTACGATGCGCGAGGCGGTGGCGCAGGCGGCGCAAGCGCCGCGGGACAAGGAAACCACTTAATGAATAATGGTGATGGCATGTTGAACAATCGAATTTTGCGCGGTTTGGTGGTGTTGGCGGTCCTGGTCGTTTCGGGATCGCTGTGGGCAAAGAAGCCGACGATCGACGATACGATGTGGGTCGTGGAGCTGGAAGATGTCGCTACGGTGGAATTCACGGGCGCGGCCGCGCAATCGGTGACCGCCGGCGGCACGCGCCTGCAAAAGGCGCTGGCGCCGACCGCCCCTTCGGTAACCGGGGCCTCCCGGTTGCGCACCGATTCGACGGCGGTTCGCGATTACGCCGCGTATCTTGACCGCCAGCGCGGCCAGGTTCTGGCGCGCGCACAGGCCGAACTCGGGATCGACGTCGAGCCCAGGTTCGTCTATCGGCATCTCAGAAACGGTTTCGCCGCGCCCATGAGCGCGGCCGACGCGAAGCGCCTGGCGGCAATGCCCGGCGTTCGCTCGGTGCAGCCCGACATCATCCAGTACGTGCAGACCGACGCGGGCCCGCAGTGGATCAATGCGCCGCAGTTCTGGAACGGTTCGACCGGCGCGCCCGATCCCAACCGGGGCGAAGGCACCGTGCTGGGCGTGATCGATACCGGCGTGAACTGGGATTCGGTCTTCTTCGACCCGTCGCAATCGAATTTGACGGTGACCAACCCGCGCGACGGATTTTTCGGCCTGTGCAACGACGATGTGCTGGATATTCCCTGCAACGACAAGTTGATCGGGGTCTACGATTTTACCGACGAAGACACCAACGGATTCGACCCGGACGGGCACGGCTCGCATACCGCGTCGACTGCAGTCGGGCTGCCGTTGACCTTGGAGTCGGATCCCGATGGTGCTAGTGGTCCGGCCACTAACATACAGTTTTCAACATCGGGCGTCGCCCCGCGCGCGAGTTTTATCTCCTACAAGGCCTGCGAGGCCGATCCGGACGAGCCGGCGGGCAATTTCGTCTGTCCCTTATCCGCGACATCGGCGGCGCTGGAGCAGGCCATAGCGGACGAGGTCGATGTGGTGAATTATTCGATTGGCGGTCCTGCGGACGATCCGTGGAGCCTGGGCGGCAACCAGCGGTTGTTCCTGAACCTGCGTGAAGCCGGTGTGGTCGCCGCGGTTTCGGCCGGTAACTCCGGGCCGAACGACTCGACCGTCGGCAGCCCGGCCAATACCCCGTGGGTGATGGCCGTGGCCAACGCGCTGCACGGACGCATCCTGGCCAACCGGCTGATCGACGTCAGCGGCGGACCGTTCCCTCTGGGTGATCTGGTGGGCCAGGGCATCAGCGGCGGTACCGGCGTGGTTCCGATCGTGCACGCGCGCGATTTCGGCAATGCGCTGTGCGGTACCGGTCCGGCCGAACTGGGCCCGCAGTGTGACGACAACACCGGCGCCAGCAATCCGTTCCCGGCCGGCACTTTCGATGGCCAGATCGTGGTCTGCGACCGTGGCGAATACGGGCGCGTGGAGAAGGGCAGGAACGTGCAGCTGGGCGGTGCGGCCGGCATGATCCTGGCCAATACCGATTTTGAAGGAGAGAGCACAGTCGCCGATGAGCACTGCCTGCCGGCCACACATGTAGGCGATAGCGACGGCGATCGGCTGCGCGAGTGGCTGGAGTCGGGCGGCGGCCACCAGGGTCGGCTGACCGGGACCGGTCGATTTGTCGACCCGCAGATCGCCGGGCGCCTGAATGATTCGAGTGCGCGCGGCCCGGCGGTCGGCGCACCCGACCTGATGAAACCCAACGTGACCGCGCCCGGCACCAGCATTCTTGCTGCCGGCACCCAGACCGACGAGGCCGGCACCGGCCCGGGACCGGATGCTGATGTTCAGGCCATGTTCCTGACCGGCACGTCGATGTCGGCGCCGCATGTGGCCGGCGCGGCGCTGCTGCTGCGTTCGGCGAATCCGGACTGGGGGGTGGCCGAAGTCGTTTCGGCGCTGGAAACCACGGCCGCGGCCGATATCGTGCGCAACTCGGACGATTCCGAGGCACGCGTTCCGGATCGCGGCGCGGGCGGCGTGCAGGTGGATCTGGCCGCACAGATCGGGCTGTATCTTCCGGTCTCCCAAGCCAATTTCCTGGCCGCAAACCCGACCTCGGGGGGCGACCCCGGCGCACTGAATCTGGCAGGCGTGGTCAGCGACAATTGCGTGGGCAGTTGCCAGTTCACCCGCACCGTGCGTGCCCTGGGTGCCGGCACCTGGAATGTCAGCGGCGAAGGCGACCTGGATATCGAGGTGACGCCGAGTTTGTTCACGCTTGCCGAAGGCCAGCAGCGCGAAATCCAGATCACGGTCTCGCGCGGCCGAGTCGACCTGAGCGAATGGGGTGCCGGCAGTGTGGTGTTGAGCCCGAGTTCGGGCGACTTCACCACCCAGCGTCTGGCGGTGGGCGCTTTCATGGCTGCCGGCGAGCTTCCCGGTGCGCAAAGCTATACTTCCGAGAGCAACCGCGGGCGTGACGATTTGGTGATTCAGGAGCTGGTCGGCGTCGACGAACTCGTGTTGCGTACCAGCCCGCTGTTGCTGCCCGAAAGTCGCGAACCTGCGCTGGCGCAGGACCCGACCCGGACAGATCCTTACGACAGTTCGGCCGGAACCACAACCGAGTTGATTGAAGTGCCGTCCGGCGCGCTCCTGTTGTTCGCCGAAACGTTCGCCTCGACAGCGTCCGATATCGATCTTTTCATCGGTCGGGATCTGAACGGGGACGGCGTTGCCCAGGAAAATGAGGAGGTCTGCGCCTCGATTTCCATCGATGAGCTGGAGCGCTGCGATATCGAAATCCCGGAACCCGGCAGCTGGTGGATTCACGTGCAGAGCTTTACTTCGTCGAGCGCGGGTGCAAGCGACGATGTGCCGTTCGAGTTTGCCGTATTTGCCGAGCAGCCCGACCCCAGCCTGGTGGTGACCGCACCCGGCGCCCATACGGGCGGTGCGCTGACGGTGCCGGTGTACTGGGACCAGCCGGCCATGTTGCGTGACGAAAAATGGATGGGCGTGATCGCGGTTGCGACCTCGCCTGACCGGTTGGCTGACGTCGGCATGGTGCCGGTAAGTGTGACCCGCACCGGCGCCAATGCGCCGGCCGAAACCGCGCTGTTCCAGGACCAGCCCTATCCGGTGGTGCTGCCGGCCGGCGCAGTTCACGACCTGCTGTATTTCGACGTGCCGCCCGGCCAATTGGAACTGGATGTCACGGTCGAGGGATCGGTTTCCGACGTCACGCTCCGCCGGCGCGGTTTCGACGAGTTGGCCGCGACCGTGCCGCAAACGCCGGCGGCGCCGGACCAGGTGCTGGCGCAGGCCACCGAGAACAACGGTGAGTGGACCGTCGAGGTGGACGATGCTGAGGGTGGCCGCTATTTCGTGGTGCTGGAAAACGACGCGGCGGACGAGGCCAGCGTCGTCGTCACGGCCAAAGTGTTGACAGTGGAAATTAACGACCCGCCGCCGTTTGGATCCTCGCCGATCCCCGGCCGGGGCGCCTGGAGTGCGGCCAGAGATGTTCCGATCAACCAGGGCATCGACTGGCAGGCCGGCGGCGGCGGACGTTTCGCGATCTGGTATACCTACGACGAGGCCGGGGTGCCGACGTTCTACATTACCAATACGGTGCCCGAGGTCGGGACGTTCTTCAGCGCGGTGCTGTTTCGTCCGACCAGCAACGACATCCGGTCGTCGCTGAAGGTGGTCGGCGAGGTGCAGGTCACGCAAATATCCGAAGACCGGTTGATGTACGCCTGGCGCCTGAATGGCAATCACGGCGCGGAAATGTTCGATCCGGTCACTGCAAGCACCTGTGCGACAATCCCGGCGTTCGGCGACGAGCCGGTGCCGCTGCTTGGTACCTGGTTCTCGCCCGACACCGCGGCGGGCGGCTCGACGGTACTGATCAACGAGACCGCCGAGGCCTGGATCCGCTTCTACTACGACAACGCCAATTCGCCACGGTGGATTATCGCCGATACCGAGCTGCCGCCCACGCTGCCCGCGGGCAACCGGATGGAAGTGCTCGATTTTCGCGGCTTCTGCATCTACTGCGACGAGAATCCGATCAGCGCCGAAGTGGTCGGTACGCTGGAACGGGTGTTCATCGACGAATCCACGGTGCGCGAAGTCTCCAATTATGTCGCCGGTCCGCCGATCGACACCAGCATCGAAACCGATCGCGAGCTCGTTCTGCTATCGTTCCCGATATCATGCGACGACCAATGAGCGGAAAAAATATGATCAATACCCGGCGTGACGACATCGAGCCGTTGCAGTGCAGACCCGGCTCATGAGCGGTGCCGGCACCATCAGCGGGCCGAGTCGGCCGGCACCGGAACAGGGCGACCCGTGCGCCCTGCGCGATCTGGTATTGCAGGTGCTCGACGATGCCAAGGCGCAGGACGTGGAAGTATTCGATCTCCGTGACCGCAACACGTTCTCCGATTTCATGGTGGTGGCCAGCGGTACTTCCAGCCGCCAGAACAAGGCCATGGCCGATCGCCTGACCATCAAGATCAAGGAAACCGGCCTGCCGGCGCCGCTGGGCGTCGAGGGCCAGCAGGATGGCGAGTGGGTACTGGTCGACCTGACCGACGTGGTGGTTCACCTGATGCTGCCGCAGACGCGGGCGTTCTACAACCTGGAAAAGCTCTGGGCCGAGACCACCAGACAGCGTCCGGCCCAGTCAAACTGACGCCGGTTCGCGCTTGCAGAGCCGACCTTGCAGATTCGATTGATTGCAATCGGGCGTTCCATGCCCGACTGGGTTGCCCGGGGCTGGCACGAATATGCCCGGCGCATGCCGCCGCAGATCGGCCTGGAGCTGGTCGAGGTTGCATCCCCGCGAAATGCAGGCAGCGACGAACGCAAGCGCGAGGGCCAGGCGCTTCTGGCCCGCTGCGCGCCGTCCGGTCCCCGGGTGGCGCTGGACGAGAACGGTTCGGCCTGGTCCACCCGCGATCTCGCGAATCGGCTCGACGACTGGTTGATGCTGGGCGAGCCGGTGTCGCTGATGATTGGCGGCGCGGCGGGCCATTCGCCGGAGCTGCTGGCGCAGTGCCCGCTGCGCTGGTCACTGAGTCCGCTGACGTTCCCGCACATGCTGGTCAGGGTTATCGTCGGCGAGCAGATCTATCGCGCATGGACGCTGTTGTCCGGTCATCCTTATCATCGTGACTGAATCCGTGCAAAGCGATTCCTGCGTGTACCCCGAAAGCGACAAGCGGGACCGAAAGCTGGTGCTTGCGTCGGCATCCCCGCGGCGTCAGGAATTGCTGGCTGTGCTCATTTCCGCCTTCGAAATCCGGCCTGCCGATATCGATGAGCGGCTGCTGCCCGGCGAGCCGCCGGACGCCTACGCCCTGCGCCTTGCTGCCGACAAGGCGCGCGCAATCGCCGATCGTCTGCCGGAGCGCTGGATGATCGGGTCCGACACCGTTGTGGTGCGCGATGACGAGTGTCTCGGCAAACCCGGCGATGAAGACCAGGCTCGCGCGATGCTCGGATCGCTGTCGGGGCGGTCTCACCGGGTGTATTCGGCGGTTGCGCTGCGCGGACCGGGCGCGTACATGGAAACGGTGCTCAGTGTCACCGAGGTGACCTTCGAGGCAATTCCGGCCGACTGGATCGAGCGCTACGCCGCCTCCGGGGAACCGCTGGACAAGGCCGGCGCCTATGCGATACAGGGCGCGGCCGCGGCCTGGATTTCCCGCATCAGCGGAAGCTACAGCGGCGTGGTCGGACTGCCGCTGTACGAGACCGCCGGCCTGCTGCGCGGCGCCGGGCTGCTCTGAGCTTCCACGGGGCGGGTGCCGGCGTTGGCCTGTATTGAGCGCTGCTGCGTATATGATTGCCTGGGAATCCTGGAGAACGCATCTTGAGTAACGAATTGCTGATCAATGTCACGCCCTCCGAATGCCGGGTTGCGCTGGTCGAAAACGGCTTGCTGCAGGAACTGCATCTCGAGCGCATGGGCGACATCAGCTATGTCGGCAACATTTACATGGGCCGGGTCGAGCGCGTGCTGCCCGGCATGCAGGCGGCGTTCGTCGACATCGGCCTGAGCCGTACGGCGTTTCTGCATGCCGGCGAGATCGCGCGTTCGCGACCGGAACTCGAATCCGACGCGGTCGACGACAACGGCGAACCGCTGGTGCCGCCGATCAGCGAGATGATCCGCGAAGGCCAGAACCTGCCGGTGCAGGTCGTCAAGGACCCGATGGGATCGAAGGGTGCGCGCCTGACGACCCAGCTCAGTCTGCCTTCGCGCTATCTTGTCTACCTTCCCGGTTCCGGCAGCGTCGGCGTTTCGCTCAGGATCGAGAACGAAATCGAGCGCGCCCGGCTGCGCGATCTTGTCGAGGATATTCTCGACCAGCACGACCAGCACGACCAGCGCGGCAGCGGTCTGATTCTCAGAACCAACGCCGAGGGTGTGGGGCCGACCGAACTGGAGCGCGACCTTGACTATCTGCGCCGGCTCTGGGCCGGTCTGGCCGATTCTCTGGAGGCCGGGTGCAAGCCCGGCACCTGCATTTACGAGGATTTGTCGCTGCCGTTGCGGGCGCTGCGCGACCTCATGCACGCCGGAATCGAGCGGGTGCGCTTCGATGATCCTGAAACCTGTGCGCAGGGGCGCGGCTTCGCCGATACCTTCATCGGCGAATGGTCCGACCGCCTGGAGTCGTTTGCCGGACCCGGCCCGCTGTTTGATCTGTACGGCGTGGAAGACGAAATCTCGCGTGCCCTCAGGCGCAACGTGTCGCTGAAGTCCGGCGGTCACCTGACCATCGACCAGACCGAGGCCATGACCACCATAGACGTCAATACCGGTGGCTACGTAGGCACGCGCAATTTTGCCGACACCGTCTACAAGACCAACATGGAGGCGGCCCAGGCGCTGGCCCGCCAGCTTCGGCTGCGTAATCTGGGCGGTATTGTCATCATCGACTTCATTGACATGACCGACGACGAGCACAAGCGCCAGGTCATGCGCATGCTCAACCAGTCGCTGGCGCGCGATCCTGCCAGAACCTCGGTATCCGAGCTTTCCGCGCTGGGCCTGGTCGAGATGACGCGCAAGCGGACCACCGAGAGCCTGGAGCACCGTCTGTGCGAACCCTGCCCGCATTGCGGCGGTCGCGGTTGGCAGAAGTCGCCGGAAACGGTCTGCGCCGAGATATTTCGCGAGATCCTGCGCGCGGTGCGCCAGTTCGAAACCGGTCGCCTGATGGTGCTGGCTGCACCGCAGGTGGTGGAAAAAATGCTCGATGAATACGCCGGTTCACTGGCTGAGCTGACCGAGCAACTGGGCACCAATATTCGTTTTCAGTCCGAAGACCAGTATGCCCAGGAGCAGTTCGACGTGGTCCTGCTTTGACTGCGAAGACCGGACGCATTCGGGACTGGCGATTGCTGCGGGCATTCAGGCGCCTGCGGCGCCGGTGCTGGAAATTGCTGGTCTGGTTCGTGATCGCCTCGGCGGTAATCGTCAGCATCGGCCGTCTGGTCGCGCCCTACGCCGATGCATTTCGCCCGGTGGTCGAGCGGTTTCTCGCCCAATCCCTGCAGCGGCCGGTGCGTATCGACCGCATTGAGGCCAGTTGGCCGCACCTGTCACCGCAGATCACGTTGCTGGGCCTGGAAGTCGGGACGCCGGAACACCGGTTGCTCGATGTCGACCGGGCGCGGCTGGAGTTCAAGCTTTACAACCTGCTCCGGCCGGGTCGCAACAGCTTCGAGCTGATTGTGCTCGGGCTGAACCTGGTGCTGACCCAGGACCAGCAGGGGCGCTGGAGCTGGCGGTTGGCTGGCGGCGGCAGCTTTGCCGAGGGCTGGGAGCAGGCGGTTTCGGCCGGGGACGTGATCGTGCGCGATTCCGGGATACGAATTGTTCCCCACGGTCTTCCCGACCTGAACTGGTCGGTGCCGCAGGCCAGGTTGAGCCGCGCCGCCGACCGCTTGCGGGTTCGCCTGAACGCGCTTCCCGAAGGTGGAACCGGTGACTTGATGGAAGCCCGCCTGATTCTGCACATGCCTGACTCCGGGCTGGAGTCACTCAGCGGTTTTGCCAGTGCGCCGAATATCGCCCTGTCGCATCTGGCTTTTGATTCCACCGCCGAGGTCGTGGCCGATCTGCGCGCCCAGATGCAGTGGTGGCTGCAGTGGAACCGCCGCGACGGGGCGCGCTTTCATGGGCGGATGGACCTTCATTCGCTGGCCCAGGGGGGGATTGCGGGCCGCATGTCGAGCCGATTCGAACTCGACGGACGCTGGGGCCAAGACGAACTGGCCGTCGAGCTGAATGCGCGCGAGTTCGGTGACGGCGACGAGGTGCTGATCGACAGTCTGGCGTACGGCACCGGCAGGGACCGACACGCTGTGGTGGCCGACCGCATCGAGCTCGATTACCTGCATGCCTTGCTGCAGCCGTGGCTGGGATTCCTGGAATTCTGGCCCGAACGGTTATCCGGCGTGGCCACGGACTTGCGCCTGGGGATGGACGCGACCGGCGCCCTGTACACTGCCGAAGGCCTGCTGCAGGAACTGGCCCTGGGTCTGGGCAAGCCGCAATTTTCGCTGTCGCTGGACAATGCAGCTCTGGCGCTGGACGGCGACCGGATGCTGATCCGACCCTCCGGCGCGGCGTTAATCGAATTGCCGGCGCTTTACCCGGACCCGCTGAGCTTCGACCGTTTCAACGGTGCGATCGGTTTGCAGCGCGATCGCGTGACTTTCGATGCACTGGCTTTCGAGCATCCGGAGATTGCGGCTATTGTTGACGGCGCCATCGAGCTTGGTGCCGGGACGCCGTTTATGGATCTGGTGGTCGATACGCCGCGGATGAGTTCGCAGTCGCCACGTCGCTGGCTGCCGGACAAGGGCATTGGCCCCAATACGCGCAAGTGGCTGGACGAGGCGCTGCTGGCGGTCGATTCGGCGAGTGCCGTGACGACGTTATTCGGAGATCCGCGGGTCTGGAAGCGGCATGTCGCGCCGGGCGCGGTCAACAGTCGCATCGCCTTTTCCGGTTTGCGCCTGGCGTATGCGAAAGACTGGCCGGTCGCCGAGCAGGTGGCCGGCACGGTCGAGTTTTCCGGCGAATCCATACATGCCGTCGCCGACACCGGGCGAGTTGCAGGCGTGACATTGCGCGCGCCCGGGATACGCATTGCCGAGGTGCGCGATGCCGAGATCCAGGCGCGGCTGATCTCGGTGAACAGCAGCGCCGATGATCTTTCCCGATTGGCAAAGGCACTGCCGCTCAGGGGCGTCGATGGGGCGCTGGACCAACTGGAGTGGCGCGGGGCTGCAGCTGCCGAGGCGCAGCTGTGGTTTCCGGTCAAGCGGCGCGAGGACTGGCGCCTGCTCGGTTCGATCCTGTTCCAGGATGCCGCGATGACGGTTGAAGAACAAGGAATCGTACTGGCCGGAGTCGCCGGAGAATTGCCGTTCACCCGCGAGCGCCTCGGTCCGGCGAATCTCCAGGCGACGATGATCGAGGAACCTGTCGAAGTGGCTCTGGAGAGCCGGTTCCAGCCCGAATTCAGCCTGGTGTTGCAGGGCCGGTTTCCACTGCGCGGACTGGTTCCGGCAGACTGGAAATCCGCGCTTCCCGGGATCATGGGCCGTCTGAATGGAAGTGCGATGTTTGACATCGGGTTTGCGCGCAGCGATTCGGCAGCCGATAACCAGGGTCTGGAGATGCGTGTGAGCAGCAGCCTTGAGGGTGTAGAGATGGACCTTCCCGCGCCGCTGCGCAAACAGGCAGCCGATCGCTGGCCATCCTCGCTCCTGTTGCCGCTGGATGGCGCGCAGCGTCCGGTGCAGTTCCACATCGGAGATCGGATTGGCGGCCAGTGGTTGATGAGTTCCGACAACTGGGAACTGGCTCTCGGTCTTGGCGGCACGGATGTCGATCTGTCGGCCGGGGAGAATTTCGTCGTCGCCGGCCGCCTGCCGTCACTGCAGGTTGATCAGTGGATCGGCCTGCTGCCGGAGATTCCGGTCAGCGGACTTCAAAACAACACCGGACGCGACATTGCCGGCCTGTCGGGCTGGCTGGACGTGGCGGTCGACGACCTTCGTGTCCAGGGCACTTCGCTGGGACCGATAGAACTGGCCCTGGCTCGCGAAGGACGTTACTGGCGTTTGAACGGCAGCGGCGAACGTGTCGAGGGTTCGATCCGGTTCCCGGTCTCCGGCGTCGCCGACCGTTCCATCGTCGCCGACATGGCGCGCCTGATCTGGCCGGTCTCGGAGGCTGACGAGCCGACCCCGGCGGCGCCGCCGTCGCGCCTGGATCCGCGACGCGTCCCGGCATTCGATGTCGTGATCCGCAATCTGCAATGGGGCGCGCTCGACCTTGGCGAATTCCGCCTGAGTTCACATCGCAGCAGTGACGGGCTTGAGATCGAGCAGGTTACCAGTCGACGCGATGGCCTCCAATTGAGCGGTTCCGGGGAATGGGTCAGCGATGGCGGCGAGCCGGCCAGCCGGATGCGGGTGCGGTTGACGACATCGGATCTCGGCCGGACCCTCAATCGGGCCGGGTTCGACATCGCGTTGCAGCGCGGACAGGCGGCGATCGAGTTGCAGGGCCGATGGCCGGGCAGTCCACTGGACCTGAGTCTGCAGCGGGTCGAGGGAAGCCTGGACCTGGTGGTGACCGACGGCGTGATTCCCGAGGCCAGCCCCGGCGCCGGCCGTCTGCTCGGTCTGGTCAGCCTGAACTCCATCCCGCGACGGCTCCGGCTGGATTTCTCGGATGTGTTCGGCGACGGCTTGTCGTTCGATCGGGTTGCCGGGCATTTCGAGCTTTCCGGCGGTGCGGCGACCACCGACGACATGCGCATCGATGCCCCGGCCGCCGAGGTTCGGATGCGCGGACGCACCGATCTGGAGAACAGAACCTATGACCAGGTCTTCATCGTTCGCCCCGGCGTCGGTTCGGCGCTGCCGGTAATCGGCGCACTGGCCGGCGGGCCCGTTGGTGCGGCGGCCGGCGCGGCATTGCAGCAGATATTTTCCAGGCCGCTGAGCGGCATCTCCGAGGTGAGATATTCGGTCACCGGCAGCTGGCGACAACCGGTCATCGAGCCGATCGCAGTCGAGGATCGCGACGGCGGTTGAATCCGGGCCGTCCGGCCCGAATATCGGTAACACTGAAAAGGAATTCCCGAAATATGCTTGATTTGGCAACCAGCGCGTTGTTGGCCCCGGCCGGCATGGACAGCGCGGATCTTGAACGCGCCATCGGCCGACTGGTCGAGGGCCGGGTGGACTTCGGCGATCTGTACTTCCAGCATCGCCAGAGCGAAGGCTGGGGGCTGGAGGACGGCATCGTCAAGTCCGGCAGTTTCTCTATCGACCAGGGGGTTGGTGTGCGCGCGATCGCAGGTACCGGCACCGGTTTCGCTTATGCCGACTCGATCAACATGCCGGCGCTGATGCAGGCGGCCGGCAATGCGCGGGCCATTGCACGCACCGGCCAATCCGGTACGGCGCCGGTGGTCCGGCCGGTCAGCACGCCGGCGCTGTATGGCTCGGAGAATCCGGTGGAGGCCGTGGATTCGGCCACCAAGGTCGATTTGCTGAGAACCATCGATTCGTATACCCGCTCGCTTGACCCGCGCATCACCCAGGTCAACGTTTCGCTTTCCTGCCAGCACTAATCGATTCTGGTCGCGGCCAGCGACGGCACGCTGGCCGGCGACGTGCGGCCGTTGATCCGGCTGGACGTGAGCGTGATCGCCGAGCAGGGCGAGCGCCGCGAATCCGGAAACGCCGGCGGCGGCGGGCGCTATGCGCTGGCCCGGCTGCTTCAGCGAGAGGCCTGGCAGAAATTCGCCGACGAGGCGGTTCGACAGGCCCTTGTCAACCTCGAAGCGGTCGACGCCCCGGCCGGTTTCATGACGGTGGTGCTGGGGCCGGGCTGGCCCGGCGTGCTGCTGCACGAGGCGATTGGTCATGGTTTGGAGGGCGACTTCCACCGCAAGGGCATTTCGGCTTTTTCCGGCCGCATGGGCGAACGCATTGCCACCGAGCATTGCACGGTGGTCGACGACGGCACCCTGGTCGACCGCAGGGGTTCGCTTTCTATCGACGACGAGGGCACGCCCGGCGCGCGCAATGTGCTGATCGAGAACGGTCGCCTGACCGGACTGATGCAGGACAAGCTCAATGCGCGGGCGATGGGTGTCGCACCCACCGGCAACGGCCGGCGCGAGTCCTTCGCCCACCTGCCCATGCCGCGCATGACCAATACCTACATGCTGCCCGGCGAGCACCCGCCGGAAGAAATCATCGCCTCGGTGGACGATGGCGTGTATGCGGCCAACTTCAACGGAGGAGAGGTCGACATTACCTCGGGCAAGTTCGTGTTCGTCGCTTCCGAAGCCTACCGAATCAAAAACGGAAAGCTGGGGCCCGCGCTCAAGGGTGTGACCCTGATCGGCAACGGGCCGGACGTACTGACCCGCGTGGCCATGGTCGGCAAGGATCTGGAACTGGATTCCGGGGTTGGCGTATGCGGCAAGGAGGGCCAGGGTATTCCGGTCGGTGTCGGCCAGCCGACACTGAGAATCGACGGACTTACGGTGGGGGGAACGCAATGAGCGAAGTCATGAACCGCTCGACCGATCAGGGCGTGTTGCTGTTGCACGACGCCGAGCGCGAACGGGTCATGCTGGAAGACGCGGCCGGCCAGGTGTTGGCGCGGGCCAGGGCCGGCGGTGCGGACACCGCCGAAGTCAGCGTGTCATCGAGCCACGGCCGCAACGTCACGGTACGGCTGGGCGAAATCGACGTGCTGGAAGACGCGCGCGACCGCGGCGTATCGGTCACGGTATATATCAACCGCGCCAGCGGAAGTGCCTCGACCGGCGATCTGGCGCCCGAATCGCTGATGCGCACGGTCGACCAGGCGCTGGCGATCGCGCGTCATACCCAGCCGGATCCGGCCGGCGGTCTCGCGCCGGCCGAGTTGATGGCCACCACCATCGAGGATTTCGATCAGTGGCATCCGCACGAACTGGACATGACGGCGTTGATCGAGCGCGCCCGGGAAATCGAGCAGGCTGGGCTGGATACCGACAAGCGGGTCGAGAATTCCGAGGGCGCATCGGTATCGGCTGAAGCGGCCATCGGCGTTTACGCCAACAGCCACGGGTTTGTCGGCAGCCAGCGGAGCACGCACTTCGACCAGTCCTGCGTGCTGGTCGCGCGTGACGCCTCCGGGATGCAGCGCGACTGGGACTGGGACGAGCAGGGAAGTTTCACTGCACTGGTCGACCCTGCGAGGACCGGCCGCAAGGCCGCCGAACGCGCCATTCGGCGCCTGGGCGCTCGATCGGCACCCTCGGGCCGTATACCGGTGCTGTTCGACAACAGTGTGGCGCTGGGTCTGGTCAAGCACCTGGTCGGAGCGGTCTCGGGCGGCAACCTGTATCGGCGCTCGAGCTTTCTACTTGATGCCCGGGGCAAGAAGCTGTTTCCCGAATGGGTTCGAATCGTCGAGGACCCGCATCTGCCGCGCGCTGCGCGCTCGAGCTCGTTCGACAGCGAAGGCGTGGCCACACGACAATCCTCGTTGATCGACGACGGGGTGCTGCAGCGCTACGTGCTGGGCAGTTATTCGGCGCGCAAACTGGGACTGGAGACCACCGCCAACGCCGGCGGGATCAGAAACCTGGTGTTCGCGCCGGGCGAGAAGACTTTCGACCAACTGGTCGCGCAAATGGGCCGGGGACTGGTGGTGACCGAGGTCATGGGTCAGGGCGTGAATCTGGTCACCGGGGACTATTCGCGCGGCGCTTCGGGCTTCTGGGTCGAGGACGGAAAAATCGCCTGGCCGGTCGAAGAGATCACCATCGCCGGCAATCTGCGCGATATGTTCGCCGGTCTGGTCGCGGCCGGCAGCGATCTGGAGACGCGCCGCAATATTCAGGTGCCCTCGCTGCTGCTGGACGAGATGACCGTGGCCGGCCAGCAAGAGTAGATCCCCCTTCTCAGGTTTTGAGAACGGTGGATGATGGAATGACTGCATCGTCAAACGATGGAGTAATCCCGATGCAGATCCTGCCATTCTTACCGTTCAATTGCCAGCCGTTCAACTGCCAGGCCCGCTTTCGCCGGCCCAACCGGGACAAGCGCGGTATAACCAATCGCGGAATCAGCGATATCGCCTGCGAGCTGGCGGGGCTGACGGGCCTGCTTGGCTGGCTCGCAGCGCTGTTCTACCTGACCGCGCTGTGCGCGGCTAGTACCGTTCCTTGATCAGGTTGTTTGAACGGTCGATGAGTTCCTGGCCGGTCTTGCCGTCGATGGTTTCGAGAAACTTTTCTTCGTTACCGAGCACTGATGCGTCGTACGCCTTGATGTAGCGAAGCGATTGTTCCAGGCGATCGTATTGCTCCGGCGATACGTCCTGTGCGATCCAGCGCAGGCTGTCGGCATAGGCTTTCTTGCTGCTGGCGTCAATCATGGTCTCCAGCCCCATGCCGTCGTGTTCGAGTTCGCCATCCACTCTCGGCACGACATGGAAGTCGTTGGCCGCATCTTCGGGTTCCGGCTCGGTGGCCGGGGTGCGTTTCGGTGCTTCACGCTGAATCATCTGGGGTGTTTCGCCGGTCTCGGCGGTCTCTTCCGGCGGCTCATCGCCACCGCAGCCGGCCAGCAGAATAACCAGCGAAAATGCCGGCGCGAGTAGTGCTGCAGAAAATCGAGTCGATGTGGTACTGAACATTTGAGAAAACTCCCGTTGAATTTCGGTTTGCTGTCCGAATGAATACGTGTGGCAATCAGATTGTCCGCCGGTCGATTAGTTCACGCGTTCGCCGAAAAGGTCGTAGTGATCGCTGCCGGTGATTCTGGCATCGATGAAATCCCCGGCTTCGATGCCCGCCGAACCCGCGATCAGCACGTTGCCGTCGATCTCCGGGGCGTCGCCATAGCTTCGGGCGACAATCGTATCGCCTTCGACGGCGTCGACGATGACCGGTTCGACGTTGCCGACGCGTCGCGCCAGCCTGGATTCGCTGATGCGCTGCTGGTGCTGCATGAAGCGGTGCCAGCGCTCCTCCTTGACTTCCTCGGCCACCGGGTCGGGCAGCGCGTTGGCCGCGGCGCCGGCGACGGGCGAGTACTTGAAGCAACCGACGCGCTCGAGTTGTGCAACGTCCAGCCAGTCGAGCAGCAGCTGGAAATCCTGTTCGGTCTCGCCCGGATAGCCGACGATAAAGGTCGAGCGGATTACAAGGTGCGGGCAGGTCTGGCGCCAGCCGCGGATGCGTTCCAGCGTATTCTCGGCCGAGGCGGGCCTGCGCATGGATTTGAGTATTCGCGGACTGGCGTGCTGGAACGGAATGTCCAGGTAGGGCAGTATCCGGCCTTCGGCCATCAGCCCGATGATGCGGTCGACATGCGGGTAAGGGTAGACGTAGTGCAGCCGGATCCAGGCGTCCAGCTCGCCGAGCTCGCGCGCCAGGTCGTACAGCCGTGTTTCGATCTCGCGGTTGTTCCAGTAGTCGGTCTGGTAGCGGGTGTCCACCCCGTAGGCGCTGGTGTCCTGACTGATGACCAGCAGTTCGCGCACGCCGCGTTCGACCAACTGCCCGGCTTCCCGCAACACCATCCCGATCGGACGGCTCACCAGGCTGCCGCGCATCGCCGGGATGATGCAGAAGCGGCAATGATGATTGCAGCCTTCGGAAATTTTCAGGTAGGCGTAGTGCCCCGGGGTCAGCTTGAGGCCCCCCGGCGGCACCAAGTCCACGTAGGGATCGTGCGGTCGCGGCAGGTGCCGGTTGACCGCGCCCAGCACGGCCTCGGCCTGGTGCGGTCCGCTCACGCCCAGCACCCGGGGGTGAATCGCCTGAATGTCCTCGGGCTTTGCGCCCATGCAGCCGGTGACCAGTACGCGCCCGTTGCTGTTCAGTGCCTCGCCGATGGCTTCCAGCGACTCGGCCTTGGCCGAATCAATGAAACCACAGGTATTGACCACCACCAAGTCCGCCCCGGCGTGGTCGTCGACCAGCCGGTAGCCCTGCTGGCGCAGGCCGGTGATGATCTGCTCGGAGTCGACCAGCGCCTTGGGACAGCCGAGGCTGACCAGACCGACCGCGGGCGCCTCGGATTGGGGTGTGTTGTTCATCGATGCGTATTGTACCGGTCAGCCGCTCGCGCGGCACGCATCGACGACCGCGCGCAACCGTGCTATGCCGTCCAGTAAACGGGGGCCGGGGCGTCCCAGCCAGGCTTCGCTGATGGCATGAATTCGGTGGTTGCGAATCGCCGGAATATCCTGCCAGCCTTCGCGGCGTTCGACGATGTGCGGGCGGTACTTGGATTCATCGACGCCGCACCAGCTCATGACGATGGCCTCGGGACCTGCCGCAACCGCTTGCGCGGTGGAGATTTCGCTGCTTTCGGCCTCGATCCCGGCGAATGGATTGAATCCGCCGGCCAGCGCCAGCATTTCGTTGACCCAGGATCTTCGACCCGGTGCAATGACCGGCTTGGGCCACCATTCGACCAGCACCGGCAGCGGATCCGGAGCGGGTCTGATCCCGGCCAGCGCGTCGAAACGACGGGCGAGCTGTTCGGCGCGCGGCGTGGCGTCCAGCGCCCGGCCGATACGACGGATGTCGGCGGCGACATCGGCCAGCGAATGCGGTTCGGTCACCAGGTGAGGCAGGCCGGCCGAGCGGATTCGCTCCAGGCAGCGTTCATGGCCCGGAACCGTCAGCGAGGTAATCACCAGGTCGGGCTTCAGCACCTGGATTCTGTCAATATCGATATCCAGATCGGCGCCGATCCGGGGCAGCCGTTCGACCACCTCGACCGGAAAGTCGGAATGGTCGTCCACGCCGACCAGCCAGTCGGCCCGGCCCAGCGCGCAGACGATTTCGGTATTCGAGCAGGTGTGGGCAACAATGCGCATGGGGGCGAGTGTAATCCGTTTACGAAGCTGTTTTGAACCGCAGATGGACGCAGATGAACGCAGATTAAAAAAAGATCAAAAGCTTGCAGAACATTGTTCTGGAGAAAAAAGTCACGGTCTCGATAAGTCTTGAATTGCCTTGCGAATACTGTATGCATGCTCTATATTCGTCACAGTTTATTGCTGGGTATGATGAATGGCGCAGGTAGCGGATCTTGATTGTCGCTCGGTCATCGGTCGCGAATTCGGTAACGTGGTCATCGTCGAGGAGCTTGGCAGAGGCTCCATGGGCGGGGTCTACGTGGGCTACCAGAAGTCATTGAAGCGCCGGGTCGCGGTCAAGCTGCTGCCCAGGCGCTCGGGCGATGCAGGCCGTTCGCAGCGTCAGTTTCGCGATGAGGCCGAGACCGTGGCGGTGCTCAGCCATCCGTATATCGTACCCATTTTCGACATGGGCGAGGACGATGACTACTTCTACCAGGTCATGCAATTGGTCACCGGCGGCGATCTGGGGCGAATGATCCGCAACCGCCTCAAGCATCCGGTGGTTGGCAGGCGCCTGCTTCCGCCCGCGCGCGTGGTCGACATTCTGTGCAAGGTGCTGGAGGGCCTGGGCTACGCGCATCGCGAAGGCGTGGTGCACCAGGACATCAAGCCGGCCAATATCATGATCGACGACAGCGCGCACCGGCCGCTGATCGTCGACTTCGGTATCGCCAAGACCGCGCGCATCGAGTACTGGGGCCAGGGTCTGGTGGTGGGCAGCGTGCTGTACCTGTCGCCGGAGCAGGCCGCGGCGCAGGATACCGATCGCCGTAGCGATATCTACGCCATGGGCATGGTGTTGTTCGAAGCGCTGGCCGGACGCCTGCCGCTGCGCCCCGATGAAAGCGAGAAGCATATTCTTCTGCGCAAAATCAAGCGGCCTGAATCCCTGTTTACCGCGTCGCCGACTGATTGTTCACCGCATATCGACGAGGCCATGGAGAAGATCATTCTCAAGGCGCTGGCGCCCCGGCGCGAGGAGCGTTTTACAAGTTGCGAGGCGTTGCGTTCGGCGCTGTTGCATTGGAACCCGGCGGAGCGATGAGTGCCGCGGACGACCCGAAAGCGGGGCTGACCCAGCGGCAGGCCGAAATCGTTGGTCGCCAGTTCAATTCGGCGGTCACCAATACCAGCGCCTACGGGCCCGACCACCCGGTCAGCAACCGGGCCTACGAAACTTTGCTGACCGGGCTTGGCCAATGTCTTGAGAACGTCGATTCGCTCACGCTGATGCTCGAGCGGGGCTCGTTCTTTGTCGAGGAATACCCTGTGGACGCCAGGTTCAACGCCGGCCGGCTTGTGAGCGTGTTTCAGAAACTGGGACTGGAATCGGTCACTTTTCGGCACGGCGCGGGTCCTGACGAAGTCAAGCTGTTGATGAGCGTGGTGACCCGGCCCGACGATTTCGGTGATGTCGAGGCCGTGCGCCAGGAACTCGGACGCCACCAGGTGGATACAATCAAGATCAACCACGTGGTGCTGCGCAAGTTCACCAATGATGACGAGGTGATCAGCCGCGACGGTCTGGAAGAGCTCACCGGTCTGGCCGAGCAGGTGGTGGCCGGCGGTGGCAGGGCGACGATGTCTTCGGGTGTGTCGGAAGATCTGCTGGCGCGGGTCGAGAAGGTGTTTTCCATGCGCGCGCTGATGCAGCAACCGGGCCAGCTGGCCGAGCACCTGCTGCAGGCATCCACGGCCGATGCGCGACAGCAGGCCGGTGTGATCGAGCAGATCAGGAAGCTTGGCGCCCAGGTCGATACCGGTTCAGCCGAAGACGGCCAAGATGTTTCGCTGGACAGTGTGATGCGGGCCATTGCGCAGGTGCGCGACGAAATCTCCCGGGGGCTGGAGGGACAGGAGGAAACGGCGCGGCTGATGGCCGAAAGCGGGGGCGTACTTGGCGAACTCGACCAGTTGACCTGCCGGACCGTGGTTTCCATCGTGCGCGACGAACGGCGCTCGGGACAGGTATCGGCCGGGCGGCTGGCGCAGATCATACGCCGGGTCCTTCCCGAAGCGCGCGATCTCAAGCGCCTGCTGCCAATGCTCAAGGAGGGGCTGCTGGCCGAAGGCATGAAGCTCTCCGAATACATCGAGTTCGTCAACCAGCTGACCACCGAACTTCAGGGCGAAGATCTGGTTCAGGTGCTCGAGCAGGGTGCCGACAGCGTTGGATTCTCGGTAGACGAACTATTGCGCGAAATTCGGCGTGAGCCGGAAGAGGCCGCCCGCCTGATCGTGCTGGCCGCCGAGCTGCGCCAGGGCGGCAGCGGCGACGAGGATCTGCTTTCCGGCGCGCTCAGCGAATACATCGATCGGGTCAGCGGAGAGCTGGTCGGCCAGGAGCCCGGCGTCGACTCGCGCGGCCTGCGCGCGGAGGTCAAGAAGACCCGCCAGGAGTTGGTGCGCAAAATCCGTGCACAAGGCGTGTCGCAGTCGGTGGTCGAACGCATCGAAGCCGGACTGGACGCAAGCATGGATCGTTCCACCAGTACCTTCCGTACCACCCGGCTGGTGGAATTGCTCAACAAGAGCAAGACCAGGGATGATTCCGAACTGGCCGACCAGCTGGTGCAGATCGTGGAACGCGAACCGAACCTGAGCACCCTTGGCGATACCTTGCAGCGCGAACTCGGCACGCATGGCTATTCCGCAGAGCGCATCGAGTCGATCTACAGTCAGACGCTGGCGCGCCTGAAACGCAAGAGCCGGGTGGAATTCATCCCGGGTGCGGTGATGAATCCTGCAGCCACCGGTTTTTTCCTCAAGCGCGAGATTGCCACCTGTATTCGCTACGACACTTTTTTTTCATGCATCATGCTGATGATTGCGCAGGTGCACGAAAACGAGCAGGACTGGCGAGCGATCTCCACGGACGAAATCGAGGAGTTGATGCCTGAGGTATTCGATATTCTGCCGCCGCACCTGCGCGATCTCGATCTCCTGGGAACGCTGGGTACCAGCGACCGCCATATTCCGCTGGCCATTCTTCCGATGACCGACGAGGCCGGTGCCGAGGCGGTCATGAACCGCATGCTGGAGGCGCTGGACAAGGCCCACCTGGAATTGGCCGGCGGTACCGTCAAGGTCAACGTGATCGGCACCGCCGCGCGCTTCGATCCGGAAATCAACCCGGACGCCAAATCTTTCGTTCAATGGCTCAAGGGCAGGCTGGCGACCCAACTGGTGACGCGCTTGCGAGCGTCGTGAGCTTCCCTGCTGAATATGAAGCCCGGCCAGGTTCCGGAAAGGCATTTTTTAACCGCAGATGGACGCAGATGAACGCGGATAAAAGCCGATTGATCCGAGCGATTCACCAATGACTTTTCTTTTCCCGAATAACACTTTGCAAGCGTGTGAACTTTTTAATCTGCGTTCATCTGCGGCCATCTGCGGTTCCCGCCAGAAAGGGCATTTTCGATAAGCCTCGCTGCCGGCGCCTCGCCGGATCGATTTTCAGAGCGATTGCGGGCGGCCGGGAGGTTCAGGCGGTTCCGGGGCTTCCGGCGGTTCCGGGACTGTCCTGAGTTTGATCCGGTGAATTCCTGCCAGCGGATTGCTGCGTTCGGGAACGGTTGCCTGCAACTGCGTGAGCACCCCCTGGCGCATGACCTCGATGACCACCTGGTCGCCCGGCGCATGGCCGAGAAGCAGCCGGCCCAGTTCAACCGGCCGTTGCACTGTTTCGTTGTCCAGGCTGAGCACGACGTCGCCGTCGCGCAGGTTGAAGGCATTGTCCGGATCGATGCGCAGCACCACCACCCCATCGGCGGTGCCGAAGTACGGCTCCAGACCAGCGTGGTTGCTGATCAGGTCGGAATCCCTGCCAAGGCCTGAAAAGCGGGGTGCGAGCGGCGGCATCGGCGGTATCGGCGGAAGCGCATCCGGGCCCCTGATGATGATTTCTCGCTCATGGCCGTCACCGTCGGGCGCCATTCTCCGGACCATCACCCTGACATCGCGCAATGCAGAGGATGTCTCGACTTCAAAGTTCAGTTGTTCGCCGTCGCGCTCGACCACGACCGGCACGGTTGCACCGGCTTCAACTTCGGCCAGTATTTCGCGAACTTCATCCGGCTGGTCCGTGCCGACCGCCCGGCCGTTGACCGAGACCAGAAGATCCCCTCGCTGCAGGCCGGCTGCTTCGGCGCCGCCGCCGGGGGTAAGTCCGACGATTTCATTGGCCTGGTCGGTTCCGGGTCCTCCGAGCAGCACGCCCAGCCGTGGCGGCATGTCTTCCAGCGCCAGTTCCCCGATGCGCAGTTCGTCCATGCCCTCCAGCAGGGTTGTCAGGTCACCATTGTCGCCGTTGGAGAAGCGCAGATGCATCGCTTCCATCTTGCCTTGGTGCTTGCCCATTTCACGCTGCAGGCGGGCCATGCGGCGCGCGGCCTCGGCCATTTCCATGCGAGCCTCCCTGAGCTGCTTTTGAAGCTCGGCGGCATCGGGCTCGCGGTCCTGTTGCGCCTGGGTGGTGGCGGACAGGCCCAGGATGACCAATGCGCAGATCAGCCGGCGGAAGTTCATGTTTCTGGTTTTCATCGGTATTCTCCTGAATTTGGCGTACGGTTCAGTAACTCGCGAGCCGGATACCGGCCTGCCAGTTGTTGCGTTCGTAGTTCCGGGTCATTTGTTGCAGCAACTCCACGCGCTGTTGCCAAAGCTCGATGTCAGTGGGGTTGTTGGTCAGCTGCATGTCCAGCCAGCCCAGTTCGTTCTCCATCCAGGCCAGCGTTTCGACCGAGGACGCGTCCAGCAGCCCGTGACGCTGATGTCGCAACAGCTGTTCAAGGCGGGCCGATGCCGCGCGTGCCAGTTGAAGTTCCGACATCGAGCCGCTTGCAGCGGGCTGTTCGTGAGGCGTGAATTCGATCAATCGAGCGCAGACCACGGCCAGAATCAGCGTGGCAGCGAGCCCCAGCGGCAGAAGCCATGGCGGTCGCGGTCGACGGTCGTCATCGCGCAGTCTTGACGCAATTGCCGGCCAGAGCGTTTCGGGCGCCGTGGCGGTCGGCAGATCGCGCAGGTTCAGCGGGTCGGACAGTGGGTCGGTGCTCATAGTCGGATCAACCTCGGGGTCGGTTCTGTTTCGCGGTCAAGCGTCTGGCGCATTCGTGCGCGGGTTCGGCTCAGGCGCGTTTTGGACCAGGACACGGTCTTGCCTGCCAGCGAAGCGATTTCCTCGTGAGTCATGCCTTCGGCATCGTGCAGCCAGAGCACCATGCGGTCGTGCGGGTCCAGCGCTGCCAGGGCCTGTTCCAGGTCCAGCCAGGCCGGGTCGGGCGACCCGCCGGAACGGTCAGTCGGCATCTGGCCGCTTTCACGGCTGCGCAGGCGATGCCCGTTCATGACCTGGTTGACGACAATGCGCCGCAGCCAGAAGCCGAAAGCGGTTTCGTCGCGCAGTTGCCGGACCTGGCGAAACGCCTGCACAAACGCCTCTTGCACCGCATCCCAGGCACTTGCGTCGCAGCCGGTCAGCCGGATTGCCAGGTTCCAGGCCGGGTCGACGAACATCCGGTACACCCGCTCCTGGGTCTGCCGGCACCGGGCCTGCAGCCTGGCCAGGCAGGGCGCGTCCAGCGGCTTGTTAAAGGCGTTTTCGCTCATCTCAGTGCATAGACGCCCGGCCAGCCTAAAAGGTCGCAAGAAATCCTGATTGGGTATGAAACCCAGTTGTCAAAAGCGCAACCGCAGATATCGGGTGATCGGGAAAAAAACCGACGATGTGTTAGAACATGCAGCATGAGTCGCTGGCGCCCACCACAACCGAAATCCAGCCCGTACATCACGGCCGACGGGCTGGCGCGTCTGAAGGTCGAGTTGCAGCAACTGTGGATCGACCGTCGCGAGGTCGTGTCGGCACTGACCGCGGCCGCGGCCGAAGGGGATCGCTCGGAGAATGCCGAATACATCTATCGTAAAAAGCAGTTGCGCGAGATGGACCGCCGAATTCGCTATCTGGGCAAGCGGATCGACGAGGCCAAGCCGGTGGCGTCGGTGCCGTCGGACCCGAGCCGGGTGTACTTTGGCGCCCGGGTGAGCGTGGAAGATGCCGACGGCAGCGAATCGAGCTATCGCATCGTCGGCGCCGACGAGATCGACCCGGAACATAACTGGATATCGGTGGACTCGCCGCTGGCGCGCGGTCTGCTGGGCAAGTCGCTGGACGAGGAAGCGGCCGTGGAGACGCCTTCAGGCCCGAGGCGGCTGGTTATTGTCGCGATCGACTATGGCGCCGACGAAGCAGGTTCCTGAAGGACCTCGTCCGGTCCGGCGAACCGCCCGGAATTGAACGGCGAGCGCGGGCCGGCAATTGCCTGTCGAAGCGCTTTCGAGGGCCCCGAATCGTCCAGACGCAGAACACGCCCTTGCCTGGAAATGCCCAGCCGGGTCAGGGCGTCGCGATACAGCGGTTCGGCCCGTTCGTCTATGGTGCGACGATATTCCTGGTGCCAGATTTCGCCAATGCTGACTTCGCCCAGTGTTTCCACCAGCCGTCTGGCGTTCCAGCGCCGATAGCGGTCCATGCAGCATTCGTGAAACGTCGCCAGTGCTTTGTCCAGCGAATGCCGGCCACCGCTTTCCGTGCGCAGCCGGGTATCGACGCGCAGGAAAAAGGCCGCGCCGGTCCAGTACACGCGCTTGTGCGCACGTTCGCGCCACATGTCGGGGCTCAGCGAGCGCAGCGTCCGGCCGCGGCCGCTGCGATCCCGCTCTCCGCGTTCGAAGCCGTCGAGCAATTCGTGCCAGGCCTTGCGTTCGGTGATCACGCCAGCGCGCGACTGCAGCAGATACTGGTAGTAGGACGCAAAGCCCTCGGTAAACCAGATATCGTCATTGCCCGGAAACGGGATCAACAGGTGCGCAAATTCGTGGTAGCCGCGCCAATCGGCGTTCAGCCCGGCGAGGCTGGCGTCGGGCGCGACGTAGAAACGAAGCCGGGGTGGCCGGCTGCGGCGAACCTGGCCAAATGCAATTGCGCTGGATGAACGCGAAGTGGATTGAAGCTGAATTCGCACGCCTTCGCGCGGGAAGCCGCCGGTTACGGTGGTCGCGGCTCGAAGCGTGTTGGCCAGCCATTCGGTCCAGGGGTGACCATCCTCGCCGGCTTGCAGGTCGGGATCCATTTCGACCATCAGGTCGATGCCGTCGATTCGAAGGCGGTGTTCCTGGGCGGCGCTGTTGCAGGCGAAACACGACAGCAACAGTGCAACGGGGATCCCGGCGGCGAGTCTGGTCATGGTCGTCACATTCTCCGATGGCGTCGAGTACTGGGGACCGGCATCGGGCAGGCCCGATTGCACCCGAAGCGGAGAAAGAGTTCGAGCATGCCGACCGGTCCCGGCTCAAGGGTTGTAGATACGCGCACCGCTTCGCTGGTAGTCGCGCAGTACCTCGGCGGCTTCGGCCTGCAGGAGACCGGACTCGACATCGATGCCGCGCCGGTTCAGCATGCCGATCCAGTCGGTGGTGCGCTCGCCTTCATCGAAGCCGGCAGCTTCGGCATCGTCCTTGATTGCTCCGCAGGTCACCCGCTTGACGCCCGACCAGGGAATGGCGCCCAGGCACATGGCACATGGCTCGCAGGATGTCGCCAGCTCGACCGGCGCCGGCCCCACTTCGGCCAGGTTCCAGTTGCCCAACCGCGCCTGAGCCAGACTGAGCGCGACGATTTCGGCGTGCGCGCTGGAGCACAGTTCCGGCTCGACGCGGTTGACTCCGATCGCGATCAGTCGGCCGTCGGCGATCGAACTGACCACGGCACCGAACGGGCCTCCGGTGCCCTGTTCGACGTTGCGCCGCGAAAGGTCTATGGCCAGGCGCATCCGGTCGACCGGGTCGGGCAGGCGATCGGGCAGTTCGGCGGCAAGGTCCCGGCACCAGTCGGGCAGGTCGATGGCGAACGACTGCTCGGCCTTCATGCCGCACCCCGCTGGCGGTTGGCCTCGAACAAGGCCACACCGGTGGCAACCGATACGTTGAGGCTTTCGGTGCCACCGATCATCGGAATCCGCGCCAGCGCGTCGCAGCGTTTGCGGGTGAGCTGGCGCAGGCCGTGTTCCTCGCCGCCGGTCACCAGTGCCAGCGGGCCGGTCAGATCGGTCTGGTAGAGACTGGTCGCGGCTTCTCCGGCCAGTCCGATGCACCAGACGCCGGATTTCTGCAGGTGCTCGATACAGCGGGCCAGGTTGGCGACTTCGATCAGCGGCACCATCTCGGCTGCGCCGGCGGCGGTGCGCCGCACCGCCGGGGTCATGCCGACGGCGCGGTCGCGCGGGACGATCACCGCGTGTGCGCCGGCTGCGGCGGCCGATCGCAGGCACGCGCCCAGATTGTGCGGGTCCTGCACCTGATCGAGCAACAGCAGCAGCGCATTCGAGCCGGCCCGCTCGACGATTTCGTCGAGATCGGCTTCCTGGACAGGTTCGGCAGCCCGGAATTCGGCCACGATGCCCTGATGCGTTTCGCCGTCGGAAAGCTTGTCCAGCGCGCCCGGCTGGGCCTGCTGGATCGGTATGGCGTGGCGTGCGGCTTTTTCCAGCAGTGCCTGAATGCGCGGACCGCTGCCGCCGGCCCAGAGCTGAATGACGCGCTCGGGGTGGTGGGCCAGCAGCGCGTCGACGGCATTGATTCCGCAGGCGCGCTCGCGTTTCACGTCTTGCCGCCCTTGCTGTCGGCCTTGTCGCCGCCCTTGCCGCCACCCCGACGCCGTTTGCCGCGCCCGGGCTTGCCTGATTTTTTGCGCCGGCCGCCCGCGCGTTTTTCAGGCTCGGCGTCCTGGTGCTCGCCGGCGATGCGGAAATCGATCTTGCGCTCATCGACGCTGACTGCCATCACTTCGACCCGGACCGGGTCGGCAAGGCGGTAGCGCAGCCCGCGGCGTTCGCCGGTGAGCACGCGCCGGACCGGATCGAAATGGTAGTAGTCGTTGGGCAGCGAGGTCACATGCACCAGGCCACTTACGCCCATCTCGATGATTTCCACGAATACGCCGAAGCCGGTCACGCCGGTGATTACGCCTTCGAGCTCATCGCCGATATGGCGCTGCATGTACTGGCATTTCAGCCGCTCGTCGACTTCGCGACTGGCATCTTCCGCGCGCCGTTCCAGCCACGAGCACTCGCGGCCGAACTCGGTCATGCGCTTGGCTGGGTACGGGTAGGCCTTTTTTGACTGCTTGCGCAGGTGATGCTTCAGCGCGCGATGCAGCAACAGGTCGGGATAGCGGCGAATCGGCGAGGTGAAATGCGCGTAGGCGTCCAGCGCAAGCCCGAAGTGCCCGCGGTTTTCCGGCTGGTACACGGCCAGCGCCAGGCTGCGCAGCAGCACGGCATCGACCAGCGGGGCGATGGGCGTACCGCGCGCCTTCTTCTGGATGCGGGTCAGGTCGGCCGGTTCCGGATCGTCCTTCCAGTCGACCTTCAGTCCGTGCGCCGACAGGAAGGATTCGAGTTCGGCCAGCTTGTCCGGCGGCGGAACATCGTGTACCCGAAACAGCGTCGGCAGTTCATTGCTCTCGGCGGTCCGCGCCGCCTCCACGTTGGCGGCGATCATGCATTCCTCGATCAGCCGGTGGGCGTCGTGGCGGGTGCGCCGCTGCAACTGCTCGACACGGCCTTCGGTGTCGAACACGAACTGCACTTCGCTGGAATCGAAATCGATCGCGCCCCGAGAGGAGCGGCGTCGGGCCAGCAGGCGGTAGACCTCGAACAGACAGTCCAGGTTGCCACGCACGTGGCCGAAGCGTTCGCTGAGTTGCTCATCGTCGCGTTCGATCATGTCGCGGACCTGGTCGTAGGTCATGCGCGCGGCCGACCGCATCACGGCCTCGAAGAACCGGCTGGACGTGATTTTTCCCGCAGCGTCGATATGCATTTCGCAGGCCAGCACCAGGCGGTCGACCTTCGGATTTAGCGAACACAGACCGTTCGATAGCGCCTCGGGCAGCATTGGCACCACCTGGTCGGGGAAGTAGGTGGATGTGCCGCGATTCTGTGCCTCGTCGTCGAGCGGCGTGCCGGGCTTGACGTACTCGCTGACGTCGGCGATGGCCACGGTCAGCCTATAACCATCGCGGTGCTTTTCGGCATAGACCGCATCGTCGAAATCGCGCGCATCGGCGCCGTCTATGGTGATCAGCGGCGTGTCGCGCAGGTCGGTCCGGCGTGCCGCGATGTCCTGGTCGATCTCGGCGCCGTAATCCTCGGCCTGGCGTTCGACGTCTTCGGGAAACTCGGCCGGCAACTGATGGTTGAAGATCGCGATCTGGGTGGCCATGCCCGGCTCGTCGGCATGCCCCAGCACTGCGATGATCTCGCCGACTGGGCCACGCTGCAGCGTCGGTGGGCTGGTGATGCGCGCAACGACAATCTTGCCCGGCCTGGCGTCTGCGCTCGATCCTTCGGGAATCAGTACGTCGTGGGTGAGCTTGGGGTCGTCGGGCACCACCTGGGCCACGCCGCCTTCGGCAACATATCGCCCCACGATCTGTTGGTGGGCGCGCTCGATGACTTCGACGATCTGGCCTTCCTTGCGGCCCCTGCGATCCACGCCGCTGACCGCGGCCAGCACCCGGTCGCCGTGATAGACCTGACGCATTTGGCGCGGGGCCAGGAACAGGTCGTCGCCGTCCTCGTCGGGAATCATGAAGCCGAATCCGTCGGCGTGCGCGCTGATGCGGCCCTTGATCAGGTCCATGTTTTCGGCCAGACCATAGGCGGCGCGCCGGTTGCGCACCACCTTACCCTGGCGGATCAGTTCCAGCAGCAGCGGCTTGATCAGCCGGTCGGACTCGGCGTGGTCCAGCCCGAAGTCATCGGACAGCTCCCTGCGGGTGATGGGATGGCCGGCGTCTTCGAGTCGGGCGAGAATCGTTTCAAGATCGGGTTGCAAGATATCGAGTTACTTGTATGAAAGTGCCATGGTATTGTACCGCCTGCGTTGTACGGGCCATGTGCCCGAGACGCTGAAAAGGTATGCCGCGCAACCCGCGCCGGTTTTTTACTAATACTTCTGATTGTATTAGTAAGACTTGATCTCCCATGATGAAACGGATCGTCGATGCCCAAGCGTAAGTCACTCGCCACCGCGTGCGCCGCAGCAATTTCCCTGTTCGCCGCCGGTTGCGCCGTCAACCCGTCGCAGTCCGAATCGGACGTCGAAATCCGGAAACCGCTGGCACAGCAGGTCGAACCCTCACCCTCCGATCCGTTTGCCGCGGTCGATGCAGCCTTCGAACGGCTGGCGATGGATCGAAAGACAAGGGCGCCGGAACAACACGGTAGCGTGCCGCTGATCTGGCCCCGGCTGGTCGATCGCTTTAGCATTTCGAGTTGTCTGGATGGCAGCTCGGCGGCCCGTTGGGCCGAGTGGTACGCCACCAACGCCGAGTACATGCAGCGGGTCCTCAACCGCGCGCAGCCTTGGCTTTACCATATCGTCAATGAAATCGAACAGCGCGGTCTGCCGGGCGAGCTGGCGCTGCTGCCGGTGGTCGAGAGTGCGTTCGACCCGTTTGCCTATTCGCATGGCCGGGCCGCGGGACCGTGGCAGTTTCTAAGCGGCACCGCGCGTGATTTCGGCGTCACCATCAACGACTGGTACGACGGAAGGCGTGATTTCGTCGCCGCCACCGGCGCGGCCCTCGATTACCTGGAGTACCTGGGTGAACTGTTCGATGGCAACTGGGCGCATGCGCTGGCCGCCTACAACGCCGGCCAGGGCAGGGTGGGTCGGGCGATTCGCCGCAATGCCGCGCGCGGACTGGGCACCGAGTGGCACGAACTGCCGCTGCCGCGCGAGACCCTGGGCTACGTGCCCAAGCTGCAAGGCCTGGGCTGTCTGTTTCGTGACCCGGTGCGCTATGCCTTTGTGCTGCCGACGCTGGAGGACAGTCCGCAGGTCGCCACGATCGAACTCGAGGGTCCGGTCGACATTGTGGCACTGGCCTTGCGCGCGGAACTGAACCTTGCCGAACTGGTGACGCTGAACGCCGGCCTGAATCGCCACCTGACCCCGCCGAGCGGGCCGTCGTACGTCGTGGTGCCGGCGTCTGCGGCCGAGCGCGTCGCCGCGGCATTACAGGATCTCCCTGCGCCGCCTCCGATCAAGTGGCAGCAGATTCGCGTCAAGCGCGGCGATTCCCTGTCGGTGTTGGCACGTCGTCACGGCACCACCATCGACGCGCTGAAAAAAGCCAACAATCTCGACAGCAGCAGGCTGATCGCCGGACAAACGCTCCGGATGCCCGGAAAGCCCGCCGATGACGTGCCTGACGGTGACGCTGACTATCAGCGCGGGTACCGCGAGCTGGCCGCACTGCAGCAGCAGCTGCTCCCGACCGACCGGTTCATTCACCGAGTGCGTTCGGGCGAGAACCTGTGGCTGATCGCGCGCCGCTATGGCGTCGGTGTCAGCGATCTCCAGCGCATGAACGGCCTTGGACCGAACACATTGATCCGGCCGGGTCAGCGCCTGGTGATCGAGACCGATCGTGCCGTTCGATCGCCGTCGGCCGACAACGGACGCTACGTGGTGCGCCAGGGCGACTCACTGTGGTTGATCTCGCGCCGCCAGCGCGTCGGCATGAACGAGTTGATGCGCTGGAACGGCCTGGACGCCGACAGCGTGCTGCGGCCCGGACAGGAATTGATTATTCGGCAGGGCGGCGATGCTTGAGAAATTTCTGATTCGGGACTCGGGACCCGGGACTCGGGACTCGATGGCCCGCAAAGGCCGGTGCCGGGAATTTGAGGCCGGAGCCCGCGGGACCGAATGTGCCCGTTATCGAAAAACCCGCTCGATACCCGATACGCCCTCGAGTCCCGAGTCCCGAGTCCCGAGTCCCGACCACCGACCGGCAGTTTTTCAGGGGATGCTCGGAAAGTTCTTGCTGGTTGCGGGACTGCTGGTCTGTCTGTGCTCCTTGGTTCAGGCAGGGCAGGATTGTCTGCTAGAACTCGAGGGTGAAGCGGTGCAGGGCGGTCTGATCGTCGGCCGGGCCCCGGTGGATGCGGAGATCGAGCTCGACGGCCGCCCGTTGCAGCAAGCGTCCAACGGTGTCTTTCTGGTCGGCTTCGGTCGCGACGAAACCGCGCCGCGCCGGCTGCTGGTTCGCACCGGCGACGGTAATGTGCACACGCGCGAGCTGACACCCCGGACGCGTGAATTCGATATCCAGCGTATCGACGGCCTGCCGCCGGAACAGGTCACGCCCGACCCGGAAGCGCTGCAACGGATACGGCGCGAGGCGGTCATGGTGCGTCAGGCGCGCGAGCGCATCGACGACCGTACCGATTTCGCCGATGGCTTCATCTGGCCGACACACGGTCCGATCACCGGGGTGTACGGCTCGCAGCGGATTCTCAACGGCGAACCACGCAGCCCGCACTGGGGCGTGGACGTGGCGGCGCCTGTCGGGACGCCGGTCATCGCCCCGGCGCCGGGCATGATTACGCTGGCCCATCCGGACATGTATTTCTCCGGCGGCACGCTGATGCTGGATCACGGCCTCGGACTCAGTTCCGCGTTTCTGCACCTCGACGAGATTCTGGTCGAGGTCGGCCAATACGTCGAACAGGGCGAGGTCATCGCCCGGGTTGGCGCGACCGGACGGGTCACCGGCGCGCACCTGGATTGGCGCATCAACCTCGGGGAAACCCGGATCGATCCCGAGATGCTGATGGACGCTCGCCCGGATGATGCCGGCGACGGGGCACAGTGAGTCTGGCCGGCATGTGCACAGTCGTGCTGCGTTTCGGTCTGCCTGTCCTCGCGCTTGCGTGGCTGGCCGGTTGCGCGGCGCCCGCCGACCAGCCCGACGCCGACGCCACAATCCAGTCGGCCGAGCGGGTCGCGCGGATGCTTGCCGGCAATTATGTCGGAACTTCGAAGCAATCGGGTTCGCCGGTGGATTCCGGCGGGCTGGTGCGGCTGGAGGTGCGGGTGGAACGCATCGCGGCCAGCGGCGTCGTGGTGAGGATGGAGCAGCGCGAAGATGATTCAGCGCCGCGCAGTTTCGTCGTGGTATTTCGTCCGACCATGATAGGCACTCGTCTGGAAGGGGACTTTTCGCCACTCGATCCACAGGGCCGTGAACTGGGATCGTGCCCGATCGAGGTTTCGGTACAAAGCGACGGCTTTGTGGCCCGCACCAGCGCCGCAAGCTGCCGTTTCGGTCAAGGCGAAGGTGCGGCCGCGCTGATCAAGGAGATTGCCCACGATGGCCAGCGGCTGGTGATCGGCGACCGGGTCGTGGACCCCGACAGCGGCGAGGCGCTGATGTCGGATCGAGTACTGGAGTTCGAGCAGGTTCAACGCTTTGTGGGCTGGGCCGGGGTGCTGGATTCGGATGCGTCCTGGCGAATTGCCGAGGGCATAGCGCTGGAGTCCGACGGCCTGGGTCTGGACCCTGAAGACGCCGGCGGCATGACGCTGGGAATTGCCCTGGACCTGGCCCCGCACCGGGTGCGCGACGGTCAGCCGCCGGTACTGCGGTTGCGCGTGTTCGATCGCGACAGCGGCGAATTGCTGGGTCAGTCGTGGGCGGATCCGCAGGCCACGCGAATCGGCCTGGCGCTGCCGACCGTCCAGGTCGGACTCAGGCTGCGCAATACGCGAAAGCAGTAAATGCAATAATCTGTGTGAATCTGTGTAATCTGCGGATCGTGGTTTTTCATTACCAGCTCCGATTATTGCTATAATCCGCGGCTACCTGCGTATTGCAGGCCTTGCTCCACGGCGGGCGCGGCGAAAATCACCATGCTGCGCTCGATCGGGGGCTTTTCCGGTCCGGAAATTCCGGCCGGTGAATCCACAAGGAGAACATGAAGTTGAGACACTACGAGATCGTGTTTCTGGTCCACCCTGACCAGAGCGAACAGGTCCCGGGCATGCTTGAGCGCTACAAGTCCCTGGTCGAATCCAAGGGTGGCGCAGTGCATCGTTCCGAGGACTGGGGCCGCCTGCAGCTTGCCTATACCATCGCAAAGCTGCACAAGGCGCATTACCTGCTGCTCAACATCGAATGCGACGCCGAAACGCTGGAAGAGCTGGAAAGCATTTTCCGCTTCAACGATGCGATCCTGCGTCACCTGACGGTCCGCCGCAGCGAAGCCGTCACCGAACCTTCCATCATGCTCAAGCGCAAGGAAGAAAAGGACGAGCGTGAATCGCGGCGCAGCAGCCGTCCGATCGAGGATTCGGACACCGGCAGCGACGACAGCCGCGACGACAGCAGCGACGACAGCAGCGACGATGACGACGACGCAGATGATTCGGATGCTGATGACAGCGAATCCGAAAACGAATCCGAGGAGGCTTGAGAGCAATGGCCAAATTTTTCAGACGCCGCAAGTACTGCCGTTTCACGGTAGAAGGCATTACCGAAGTCGATTACAAGGACGTCGATCTGCTCAAGGATTTCGTCGGCGAAACCGGCAAGATCATCCCGAGCCGCATTACTGGCACCAAGGCCAGGTATCAGCGCCAGCTTTCGACTGCGGTCAAGCGCGCGCGCTACCTGGCGCTGTTGCCGTACACCGATAACCACTGAGGCCCGTCATGGAACTGATTCTTCTGGAAAAGGTGCATAACCTGGGCGACCTCGGCGATACGGTCGACGTCAAGCCCGGCTACGGACGCAACTTCCTGTTGCCGCGCGGAAAGGCCGTTGCGGCCACGCGTGAGAACAAGGAAAAGTTCGAATCCGAGCGCGACGAGTTGCAGCGCCAGGCCGGCGACAAGTTGGCAAGCGCCGAAGCCCGTCGCGAAGCAATCGACGAACTCGAGTCGATTGTTTTCACCGTCAACGTATCGCCCGAAGGGCGCCTGTACGGCTCGATCAGCGCCCGCGAGATCGCCGACAAGCTCACCGAAATGGGCTACCCGGTGGAAAAGGCCGAGGTCGACCAGCCCGAAGGGCCGATCCGCGAGACCGGCGAGTACACGGTAGGGCTGATTCTGCACGCCGACGTGATCACCGAGATCAAGGTCGAAGTAGTCGCCCAAAGTGCCTGACCCGACTTTTCATGGTGGCCCGGGCTCCGGGTCGCCATGAATCCCTCCGACAGGCCGTAATAGAATGTGACGACCGGCCGGAGGCGCAACCGCGACCTGCGCAAGGTTGCAGACCCGCGACGCCGATCAAACGACGCCGATTGTTCAGCAAATCGTCCAGCTACGGGAAGCGTTCTTGGCCGAACCACGCATTACACAACTGAATCCGGTTCGCCAGCCTCCGAACTCAATGGAGGCCGAGCAGAGCCTGCTGGGCGCGCTGATGCTCTCCGAGCATGCCTGGGACAAGGTTGCCGATCGTCTCTCCGAAGGCGATTTCTATCGCGAAACCCACCGCCTGATCTTCCGGGCAATCGGCGAACTGCAGGCGGCCCACCAGCCCAGCGATGCGGTCACCGTGGCCGACTGGTTCGTGCGCAACAACCTGCTCGACCGGGTCGAGGGCGGCGCCTACGTCACCATGCTGGCCAACGAGACCCCGGGCACGTCCAACATTCTGGGCTACGCCGAGATCGTCCGCGAAAAATCCATCCTGCGCCAGCTCATCGAGATCGGAACGGAAGTCTCGGACTCGGCGCTGAACCCCTCGGGCGTTTCCAGCAAGGAACTGCTGGAGGCGGCCGAGCAAAAGATGTATGCGATCGCCGAGCAGGGCATGCGCGCCGGCAACAGCTACCAGCACGTCAAGGATGTAATGTCGCGCGCGCTGGACCGCCTCAACGAGTTGCAGGACAACGCCGGCGACATTACCGGCGTGCCGTCGGGCTTTATCGAGCTGGACAAGCGCACTGCCGGCCTGCAGCCCACCGATCTGATCATCGTCGCCGGCCGCCCGGCAATGGGCAAGACATCGTTTGCGATGAACATCGCGGCCAGCGCGGCGATCAAGGCCAAGGTGCCGGTGGCGGTGTTCTCGATGGAAATGTCGGACCTGCAGCTGGTGCTCAGGCTGTTCTCGTCGTGGGGCCGCATCGACCAGAACAAGCTCAGAACCGGCAAGCTGGACGCGCCCGACTATGCCAACCTGCAGTCGGCGATGAACGTGCTGAAGAAAGCCGACATCTATATCGACGAGACCCCGGCGCTGTCGCCCACCGAGCTTCGGGCCCGGGCACGACGCATGAAGCGCGAGCACGATATCGGCCTGATCCTGATCGACTACCTGCAGTTGATGCAGGTGCCGGGCAACAAGGAAAATCGCGCCACCGAGATCGGCGAGATCTCCAGAGGGCTCAAGGCCCTGGCCAAGGAATTGAAAGTGCCGGTGATTGCGCTGTCCCAGCTCAACCGCGCGCTGGAGCAGCGCCCCAACAAGCGCCCGGTCATGGCCGACCTGCGCGAGTCGGGTTCGATCGAGCAGGATGCCGACATGATTCTGTTCATCTATCGCGACGAGGTCTACAACGACGATTCCGCGGACAAGGGCAAGGCCGAAATCATCATCGGCAAGCACCGAAATGGCGCCACCGGTGATTTCATGCTGCATTTCGAAGGCGAATACCTGCGTTTCCGCGACTACGTCGAGGACCGCTACGGCATCGACGACCACGCCTGAACCGGCGTCGGGCCGTGGGTACTCGGATTGATCGTCGGACCAATCACAAAATGCATCGTCGAGCCGGTCAAATTCATTTGAACCACGAAGGGCACGAAGAGCACGAAGACAAAAGACGAGCACATTGGTTTTTTCTTTATTTCCTTCGTGTCCTTCGTGGTTAAAGCTCTTCAGAAAACAATCGCGAGTGATCCAGCAATGTCCAATACCCGAATCGAATCCGACAGCATGGGCGAGCTTGAAGTGCCCGCCGACGCTCTTTGGGGCGCCCAGACCCAGCGCGCGGTCAACAACTTCCCGATTTCCGGCCAGCCCATGCCCGAGGCGTTCATCCGTTCGCTGGGCCGGGTCAAACTGGCCTGTGCACGCGCCAACCAATCGTTGGGGCTGATGGATGTCGAGCGCGCCGAAGCGATTGTCGCGGCTGCCGAAAAAGTGATCGCGGGCGAGGTTACCGAACATTTTCCAATCGATATCTACCAGACCGGTTCGGGGACCAGCAGCAACATGAACGCCAACGAGGTTATCGCGCACCTGGCCGCGGGCGCCGGGCACGACGACATCCACCCCAACGATCACGTCAACATGTCGCAAAGCTCCAACGACGTGATCCCGACCACCATTCAGGTGTCGGCCTGCCTGGGTGTCCAGGAGGAACTGCTGCCGGCGCTGGAGCATCTGGAAAAGACGATCCTCGACCGCGCCGACGAACTGGACGCGACGGTCAAGACCGGGCGTACCCACCTGATGGACGCCATGCCGGTGACCTTCGGCCAGGAGCTGGGCGCCTGGGGCAGTCAGATCGCCTCATGCCGTGCGCGCCTGGTCTCGGCGCTGGAACGTCTGAGGAAGCTGCCCCAGGGGGGCACCGCCGTGGGTACGGGCATCAACGCGCCGGCGGCGTTCGGCGCCGAGATGGTACGCCACCTTTCCGCATTGACTGGTTTCGAGTTCGAGTCGGCCGACAACAAGTTCGAAGGTATCGCCGCCCAGGACGGCGCAGTGGAGCTGTCGGGCCAGATGAAAACCCTGGCCGCAGTGCTGATGAAGATCGCCAACGACCTGCGCTGGATGAATTCCGGGCCGCTGGCAGGCCTCGGCGAGATCGAGCTCGAAGCGCTGCAGCCGGGCAGCTCGATCATGCCGGGCAAGGTCAACGCGGTGATTCCGGAAGCCGCTTGCATGGTCGCCGCACGTGTGATCGGCAACGACGTCACCATCACCGTAGGCGGGCAGTCGGGCAATTTCCAGCTCAACCTGATGTTGCCGCTCATCGGCGCCACCCTGCTCGAGAGCATCGGGCTGATGGCCAATGTCAGCCGATTGCTGGCCGACAAGGCGATTGCGACGTTCAAGGTGCGCGAGGACAACATCAAGGCCGCACTCGAGCGCAACCCCATTCTGGTCACGGCGCTGAACCGCGCAATCGGCTACGAGAAAGGCGCGGCCACGGCCAAGCAGGCTTACAAGGAGGGCCGCCCGATCATCGATGTGGCGATGGAAACCACCGGCATGAGCCGTGATGAGCTCGAAAAACTGCTGGACCCGCTGGCCCTCGCTCGCGGCGGCGTGCAGGAATAGTCATAAAACCTTTGCGTCTATTTGCGGTTCAATCGATTTTTCGGGGTAATCAGGTATGGAATTGCCACAAGGAAAAGGCCTGCAGGAAACCTTCGCACCGCACAACGCGTGCTTCGGTTGCGGACCGGCGAACGAGAAAGGCCTGCGCATCCGCTCGATTCCCGAGGGCGACCACGTGGTCTGCCACTGGACGCCCGAGCCGCACCATGAAGCCTTCCCGGGCGTGCTCAACGGCGGCATCATCGGCGCCATACTCGACTGCCACTGCAACTGGACCGCCGCCTGGCACCTGATGACCACGCGCGGGCTGGACACACCGCCGTGCACGGTCACCATGGAATTCACCGTCAAGCTCAGGCGCCCGACACCATCGGACACCGAACTGAAGCTGATCGCCAGGCCGGTGGAGGTCGACGGCGATATCGTGACCGTCGAGTCGGAGCTGTATGCCGGTGACACACTGTGCGACCTGTGCACCGGCAGGTTCGTCGCCGTCAAGCCCGGCCATCCGGCGTATCATCGATGGTAGGTTGGCAGCAGGCCGGTAACAGGCCGGGGCAGACAAATGACGAACCGAAACGATTTCGACGACTGGCGCCGCTGTATTGAGCAGCAGATTGCCGATTTGACCCGTTTGAGCGAGGAATCGCTGGATTCGCAGGCGCCGGTAGAGCTTGACCAGACCCGACAGGGCCGGCTTTCGCGCATGGACGCATTGCAGGGTCAAGCCATGGCGCAGGCCACCGATGCCCGAAGGCAGCGCCAGATCGCCGCACTCAAGGCCGCGCTGGCGCGTATTGCGAACGGGGAGTTCGGCGAGTGCATCGAGTGCGGCGACGAAATCGCCGAGGCGCGGCTCAAGTCCAATCCCGCAATCACGCTGTGCATCGATTGTGCCAGCGAGCGCGAGCGGACATAGCCTGTCCACCAACCGCGACCCGGCTCGGATAAATCGCTGACAGATTCGGCTTGCATGTTCTGCCCGGAAGACACGCGCGCAGTGTCTACTCGTTCTCGTCGTCCCGGAAACGTCGCGTGCAGCGCGGCGTTATCCGGGATCTCGAGAATTTTCCCGAAGACCGGATCGTGCCTGCGTCTCGAAATTCCGGCTCTGCGCTGCGCTTCGGCCGGAACGACGGAGTTGGTCGCAGCGTTGTCCAGCCCAGCACCATGGCGGCCCCATCCAAGGGGTTTCGAGTGTCTTCCGGGCGCGAGCTGCAACGAAGCGACCCATCTGGAACACATTCCCGAGCACGAGCTGTGAAGCGCCCTGCAGAGCCCAAAATTCTTCTTTGACAGACCGGTCCGGAATGTGATACACAATACGTGGGCTTGGGGAATTGGCGTTTCAACGGTAACCCGGCCCCGGCAAACATCGATCGGCGCGATTCGCGCGATGATGCTTTGCCAGGGAAGGCATGTTGGCGAGCAGTATCATCCTTCCGAACAGGGGCTGGCGAGGCGGATCTCCGGTTGATGGGTGCCGATTGTATTCGCGATTGTATTCACAATCGTATTCACAATCGTTCAAGCACTTTTCACTTTAAACAGGAGAGTTGACCATGAAACTGAACCAACCTATCGTCCTTGCCGTAGCAATGGCCGCCAGCCTGGCTACATCCGCGCTGAGCGCGCAGGAAGTCCGCAGTCTTGAAGAAGCGGAAGCGGACAAGCTCATGGCATTGCCTGAACTGAGCGAGCCGGCAGTCACCACCAGCTCCACGAGCATCATGCGCTGTTTCGTGGACACACCGGCGCTGGATCCATGGACCTCGCCGCTATGTTTCAGCACAGGCGCTGCATTCACAACTTCGGCCGTGTTCCAGATCACCAACCCGCCGTCCAACTTCACCGTTTTCTGGTCCGACAGTCGCTGCGATTCGAACAACTCGGGCTGCACACTGCCGATTCGTCAGTTCCAGCAGATAACGCTGGACGCCACCGTGCTGGACAATGACAACGGCACGTTCGTCCAGGTTTCTGCCACGGCCTGGTACGAAGGGTTCCAGTGATTCGGCATTTGATATAAAACCACCGTTGCCGGCCGCCTGACTTGAACATGCACGATATGACCGGGGCGGGCGGAACCGGCCGGTGGTGAATCCTCTGAACAACCCGTTGCGTCCGTAGGGCGCGGTTCAAGGGGTTCCAGAAGCCCTGGACATCGTGTCCAGGGCTTCACGCACCAATCAGTCGACCCTCCGTCGTCGCCCGTCGGGCGTTGTCCTGCGACCGGTGTCTCATTGTCGCCCTGCGGTGCCGGCGCCGGACTCTGTCGTGGCCGTCTCTGTGCCGGCCGCGGGCCGGCTGTCCGTAAAATCAATAATCTGCGCAAGTCTGCGTAATCAGCGATTCCAGGGTTCTCATGCCGATGTGGTTGAGCCTTCTGTGCGATCAGGTTCCACCAGGTACTTCAAGTAGACCTCCGGGTCGGGTCGCAGGCGATAGTTCTCGGCGACCTCGATGAACTTGATCTTGCCTTCGGCGTCCGTGACGATAACCGTAGGCAACGCCGCGTCAGGCGGGTAGCCCAGCATTTCCATGCCGGCGGGTGCGGCGCCCGGGGCCTCGACACCGAGCTTTTTTGCCGCCCGGTTGTCCGGGTCGCGCAGGAACTTTGCCGGGATCGAGAACTGCCGGGCGATCTCGCGCGTGTGTTTCTGCGACTGGCTGCTGATGAACCAGATCCGCGCGTCGTATCGGGCCACCTTGCGCCAGGCCGCGGCCAGCTCGCGGATCTGCGCGGTGCACAGCGGGCACCAGTTGCCGCGGTAGAACAGCAGCACGGCGTTGTGGCCGCGCAGGGCATCGGTGCTGATTTCGCTGCCGTCGGCGTCGATCAGGGTGAACTGTGGCAAGGGCTCGCCCGGCACGGGCGCGCCCACGGGAGCCGGCTGGCGCGAATACCAGGTCACGTAGGCCAGCCAGCCGGCCAGCGCCACCACGGCGCCGATCAGGTACGGCTGCAGGTCGTTGCCGTAGCGGTAGACTGCCATCATAGCGACGACGGCGCCCAGCCCGGAAAGCACCGAGACGATCACCGGATGGGCTTCGGTGCGCGCCGGACGCGCCAGCATCAGCCAGACGAAGAAGGTCAGCGGCGCGATTGCGGCCAGTATCAGTCCGGCCGGGGCGCTCCAGGGGGTCGGGCGCGTCATTCCGTATATACCGACGACAACCAGTGCGGCAAGCAGCATCAGGTAAAGCGAGATAAACCAGCGTTTCATTTCAATGCCCGGTTGAACCAGCCCCTATTGTGGCCGACATTAGTGACAACTGCCAGCGGATTTGCCCGGTGGGATGCAATATCCGGCTCAAGCCAGCAGGCGGCGCTCGGCGGTCGTCAGCCCCTGCGCGTGGCTGGAGATATCGGCCCAGGGATCGTCGATCTGTCCCAGGCGGCGGAAAATATTGCCGATGTTGTATTTCTGCGGGTCAAGCGCATCCCGGTTTACTTCATCCCAGTCCAGCGGCGTGGCCAGCGGTGCACCGGGCCGCGCGCGGACGGCATAGGGCGCCACCGAAGTCTGGCCGTAGGCATTGCGCAGGTCATCCAGAAACACCCGTTCGCCTCGCTTGTTCTTGCGCTGCTCGACGGTCATCAGATCGGGATGTTCTTCGGCCAGCTTGCGGCAAACGCGGTGGCTGAAATCGCGCACCCGGTCGAAATCGCCCTTGCGATCGAGCGGAACCACGACATGCAGCCCGCGCGAACCGGTGGTCTGAACGAACGAGACCAGCTCCAGCCGATCCAGGAATACCTTGAGATGTTTCGCGCTGGCCTGGACCTTGCCGAAGTCGTTGTCGGAAGGGTCCAGGTCGAAGATCATGCGATCCGGGTGGTCGGGCCGATCCGTGCGGGAAAGAGCAAGGTGCGGTGTGATGCAGGCCTGGTTGGCCAGATAGACCAGGGTGGCGGCGTCGTTGGCCACCACGTGCGTGACTTTGCCGCCTTGCTTGGGCATGGTTGCGCGGTCGATCCAGTCGGGGAAATAGTCGGAAATATTTTTCTGGAAGAAGCCGCCGTTGTCGATGCCGTCCGGATAGCGATGCATGCTCAGTGGGCGGTCGCGATAATGGCGCAAGGCCACATCGGAGATTTTCAGGTAGTACTCGGCCAAATTGAACTTCGTGATGCCGTCGTCGGGAAACAGCATCTTGTCGGGATGGCTGATTGCGACCTCGCGGCCGCCGACCTTGATGATGCGCGCCTCGTCGTGTTCAGTCATCGGCGACCTGCTCGATGGTACGGCCACTTGCTACCGATTCCTGTTCGGTGGACACGGGATTGCGCCGCGCATCGGCATGCTCATCGTTCATCTTGATCAGTAGCCAGCGCGCATCGTCGCCGGAGCCGGTGCGGTGCAGGGCGTAACCGCCCTTGAGCTTCTCGCCGCGCAGCTCGATCAACACGTGGCCTGCTTCTATCGCCTTTTCGACCGGCTGGATCTCGTCGTCTTTTTCGGTGACGTTCTCGTAGGGGCCGCGGTCCCAGATCAGCACCGTGCCGCCGCCGTATTGATCTTCCGGAATAACGCCTTCGAAATCGGCGTAGTCGAGCGGATGGTCTTCGGTACGGATTGCCAGGCGTTTCTCGCCGGGGTCGGTCGACGGCCCCTTGGGGACGGCCCAGGACTTGAGCACGCCGTCGACTTCGATGCGGAAGTCGTAATGCAGCGAAGAGGCGTCGTGCTTCTGGATCACGAACTGCGGCTGTTTCGAGGACTTGCCGCGCGACGAACCGCCGGGCTCGCCGGTCTTGTCGAAGTCTCTTTTCGATCGATATTCTTTCGTGGACATGGATCACCGTATTTGCAATATGCCCTTACTAATACATTCATAATCAGAGTTTTGTACCCTCAGACCACGTGTCTCCATGATCGATCGAGCCCGGAAACAGCGGTGGGTATGTCATCGGACGCGTTTTGCTGGCTCGTGCCACGCTAGCGGGTCGACCTGAAAGCACTTCTGCATTTCGGCGTAGAGTTCCGGATGCCGTTTGTTGAGCTGGCGGGGTTTTTCGTAGAAGGTCTCGACCAGCACGGCAAAGAATTCTTCCGGCGCACTGGCGCCGTAATGATCCATGACGGTTCGCGCACCGCTACTGGCGTGTGCCCGAAGCTGCTTGTACTCGCGGCGCATGACGCGCGCCCAGCTGGTGTACTGCGAGCGCTGCTCAAGGATGGGTGCGCCGTCCACCCGGCCATCGGCATCGTCCAGCTTGTGTGCAAATTCATGCAGCACCACGTTGTGCCCGTCCTTGATGTCGCGCGTGCCGTGCAGCACCGCGTCCCAGGCCAGCACCACCGGTCCGCGATGCCAGGACTCGCCCAGCCGGGCCTGTTGACCGACGCTTTGAACCACGCCGTCATGGGTCGTGTGCTGTGCGACGAAGGTGCTCGGGTAGAGGTAGATCGAGGTGAAGTTGGAATAATGATCGTTGGAGCGGTTCAGCAGCAACACGCAGGCGTTTCCGGCCACCGTCAGGCGCATTTCGTCATCGACTTCCAGCTCGTCGAAGCCGAAGAAGCGCTTGTCGTGCAGAAACAGATGGATGTGCCCGTGCAGTTCCTGCCGCAGCGTTTCCGGCAGCCGCGTATACAGCGGCACGTTGCGCTGCAGGATTTCGCGCCATTCATCGGGCATCGGCCGCGCCGAAATCGCCCGGCGCCGCTTTGCGCGAAACAGGCGGTAGCCGAACCAGGCCAGCGGGATTAATGCAAGCAGTACAAGCAACCACATGATGACAGCCTAACCCATACGGGCCTTTCATCAAATAGATTCTCAACTGATTAGAATCTCTGTTTATCCCGGATTATTCACCACCTGATCGTCGCGAGGCGGTTCCAGGCCCCGTGAATACGGCGTTTTCGCGACCGAGCGCACCGCAAACGTACTCACCCGTACGGCGAGGATGCGCGACCGAGTGAAACGCCGTAGGCGCGGGGTCTGGGGCTGCCGCAGTAGGTCCGGTGGTGAATAATCCGGGTTTATAGATTTCTGGCACCCTTGCCGGGTGCGATTTTCAATTTCAACCTCTAAAACCATTTCGCCTCGCGCTGCGCGCTTGCAGGCGAGTGACTTTTTTCGATTGCAAAAAAA
>JBBDSL010000035.1:0-9609 GCA_040904965.1 Wenzhouxiangellaceae bacterium
TTTTCCGGATCAATTTTTTGCTCTCGCCAAGACGCGAAGACGCCAAGAACACCAAAGGAATGGGGAAGAATGAGCGTGTCGAAAGGGTCAACAAAGCGCTCATGAAGCATGGAATTACCCGCACCTGAATCCTTGGCGTTCTTGGCGGCTTGGCGAGAGGAAATGTCTTCTCTGTGAGCCCACAAATTCTGCGGACGAGCCGATTTTATTTGCGTTTATTCGCGTTCATTTGCGGTTTCAATAGAAAAAGGCCCGGGTCGTTGCCGGCCCGGGCCTTTTTGTGCAGCTGACGATTCGAATCAGTCGATGCGCACCTGGTCGTCGAGAATGTTGGGCGTGATGAAGATCAGCAACTCGCGCTTTTCGTCGTTGGTTGCACGACGGCGGAACAGCGTGCCGAGTATCGGCACGTCGCCCAGCATGGGCACCTTGGTGGTGTTGAAGTTGCGCTCTTCCTGGAAGATACCGCCCAGCACCACGGTCTGGCCGTTGGCGACCAGCACCCGGGTGCCGAGTTGACGGGTGTCGATCGAAGGCACCGAACCACCGCGGCCGGTCTGGAAGATTTCTCCGACGGTGTCCTGCTTGATATCCAGGCTCAATTGCACCCGATTGTCGGGCGTGATCAGCGGCGTGACGCGCAGCTCGAGCACGGCTTCCTTGAACTCGACGTTGGTGGCGCCCGAGTTGGTGGCTTCCTCGAACGGAATCTCGACACCCTGCTGGATGAACGCCTCGTTCTGGTTGGCGGTAATCACCCGCGGCGTCGAGATGACTTCGCCCTCACCCTGGGCCTCCAGCGCCGAGAGTTCAAGATCGAGCAGGTAGTTGCTGGCCAGGAAGCTGATGCCGAACGCGCCGGCCGGGTTGGCCACCGGCAGGTTGACGTTGAGGCGGTCCTGCAGAGTCGGCACGGCGATACCTTCGGTGCCGACTTCGACAATGGCGCCGTCCGGGTCGGCATCCGGCAACAGGCTCGGACGGCCCGGGCGCTGGCCCAGCAACTGGCGCCGCGCCAGGCCCACGTTGCTCAGGCGGTCGGTGGCCTCGGCGGAACCGCCAATGGAAACCAGGTTGTTGTTCAGGCTGCCCGAACCGCTGACGCCGAAACGAACGCCAAGCTCGTGGTTGAAGCTCGAGCGCGCGATGACGATGCGCGATTCGATCAGCACCTGACGTACCGGGCGATCGAGTTCCGTGACCAAGTCGCGCACCCGATCGATCTGGCCGGAGGTATCGGTCACCAGCAAGGTGTTGGTGCGTTGGTCGATGGTCACCGATCCGCGTTCGGACAACAGACCGGCACCGGCACCGTCGCCGTCGCCTCCGGCCCGCGAGGTCCGGATCAGCTCGGCCAGCGCGGCGGCATCGGCGTAGCTGACCGGGATCATCACGGTGCGCAGGGGCTCCAGCGTTTCGCGATCGGCGCGCGCCCGCAGGATCTGCTGCTCGCGCGCGGCGATCTCGCCGACCGGCGCCACCCAGCGTACGTTGCCGGATTCGCGCATCGCGAGGTTGCGGGTCTCCAGCACGATATCCAGGGCCTGGTCCCACGGCACGTTGGTCAGGCGCAGCGTCAGGCTGCCGTCGACCGAATCGGAGACCACGATATTGAGCTCGGAAATGTCGGCGATCAGCGACAGTACCGAACGTACCGGAATGTCCTGGAAGTTCAGCGTGATGCGTTCGCCTTCGTATTCGCGGTCCTGGAAGAACTCCAGCTCGCGCGTCATGCGCGGCTCGAGATCGGGCTCGGTGACCTCGATGACCAGCTGGTTGTCGGACTGGTAGGCCATGTGCTGGTACGCACCGGATATATCGAGGTTCAGGCGCACGTTGGCGCCGCGCACTTCCGGCGTAATGGTCTTGACCGGCGTGGCGAAGTCGGTCACGTCGAGTTGCTGCATCAGGTCGTTCGGCAAGGTGGTGTCGAACAGATCGATGCGCAACGTGGAGGCGCGCTCGTCGACCGATATGTCGACGCCGGGCTGGTCGAGCCGGACCAGAACGCGGCTTTCGCCTTCATCGCCGCGGCGGAAGTCAAGCCCGGCGATCTCGAACTGCTTGCCGGACGACACACCGCTGGCGCGCCCGACCGAACCACTCGATTCGACACTGAGCACAACCTCGTTGCCCTGGACATCGACCTCATAGGGAGCGCTGCGCGACAGGTCCAGGACAAGCCGGGTGCGTCCGCTGGATGAAAGCGCCATGTAGCTGCGCACCGGTCCGATACCCACGGGTACCTGGCCGGAAGACACGCTGGAGGTGGTATCCGGCATCTCCAGCACGATACGCGGCGGCTGATCGGTGGTGAACACCGTCGGCGGGTTCGGTGCCTCGTCGGTGGACAGGATGAAGCGCACCCGGTCGCCGTCATCACTGACCCTGACATCGGTCACGTCGGTAGCCGACAGCGGTCCAGCAAACAGCCAGATTGCACCGGCCAGAAGGGTCAGGATTCGCTTCGTGCGGTTCATAATCAGGCTCCCTGTTGAGTTCCCTTCAAGGGTGTTCATAACTTGCGTTCCCGTGCAAAATTCAAATTTATTCATAACGTCCACCATCATCCCTGCTGGTCATCGTCGGGCAGCGCAATGCGCGCTTCGCGTTCCATCCAGCCTTCGCCCCCGTCGGGCACCAGCTCCATCACTTCGACGGCAACCGGCGTGATCTGCAGGATGCGGCCGTGATTCTGTCCCAGATAGTCGCCTTCGCTGACCCGGTGGATTGTGTCTTCAGGATCCGAAATCAGTCCATAGGAGCGATCGCCGATCGAAATCGTGCCGACCATTTCCAGTGAATCCAGCGGAAACCGCTCCAGGTATTCCCGGCGGCGGTCCGGATCCGGTCGCGGGCCGTCGCCGGTGCTGGCCGTTGCCTCGGATTCGCTCTGCGGGCGCATGAACGGGTCGCGCAGATCGTAGGCTTCGTAGACAACCGGCTCGGGTGTGACGACCTGCGGGAGCGGTTCGACCTCCCCCGGCGGGCGTGCCAGGGTTCGGTCTACCCATTGTTCGAGGTCCTGCTTGCCGCCGGTACAACCGGCAAGAGCCACCACGGAGAATATCGTCAGATTGAGGATCGTGATCCGGCGCATCAGGATTCTCCTTCCAGCAGTTGGTTGTCTTCGCCGTCATCCAGGTAGCGGTATGTCGTCACCGTGCCTTCCATGCGGAGAATTCCGGGCCGGCCCTCGACCGGTTCCAGCGAGATGTCCTGCATGGTCAGGATGACCACGCGCGAAAGCGAAGCCACACCGCTGACGAAATTGCCGAACTGGTGGTATTGCCCGGTCATCCGAATGGCGATCGGCTGTTCGGCGTAGAAGTCCTGAACCCTTTCCTGCCGGGGCTCGAACAATTCGGTCTCTATACCGGCGGCCAGCGCGGTCTGCGAAATATCGACCAGCAGGTCGGGCATCTCGGTCTTGCTCGGAAGCTGGCGCAGCAGGGTGCGCAGCATTGTGCGCATTTCGCTGAGCTGCTGCTCAAAGATTTCCAGCGAAGCGGCTTTGCGCTGCTTGTCTTCGAATTCCTGACGCAACTGGGTTTCCTGGCGCTCGCGATTGGCGAGATCGGCGCGCTGGTCCTTGATGACGAACCAGTAGCCGGCACCCATGATCAGCGCCGCCAGCACAATCAGCAGAAACGCCTTGGCACCCGGTGATGCGCTGCCCAGGTCATTGAAATCGAGGTCGCGAATTTCCTGAAGGTCCATTATTCTGCGGCCTCCGTTCCGGTCTGGTTTTCGGGCTCGTCAAGCGTCTCCGGCGGCGCCACCTTGGCACTCACCATGAACATGTACGGCATTTGCGCGTCGGTCTCGTCGGTTTCGGCCTCGATGATCCGCAGCCGCGGGTCGTGCAGCACGTTCGAGCTTTCCAGATTGCGCAGGTAGGTCGAAACCCGGGCATTCGACTGGCTGGTGCCCGTAATCGTGATTTCCTCCCCGACCTGGCGCGCGCTGAGCAGACGAATGCCGGAAGGTACCGTGCGAACCAGTTGGTCGAACAACCGCACCATCAGGGTTCGATTGGCCTGCAGGTCTTCGATGACCCGCTTGCGCTCGAGCAGCCGGTTGCGCGTCTCGTCGAGCTGCTCGATGCGCGCGATCTGGCGATCGAGCTTGGCGATTTCGGCGGTCAGAAAGTTGTTGCGCTGGTTCTGGTTGCTGATTTGCGCGTCGAAGTAGCGGTTGGCCATGAATACGATTCCGGCGGCCGCCACTGCTGCAACAATCAGCAGGATCATGAAATTTTTCTGCGCCTCGCGACGCAGTTCCTCGCGCCATGGCAATAGGTTGATCTTGCGCATTATTCGACTCCCCGCAGTGCCAGGCCACAGGCTGTGACCAGTGATGGTCGCATCTGGTCGAGCATGCCCGCGTTGATGCGCGGGGCGAGCTTGAGGCCTTTCAGTGGATCGGCCAGTTCGGCGTTCATACCCAGTTCGGCGGAAACGGCTTCGACCAGTCCCAAGGCCGTCGCCCCGCCCCCGCCCAGGTACAAGGTATTGATGCTTGCATACTCGCGGCTGGACGAATAGAACTGCAGCGCGCGACCGATCTGCTGGATGACGCTCTGGCGATAGGGTTCGAGCACTTCGTCGTCGAAACCGGCCGGCGGCTCCTCGCCGCGCTTCCAGAACTGGGCCTGTTCGGCGTCCAGCCCGTAGCGGCGCATCGTTTCCTCGATCAGTTCCCGGCCACCGAACGGATGGTCGCGGTAATAGATGGTGCGCCCGGCGCGCAATACGTTGAGCGAGGCGCGCACATCGCCGATATCGAGCACCGCAATGACGCCGGAATCGGCAATTCCGTCGCGCTTGCGCACCAGCTCGAAGGCGTTTGCGATGGCGAACGCCTCGACGTCGACCACCCGGGCGGTCAGCCCGGCGAGCTCGGCGACGGCTTCACGCGTTTCGATATTTTCGGTTTTGGAGGCGGCCAGCAGCACTTCGGTGACGTCGGCGTTGCGTGCCGACGGCCCCAGAATTTCGAAATCCAGGCTGACTTCGTCGCGCGGATACGGAATGTACTGGCCGGCTTCGATTTCGATCTGACCCTCGATCTCGTCGTCGGCCAGATCACCGGGAAGATGAATGAGCTTGGTGATCACGGCCGATCCGGAAACCGCCATGGCGCAATGCTTCGCCTTGGCGCCGCTGCGCTTGACCGCGCTGCGAATGGCTGCTCCCACCTCGTCGACGTTGTTGATGCTGTGCTCGGCGTAGGCGCCTTCGGGCAGGTTTTCGACCGCCACGTGCTCGACGCGGTAGCCGGAACCGGCTTTGCTGAGTTGAAGCACCTTGACGCTACTGGTACCAATGTCCACCCCAATCGTGGGCGGCACGGATCGTTTGAAGATATTCAAGACCGTTCCCCGATATTTGTTGGTTGGTATCGCCCGTCCGCGGGCACCGACACGAGGCGTCGGTTCGCTACTCCCTCAAGGCCCTCATTTCTGTTGCACTTCATCCCCAGGCTCCTGTCGTTTTTATTTATCAAACGCTGGTCCGCCCCCATGTCGTGCTCCGAACCTTGCAAAACCGGCAATCCGACCGATCTCTCCCTATAAAATGGATCATTCAGCTGTCGCCGCTGTCCAATTTTCGCTTTTTGCCGGCCTTCCGGCAATCGTCGCTCCCGCGAATTTCGTTTCCGGATGCAAGGTGTATCATACTCCATGCCACAAATAAAGTCTTTAATTAAGTTTTCTATCCGACTGTTTTTTCTCGGATTGGTCCTGGCAGTGATCGGATTCACAATCCTGTGGCTGATTATCGTCCCATCACTCCCCTCGGTCGATACGCTCCGGGACGTGGAATTGCAGGTGCCGCTGCGAATCTATTCGGCCGACGACCGGCTGATCACCACGGTCGGCGAACAGCGCCGGATTCCGCTGCGAATCGATGAAATTCCGGACCGACTCAAACAGGCCTTCCTGGCCGCCGAGGACGACCATTTCTATCGCCACCCGGGAATCGACTGGCGCGGCACGGCGCGCGGCGTATTCGGCTACGTGCGCTACCTGGGCCAGCGCCGGGTGCCCGGCGGCAGCACGATTACCCAGCAGGTGGCGCGCCGATTCTATTTGAGCAACGAATTCTCGGTCACGCGCAAGATCCGCGAGATTTTTCTCGCGATCAAGATCGAACGCGAAATGGGCAAGGATGAAATTCTCGAGCTGTACCTGAACAAGGAATTCCTGGGCCACCGGGCCTACGGCGTGGGCGCGGCGGCCCAGATTTACTACGGCAAGCGCGTGGACGAACTGACGCTGGCGGAAATGGCGATGATTGCCGGCCTGCCGCAGCGGCCGTCGGTGGTCAACCCGGTCACCAACCCCGGGTTTGCGCTGAACCGCCGCAGCTACGTGCTGGGCCGGATGCGCGACGAGGGCTTCATCGACGAGGACGAGTATGAATCGGCCATGGCCGAACCGGATCAGGCCCGGCTGCATGGCCCGCAGTCGGAGGTGGACGCCCCCTGGGTGGCCGAGATCGCGCGCCAGCAGGCGGCCGACCGGTTCGGCGCCAATGCCGCCTACACGCGCGGCTATACGATGGTAACCACGGTCGACAGTCGACTGCAGCGCGCCGCCGACCAGGCTGTTCGCGACGGCCTTGAAAGCTACGACCGGCGCCATGGCTGGCGCGGGCCCGAACGCGAGCTGGATCCCGAATTGCTCAACGACCGCGAAGCGCTGCTGGAGGAGCTGGGCAATACCCGGGACGTCGCCGATCTGGCCCCGGCCGTAGTGCTCGAATCCGGAGCGGAGTCGGCGACGCTGCTGATCGAGGATGGCAGCGAGATTGAACTGACGCTGTCGGACGTGGAATGGGCTCGTGAGCACCTTGCGCGCGATGCGCTGGCTGCGCGGCCGGAAAGCGTCGATACAGTGCTGGCGCCGGGCGACCTGGTGCGTCTGCGCCCGGGCGAGGACGGACCGCGACTGGCGCAGATCCCGGAGGCCCAGGCCGCGCTGGTTTCTGTTAAACCCGATACCGGCGCGGTCGTAGCACTGGTCGGCGGGCTGGATTTCGGCGCCAGCCAGTTCAACCGCGCCACGCAGAGCCGCCGCCAGCCCGGTTCGGCGTTCAAGCCTTTCATCTACGCCGCGGCGCTGGACAACGGCTACACGCCGGCCAGCCTGGTCAACGATGCGCCCGTTGTTTTCAACGACCCGTCGCAGGAACGAACCTGGAAGCCAATGAACTTCAGCGAGCGTTTCTTCGGCCCGACCCGGCTGCGCGAGGCCATGATTCATTCGCGCAACCTGATCAGCGTGCGCCTGGTGCTGGACATGGGCGTGCAGCCGACCATTAACTACGTCACCGAGTTCGGCTTCCAGCGCGGCCAGATGCCCAACGGCCCGTCCATGGCGCTGGGTTCGGCCTCGATCACCCCGCTGGAGCTGGCCGCCGCCTACGCGGTGTTCGCCAACGACGGCTTCGCCATCGAGCCGTTTTTCGTCCACGCCATCATGGATGATGAGCAGATCGAACTGCCCATGCCACCCCATCCGCTGGTCTGTCGCGAATGCGGCGACAGGCGCGCGCAACCCGCCCGACAGCAGCCGCCGGATCCGCGTGAGCCACGGGTGGTGCCGCGCGAGCTGAACCTGGACCCGATCCAGGCGCCCACCATCGAGACCGATGACGGCGAGCAGCGTGTCGGCGAGCAGGATAAGGGCGAGGAAGCGATCGAAATCGCCGGTCCGCCGCTGCCGGTCTATGCCGAGCGTGTCATCGAACCGCAAACCGCCTGGCTGATCCGCTCGATGATGGCCGACGTGATCACTTCCGGCACCGGCCGCCGGGCGCTGGCGTTGGGCCGCAACGACCTGGCCGGCAAGACCGGCACCACCAACGATCAGCGCGACACCTGGTTTTCGGGCTTCAACGCTTCGCTGGTCACCACTGTCTGGGTGGGCATGGACGGCAACGAATCGCTGGGCCGCAACGAACAGGGCGGCGTCACCGCCCTGCCGATCTGGGTCGACTATATGCAGGTCGCCCTTGATGGCGTGCCCGAAAGGCCGGACCCGGTGCCGGTGGGTATCGTCGAGGCCAGCATCGATCCGGCCAGCGGGTTGCGGGTGCGCCCCGACGCACCGGACGCGGTCCGGGAATGGTTTCCTGCCGGCAACCTGCCGCCGCTCAAGCCCGAGGGTGACGAATCATCCAATGATCCGGTGGACCCATACGAGATTTTCTAGAGGAGTTGCATCATGCCTGCAAGGGAAGATCGCCAGAACAACCGCCTGCGCCAGGAAGTGGCCGCGGAGGCCGCGCGCATCCTGGCCACCGAAGGGCAGCGCAACTATCGCCAGGCCAAACACAAGGCCGCCCACCGGCTGGGGCTTTCCGGGCGCGCGGGCATGCCTTCGAACAGCGAGATCGAAGCCGAACTGAAGCGCTATCAGGCGCTTTACGGCGGCGACGAACACGCCGGCGACCTGACCCGATTGCGGCGCGCTGCGCTGGAGGCAATGAAGTTCTTCAGCCAATTCCGGCCCAAGCTGGTGGGCCAGGTACTCGAGGGCACCGCCGACCGGCATTCGCGAATATCGCTGCACGTGTTCTGCGAGAACGGCGACGAGGTCGTCGCGTTCCTGCTGTCGCGCAAGATCCAGTTCGAACAGGAAACGCGCCGCATCCGCTGGCATGACGACAGTTATCGCGACCTCGAACTGATCGTGATCGAGGCCGATGGCGAGTGCTTCGAACTGGCGCTGATGTCCGGCGCCGCATGGAAACAACCCCCGCCCGACCCGATCGACGGCCGCCCGCAACGACGCGCCGGCACCGCCGAGGTTGAGCGACTGATTGCCGAAGCGGTCCCGTAGGACGCGCACCCGGTCAGGCGCCTGCACAGTAGTTCAGGGACCTCTGTAGGACCGTAAAAGCAGCTCTCGCGAAGCCTCCGAGCCGTGTGACGGCCCGCTGTCGCGTGCAGGATGGTGCGTTCGCCCTTCGGCTTCAGGCAGCCTTCCGTCTGAGGTTTACATCCTTGCCGGGTGCGGGCGGCCTTTCAAATTCAACTCCAAAGGCGTTTCGCCACCAGCTGATGGCTGGCACGCTTGCCTGGTGCGAGCGACCTTTCAAATTCAACTTCAAATTCAACTACAAAGGCGGTTTCGCCTCGCGCTGCGCGCTTGCAGGCGACCTACTTTTCACAAGCGCCTGAAAAGTAGGCAAAAGCGCTTCTTACAGGCGGCAGCTATTGACTGAGCAAGTCGGAGGGGTCCGGTGGTTAGGTGTTTGATCCCGCATTCGTTTTGAGATCTTTCTGTACGAGCGGAGTGTTCCTCTTTGACTCCCGGGCGACGAATGGATCGGGGCTTCGATGGTTATCGGCGGTGGGTCGCTTCGATCGTGGTAGTCGCTACCTGTCCGTTTGCTGAAGAGGGTTCCGGATTGGGGCCGTAAGTGGGTTCGAGCGCGATTGCCAGGCATTGGCGTCTACGCGCGCTGTCCGGGACCAGGCCACGGCGGCACCCACGCCCACGGTGGTGGAACCCTTTTCAGCAAACGGGAACCAGGGATTCTCCACGATCGAAACGCCCCACCGCCGATAACCATCGAAGCCGGAATCTCGTCATCG
>JBBDSL010000036.1:0-49954 GCA_040904965.1 Wenzhouxiangellaceae bacterium
CATTCACTGCGAGCCGCGCCTTGCCCTGAACGCTGACAGACCAACTGAATCCTAATTTATCAGGTTGAAGGACCACTAGCTTAAACCCCCCTATTCGTCCGTGCGGTACCGCACATTGCTGTTTCCGATTTCATTGCGCCAATCGGTCAGAATCGCAGATCGGGCATGCCGAACAGCCCGATCAAGCCAATAATAATCAGATAGATTGCAACAATCAGTCGAAGAAGGCCGGGCATGACCAGGATGAGGATTCCGGCAATTAGCGAGATCAGCGGGGTCAGGGTCAATGTCATGATTTACTCCTGTTTTTTAGAAATGCGCACGGAGCGGAATTGCCAGTACGCCGGTTCGGTTGGTCTGGAATTTTCCGGGCAGCCTTATTGTCCCCGGACAACCCGCTTGACCGGGGTGCCGGCCGGAATTGTCGCATTGGGCCCGGAAAGCTGGTTGATCAGCGCCAGTTGTTCGATGTCGATTACGGACGGGAACTGCGAATCGAAGGCCGCAAGCGTCATGGCCCGGCGCGTTCGCACGACCGAAATTCGATCCGGCTGTATAGCCAGGGCCTTGCGATCGGTCAGCTTCGCGAAGCTGGCGATGGTTTCCTGGAAGGCCGAATCGTAGTTGCCGAACCGCTGGGCGGGGGAGAACGCCAGCAGGCGGTATGTGTTCTGGTCGTGGGCAATAAAGGCCGCGGTTCCGCCAACCTCGCCGTTCGGAATCTGCGCCTGGAAGCGGCCGAGCACGGCTTGAAGCCCGTTGATCGAGCGTTGGCCGACGCCGCTGGATGTCAGGCCTTGCTGGCCGAAGAACTGCCCGGCGGCCTCGGACGGGACGCCGGCGGCCAGTGTCAACTGCACCACCGCATCCTGGTTGGGACTGCCGGCCAGTACGACTTGCGAGAGATTCTGCGTGTTCCAGCCCTTGGGGAAAGTAAGCCGGAACGCCATGTCCGGGTGCACGAAAACATTGTCCTCGAAATAGCCCTGGCGTGGATTGGTGCCATGGACCATGCCGTCCAGGTGGCCCATGTAGTCGTCCTGGCCGACCCGGGCATTGCCCAGCGGTTGCTCCAGACGGGCAAGCTGTGCGTCGATACGTTCGATTCGTTCGCCCGGCTCGGGGTGGCTTGCAAGCCAGCTCGGCAGCGCGCTTGCGCCGGCAAGCTTGCCGGCCTGCTGCAATGACGCGAACACGTTGACCATTTCGCGCACGTCATAGCCGTGGTCCAGTGCGTACCCGAATCCGAGATCATCGGCCTGTCGCTCCGCATCACGGCTGTAGCTGAGAAACAGCAGCGACAATCCGCTGGCGGCCATGTCGCTGAATTGGGCCAGTTCGGGGCTGAGTATGCTGCCCACGCCCAACCCGATCTGTGCGACCTGGGCGCGCGTCATCATGGCGACCGAGTGGCGCGCCGTCACGTGACCGATCTCGTGCCCCAGCACGCTGACCAGTTCGGCCTCGTTGCGCATCAGGCTCATCATGCCGCGGGTAACGAAGATGGGGCCGCCGGGAAATGCGAACGCGTTGGGCGTCGGGTCATCGAGCACCGTGAACGACCATGGAATATCAGGACGCTCCGAGTCGCGGGCCAGGCTCATGCCGAGTCCCTGAACGTAACTCTGGAGGGCATCGTCGTCGACCAGCCCGATGGATCGGCTCACGCTCTCGGCGCCCTGGGCGCCCATGGCAATTTCCTGGTCTTCGCTGACCAGAACGAACTCGCGGTTGCCGCTGACCGGATTGACGGCGCAACCCTGCATCAATGCAAATCCGAGCGCGACAGCGCTCAGAATCCAGGTTGGTCGTTTGGACGGAAATTTCATGATTCGGCGGGCTCGGGCCGCGGGAACTTGATTGGGTGGACCGAAAAGTTACCGTCAGCCATCGCGGTTGTCGGTACGTTGCCGCACGGAAGGAATCCGTCATGATATTTGTCGCATCACAGGGGTAACCCGGTGCTCTGTTTGTTCCGGGCTGGTGAACAAGGCGGGCTAAGGCGGGCTAAGGCGGGATCATGTGGCGGTATGATCAAAGCTCCATACCCGAATTCCCTTGCGCATGCCGGAACCTCCCTCCGACTTCGACCTTACCGCGCCCGACTGGCTGGAGCACCTGCAGACCGCGGTGATAATCCTCGATGCGGCGCAGCGCGTGCGTTTTCTTAATCCCGCCGCCCAGGATCTCTTGGGCGGCGCAGGCGGTCAGTCGACCGGCGCGTTCGGGCGAGAGCTGCGGTCGAGCGGTCTCAGCACACTGGTGGAGCGTGCTGCAAATGAGCAGCAGGCGCTCTCGGCCCAGGACATTGACTGGCGCGGGGGCGCCGGCCGCGGCCGGGTGCAGTGGCTGGACGTGCAGGTCACGGCGCTGTCCGGCGGCGTGACCTTGCTCGAACTGCACGATGCCGGGCTGCGCCGAAGAGCGCAGGAAGACCGCTTGCGGCATGATCGCCAGGCGCTTTCCCGCCGAGTGGTGCGCCAGCTTGCCCACGAAATACGCAATCCATTGGCTGGCCTGCGGGGCGCGGCGCAGTTGCTGGGCCGCGACGAGCCCGATCCCGAGCGGCGCGAACTCACCGACATCATCTGCTGTGAGGCCGACAGGCTGCACGCGCTGGTCGATGAACTTCTGGCGCCTGCCGGTCCAGCCAGGATGACGCAGGCCAACGTCCACGAGACGGTGGATCGCTTGCACGCGTTGTTGCTCAGCGAGGCGACCGAAGGCGTGGCGGTGGATCGCGACTACGATCCGAGCCTGCCCGAACTCGAACTGGACGCCAACCAGTTGTTACAGGCGTTGTTGAATCTGGGGCGCAACGCGCTGCAGTCCGGGGCGGACCGGATCGTGCTGCGTACCCGGGCCGCCCGGTGGGTGACCTGGGAAGGGATGCTGCATCGGCTCGCCGTTGCAATAGAGATTGTCGACAACGGCCGTGGTGTGCCGGCCGACCTGGCCGAGTCGCTGTTTTTTCCGCTGGTCACCAGCCGGTCTGAAGGAAGCGGACTGGGGCTGGCGATCGCCCAGGAGATTGCCGATCGGCACGGCGGGCGCATTGATTTCGAAAGTGAACCGGGAAATACGGTCTTTCGCCTGCTGCTGCCGGTACCGGCATGATTGTCAATCGACTGACCAGGGTGCAATGGGAGAGGTGGGCGCAATGAGAAGCCAGGATGCAGTGAAGGACCAGGACCGAGCCGTCTGGATTGTCGACGACGACGCATCGGTGCGCCGGGTGCTGGCGCGCGCGCTGCAGCACGAAGACATGCAGACGCGCGAGTTCGGCGCGCCGGCCGAAGTGCGCGACGCCCTGGCAGAGGACATGCGCCCGGCCGTGTTGGTCAGCGACCTTCGCATGCCCGGTGAATCCGGGCTCGAACTGCTCGAGTTCGTCAAGTCCGCGCATCGGGATGTTCCGGTCATCGTCATGACCGCCTATGCCGACCTGGACAATTCCGTGGCCGCGCTGACCGGTGGGGCGTTCGAGTTGCTGCCGAAACCGTTCGACATTGATGAGGCCGTGGATCTTGTGCGGCGTGCGCTGGCCAGTCGCACCCACGCCCCGCAGCCCGCCGACCCACAAGACGCATCAGGCGGATCGCCGTCACTGATCGGCTCGGCGCCGGCGATGAAGGAACTGTTCCGGGTCATCGGAAGGCTGGCCGGCTCGGACCTGACCGTGCTGCTCATCGGCGAATCCGGCACGGGCAAGGAACGAATCGCACGCGCGCTGCACGAAACCTCGCGCAGGGCCGGGCAGCCATTCGTCGCGCTGAACGTGGCCGCGATCCCCGGGGAGTTGCTGGAGTCCGAGCTGTTCGGCCACGAGAAAGGGGCCTTCAGCGGCGCCGCCGAGGCGCGTGCCGGCTACTTCGAGCAGGCGGCCGGCGGCACCCTGTTTCTCGACGAGATCGGCGACATGCCCGCGGCGCTGCAGACGCGCCTGCTGCGGGTGCTGGCCGACGGTGATTTCCACCGGCTCGGCGGCAGGACGACGATGCGCGCCGACGTTCGCTTGATCGCCGCGACCAATCAGGATCTGGTCCGGGGGGTGGCCGAAGGTCGATTCCGCGAGGATCTCTACCACCGACTGAACGTGGTCGAACTGGTCCTGCCGCCGCTGCGCGAACGCGTCGAGGACATCCCGCTGCTGCTCGGCCATTACCTGGCCGAGGCGGCGCACGAGATGAATACCGAGCCGAAGATGTTGAATGATGCTGCTCGCGAACTTCTCGTAGTTCATACCTGGCCCGGCAACGTGCGCGAGCTGGTCAACCTCTGTCGGCGCCTGACCGCGCTGGTGCCGGGGCCTGAAATCCGGGTCGAGGACCTGCCGAGGCTTTCGACCGACCAGATCCTCGATGAAGACTGGACCGATGCCCTGCGCGCCTGGGCGCGTATCCGTCTTTCGACGCAGCCTGAAGGCTTGATGGCCGAGGCGGTCGAGCGGCTGGAGCGCTGCTTGATCGAGGAAGCACTCAAGGCCACCGGCGGCCGCCGCGCCGAAGCCGCCCGTCTGCTCGGCATCGGCCGCAACACGCTCAGCCGAAAGGCCTGATTTCAGCTCGAAGGCCAGCGTTCGCGAAACGCACCGCATTGGGGCATATGACTGGACGCTTTGCACCGCCTCGGTGCGCAAATCTGCCCCGCTCATGAGGCATCTTCTTTTGAATCAATAACCTGCCGTCGATCGCCTGTTTGGCATCGCTCTTGCAGATGGGTTGTAGTCATCCGCACGAGCGACATCCATGAAACTGATTACCGCAATCATCAAGCCGTTCAAGCTCGACGATGTCCGCGAGGCGCTGGCCGACGCGGGTATCCAGGGCATGACGGTCAGCGAGACGCGCGGCTTTGGCCGCCAGAAAGGCCACACCGAGTTGTACCGCGGCGCCGAATACGTGGTCGATTTCCTGCCCAAGATCAAGATCGAGATTGCCGTTGCGAGCGAAGACGCCGAGCGGGTCATCGAGACGATTACCGAAATCGCCCGCAGCGGCCGCATCGGCGACGGAAAGATTTTTGTCACCGAGCTCGAGCGTGTGGTGCGGATTCGCACCGGCGAAGTCAACGAATCCGCAATCTGAGGGGCTGTAATGACTGAGATCGAATACGCACTGAATACCTTTTACCTGCTGGTCTGCGCCGCGTTCGTCATGTGGATGGCGGCCGGTTTCACCATGCTCGAGGCCGGCCTGGTGCGCGCACGCAACACGGTCGAGATCCTGACCAAGAATGTAGCGCTGTACGCCATTGCCTGCCTCATGTATTTCCTGGCCGGCTATCAACTGATGTACCCGTCCGAAGGGGTCAACGCCTTCTGGCCCGGGATCGGATTCGGATTGGGTGCCGACAACACCGCCGAAGCCGTCACTGCTGCAGGCAGCGAGATCACCTACTCGGCGATGGCCGATTTCATGTTCCAGGTGGTGTTCGTGGCGACCGCCATGTCCATCGTCTCCGGCGCCGTGGCCGAGCGTATGAAGCTATGGGCGTTCCTGGCCTTCACGGTCGTCATGACCGGCGTCATCTATCCCTGGCAGGGGTACTGGTCCTGGGGCGGGGGTTTCTTGAATGCAATCGATTATTCCGACTACGCCGGCGGCGGCATCGTGCACATGGCCGGAGCATTCGCGGCGCTCGCAGGCGTGCTCTTGCTCGGCCCTCGTCGGGGCAAGTACACCGTCGATGGCCGGGCGCGAGCGCTGCCCGGCGCCAACTTGCCGCTGGCCACGCTGGGTATGTTTATCCTGTGGATGGGGTGGTTCGGCTTCAACGGCGGATCCGAACTGATCATCTCCGACGTCGGCTCGGCCAACAACGTCGCAGCCGTGTTCGTCAACACCAACCTGGCCGCTGCCGCCGGTCTGGTGGCCGCGCTGCTGGCGGCACGCCTGACCTTCGGCAAGGCCGACCTGACCATGGCGCTCAACGGCGCGCTGGCCGGCCTGGTGTCGATCACCGCCGGCCCCGCTGTTGGCTATTTTCATCGGCCTCCTGGGCGGTGTCATCGTGGTGTTCTCGATCATCGGCCTGGACAAGCTGCGCATCGACGATCCGGTGGGCGCGATTTCGGTGCACGGCGTCTGCGGCATCTTCGGCCTGCTGGTTGTGCCGCTATCCAATCCGGAGGCATCGCTGCTGTCGCAGCTCGCCGGCATCGGCGCCATCGGCAGCTTCGTGTTCGTCTTCAGTCTCGGCGTGTGGGCGTTGCTGCGCGCGACAATGGGCATCCGGGTGAATCCGGACGACGAGCGCGCGGGACTGGACTTTGCCGAATGCGGGATGGAAGCTTATCCGGACTTTGCCCACGGAGGAGATTAATTCGACTACCCCGAAGCGGCGTTGCGGTTACCCTCCGCGCCGTTTTCCTTGGGCCTGCCCGGCTTGGGCGGGCCCTCTTTTATCCAGGCTGGTGGTCGCGGGCGTGACCTCCGGCTCAGGCGCGGTTCAGGTAGCCGGCGGGCTGCAATGCCTCATCCTGTCGATCTGTCCGAGGCTTTCGCCATTGGTGATGTCGATTATCGCGTGCTGCTTTATCGAACTCGGCGATGGCGAGACCACGCGCGATGAGACTACGCCACTGGTGTTTGCCAATGACGAGTTGATCGGCTGGGGAGAAATGGCCTGATTCGAACTAACGGGCCGGACGCTGACAGCGCCTAACTGAGAGCCGGGAACCGGCTGCTGCAGTATCTCTGGGTAAAAAAAAACCCGTACCGCAGGGCGGTACGGGCCTGGCTTTTGAAGTCAGCCTGTTGCAGTCAGACGATCAGAAGTTCACCGTCACGCTGTCGGAACATACGCTGCTGCCGGCTTCGCAGACCTGGTAGGTCAGGCTGCCGCCGCCGCGGAAGTCCGTCGAGTCGGTGAAGAACCCGTCGTTGGCGGTGGTCGTCAGCAGGCTGCCGTCGCGGTAGATATCGACGTTGGTCGTCGAGGCACCGTCCCAGCTGAGGTCTGTCGTCCAGCGTCCCTTGACCTTGGAGCCGTTGGCCGTCAGCGTGATTCCGTCGACCGTCGGTCCGCTCACCGTCACCGTCTGGCTCGAAGATCCGGTTGCGCCGGCATCGTCGGTTACCGTCAGCGTGACGGTGTAGCTGCCGTCGTTGGCGTAGGTGTTGCTTGCGGTGACGCCCGTCGCGGAATTACCGTCGCCGAAGCTCCAGCTATAGCTGGCAATCGTACCGTCGCTGTCGCTGCTGCCGCTGCCGTCGAAGTCGCAGGCAAGCTCGGTGCAGTTGAACGTGAACGAAGCGGTCGGTGCGGCGTTGGTGTCGCCGCCACCGCCGCCAAGGAACGCGACCGCGTTGGCGGCCTGGATCAGGCCGTGCCCGTAGCTGTTGTCGCGACCGGCGTCACCGAGATCTTCGGCGGTTGCCGCCAGCGCATTACGGATATCGACTGCGGTTGCGCCCGGGTTCCGGCTCCACACAAGGGCGGCCACGCCGGCCACGTGCGGGGTGGCCATGGATGTGCCGTTAAAGAACTCGTAGCCATCTGCCGGTGCGGTAAGCACAGTGGAAACCGTCGCGCTGAAGCCGAGCTTGTTGCCGACCAGGAACTGGCCGTCGGCCTGGCCCATGCTCACGGCCGGGATCGACGAACAGGCGTTGAACGAAGGTCCGCTGCAGTCCAGCGTGCCGAGGAATCCGCCAGAGACGTTGTTGTAGATGATTGCCGCGGCGCCGCCGCCGGCTTCTACATTCGCGACCTTGTCGCTGAACGAGATGTTGCCGCGCTCGCACAACACCGTGTTGCCGCTCCAGCTTCCGGAGCTGTCGCACAGTCCGCCGTCGACCAGGTTGCCGCTGGCTGTCGTGCTGGCGGCGCGGTCCATTGCCGCCACTGAATAGCTGACGCCGTCGACCTCGGTCGAGGCGCTGATCGTCGGGACCGTGCTCAGCACGCCCACGCCCGGCGCGGCCAGTTCGACCTCGCTGTTTTTCTGCGAGAAATCGGCGACCACCTTGTTCTCGTCGATTGCGGCAACCGACACCACGGCCGGATAGCTGGCCGGATAGCTCAGCGTCGTCGTACCGTCGTTACCGGCTGCGGCAATCGAAAGCACGCCCTGGTCCAGCAGGTCCTGGAATCCCTGTTCGGCGGTGCTGGAGGCACCACCCCCGCCCAGGCTCATGTTGATCACGTCGGCACCGGCGTCGCGGCACGCAAAAGCGGCCTCGATGACGCCGGAGGTGTAGCTCCAGCCGCATGCGCCGGAGGTCCAGTCGTCGTCGCCGAATACCTTGGCGATGGTCAGCGTGACGTTGCCGCCGGGCATGACGCCGATCACGCCGTCGCCGTTGTTCAGGGCCGCGATGGTGCCGGTCACATGGGTGCCGTGGCCGCAGGAATCGATGAATGGATCGCCGCTGCCGCTGAGCTGCAGGCCGATGACATTGGCGTCCTGGAGGTCGAAGTGACCGATGTGATAACCCGAGTCGATAACGCAGACGTTGAGTGCGCCGGCGTCGGCGTCGCTGACCAGGTCGGCCTGGGTCATGGTGATGCCGAACGGTACCGTCTCGGCCATCGGGTAGACGCGCGAATCCGGTTCGATGTTGACGATGTTCGGGTTGTTTGCCAGCCCCTTCAGAGCGGCTTCCGGGATCGTGATTGCCATGGCGTTGATGGATTCATCGGTCATGTCGATCTCGATCCTGCCGCCTGCTGCCTGAATCGCGGCCACGCCGTTGCCGGCCTGCCCCGGTGCGAACTGGATGATGTAGCGGTCATCGTCGGCCCATGCGTTCGCAGCGCAGACCATCGTCGCGGCGCCGATCAGGCCCGCGAATTGCTTGGTGAATCGTTTCATTCTGTTTGTGCTCCTCTTTGTAATGGTTTGGAAAGCCCGGCGGCTTGAATGGTCGAGCTTTGTGGGGTTCCCCGCCGTACTTTCATTCGGGCTACGAGCCCGATTCCGGTCATGACCATGCGTGAGTGTAGAAAGCTGCCCGCTCTCCCCCGGTGTTGCATTTTTGGCACCACAAGCATTACTTCTGGCATAGCCACCTTTTTAGAATGAACAGACCGTCATGCGCTTGTCAAGCACTTTATTTTCGGGTTCATAACCTGTTGTATTCAACGGGGTTTCGATTTTCGGAAATTTCTACGACGGGCTTCGGACTCGCAATTGGTCGCCAAATCGGTCCCTGCAACGCTCCCCTTTTCCCGATCAGGGTGAAGGACCACTTGCTGGTAGACTGCCTCGCGCCCGTGACCGTCGACACTGGACCGAACCGGGCCGGACGAGGCAACATCATTGTTGAACATTCAATCACGAAATCGGAAGATCAATCGCATGAAGAACTGGACATTGCTGGCCGTTGTCAGCCTGGTACTGGCCGCCTGCGGGCCGGCCGAAGAGCCCACCGAAGCCGCCCCGGCCGAATCGGCCGCGGAACCGGCCGAGCAACAGACCGAAGCCCCGGCGGGCTCGGAAGCGTCTGCGCGCATCGGCGACTGGGGCATTGATGCGACCGAGGTCAGCGACTCGGTCGATCCCGGCGACGACTTCTTTACCTACGTCAACGCCGGCTGGCTGGAGCGATCCGAGATCCCGGCCGGTTTCTCGCGCTTCGGCGCGTTCACCGAGCTGTCGCTGGAAGCCGAGGAGCGGGTCGCAGAAATCATTTCCGACGCGGCCGAGGCTGACGTCGAACCGGGCGACCCGCGCCAGCAGATCGGCGCCATGCACCAGGCGTTCATGGATACCGACCGGATCAGCACGCAGGGCCTGGAGCCGATCCGCGAGGGCCTGGACGCGTTGATTGCGCTGCAATCGCACGAACAGGTCGCGCGCTGGATGGCGCGTCCGGGCACCGCTTCGATCACCGGCGTGTTCGTGTCGCTGGATTCGGGCAACCCCGAGCGCTACCTGGTGCATCTGGGCCAAAGCGGCCTGGGGCTGCCGGACAAGGACTACTACGAACGCGACGACGAACCGTTCCCGGCCCACCGGGCGGCCTACGTCGACTATATCGAGGCCACCTTCGAGCGCGCCGGCATCGACAACGCGCGGCAGCGCGCCGGGGACGTTATGGCGCTGGAAATAAAAATCGCCGACGCCCACTGGACGCGCGTCCAGCGGCGCGATCGCGAAGCCAATTACAACCTGATGAGCGTGGCCGAGCTCAAGGAATTCGCGCCCGGGTTTCCCTGGGACACGTTCTTCGCCGAACGCGAACTGACCGATATCGATGAAGTCGTGGTGGCCACCAATACCGCGATCGGGGAGCTGGCAGCGCTTTTCGCCGACACGCCGGTCGAGACCTGGGCCGCCTACCAGGCGTTTCACTGGATCAACAACCACGCGCCGCTGCTGTCCGAGCCGTACGAGCAGGCCCATTTCGAGCTGTTCAGCAAGCGTCTCAACGGCGTCGAAGAGCAGCGCGCGCGCGAAAAACGCGCCATCGAGTTTGTCAGCACCCGCCTGCGCGAGCAGGTCGGCAAGGTCTACGTCGAACGGCATTTCCCGTCCGAGTATCGCCAGCAGATGCTCGACCTGGTTGGCTATCTCGGCCAGGCCTTCGACGAGCGCCTGCACACACTGGAGTGGATGGACGACCAGACCCGGGCCGAGGCGCTGGCCAAGCTTGAGGCCTTTACCCCCAAGATCGGCTATCCGGACCGCTGGCACGACTATTCGTCGGTCGAGATCAAAGCCGGCGACCTGATCGGCAATACCCGCCGGCTGCAGCACTGGCAGTGGCAGGATTCGCTGGCCAAACTCGATGAAACCGCGCGCGACTGGGAGTGGTTCATGAGCCCGCAGATGGTCAACGCCTACTATTCTTCGACGCAGAATGAAATCGTGTTTCCGGCTGGCATTCTGCAGCCGCCGTTTTTCGACCCGCACGCCGACCCGGCGGTCAATTTCGGCGGCATCGGCGCGGTGATCGGCCACGAAATGGGCCACGGTTTCGACGACCAGGGTTCCAAGTCCGACGCCGACGGCGTATTGCGCAACTGGTGGACCGACGCCTCGCGCGAGAATTTCGAAAAGCTCACCGCACAGCTCGTGGAGCAATACAACGGCTTCGAGGCGATCCCCGGCATGAACATCAACGGCGCGTTGACCCTGGGCGAGAATATCGGCGACCTGGGCGGTCTGGCCATCGCCTACCACGCCTACCACATGTATCTCGACGAGCATCACGGCGGCGAAGCACCGGTGCACGACGGCTACACCGGTGACCAGCGTTTCTTCATGAGCTGGGCGCAGGTCTGGCGCAACCTGCAGACCGAGGAATCGCGCCGCGCCCGGCTGATTAACGACTCGCACAGCCCGCCCGATTACCGGGTCAATGGCATCGTGCGCAACATGGATGCCTGGTACGACGCCTTCGACGTTACCGAAGACGATGAACTCTACCTGCCGCCGGAGCAGCGGCTCAACATCTGGTAAAAAAAAGCGGCCTCCGGGCCGCTTTTTTCCGATGGGCTGTATTTCCCTTGTAGCGGTATCCGACCGCGACCGGATCGGACACTGAAGCCCCTCCTCTTTTAGTCATCCCGGAAACGACGCGCGCAGCGCGGCGTTATCCGGGATCTCGATACGACCCGCACCCCGCGATACGCACCCGCTGCTCAGTCGTGACCTTCGGCGTCCTGTCGAGCCCGTTGGTTGCTCTGCAACTGACGCTCGATGGCCATGTCCACGATCAGTTCGGCCTTGCGCGCCGGATCGGCGGTGGCGCCCAGCCGTTTTTCGACGAATGCCACCACTTCCTTGACCAGTGCCGGGTCCAGCGACGGGCGACGTTTGCCCCCATAATCGTAATCGGCGGCACTTTCGGCAATGCGCGGCAGGCGGGACCCGCCGTGTCCGGTGAGCACCCAGTTGGCGTCGAACCCCAGATGCACCAGCTTGGCGATGACCAGGCTGCCCGGTTTGACGCCGTTTTCGTAGCGTTGCCAGGATTTCTTGCCGATGCGCAGCAACTGGTCCATTTGCGGCTGCGTCCTGCGCAGTTGCATCCGCACCGCACGAACCCGGTCGATAAACCCCTGATCAAGGGTATCCGGAACGGTTCCGGCCGGAGAATCGGAGTCCGAGTCACTCATTGGATGCAGAAATCCGGTATTTTTTCTGATTTTTCATAACGTTACCCTGGCATATCCCGTTTTTTACGCAATCTGCTCAAAATTGCCGTACAAAAAGGGGTTGACAACCCTTTTAATCGGGCGTAATGTTCGCCAGTAGCAAACGGAACTGGCGGTCAACTTCGTGAACATGTACCCGTTCGGCAATGCACCGGTGGCGGAGCTGCTTTTTGCAGCCACGCGCCGCTATAGCGAATGCAGTAGACCTACGGCGCACCGGCGGGCTACAACATCGCGTCGAAGCACGCGCATGTCGCCGCGGCGTGGCCCGGTCCATGGCGGCGCGCGCGACTCTGACCGCGATCGGACCACGATTGTTGTAGCAATCGTGGCGGCAATCGTGGTGACAATCGTGGTGGCAATTGCAACCACAATCGCAACCGCAATTGTCATCGCGGCAGCGCGACCGCCACCGCAAACTTCGCGGCTGCGGCGATCATCGCGAGCACGGCGCGAGCCGTGCGTCGCCTGACAAGCGCGCGGGGCCGGTCAGGCATGCGGTCTCGCCAGCCCGACAATGCCAGCCTTTCCGCGCCTGCATTCGGTTTTTGTCTATTCCGAAAGAATAACACCAGGCGCGTCGGCAAAATTGGCATGAATTGAATTACCGACAGTTTGGCGGCTGGACAACCGGGGAATGACCCGGCGAGCTTGCCCGTCGACATCACGCAACGCGAATCGGACGCTCACCGCCAACGGTGCCCGTCCCAACGCGCGAATCGTGTAGCCAGTGCAGTAGCCTTGCGCGGTCGCCCCCGCCGGGTGAGGTGCGGACTGGTTCCGACGGTGCCGGGTGGTTGAGGGTGTCCTGGTCGTCGCCGGCAATGGCGCAGTCTCCCCGTCATTGTCGGCACCTTATCGATGACGGGCCGGTCCCTGCCGGCCCGTCAATCAAAACCCGTAGATGCTGAACCCGCCGTCGACCGGAATCACCTGGCCGGTGATGTAGCCGGCGCCCGGCATGCACAGGAAGGCTGTCGTCGCTGCCACTTCCCCGGCCGTACCGATCCGGCCCATCGGCGTGCGTTCCAGCACTGCTTGCAGGTAATCCGGATCGGCCAGCACTTGTTCGGCGAGCGGCGTTTCGATGTACCAGGGTGCCACCGCGTTGACCCGGATTCCGTCGCCGGCCCATTCCACGGCCAGGTTGCGGGTCATCTGGTGCATGGCCGCCTTGCTCATTGCATAGGCCACGCCGGTACGAAGATGCGTCAGACCGGCAACCGAGGAAATGTTTACGACGCTACCGGCACCCGACTCGGCCAGCAACGGCTGCGCTGCCCGGGCCAGCTCGAATGCGGCCAGCAGATTCGTGTCCAGAACACGCCGGATTTCTTCCTCGCCGAGCTCCAGTGCCGGCTTGCGTATATTGAAGCCGGCGTTGTTGACCAGGATGTCGAGACGTTCGCTCTGCCGTGTAATCGTATTCACTGCCAAGGCCCGGTCTTCGGCGTCCGATACGTCGCCGCAAAGCGCATGCGCCGCGTGACCCCGGGATTCGAGGTCGGCCACGACACGTTCCAGCGCCCCGCGCCCGCGTGCCATCAGCCAGACCTCGGCGCCGCGTTCGCACAGGGTTTCGGCCACGGCTTTTCCGATGCCGCGCGAGGCGCCCGTGACCAATGCAGTGCGGCCATCGAGCCGCCAGGGATTCTTGCTTCCGTCCATGGCTGGTATGATCGCATCGACAAGGCAGGCAAGGGGGAGGAATGCAATCGTGCCGGACTGAACCCGAAATTTTATGCAATGTTGGGGTTAACCGGGTCCAGTGCGCGCAGCGCCCGCCGACTACAATTATCCAGCAACGTCGACAATCAACGATAAGGCACGGATCAGACACATGGCAGACCAGCACCCCGACCCGAAAGACCAGTACCCGGAAGAAACCCGCGAGTGGCTCGAGTCGCTGGCCGCAGTCATCGACCGGGAAGGCGCCGAGCGCGCCCATTTTCTGCTAGACCGCCTGGTCGAGCTGGCGCGCCGCTCCGGCGCCCACCTGCCGTTCGACCTGACCACGGCCTACATCAATACCATTCCGCCGCAACGCGAGCCCTCTATGCCCGGCGACGGTGCGATGGAACGGCGCATTCGCTCCATCATCCGCTGGAACGCGATGGCCATGGTGGTGCGCGCGGCGCGCCGCGGCGGCGAGCTGGGCGGCCACATCGCCAGCTTCGCCTCGGCCGCGACGCTTTACGACGTCGGCTTCAATCACTTCTTCAAGGGCCCGGAGCATCCCGACGGCTCCGACCTGGTCTACATCCAGGGCCACTCCTCGCCCGGCATCTATGCGCGTGCGTTCCTGGAAGGCCGGTTCAGCGCCGACCAGCTCGACGGCTTCCGGCAGGAAGTCGACGGCAAGGGCCTGAGTTCCTATCCGCACCCGTGGCTGATGCCCGACTTCTGGCAACTGCCGACCGTATCCATGGGTCTCGGGCCCATCATGGCCATCTACCAGGCGCGATTCCTGAAGTATCTGACCAACCGCGAGTTGTCGGATTCGGGCAAGCGCAAGGTGTGGTGTTTCATGGGCGACGGCGAGTGCGACGAACCCGAATCGCTGGGCGCAATCTCGCTGGCCGGCCGCGAGAAGCTAGACAACCTGATCTTCGTCGTCAACTGCAACCTGCAGCGCCTCGACGGGCCGGTACGTGGCAACGGCAAGATCATTCAGGAACTCGAAGGGGTGTTCCGCGGCGCCGGCTGGAACGTCGTCAAGGTGATCTGGGGCAGCTACTGGGATCCGCTGCTGGCGCGCGACACCAAGGGTTTGCTGCGTCGACGGATGGAAGAGGCGCTGGACGGCGAATACCAGAAATACAAGGCCATGGACGGCGGCTACGTGCGTGAACATTTCTTCGGCGCCTACGACGAACTCAAGGAAATGGTCGCCGACCTCAGCGACGAGGACATCTGGCGGCTCAACCGCGGCGGTCACGACCCGCACAAGATCTACGCCGCCTATCACGAAGCCACGCACCACGAAGGCCGGCCTACGGTAATCCTGGCCAAGACCATCAAGGGCTACGGACTCGGTCAGTCGGGCGAGGGCCAGAACATCTCGCACCAGCAAAAAAAGCTCGACGACAAGGGCGTGAAATATTTCCGCGACCGCTTCAACGTGCCGGTTCGTGACGAAGACCTGTCCGAAGTACCGTATTACCACCCGGGTGTGGATTCCGACGAGGTGCGCTATCTGAAGAAGCGCCGCTCCGATCTGGGCGGGTTCCTGCCCAAACGCGACAGCGACGTGCCGTCGCTCACCATCCCCGGACTGGACGCGTTCGAGACCGTGCTCAAGGGCTCGGGCGAGCGCGAGATTTCAACCACCATGGCCTTCGTGCGCGTGCTCGCCGTGCTGTTGCGCGACAACAACATCAAAAAGAACATCGTGCCCATCATCTGCGACGAGGCGCGTACCTTCGGCATGGAAGGGCTGTTCCGCCAGATCGGTATCTATGCGCCATCGGGGCAGCTCTACGAGCCGGTGGATTCCGACCAGCTGGCCTACTATAAAGAGGACAAGAAGGGCCAGGTGCTGCAGGAAGGCATTACCGAGGCCGGCTCCATGAGCTCGTGGATTGCCGCTGCCACAAGCTATGCCAGCAACGGCCTGCCGATGATTCCGTTCTACGCGTTCTACTCGATGTTCGGCTTTCAGCGCGTCGGCGACCTGTGCTGGGCCGCCGGCGACATGCGCGCACGCGGATTCCTGATCGGCGGCACCTCGGGCCGTACCACGCTGAACGGCGAGGGTCTGCAGCACGAGGACGGTCACAGCCACGTGCTGGCCGGCACCGTTCCGAACTGCGTGAGCTACGACCCGACCTTCGGCTACGAACTGGCCGTGATCATCCAGGACGGTCTGCGCCGCATGTACGGCGATCAGGAAGACGTCTACTACTACATCACCACGCTCAACGAGAACTACCAGCACCCGGCAATGCCGGAAGGCTGCGAGGAAGGCATTCGCAAGGGCATGTACCTGTTTCGCGGCGCCGATTCCGGCGACGGCTCGAAGAAGAAAAGATCGCGGGTGCAGCTCATGGGCAGCGGCGCGATTCTCAACGAAGTCATTGCCGCCGCCGACATCCTGACCGAACAGTTCGATGTAGAGGCCGATATCTGGTCGGTGACCAGCTTCAACGAGCTGCGCAAGGACGCCGTGGAGATCAACCGGCGCAACCGCCTCAAGCCCGAGGAGCCCGGCGAACTGCCGTACGTCAGCCGCCAGTTGGCCAATCGCGAAGGCCCGGTGGTTGCGGCCACCGACTACGTGCGCGCCTATGCCGACCAGGTGCGCGCATTCATCCCGCAGCGCGACTATCTGGTACTGGGCACCGACGGTTTCGGCCGCTCGGACACGCGCGAAAACCTGCGCAGGTTCTTCGAAGTCGACCGCTACCACGTCGCCTACGCGGCCATGGCCGGGCTCTACCAGCGCGAGGAAATCAGCCGCTCCGAACTATTTGCCGCACGCGAAAAACTCGGCATCGACCCGAACAAGCCGCTGCCGAGTGCGAGTTGATGGTTCGGTAAACGAACTTCAAAAGCTTTGCCGCGGATGAACGCGGATGAAAATCAAAAGCGCGACACGAAGAACACGAAGGAGGCACGAAGGACACGAAGAAAATCTGAAAAAGGGGTCTTCATCCTGTATCAATGAATATGTTTTTGACTTTCTTCGTGCTCTTCGTGCTTTCTTCGTGCCCTTCGTGTAATGCTTTTAAAAGATTTTCCGTTTTATATTGATAAGTGATCCCATTCACGCGTAACGACGAGAATTGAATATGGCGAACAAGACTGAAATTCGCGTGCCGGACATCGGCGACTTCGACAAGGTGCCGGTCATCGAGGTGCTGGTCGCCGAAGGTGATTCGATAGAACTCGAGCAGTCGCTGGTGACATTGGAGTCGGACAAGGCGACGATGGAGGTGCCGTCGTCGAAGGCCGGCAAGCTGGTCGAGCTGAAAGTGAAGGAAGGTGACGAGGTTTCCGAGGGCGACGTGATTGGCGTCGTCGAGGTCGAGGACGAAGATGACTCGGGCGACGACGCCGACGATTCGGACGGAAAGGACCAGGAAAAGGATTCGAAGTCGGAAGACGACGACCGGGAGTCGGATGACGAGCCCGGTGAGGATACCGGCGAATCGACTGAAGACAAGCCATCCGACAAGTCCGGAGAAGGCGACAAGCCGAAAGCAGAAAGCGAAGATTCAAAGGATTCTGAAAAGTCCGGGAAGCCGGAGCAATCCGAATCTTCCAGCAAAGAATCTGAAGCAGGCAAGCCCGACGAACTGCCCGCGCCGCCGGTGCCGTTTGCCGAAATGGGCAGCGATCCGTCGTCCATCCCGCACGCCTCGCCGGCGGTTCGCAAACTCGCGCGCGAGCTGGGCGTCGACCTGTCCGATGTCAAGGGCAGCGCCGAACACGGGCGGATTACTGCCGAGGATCTGAAAAAGCACGTCAAGTCGCGCATGGAAGGCGGTGCGAGCGCGGCCGGCATCGGAGGAATGGAAATCGCCGACTGGCCGAAGGTGGACTTCTCGAAGTTCGGCGAAGTCGAGGAGAAGAAACTCTCGCGCATCCAGAAGATCTCCGGGCCCAATCTGCTGCGCAACTGGGTGAGCATTCCCCACGTCACCCAGTTCGACGAGGCCGACATCACCGAAATGGAAGCCTTCCGCAAGGCCGCCAAGCCCGAGGCCGAGGAAGCCGGCACCAAGATGACGCCGCTGGTGTTCCTGCTCAAGGCCGTCGTGGCGGGCCTGAAGAAGTTCCCGAAATTCAACACCTCGTTATCACAGGACGGCGAATCGCTGGTCTACAAGAAGTACTTCCACGTCGGTGTGGCCGTCGACACGCCCAACGGCCTGATGGTGCCGGTGATCCGCGACGTCGACAGCAAGAGCCTGCTGGAACTTGCAGCCGACCTTACCGAACTTTCGGGAAAGGCACGCGACGGCAAGCTCTCACGCGATGAAATGCAGGGCGGCTGCATGTCGATTTCCAGCCTCGGCGGCATCGGCGGCACGGCATTCACGCCGATCATCAACGCACCCGAAGTCGCCATCCTGGGCGTATCGAAGGCCGAAATGAAGCCGGTATGGAACGGCGACGAATTCGAGCCGCGCCTGATGCTGCCACTGTCGCTGTCCTACGACCACCGCGTCATCGACGGCGCCGACGCCGCGCGCTTCACGCAGTACCTTTCTCATGTACTGGGCGATGTGCGGCGGTTGATGCTTTGAAAACCAGGGAACCGCAGATTACGCAGATGAACGCGGATTAAAACTGAAAAGCTGGACACGAAGAACACGAAGGAGGCACGAAGGACACGAAGAAAGTCAAAAGACATATTCTTCGATTCATTACGGCCGAACTATAGGGCGATTGTTTAAAGAGATTTTCTTCGTGTCCTTCGTGCTTTCTTCGTGCTCTTCGTGTAAGGCTTTAGGATTTTCTGTATTTATCTGTAAGTAATTCAACGCGCAAGAACGAGAATTGAATATGGCGAACAAGACTGAAATTCGCGTGCCCGACATTGGTGATTTCGACAAGGTGCCGGTCATCGAGGTGCTGGTCGCCGAAGGCGATTCGATAGAACTCGAGCAGTCGCTGGTGACATTGGAGTCGGACAAGGCGACGATGGAGGTGCCATCGTCGAAGGCCGGCAAGCTGATCGAGCTGAAAGTGAAGGAAGGTGACGAGGTCGGGGAGGGCGACGTGATCGGCGTGGTCGAAGTCGAGGACGAAGACGGCGAAGAGGGTGCGGACGCGTCGGAATCCGAAGAAAAGGAAGATGCTGGCGAGAGCGATCGTGAAAAGCCGGAGCGCAAGCCCGAAGCCCATGACCATGATTTCGACCTGGTCGTACTCGGTTCCGGGCCTGGCGGCTACTCGGCCGCGTTCCGCGCCGCCGATCTCGGGCTGAAAGTCGCGCTGATCGAGCGCTATGACTCGCTGGGCGGGGTGTGTCTGAATGTCGGCTGTATCCCGTCCAAGGCGCTGCTGCACGTCGGCCAGGTCATCGATTCGGCCGCGCACCTGGCCGAGCACGGCGTCAGCTTCGGCGAACCGAAGATCGAGCTGGACGCGCTGCGCGCTTTCAAAAACGATGCGGTCGAGAAACTCACCGGCGGGCTTGCGAACATGGCGAAAAAGCGCAAGGTCGAGGTGATCGCTGGTACCGGAAAGTTCAGCGGTGCGCACGAATTGGCGGTCGAGAATGGCGACGATAACCGCAAGGTCACCTTCGCAAAGTGCATCATCGCCGCCGGCTCGCGCGTCATCGGGATTCCCGGCATTCCGTGGGACGACGAGCGCGTAATGGATTCGACCGGCGCGCTGGAGCTCGAAGAAATTCCCGAACGCTTGCTGGTCATCGGCGGCGGCATCATCGGCCTGGAAATGGCCTGCGTCTACCGCGCGCTGGGTTCGAAGGTCACCGTGGTCGAAATGCTCGACCATCTCATGGCCGGCGCCGACCCGGACCTGGTCAAGCCGCTGCAGCAGCATATGAAAAAGCAGGGCGTGGAATTTCATCTGAAAACGAAGGTAGCCGAGGTCAAGGCCGGAGATTCGGCGCTGGAAGCCAGGTTCGAAGGCGACGAGGCGCCCGATTCGGCTGCATTCGACCGCGTGCTGGTGTGCGTGGGACGCCGGCCGAATGGCGATCGGATCGAAGCCGACGCCGCCGGCGTGGAGGTCACCGACAAGGGCTTTATCGAAGTCGACGGACAGATGCGCACCAACCTCAAGCACATCTTCGCCATCGGCGACATCATCGGCCAGCCGATGCTGGCACACAAGGCCAGCTACGAGGGCAAGGTGGCCGCCGAGGTCGCCGCCGGCGAAAAGCGCGCCGCCGACGCGCGCGTGATTCCGTCTGTGGCCTACACCGACCCGGAAGTCGCCTGGACCGGCGTTACCGAGCGCGAGGCGAAGGAGCAGGGCCTGGACTTCGGCGTCGGCAAATTTCCGTGGGCGGCCAGCGGCCGGGCGCTGGGCATGGACCGAACCGAAGGCTTCACGAAATTAATCTTCGACGAGATCACGAAGCGCATCATCGGCGGCGGCGTGGTCGGCCTGCACGCCGGCGACCTGATCGCCGAGATCGGACTTGCCATCGAAATGGGCGCGACCGCCGAAGACATCGGCCTGACCATCCACCCGCACCCGACGCTGAGCGAATCGGTCATGATGGCCGCCGAAATGTTCGAAGGCAGCATCACCGATCTGTACGCGCCGAAGAAGAAGTGAGCCTGGGGCAAGCGCCGACCGAACGGGTTTCTATCGGGCATTTGATCGCGGCCTGGAGACCGCGCTTACGGGGGGCGTGGTGTTTTTCGTAGGCGGCGTCTCCAGGCGCCGAAGGGTTTTGGGGCTTGTCGCAATAGCTGCCGGTTGGGAGCAGGTAGAATATTTCGGTGTGTGGCACCCCTTGGCCGCGCGATCCACAGGAGCCCGGAAGATTCCCGTAAAGACTTCGATTCGATTGCTCAACCGCGGCGTGCGCTCTTCCAGCCGCCGTGCGACGTTCTTCCGCTTCGCCTGCGTCGGCAGCACGATTGCGCTGATCGACGTCGGTGTGCTGTATCTGCTCAAGGATCTGCCCGGTTTCAATGTGTACCTGGCCCGGGTGTTTTCGTATACGGCGGCGATGTCGACCGGTTATGTGCTCAACCGCTATTTCACCTTCCACCACATCGAGCGCGGGCGGGTGCTGATTGATGAACTGCTGCGGTTTTTCAGCGTGCACGCACTTGGCGGTGTGCTGAATTTCGGCGTGTTCTCGCTGGTCGTGTTTTTGGGCGAACAGGCCGATCTGTCCCTATTCTGGACCAGCGTGATTCCGCTGATCGGCGTATGGGTCGGCGGTCTGGTCGGCATGACCTTCAATTTCCTGTTCTCGAGTAAGCTGGTGTTCGATGAGCGGGACTAGGCGCCTCAAGACGGCAGTATGGATGGAACCGGCTGCCGACATCGTTTTCCCGGCTCGCGGCAGTGACCAACCATGAATATGATTCAAAGCGAATTCGAACTCGAGCAGCTTCGGCAGGCGCGCGATCTGCTCGAGAATCCCGGTCTGGCCGCACGTATCAGCGACCTGGTGGGAACGCCGATCGAGCGGGGCTTCGAGTTGTTGCCCGAACGCTGGGGTCAGGTGGTCAACGCGGTGGCCAGAAAGGCGATCGAATCCACCCTGGACATCGCGCTCGGCACCATGGATGCCAGGCATAGAGGCACCCCGTCGAACTGGTGGCACAAGGCCGCGGCTACGGCCACGGGGGCGACCGGCGGGGCGTTCGGCCTTGGCGCGCTGGCGATCGAATTGCCGATATCGACCGGGATCATGCTGCGATCGATCGCCGATATTGCCCGAAGTGAAGGCGAAGACCTCGCCGAAGCCGAAGCACGCGTGCAGTGTCTGCAGGTTTTGGCGCTGGGCGGGCGGTCGCGCGGCGACGATGCCTCGGAAACCGGCTACTTCGCCGCGCGCGCCGCCATGGCGCGTGCCGTTTCCGAGGCCGCCTCGCATCTGGCGCGCAAGGGGCTGGCGGAAAAATCGGCGCCGGCGCTGGTGCGGCTGGTCACCCAGGTCGCGTCGCGGTTTTCCATCGTGGTCTCGGAAAAGGCCGCGGCCCAGGCGGTGCCGTTGGCCGGCGCATTCGGCGGTGCTGCGATCAACGCGATATTCATCGACCACTTCCAGGACATGGCCCGTGGGCACTTCATCGTTCGCAGGCTGGAACGCAGCCACGGCAGCGAGGTGGTGCGCCGGATGTACGCAAGCCTTGCGGGCGAAGAATCCGAACAGCAGCGATTGTCCTGACAGCGCCGCATTAGCGCGGGTGCAAGGTGGGCTACACTCTGCACGACCGCAATCCAGGCAGAACTCGCGTCATGGCGCTGACCGCAACCACCTACAAAGTACATCTGGATATCTCCGATACCGATCGCGGTATTTACGAGGCCGTCCACATGACCGTCGCACGCCACCCGTCGGAAACCGAGGAGCGGTTGGTCGCGCGCATTCTTGCCTTCGGGCTCTGGTTCGATACGGGTCTGGAGTTCGGGCGCGGGCTGTCCGATGTCGACGAGCCGGCACTTTGGCGCAAGCGCCTGGACGGGCAGGTCGAGCACTGGATCGACGTCGGCCGGCCGGATTCCGATCGTCTGGTGTGGTGCGCCCGCCGATATCCAAGGGTCTCGTTGCTGGCCTACGGCAACGTCGATCCGTGGTCGCAACAGGTTCTGCCCAGGGTGACCGGTCTGGACAACCTGGAGATTGCCGTTCTGCCGCGCGAGGCGATGGACGCGCTTGCCGTCGATCTTCCGCGCAAGATCGACTGGGGCCTGATGATTACCGACGGCGTGTTGTACGTGGGCGATGCCGAGCGCCAGCACGAACTTCCGCTGGACTGGCTGATGCGCCACCAGCGCCTGCCGGCCTGAACGGATTAGCCCAGCGACCCGAGGCCGGTGCCCAGGCCGGCGAGCAGGCTGGCCAGCGCGCCGAGGGCGGTGATTTCCAGATTGGACATCGAACGTCACCGCGAATGAAGTAGAACAGAGCTCAACAGTAGCCCATCGACGTGCGGGAAACTCCGTTCCTTCCGCGCCGTCTTCCCAATCACGCAAACAGCGCCAGGGCCAGGAAACCGCAGTACACGACAATCAGTGCGAGCAGCCGACGCAGGGTGAATCGATTGTTTTCCGAAGGAATCAGCATTTTTCCTCTCCCGAACAGGGTTGCAGTACAGAAACATAATATAAGTTGCAATATGCAACTGATATGGACTATACCGGTATAAGTTGCAAAACGCAACCCATAATGCGAGAATGTCGCTCATGAAGCAAAAAAGCGTATTCAAGTGCAACTGTCCGCTGGCTCGCGTCACCGAAGTCATCGGCGAGCCGTGGACCCTGATGGTGCTGCGCGAAGCCTTTCTTGGAACGCGCCACTTCAACGATTTCGAGCGCGAACTGGGGATCGCGCGAAATATCCTTTCCGACCGGCTGAAGAAGCTGGTCGATCGCGGGCTGCTCGCGCGGGTGCGTTCGGAAAGCGACAAGCGCGTGGTCGAATACCGGCTGACGGAAGCCGGTCGCGATCTTATGCCCATCCTGGTCGGGCTGGTGCAGTGGTCGGGCAAGTGGCTTTGCGATGGCAGGTCCCCGACCCGCTTCATCGAGCGCGAAACCGGCCGCGAGCTGCCCCGGATTGCCGTGCGCGCGACCGACGGCCGCGAGTTGCGGGCCAGTGAGGTGGCCATGGTGGCGGGTCCGGATGCCGATGCCGACCTGACAGCGCGATACGAGCGCGCCGTGGCCGCGGCGCAATCACTCCCGAACTGAGTTCTTGACAACAGCTCCGCCGAAGCCGCTAGGGCGCAAGGCCAGGCAGATCAAAAGCAGCCTCTCGCAGAGACGCAGAGAGAAACACTGCGAAAATCTGGATAACTCGATTCAGGTCCAAGACGACTTGGCAGTCATCATTCAAATGGTTTTCTCTGCGGCTCTGCGTCTCCGCGAGAAATACAGCTTTTTGTTTTTCGTCCCGTTAGAAACTCAGCCCTGTTCCAGCAACCGCCTGAGATCGATCACCGCGGCGTTGGCGCGGGCCACATAGTTGGCCATCACCAGCGAGTGGTTGGCGAACATCCCGAAACCGTTGCCGTTGAGTACCATGGGGCTCCAAAGCGGTTTCTGGCTGGCTTCGAGCTCGCGGATGATCTGGGCGAAGCTGGCGCGGGCGTTCTTGTTGTCCAGCACGCTGGCGAAATCGACTTCCAGTGCTTGCAGGAAGTGAATCAGCGCCCAGGTCGCACCCCGAGCCTCATAGAACACGTCGTCGATTTCCAGCCACGGCGTCTTGACGCTCACCTCGCCTGATCCGGCCCGCGAGGCGTGCGGGTTGGGGTCACCGCTCAAGTCGGTGTTGAGCCGGCGCTCGCCGACGCTGGCCGAAAGCTGCTGGCCGACGCTGCCCAGGCGCTTTTCCACCAGTGAAAGATACTCGCGCAGGTTGTCGGCCCGGTCGTAGAAGCGGGCCTCGCCGTTTGCCGGATTGCCCAGCCGGTCGAGGTAGCCCTCCAGGGCGCGTATGCCCTTGCGATACTCGCCCTCGGTGGACGGCAGAATCCACGAGCCGTAGTCGAAGCTGAACTGAGGATCGGCGATTGCCAGATCGTTGTCCTCGCCGGACTGGGTCTGCGAACGGCTGAAGTCGTTTCGCATCGAGCGCGACAGGTCGCGCGCCTGGATGATCACCCCGGTTTCCCAGTTCGGGATGTTGTCGAGCAGGCTCCACGGCGGCATCACATCGTTGTTCAAATACCCGCCGCGCTTGTTCAGCAGCGTCTCCATGACCTCGATCAGCGTCGCGGTGGTGACGTAGCCGGTGACCACCTCGTGGCCGTGGTGCTCGGCCCGGGCTTCGGCGCGCGCGACCACGTCGAACGGTTCCGGCTCGTGATCCAGCCAGAACATCAGTACCGTACCCAATACCAGCAACACCAGCACCGCAATCGTGATGATGCGGCGGCGGCCGGTTCCGATCAGTTGGTTCAGCGTGTTCAATGAAGCGTTCCTTCCCTCGACGATTAATGCAGAGATTGGCGCGCTGCGGGGCATTTGCAAGCATGCGGCACGCCGGTGAGACACGGGCCGCGACCGTCATTGCGGTCTGGATGTCACCAAACCGTGCCGGAAATCGTTTATTCAATCATGAACGAACGCGGTTCGCGCGGTCTGCTCGCGCGAACGGCGTTCTCACCACTGCAAGCCATTTCCGGAGATTGAACCATGGACCAGGGTCGCTTCACCTGTACTCTTCTGCTTCTGTCGGCATTGTGGGGCATTGACTCTGCATCCGCGGCCACGCGTGAAGTGCTCGATCTCGACGGGCTGGATGATCGAGTCGTCGTCGCGCATGATCGCGCGCTGAATCCGGGCACCGGCATCACCATCGAGGCCTGGGTCAGGCACCAGAATCCGACCGCCTGCCAGACCATCGTCGGCAAGGACTTCCGTTCCGGGTACTGGTTGGGGCTGTGCGGTGGCCGTATCCGCTTTTATACCAACGGCCAATTGACCAGTATCGACGATGACGCGGTGATTCCGCAGGGGGTCTGGACCCATGTGGCGGTGACTTTCAATGGCTCGGTGCGGCGCTATTACATCAACGGTAACCTGGCACTGTCCCAGACGACACCCGCAGCCATGCCGGCCAATCTCGCCGATCTCGGCATCGGCGGCGAGGCCACCGGTACCTGCGGCGGCGGGTTCTGCGAGTTCCACGGTCAGCTTTCCGAGGTTCGATTGTGGAATTCCGCGTTGCCAATAGCCACCATCCGGCACAACATGATTCGTCGCTTGAGCCGGCCCGAACCGGGCCTGGTTGCCGTCTGGCCGATGGAAATGGCCGCGGTGGATGCGGTTGGCGGTTTCGACGGCGTGCGACAGGCCGGTGCGCGGTTCCTGGGCCTGAATGCGCCGCCAACGGTGCACGATCCGCTGCAGATTCCGCGCCTGAGTTCGGCACCCGTGGTGGATGGCAGTTGCAGCAGCGGCTACGGTCTTGCGGCAACGGCGCCGATCTGGCTCGATCCGTCCGCGGTGTTCGGAACCCCCAATCCCACCTATGCCAAGATTGGCGCCACGGCGTCCAACCTGTACGTGTGCATCGACCGAATGACCACCGGGGGCACCGGCAGCCGGGTGCTCGTGCACCTGGATGGCCTGGGAGACGGGGGAAACGTCCCGAATTCCGACGACTGGCGCTTCACCCTCAACCAGAGCGGCACGACCCAGGTCGAGCGTGGCACCGGCGACGGCGTATTCATGCCGTGGGCTTCGGCGACCCTCTCGGGGTTTGCCGCGGTGCGCCCGGCCACCGAATTCGAGTGGTCGGCCGAGTTCCGGATTCCGCGCTCGGCGATCAGTGGTTCCGGCGTCGACCCCTTCCTGCTCGATACGGTGTACCGCTTTGCCGATGGCGGCACGCTGGACAGTTTCGGCTGGCCCGATGACAATCCCGCCTCGGTCCCGTCGACGTGGGAACCCGTGGTGATTGACGACACGCCGCCGCCGGCGGACGGTTTCGCGCCGAATGTGAACGTGCTTCCGCCGATTATCGGTACGCCGGTAGATGATGACGCCGTGGTGTTCAGAGCCCGCGCCACCGACGATGTCGATCTGCAGAAGGTCGAGATTTTCGTCTCCGAAGATGTGTTCTCCGCGGCTGTCCCCGTGCATGTCTGCGAGGCGGAACTGGCCGGAAGCGATGATCGGTTCCTGCTTTGCACGTACACCGACGTGCTGTCGACAGGCATGTATCAATATGCCGCCCGCGCCGTCGACCATGTCGGCAAGACCGGCTGGTCCGACATCAAGACCCTGCGCGTCGTTTCCGACGCATCACCGCCGGAAATTTCGCTGCGGCAATCAGTCGCCAGTCCGGCACTGGGCCAATCGGTGACAGTGACTGCCGATGCCACCGATGAAAGCGGGATTCAGTGGATTATCGTACGCGATTCATTCGGCAGCACCTTCCGGCGTTGCGATTTTCCGTCATCGCCGACCTCGGCCAGTTGCGCACTGACTTTGACGCCGACCGGCAGCCAGCGGCTGATGAAGTACTCGGCGCTCGCCAGAGATGTCGAGGATTTCCAGACCGAAACCCCGTTGAAGACAGTGCTGTTCGGCAATACCGGCACGGACACCGACGGCGACGGCATCGTCGACGGGATCGAGCGGATTCTTTGCACTTCTCCGTTCAGCCCCGACACCGACCGCGATTCGCTGCGCGACGACTGGGAGATTCTCGGCATCCGGTTCGACGACGGTACCAGCCTGGATCTGCCGGCGCTGGGTGCCAATCCCTGCCGCCCCGATGTCTTTTTGCAATTCGACTACGAGCGCGGCGCCGAGCTGCCGGAAACCGGATTCGATACGGTCGTGAATGAATTCCGTGCCAACGGCGTGGAATTGCACCTGGAGGTCAATGAACGGCCGCGACCGCCCACGGCCGACCGATCACCGCTGTGGGCCGAAGCGGCGGCCCAGCAGGTCGATGCCGACGGCACCACATTCTTCGATCCACGCCGTCAGTGGACGCATTTCTACGGCTATTCAAGACATGTTCCGGGTCGCAGCGGCGGGGCGCCCGGCTATTTCAGCATCGATCGCTATCTCGGCACCGACGATTGCGCCTGTCCGCTGGATACCAGCGATCCTTCGAGCTGCGGATTGCCGCGCGACGGCACGCAATGCATTCGGTCCCCCGACAACGACATTACTTACCGCTTCATGCATGAACTCGGACACGCCATGGGTCTGGGGCACGGCGGACGCGTCGGCAGCCGGAACATCATCACCCGCGACGACGGTTTCTTCTTCCTCGACAACGGCTGGGAAAGCACCAACTACAAGCCCAACCACAGAAGCGTCATGGACTACGGTTTCGGGATCGCCGGTCCGTACTGCGCGGAACCTGCCGCGGCCGGCGACACGGGTCCCAGGTTCGTCGGCGAGCTGACCTTCGACAACGGTGCATTGCCGCAACTCGACGAGTCGTCGCTGGACGAGCGGCCGACCAGCGCCTTCTCGACCGCGCTGCAAGCCCTTGACTGCGGGCCGGCCGCCTCAGCCGCGGCCGTGCCGGTGGTGCAGTACACCTGCCTGCATCCCACGGAGACGGGGTTGGCGGCGGGCACCCCGCGCCGCTACCGGATGGTCACCGACGGGCGACGCACCTGGGCGCGCGTGGCCGAGCAGCAGAACTGGGACGTGAGCCCGCCGGCGCATGCGCCGGGCATCGACTGGAATTGCGACGGGGTGATCAGCAGTTCGCCGGTTGCCGGTTCCATCAACGGTTCCGGAAGTGGCGGCGGAAACCTGTTCGCGTTTCCCGGCGAGGCGTGCAACGGCGTCGACGACAACGGCGATGGTGCAACCGATGAAGGTTGCGCCTGGGCCGGTTCGGAAACGTTTGCAACCATGCGCGAGTGGCAGGGCATTCCGAACAAGCCGTCGTGCCACCTGATCTATCGTGGTGGCAATCAGTGCTACGTCCATCGCCTGGCCTACCGCGCCGGAATCCCCGACCTGCTCGACGGCGTTCCGGTCCAGGACTGCAGGCCGGCCGGGGAGCCGGGGGTCGATTGCGGCACCACGCCGTTGATCGATTACACCGCAAGCAGCGGTGAAACGGCGGGTGTTCAATCCGTACCGGTGGCCAAGGCCGACGCAAGAGGGGCCGAGCCTAGCGGCTCGGGACTGGTCGAGCATGTCGACGGCGAGGTCGAGCCGGTGCCGCCGAACCTGGAGATCTGCAATGGCACCGACGATGACGGCGACCTGGTTGTCGACGAATCCTGCGCCGACAGCGACCTGGATCTGGTGATCGACGCGCTGGACAATTGCCGGTTCACACCGAACAACGACCAGGCCGACAGCGACTTCGACCGGGTGGGGGATGCGTGTGAGAATCCCGTCGTGGATGGCCTGAGCGCAATCTACGGCGACGGTCGGGTGACCCTGCACTGGACGGCCGATTCACCCGATATCACCGGCTTCAGCGTGTACCGAAGCGATGGCGCCGATGCCACGCCGGTGTACCTGGGCGGCGGCTTCCCGACGACGGGCGAGGCCGGGTACCTCGACACCGGCGTCGGCGGCACGACCACCACCTATCATGTCTACGCGCTGAATCCGGCGATGGAAGCGGGTCCGGCCGCGACCATAGTGGTTGGCGAGGGCGTGATGTTCCGCGACGGGTTCGAGAACTGAACGGGGGATTGGTTGTTCATTCGCGGCGGATCGACTCGTGCCGAAGCCCATTGGCGATCCGCTCGATGGTGGACTTCGGGATATCGGCCTCGCGCGCGTACGCCGGCCAGCGTGCGACGGCCGACCGCACCTGGCCGAAAATCTCGCGGTCCAGGCCGCGCTTGAGGCCGGCCGAGCGGGCGCAGGCGCGGAAATCGGCAAACTCGAAGTCGTCGCGCTTGCCGTTCAGCGTCATTTGGTGGCGGGCGGTCCAGTCGCCTTGCGGGTTGTAACTGTAGACCAGGTCGAAGGCCGGCGCCAGCCGCCATTGCCCGGAGCGATCCATCAGATAGGCGATGTTCTTGACGTGGTCGTCCTGGTTGCGGCCCATGATGTTGAACACCATGCGGCGGTATTGCTGCTGGATCTCGGTCATCGAGAGTGCCAGCCGACGCATGACCCGGAAGGCCTGCTCGTAGCCGTAGGCGCCCGGCTGGTTGTAGTCGTAGTGGGCGATTGCACAAAGCGACTGCATGTGGATCTTGTCGCCGTCGGCGGTGCGGTCGAAGCGCCGGGTCATGAAGTGCCGGCGGCCGTTTTCCTCCAGCAGCCGGCATTCGCTCATCTCGATGCCGGCGGCCAGCGCCATCCTGTGGAAGGCGTACTCGATCGCGCCGTAGCCCTGCGGGTCGTCCAGCTCGCGGTCGCGGTTACCCGAGACGCCGTCGAACTTGATCAGCCAGTGCTCGAAGCCCGGGTCGGCATCGACCTGGCCGGAACGGACCTCGTTGGTCTCGGGATTCCATGCGATCACCGCCTTGGCCCGCGCCCCGCCGGCCGAGGTGCCGACGCGCAGGATGTCGGCCATGGCCTGCTCGCTGGTGTCGTCGCCGAAGGCCTGGCGCAGCGCGCCGCGGTCGGCCAGCACCTCCGAGGCCAGTTCCACCAGTGCGTCGACCTGCAACCGGGTCGAGCGCGTCGCGCGCGGGCCGATGCGCGGCGCGAACTCCAGCGCACCCATGCCGCGTCTGCCGGTGTAGCAAAGCCGCTCGACCGCGTTCATGGATTCCGGAGAACGCCCCTGGCGGGCCAGCCAGGCATCGATCAGGCGATGGCCGAACTTGTCGGGCAGCGAATCGGCCAGCAGACCGGGCAGGCCGTGGAACGTCTGGTGGGCGAGTTCGGGAAAGCGAAATACGCGTTCTGAAAGCGGCATTGTCACCGGCGCGACCTGGATACCGCTGCGCCGGAATGCCGGGTCGTATTCGAACGCGGCGGTGCGTTCGCCGTCGGCCAGCGCCACCGCGCCGATGGTGCGTCCCCACAGTCGCACTTCGGCCAGCGTGGTCACTTCCAGTGCCAATCGGACGAATCCGGTTCGGCTTCCTGGCGTTTGCGCACCCGCCGGGGCATCTTGCCGCCGTGGCGCAACAACTCCATCGGCCGGACGGACTCGGCCGGGATCAGGGCTTCCAGCGCCGGCAGCAGCTCCAGCACCCGGAACAGCCTCACCAGCGTGGTTGCCTGCGCCGACTCGCCGGCCTCGATGCGCTCGACGGTCCGCTTGCCGACACCCGCGCGCTCGGCAAGGTCGGCCTGGCTCATTCGCATCGCGATGCGCCGCTGGGCCAGGCGCTTGCCCAGTGCTTCGAGGATGGCCTGATCGGAGTCCTGAATATCCATAGTCGTAATTATCGGCGAATAATATCGATAATAGCGTATAAATCGCGGGATAATGCGATTTAAGTATGAACATCTACTCGCAAGAAATGACGATTAATAACCTGGATACATCATAAATCGTCATAAATGACGACTCACTATCACAAAATCCACTTGCCGTTGGCGATGCCTGCCCGGCTCAGGCTCTTGCCTGGTCGAGCGCCTCGGCAATGGTTTCGGTCGAACGGCGCGTCAGGTTCTTGTCGACTTCCAGGTCGATCAGTTCGCGCGTGTTGTGATCCAGGCATTCGCGGATCAGGCCCAGAAAGGAGGGGTCGGCGACGATGGAAAGTGACTTGAATTCGCCTCTGGCCCGCGCGGTGTCGAGATGTTTGGCCAGTTCGCGGGCGAAATCCTGCGCCTCGCGCTTTTTCGGCTCGGTGTGCTTCTCGTTGTCGCTCTGGCCGTAGCCGTGGGAAGCGAAGGTCTTGCCCTGGCGGTCGTGCTCCAGATCGCGGCCGGGCAGGCGCGATTCGGGGTGCAGCCAGTCCTGGTGCTCGGCGAGGGGGCCGTATTTCTTTTCACGGGTAAACAGGCGTGCCTCGGTGGAATCGGCCGCCAGAATCCAGAAGTTTGCCATTGCAGAAATCCTCCACGATGGTCTGGTGCACAAGATAAAGTATATCAAAGCGGTCGTCCGGCCCGTCTGACATATACTTGCCCATCATGACGAATTTGATTCCTGTAGTGTTGCTGCTGCTGTTCCTGGCCCACTTGGTGGGCTTTTCGATTCTTGGACTCAAGCGGCGCGAGTGGTACTACCTTGCCCTTGTAATCACATTCGCACTGCTGACCGCTGCATTCGCCACACTGCTGATTGCGCCCCAGGCGCAGATCGGCGGCGTCGCGCTGCACCAGATGCTGCGATATTTCGGCTGGGCGGCCGCCGCGGTATCGATTTCCTGGACGGTGATGCGTCTGATCCGGCACCGGCGAGGAGACTGACCGGGGCCCGCGAGATACCGGGCTACTCGGGAATGCCCAGATGCACGCGCTTGTTGGACAAATCCATCGTCACCACGAAATTGCGCATGACCTCGTAGCCCAGAATGCCGTCATAAGTGGTCTTGGCCCGCTTGATGCGGCTGAGTTGCCGCACGCGGCGTCCATCCAATCCGCGATTGTCCTCGCTTGAATACGCTGCGACGAATTCGGAAAACCGGTACGGCCCCAGCTCCAGACTGTCGAGCAGCAGCAGGTCCATGTCGCCGCTGGTGGTGATGCCGCGCCCCGTCAGCCGCGCGTCTTCGACAGCGTAGTCGGCGAGATCGTGGCGCCGCACGGTTGCGCGGGTAAGAACGCATACGCCGCTGTTGCCGGTATCCAGCAGCATCCATGTCTTGCGCCCGTTGATCCGCGCGCGCACCAGCGGCTGCCTGTCCCGGCCCCAGCGGAAGTCCATGTTGGGCTCGAAATTCACCGCTTCGGATGGCAGGAAGCGGATCCGGTTGCCGGGATAGTCGATCTGCACTGTCAACAGCTCGAAGAACGCCTGACCGAAGATCATGTCGTGGCGTATGCGGGGCATCATGAGCATGCCGGTCATCGGTACCGCGGTGCCGCCTACGTCCATTCTGAAGGTCTGGGAGCGATAGACATCCTGCTCGCCGAAGACGCCGGTAACCCGGGCCCGACTGTGGATGTCGGCCTTGATGCCGGCCTGCTCGGCGAAGCGCGTCGATACCGCATTGAGCTGCGCGCCGGAATCGAGCAACACGGTGGCCGGTTCGCCGTTGACGGTAATCTCGATCGTCAATTCGCCGTGCTCCGAAGCCAGCGGAATCCAGCCTTGTTCATCGGCCTCGGAAGCTATAGCCCCGTGCGAGGCTACAGCAAGCAGAATAACGGCAAGCAAAAGCCGCCACGGATGGATTAAACCCACCTTATTCACTACCCGTTCTGCTGCCACGCACGGGCGGTGAATAAGGCGGGTTAAAACCAATTGGAAATACAAAATACGCAACATGCCGGTGTCCCCGTCCTATTGGTTGCCCAGTCTACTGAAATCGCGCAGCGAATCAAGTCGGGTTCAGATCGCGTATTCGATGACCAGGTCGATCAGTTCGTCGCGCGAGATCACGTTGTCGTGGTTGCTGTCGAATTCGTCGAAGATTTTCGAACTGGTCTCCACGCCGTGTTTGCCCAGCAGGCACTCGATCAGATCCTTGAACTCCCGCCTGGAAATTGCTCCATCGCCGTTTTCGTCGAATTCCTCGAAAAGCGCCTCCACCAGTTCCTTGCGATTCATTACGTGCCTCATCGGTTTCGATTACAGGTCGAAATGTAGCATCGTTCGGCGACCGGCGCGCGGGGTATGCTCCGGGTGCCGGTTTCCCCCTGTGCGAACCTTTTCGCCGTTCGGGCCGTCGTTCAATCAAACCACGAGCATACTAATGCAATGAACCAGGCTGAACACGACATGCTGGTGATCGATGCCCAGGACGGCAGCCGCCGGGCGCTGGACGCGCTGGTTCGCTGCCATCATCGCGACCTGCTGCGCTTCGCCTACAGCCTGTGCGGCGACGTTGCGCTGGCCCAGGACGCGGTGCAGGATGCCTGGATCCGGATCGCCCGCAGCGTGCGCCGGCTGGACGACCCCAGGGCGTTCCGCGGCTGGGTCTACCACGCCGTGCGCTGGCGGGTTGTCGACCTGCTCCGGCGCCCGCAACGCGGGGCGCGGGAACTTGACGATGCCGACGCAACGGTGCAGGCCGACCCGGCCGACGAGACCCGCGACCGACGCATCGACCTGGGTTCCGCGATCAACCGGTTGGCCGAGGCCGATCGCGACACCCTGCAGTTGTTCTACGTCAGCGGCCTGACCATTCCGGAAATTGCCGTGGTGCTGGAAGTCCCAGCGGGCACGGTCAAGTCCCGTCTGCACCGGGCTCGTACTCAACTCAAGCAGCACTTCGAAGGAGACGACCAATGAATATTGACGAAAGAATCCGCAAAGAACTCCACGATCAGGGCAATGCGGTCGAACAACTGCCCGTGGAAGAAAAGGGTCTGTTCGGCATGCTGTTTCGCGTTTTCACCGGCGGGCTTGCGCGCTGGGCCGCGTTCGGCATGGTGATGACTTTGATTTTCACCGGCCTGACCGTCTGGTGCGGCTACGAATTCTTTACCGCCGCCAGCGTTGACGATCGCGTGTTCTGGGGCGTGCTTGCCGCCATCGCCTTCCACGCAGTGAGCATGTTCAAGTTCTGGTTCTTCATGGAGATGAACCGTCACTCGATCACCCGCGAGGTCAAGCGCGTCGAAATCGCGCTGGAGCGGCTGAAAAGTTCCGGCAACTCCTGATCCCGGAATCGGGAATCTCTGAACAACCCGAAGCGGGTTGTTCAGAGCCTCCCTGCACGGGCGTTGTGCCTGATCCGGGTTACCGCGCGCGTCGCACGCGCAGGCCGAACCACGCCGCCATCAGGGCGGACCAGGCGAGAATGCCGCCCAGCAGCAGGCCGGATCCGGCCTTGACCGGGCCGCTGCTCTCGATCCGGTCGCGCAGCGGTGCAGCAGCCTCATCCAAGGCTGCCAGTAGCGGCTCGGTCTGCTCATTGATATGACGAAATCCCCACTCCAGCCGGGGCATCTCCGGGTCTACGCCGAGCTGATCGACCAGGCCGTCGTGGAATTCGCTCCAGGCCGCGATCAATGCCGCTCGCTGCTCGTCGGGCAAATGGGCCCGGGTCGGGCCATTGCCGGCTGCCTGGCCGGGCGACATGGCGATGTCCTCGCGAATCGTCTTGTCCAAAGCGGCAACATCGAGCTGAAGCGATGCGTGGATGACCTTGGTGTCGCGGAAATAATCGTCGTAGTTGCGCGGCGCCTGCTCCAGGTAATTGGCGCTCTTGGCGTGCAGCAGCTCCAGTTGTTGCCGCAGTTGGTCGGCCTGACCAAGCAGGCGCCCCGACTCCGCCCCGCTGGCAACCGATGCGCCGGATTGACCGGTCGTGAACCAGGCCAGTGCCAGCAATGCAATAAGCAGAACGGCCAATTCGATCAAGTTGTTGTTTTTCTGTCCAGACATCCCTTTCGTCTCCCTATGTATGTTGACTTGCCATGGTTATTGCCGGGTGGCAACCACGCTGAATTCGATTTCCGCCTCATGGGTCCGATGTGAAATGGGTGTGGTGTTCGGACTCTGGTGATAGTAAAGCTCGCCCGAAAACCGACCCTCGACGTGCGCGGTTACGGACTCGATCCGTACCGAATCGATCACCAGCGCGCCAGTTCCGTGATCTTCGCCGAAGCTGAATCGGGGGTGAAGCGGCGCGAACGGGAAATATCGGATCTTTGGATCCTGGACTTCACCGTTGCGCAGATTGAACTCGATGGTGAGCGACCCTTCGCGCGCAAAGCGTTCGCCGGCGTAGCCGGTAATCCGGAAGCTGTGCATCTCCGGCAGCAGTGTCGAGAACACCACCGATGGATTTGGCGGTTTCGATTGCACCAGCCACTGCGTGGATTCGCCGTCGATCTGACCGGAAATGAACTCCCGGGGCTCCTCCTGGGCCGACACGGCCAACTGACCGAATACAAGAACGATGGCCGCAACCAAATGCGGACTCGCCGTGTTCCTAAACTGAATCATTATTGCTCCCCTGACTGATCGCGTAATAAGATGCCTGTTTAAACGCCCAAAGTAAACATCACGAAGCAATCTTTTTGTCTGGATGCGCAAGCTTGTGCCACGCCCGGTATTTGCGCTGAATCACTGTTCAGGACATAAAAAGCGCATTAGCTCATATGAAAGCCAAGTCTCTGGGAACTCGATCAATCTCATGGTGAGTCCAGTATAGAATATTGCGATACTGACCCAACATGACAATCTCTCGCGCGTCCCGATCCGCCGTCATGATCTGCCGGTTCGATGGACAGAATCGCGGATGCTGACAATCGCCCCGGATTTGTCCAATACGGCGGTCCAATACGGCGCTCCAATACGGCGGTAGTGGCGCCGGACCATCATGTCCTGCTAATATGGTGGCGCGGGAGTGTTTTTATGCCGGGGCTTGACACGTCGGTGGCCTCTGAATGGAAGAGGGGAGTTGCAACAAAATAAGAACAAAGCCAGTCTCGCCAGTTCGTACAACGCCACACATTGGGTGGCGCTGGCGGTCGCGGCGGGATACGGATTCCTCGGCGTGTTATGGATCGGCTACTCCGACCAGTTCGTCGCCCAGCTCGGCCTTTCTTTGGACCAGTTCACGCGCGTGCAGCAATACAAGGGCTGGGGTTATGTGCTGGTCACTTCATTGCTGCTGTATCTGCTGTTGCGCTACACGCTGCGACACCTTGAACGTTCCTTGAAAGCGCTGCGACGAAGCCGGGACCGGCTGGACTCGCTCAATCGGCTGTATCGCATGATGCGCGCGATCAAGGGCAGCATTCTGCGCGAATACGAAGTGGAGCCGATGCTGGAACAAGCCTGCCGGGTGGCGGTGACCGAAGGCGGCTACCGCATGGCCTGGGTGGCGATGTGGGATCCGGACGGCCAGCACCTGCGCGCAGTCGCCCACAATGGTTCCGGTGAAGCACTTGTGCGAAACCGCGTGATCAAGCGCGAAGCGCTGCTGTCGACCTCACCGGTCGGTCGAGCGCTTAAGACCGGCAAACCGGCGTTCGCCAATCATTGCCGCAGAGACGCTCTGCTCAGCGCCAACGGCGGCAGTGAAAGCGCGCTGGGATACAAGTCGGCAGCGGCGGTTCCGCTGCTGCAGGCCGGACGGGTGGTCGGCGCCTTCGCCGTGTATGCCATCGACGCTTGTGCGTTCGATCGTGATGAGGCCCGCCTGCTGATCGAACTTGGTGCGTCGCTGAACATCGCAATCGCGAATCTCGGCGGCGACAACGCACGCGGAAGCGGTGCCGAGCAAGACGCGGTCACCGGGTTGCCCAACCGTGGTGCATTCGAGCGCCAGATTTCCTGGGCATTGGAGCGAACGCACCGCCGTGCAGAACATGTCGCGCTGATCGTGCTGGACGTCGATGGCTTTCGCAGCATCAACGACACCTTGGGCCGGGAAGCCGGCGATCGGGTGCTGAAGACTGTCGCGACCTTACTACGCGCCAGCATTCGGCCCGGCGATTTAGTCGGCCGGCTGGGCAGCGACGAGTTCGGGGTGTTGCTCACAGGCCTCGCAGGCAACGATGAAATCGGAGCCGCCGTCGACCATGTCGTCAAAGGCTTCCCGCAACGTCTGTCGGTCGACGACCAGGAAGTCCAGGTTTCGGTCAGCATGGGCGTCGGGGTGTTTCCCGCCGACGCCCAGGATGCGGACGAACTGTTCGCATGCGCAGAATTGGCGCTGCACAATGCGCCGTCTGATACGCGCGGGCAGATTGCCTATTACGAACCGGAACTGAACGAGCAGGCACGCCGGCAGCGCGGACTGGAGCTGGCGCTTCAGGGTGCCTTGCCCGAGAAGGATTTCAGACTGGCCTGGCAGCCGATCATCGATGTGCGCTCGGGCGATCTGTTTGGCGCCGAGGCGCTGTTGCGATGGCGGCATCCGATCCTGGGCGAGGTGCCCCCCGATGTGTTCATCCCGCTGGCCGAGCTGTCGGGTCAGATCATTTCGATCGGCCGCTGGGTGCTCGAAGAGTCCATCCGGCAGGGCCAGATCTGGGCCGACTGCGGAATGCCGCTGGACATTCACGTCAACGTCTCGCTGCTGCAGTTGCAGCACCCCGGGTTCGTCGACGAGCTGGCCGGGCAGATGAAGACATACAAGACCAGCCAGGAATGGAAGCTGGTCATCGAGATGACCGAAAGTCAGTTCATGGCCGATTCGGAAGCGACCGCCTCAAGTTGTCGCCGGATCAAGGCGCTGGGCTGCAACATCGATCTCGATGATTTCGGCACCGGCTATTCCGCGTTGGGCTATCTCACGCGGCTTCCGCTGGATGCGCTCAAGCTGGACCGCTCCTTCGTCGTCCAGGTCGAGCACGATCCGAACATGCTCGCCGTGGTCGAGGCAGTCGTCGGCCTGGCCAGGCGTCTGGGTCTCGCGGTGGTGGCCGAAGGCGTGGAAACGCGCTCGCACCTGGAACTGCTCAAGCGGCTCGAGTGCAATTACGCACAGGGCTACCTGTTCGGCCGGCCCGACACAGCAGAAAAACTGGTCGAACGCTGGCATTCCGCGCCTGCGTCGGCGGGGCAATCCGTTCGCTGACAGACCAACTGAATCCGAACTTATCAGGTTGAAGGACCACTAGACGATGAGCGAACAAAGCGAAGCGGCCCGGTTGTTGATGAATCAGGGCGAATTTTCCGACATGCACCTGGAACCGCTCGACGAGGTGTCGGGTGCCGGGGACGGCGAAGCGGTATTTCGCCTCGATCGTTTCGCGTTGACCTTCAACAACGTCACCTACGCCACCTACGGCGACGTGCTGCGCTACTGGCAGTTCTTCCCGACGGGCCGCGACGGCTGGGGACAGCTGCCGGTCTGGGGCTACGCCGATGTGGTCGAATCCGCCGTCGACGGCATTGAGCCCGGCCAGCGCTTCTACGGCTACTGGCCGATGGCCACGCACGCCAGGCTGCAGCCGGGCAAGGTCGGCGAGCGCAGTTTCCGCGACGCCGCCGCCCACCGCGCCGACCTGCCGGAAATCTACAACTGGTACCAGCGCACCGACGACGATCCGTTTCACGGCGCGCAAACCGAGCCGCTGCACGCCATCTATCGGCCGCTGTTCATCACCGCATTCTGCCTGGCCGATTTTCTGGTCGAAAACGATTTCTTCGGCGCCGGGCGCGTGGTGGTCTCCAGCGCATCGAGCAAGACCGCCTACGCCGCCGCGTTCTGCATCCGGCAGCATTCGAAGATCGAAATGGCCGGACTGACTTCTGCGCGCAACCGCGGCTTCGTCGAAAAGCTCGGCCTGTACGACGCGGCGCTGGCCTACGAGGATCTCGGCAATCTCGATTCCGCCAGCAAGACGCTGTATATCGACATCGCCGGAAATCCGAAGCTTCAGGCCCGGGTCCACCAGCACTTCGGCCCCAATCTCGTGTATGACTGCAGCGTCGGCTCGGCCCAGTCGCTGACCCCGCCCACGGCCAACCGCGAGCTGCCAGGCGTGAAGCCGGAATTCTTCTTCGCGCCGGACTGGATCGCGAAGTGGCACAAGGACTGGGGCGCAGGCGAATTCAACCGGCGCTCGGGCGAGGCCAGCGCGGCGTTCTTCCGGTATGTCAGCGAAAACGCGCTTGTCGAGCTGCGCGAAAGAAATGGCCTGGAAGCCGCACGCGAAGTGCTCGACGAGATGATCCAGGGCCATACCGATCCGGCGCTCGGGCACATCATCGTCCTCTGATCGTGCCCCTTTTTTTCCTCCCCGCCAGCGGGGGCGGGTTGGGGTGGGGGCATCGAAATCACTGCCGAACGCATTCATCCCGCCTGTGTAGACTCTCCGCATGCCATCCGAACCTGATCGCACGAACGCACTGGCGGCCGCCGCAGTAGCGATTTCCGCCTTGCTGTTGTGCGGCGCGGTAGTCGCCCTGCCAGCGGAATTCGACGAGCGGCGCCGGCAGCAGATGGCGCAGCAAGCCGAATCGCTGGAGGCCTTGCACACCATGCTTGTGCTGCACGAAGGCGAGGTGGTTTTCGAAACCTCCCCGCGCGGGCCCGGACCGTCGGCGCCGGCCAACCTGAAATCGCTTTCCAAGACCGTGTTGTCGGTACTGGTTGGAATCGCGATCGACAAGGGCGTGATCGAATCGGCCGACCAACCGTTGGTCGAGCTGCTGGATGGACGGGTGCCCGACGACGCCACGCAAGGCGTGGCCGGCATCACGCTGGGCGACGCACTTTCGTTGCGCGCCGGGCTGCAGTCGACCTCCGGGCGCAATTACGGGCGCTGGGTGCAGAGCCCGAACTGGGTCGCCCACGTGCTCACGCGCCCGATGGTGGCCCAACCGGGCACGCGCATGATCTATTCCACCGGCAGCACGCACCTGGTGGCTGCCGCGCTGGTCGAAGCCACGGGCGAGTCGTTGTTGATGCTCGCGCGCGAATGGCTGGGCAGCCCGCTGAACATTCGTGTGGAAGACTGGATGCGCGATCCCCAGGGTATTCATTTCGGCGGTAATGAAATGCACATGTCGCCGCGGGCGGTCGCGCGCATCGGCGAGCTGTACCGGCTGGGCGGCGAAATCGGGGGCAGGCGCGTGGTATCGCGCGAATGGATAGCGCAGTCGTGGACCCCGCGCGTAAGATCGCCGTGGAGCGGCGACATGTACGGTTACGGCTGGTTTGTCACCGAAATTGGCGGCCAGCGCACCTATTACGGGCGCGGCTACGGCGGCCAGATGCTCTACGTCGTCCCGTCCAGGGCCTTGACCGTGGTCATCACTTCGCGCTCGGTGCCGCCGTCGGCCGGCGGACGTTACGTGCGCCGCCTGCACCGGCTGGTCGGGGAGCTTGTTGAACTGGTTACTGAATTTTCCTGATTACCCAAATCTGCGTACATCTGTGCAATCTGCGGTTGCGCTTTTGAAAGGCTGAATGTCTTATACGTAATCAGGTGAATCTTCGGCGCCGGATCGCTGCACTGCCCGGAATTCGCATCACCCCGTCAGCCGGATATACTGGCGCCCGCTCCCGATGCCGACCGATCCCCATGGCCCGAAAATCCAGAATGAGACGCAGCAAAGGCCACCTGGCGGTACCCGTCGATGATCAATCCGATGCGGACCTGGGCCCAAGCAAGACCGCGCTGAAGGCCGAGGATCATGCCCGCCAGGAACTTGGCGTGGCGCTGGCCGAGCTGCCGGCCAACCGGCTGGCCGGGCTGGAAATGCCTGAAGACTTGCGCCAGGCGATTCGCGATTACCGTTCGATCACCGCACACGGGGCGAAGAAACGCCAGCGCAAGTATCTTGGAAGGCTTCTGCGCAATCTCGATATCGAGCCGTTCGAGCGGGAAGTGGCGAACTTCGCGGCCGGGAACAAGGCCGAAGCGCGCGCTTTGCACCAGGTTGAGCGCTGGCGCGAAGAGCTGATCGCCGACGACGATGCACTGACCCGCTGGATGGCCGAACATCCGGACAGCGACGCCCAGCACCTGAGAAGCCTGGTGCGCGCGGCGCGCAAGCACGACATCGAGCCCCCCGCGTCGGAACGCCACGGCAAGGCCTACCGGGAGCTGTTCAGGTTCATCCGCGAACACCTGGCCGGATAACAAACGGGCGAACAACGGCAGCCGAATTCCGCCGATCGTCGGTTATCGTGACCGCAACATCCGCGAAGAAATCAGCACCAGCACCACCCCGATCAGCGTGCCGGGCAGGGCGCCCAGCAGCAGGCTGACCACCAGCCCGGCAAGCAGCGCAAAGCCGCCGGCCAGGATGGGCAGCATGGCGGTGGCCGGAGACACGTTCCGGCTGCGACGTATCTCGAACGCCACCACCGCGGCGATCACCGGAATCACCATCAGTGCGCACAGCCCAATCCACCACAGCCGGCCCTGCCAGAACCCGGCGGTGCCCGGCACACCGGCATCCATGGGCACGCCCAGGCGTTCGCCCACCCAGGCCGCCGGCAGTTCGGCCAGCTTGTGCCACAGGTACAGCGGCATGCCCAGCGCGCCAAGCATCTTCACCGCGCCGCCGATCCGCTCGCGATCCAGCAGCCAGCGCGCCGGTCTGGCCATGACCAGCACCGCGCCGACCTGAATCCACATCACGCCGATCAGCGCCAGCGTGGGCGGCAGCATGTTGCTGCGCCCTTCAAGGTCGAAGCCGACCATGGCCGTGGGGTAACCGCTGAGCACCATCGCGGCCAGCCAGGCAATGCCGAGCACGATCAAACCCGCACCCGTCCACGCGCCGCGAAACCGACCGCGCTTCCAGGCGATCCCCAGTTGCTGCGGCAGCAGCCAGACCGCAAATGCGTTGATCCAGCCGACCGCGCCCAGGGGTGTGCCGGCACTGTCGACTACGCGCTGGCCCAGTGCCAGAACACCGGCCGGACCGGGCAGCCCGGCGCGCACCAGGTCGACGACGAATGCGATTCCGACCAGCGTGAACACCGCACCCAGTCCGAACTTGCGGTCGGCCTCCACGCTCGCCGGCAGCAGCGCCTGGATGATCAGCAGCATCACCAGAAACCACAGGTGGATCGTCAGCGACTGGTTCAGCGCGCCAAGCAATCGGCCGCCGGTGTAGATCGAAATCAGCGCGAACGCTGCAATTGCGGCCAGGTAGGTGGCGGTCGGCCGGGCCAGCGCCAGCGCGCGCCCGGCCCACCAGTGCAGTTGGCTGTGCCCGTGATGCAGCCGCCTGGCCGTGCCCTCGGTGCTGGCCGCGGCCGAAACAAACACGAACAGCGGCACCACCTGCACCACCCAGGTCAGCAGGCCGGCCGGTTCCCACAACTTGAGCAGGTGCTCGGTATCGACCATGCGGCCGTCGGCCAGCCGCGGCAGCGTGGCCAGCCAGTGGCCGAACACCACCACCATCAGCGCGCCGGCGCGCAGGGCATCCAGGTATTGGTCGCGGGGTTTGCCACTCATGGGGCAAAGTGTACCGCCCGGTCGGTACAAGATGCTCCAACCTTCGTCCGTCAAGGCCATCGGAGGCGGTACCATCGGGCTCCTATCGCCGCAAGAAGCATGATCTCGATGCACCGCGACCCCGTAGCGCGCAGAAATTTCCATAAAAGAGGACCATTTTGAAGATTCTGTTGATCGGTGCGAACGGCTTTATTGGCAGCGCAGTGCTTCAAAGGCTGGTGCAATGCGGCCACGACGTGGTCTGTTGCGGGCGGCAGTGTGCCAACCTGCCACGTGGTGGGCGCGTTACTTTTCAACGTGCCGATCTCAACGAGATGCTCGCTGAAGGGGACTGGATGCCGCTGTCGAACGGCATCGACGCGGTGGTCAACTGCGCCGGCATTCTGCGGGAATCGCGAAGCGGGGAATTCGACCGCGTGCATTTCCAGGCGCCGCTGGCGCTGGCACGCGCGTGCGTTGCATGCGGTGTCGATCGCTTTGTCCAGATCTCGGCGCTGGGCCACCCGGACGATGGCGCGTTCATCGCGTCCAAGCACAGATTTGACGAAGCGCTGCTGGAACTCGGTCTGACGGCGTGCGTGCTTCGCCCGTCGGTGGTGCATTCTCTGCACGGGTCGTATGGTGGCACTTCCATGCTCAGGGCCGCCGCGGCGCTGCCCGGCATGCTTGTGGTTCCGGACGAGGATGTCGCGAAAATCCAGCCGATTCTGCTCGAGGATCTGGCCGCGCTCGCCGAGCGGGCGTTGACCCTTCCGCGGGGATCGCGGGTACAACTGTCAGCCGTCGGGCCCGAAGTCATGCGTGTTGCGCAATATCTGCGATCAATCCGCGCCTGGCTGGAGCTGCCCGAACCGGTCGTGACCTGGCGGATTTCGTCGCGACTGATATCCGTGGTCGCGACTCTCAGCGACCGGTTTCGTGCCGCCCCGATCGGGCGCACGACCTGGCGGATGCTGCGGCGCGGCAATGTCGCACCGCCCGGCGAGGCCGAGGCCGCCGCGGACACGCTGGAATATCGTCCGAAATCGGTATCCGGTGCGCTCGACAATCAGGCCAGCTTCGTCCAGGACCGCTGGCACGCGCGGCTGTATCTACTGCGCCCGGTGGCCTGGCTGGCATTGGTAGCGATCTGGCTGGTCTCGGCTGCATCGGGCTTTACCGCCGCCCCCGAGGCTTATCAACCGGTGCTCGGCCGGATGGGCATTCCGCACGGCTTTCAAGCGGGCCTGGTGATCGGAACGAGCACGTTGAACCTTGTTCTGGGTCTGGCGCTGGCGCTGCGGATGTTCCTGCGCCCGGTATTGTGGCTGATGCTGTTGTCGGTGCTGGGCTACACGCTTGCCATCGGCGTACTGGCCCCGGCATTCTGGCTGGAGCCGACCGGCGGGCTGGTCAAGAACCTGGCGATCCTGGTCCTGATTGCCGTGACTCTGGTCGTGGAGAACCCGCGCTGATGGAACTCTACCTGCCGGTCAAGCTCATCCACATTCTTTCGGCCACGGTCCTGTTCGGCACCGGTGCCGGCATCGCGTTTTTTATGTGGCAGGCCGATCGAAGCGGCGACGCCAAGGTCATGGCCCAGGTTGCCCGCCACGTGGTTCGGGCCGACTTGTGGTTTACAACTCCGGCCGTCGTCATCCAGCCGCTGACCGGCTTCTGGCTGATGCACCTGCTTGGCCTGCCGTGGTCCACGCCGTGGGTCGTGGCCAGCCTGGTGCTGTACGTGCTGATCGGCTGCTTCTGGATCCCGGTGGTCTTCATCCAGATGCGGGTTGCCACCATCACCGGCCAACTCGAAAAAACCGGCCAGACGCCGTCCGACTCGCTCAAGCGCTCGATGCGCTGGTGGTATTCGCTGGGCTGGCCGGCATTTGTCAGCGTCCTGGCGATCTTTTACCTGATGGTTTACAAACCCGTGTTCTGACATGACCCGGCGCCCGGAAGGTGTCGCGCCAGTCCGAGCCCCGGAATCGCGTCAGCGCCACCACCGTCCTCCCGGAATCGCGTCAGCGCCATCACCGTCATCCCGGAATCGCGTCAGCGAGCCACCACCGTCATCCCGGAATCGCGTCAGCGATATCCGGGATCTCGACACGACCCGCAATACCGGTTCGGCGGATCCCGGTGGCTCAGTCGCCGTTGATCAAATCCTTCCAGCCGGCAAGGCCAAGCGCCCGAAGCGTTTCGATGTTGCGCTCGTAAATGGTATTGGTATCGGGAAGATTCGCCGTGGCCGTCTCGATGCTGGTTTCGCGCAACAGGTGAAGCATGGGCCAGGGCGAGCGGTTGGTGCAGTTGGCCGGATCGTCGGGCGGGCTGTCGGCGAACCGGTAATCGGGGTGGAAACTGGCAATCTGGATCGTGCCGTCGAGTTCCATCTGCTCCAGCAGCCCGTCGGCGATATCGAGAAAATCGTTGTAGTCGAGAAAGTCGCCCAGCACCCGGGGATGGATCAGCAGCGTGGTCTCGCACTCGGCCGGATCGGTCTTGTACAGCGCCAGCAACTCGTCGGCCAGATCCTCGGCCAGCAGTTGCAGGCTGGTCGCCTCGCTGACCCGCAACCGCACCCGGCCCTGGCGCCAGGGCACGCCGGCAAACGGACACAGGTTCAGCCCGATCACGGCTTTTTCCAGCCATTGGCGGGTGGCCTCGACAACGGCGTGTTCATTCGAAATCGGCATGCCGGGATTCTAGAGTCTTTTCCCTTCCGTCATGCCGGAATCGCCGGATCATCGCACCATCCGGATTTCGATTTCCAATCCGAGCCTGTTCCATGCCTGATCGGCAGTCAGGAGCGGGCGCGCCGTATCCGTCGCCAGGGCCAGGCAGGCCCGGTCGGCGAGCGACAGTCCGTGCTTGCGCGTAAGAGACCAAAGGCGTGCGGCGATCTCCGCCTGTCGTGGCGAGAACGGCTCGAAGACGACCCCGACATCGACGAACTCCTGCTGCATGCCCTCGATATCCACGTTTCGCTGCAACGCTTTCTGCAGCACTTCGGACCAATTGACGGTCGAGACAGTGGCGCCGTCCAGCACTTGAGAAACTCGGTGGCCGCCGGGCTCGTCATGCAGGAATGCCAGCAAGGCGGAGGCATCGAGCACCACGCCGCTCATTTCTTTTCGGCTTCGTCGGCTGCTTCAGCGCGCCGGTCGGCGATGAGTTCATCGGCCAGGCAAACGTCATCCGGGATATGCCGAAAGCGTTCGCGCAGACGCTTCTCCACCGTCTCGCGGCGTTCGAGAACCAGGCCCTCGTCGACGATGCGCGCCACCAGGCGATCGCCGGGTTTCAACTGCAATGCCTTGCGCAGTGCCGCCGGAATCACCAAACGCCCCTGCGCGCCAACTTGAACTTCATTTTCCTTGGCTGCCATAATTACTCTTTTGCGTCTCGACCGCATTAGTGTGGCACAAAATTAAAAAGGTGCCAATGTCGTTTCGGCATTCATGAATCGGCAAATTCGATGTGATCGGCCAGATTCTAAAAGCTTCCCGTCATTCCAGAACCTGATAAAAGCCCGTCATCCCGGAATCGCGTCAGCGATATCCGGGATCTCGCGATGCCGGCACCGTATCACCCAACACCTGATTTCCGTAGGAGGCGGCTCCCGGCGGCGATCTTGACCCCACGCTTGCCTTCGCCTGCAGCAGGCGTCATAATAGCGCCAATCTGGAGCCAAAAAAATTCTGTGCCGAATCTTTCGATCAAGAACGTGCCAGACGACGTCGTCGCGCGGCTGCGCGCCCGCGCTCGCGCCAATCATCGTTCGCTCCAGGGTGAATTGCTGGAACTGGCGTGCCGGGCAGCCGAGACACGGGATGCCGGTCCGGTATCGGGCAAGCACTTGCGCAACGAGCCCGGCGGGCGCAAGTCGATCGAGCAGATCGCCGCCGAACACAAAGCGCGACAGCCACAATCCGTTGCAAATGCGCCGCGCTCGGCCGAACTGATCCGGCGCGAACGCGATGCCCGGTGACGTGCCGGCCGTTCAGGAACCCGTTGTCGCCGAGCCGGCCGGCCGCTACGCGCGCAATCCGCCGCTTGTCGTCGACTGCAGCGTGCTGGCGGCCGTGCTGTTCGACGAACCCGAGCGCGAATCTGCCGCCCTGGCAATGGCAGGAAAGGAATTGTTCGCACCCGATCTCCTCAACCATGAAATCGTCAGCGTCGCGCTGAAGAAATCCGCCGCCGGCTACGACGCGGTTTCCGAACAGGCACTGGTCGATCTTGATGCGCTGCGCCTCACGCGCTGCTGCGTCGATGTGACTGCGCAGTTCAAGCTAGCCGAACGTACCGGACTTACCGCATACGATGCCGCCTATCTGCAACTGGCGCTGGAGTTGCGCGCGCCGATCGTAACGTTCGACCGGAAGCTCGGCAAGGCCGCGGCGAAAATACTGGCCGGGTCGCCGGAACCAGACTGAAACAGCAAGTCCATATCACTGACCGTCGTGAGAAGGAGATGATGCCATGGAAAACGAACTTGACTGGAACCGTATCGAAGATGCCGCACTGGGTCTTCTGTACCTGACCCTGCACGAAGGCGATCGCGTCTAGCTGGAACGTTACCGACCGTCTGAACGAAAAAGACATGATCGCCGATCCGCGCAACAAGACCAAGTCCATTGCACTGACACCCGACGGCTTTGAACGCGCCGAGCGCATGTTTCGCGAACTTTTCGAACGCCGTCCGACAGATTGAAGCGATAGCGAGCCACGTCTTGTGCTGCCTACCAAGCGGCCGACTGTTTTTCCACGTCCCAACCCGGAAACAGCAGTACTGCCGGATGGCATTTCAATGCCCGGGCCAGCACCTTTGCGCGTTCGGCGCCCAGCTTGACGCGCTCATTCTCGATCGCCGAAATCGTAGCCAGGGGAATCCGGGTCGACGCCGAAAGCTCGCACTGGCTCAATTCCTGCAGTTCGCGGAGAATGCGAACTGACTCTCCCACCGACACGTCCACCCGCTTGCGCGCGGCGACGTAGTCGGAGTCATCTCTTGCTGTAGTCATGCGCGTCCACCTCTACGACTCGTGAACGCCGGGCGGCATCCAGGGATTGAGGATTCGAACGCCGGTGGGCGCGAAGTCATCGACGTTGCGAGTCATGACCTGAAGGCCATGATGCAGTGCGGTCGCGGCGATCAATCCGTCGGTCGCCGGCACAACGCGCCCGTTGCGTTGCGCCGCGGCGGTCAACTCGCCCCAAACGCGAACGATATCGCCGGTGATGTCGAGAATCCGGTCGGCATAGTGCTGTTCCAGCCCAAGCAGCCAGGCATTCAATTCCTGTTGTCGCTGTCCGGTGTCCAGCAGTGCAATCCCCTTGGCCAGCTTCCCCAGCGTGAGGACGCTGATGAACAAATCCTCGTCCCGAAAGGCCAGAACAGCCTCGCGAACTGCCGGATTGCCCCGAGGATGGCGAATCTCGGACAGCACGCAGGTATTGAGCAGGGCTTTCAAAGGTCGCCGAGCTCGCGCATGGGCGACCGGTCGCGCTCGAGATCCACATCGACCAGCGTCGGCCCGCTCATCAGATAGTCCCGAAAGCCGGGGCGCTGACCCGTCAGGCGTTCGTAGTCGGCCTCGGAAAGAATCACCACTGCATCGTCGCGACGGGTGACGCGCTGCGGCCCCTCGGTCAGCGCACGCTTGACCACTTCACTGAATTTGTTTTTTGCTTCTGCGAGTTTCCAGTCCACCGATCCGACCTCATTACCTAGATAATCTAGACATCCTCCGCTCACATCCTGAATCTGTCAAGCGGCGCAAGACCCGTCCTTGTCTCCCTTTTATCTTCTCGAATCAGGCCGCCAACTCGACACGCACCTTCTTGCCTAATGCCTTTGCCGCACGCTCGATCGTCAGCAACGTTACCGAGGGGTTGGATGGATCGAGCAGTCGCTCCAGGGCGGACCGGCTCGTGCCCATGCGCCGTGCCATCTCGGACTTGGTCAACCCTTCTTCCTTCATGAGCCTTTCGATCTGCCAGGCAATCACGCGCTTGATGGCCACCGCCTCCGTTTCGGCCAGCAGGTCTTCTTCTTCAAGAAATTCATCCAAACGGCTTCCAATATGCTTGTTCATCTCACTTCTCCAATTCTGCCTTTCGCGAACGGGCAACTTCGAGGTCGCTCAAAGGCGTCTTCTGAGACTTCTTCACGAACCCGTGCAACAGCACCACCGTCTCGCCATCTACCGTAAACAGCACGCGCGCAATTCTACGGTCCAGATTCGATCGAAGCTCCCAGACTTCGGGTTCGAGCTTTCTGACCAAGGGCATGCCCAGCGGCCAACCGAACTGAACCGTCTTCAGATCGATGCCGATCGATCTTCGGTCTTCCCTGGGCAGTTTCTTGAGCCACTCGCGCACCGGTTCTCTACCAGCGTCAGTGCGGTAGAAAACGACATCAAGACGCTTCCCGGATATCATGGCTCAAAGTGTACCACTTTTGGAACGAAAATCTGGCACGTTGTCCCTGGGTTTCGAATATCACAGCGCAGCTCGCGAAGCCCGAAACAGGCTTTCCACAGAAGGCGTCTCCTGGTGCCGATCAATCTCGAAACCCGGTGACTTTGATCAGGCGCACCCGAAACCCGAAACCCAGACTTTAAAATCCCGTCATCCCGGAATACTGAACCCCTCCCCGTCATCCCGGAATCGCGCCAGCGATATCCGGGATCCCGAGACGTTTATCGTAATCCCGGACGATGCCCAGCGCTTCAGTCGGCGACGCATTACGAGATCTCGACCAACCGCTCGAGCAATCTCCGGATGTGACCTTGTTTGATCATCGCGCTCGCAACCGGCAAGCATTTCGGCATAATAAGCGCGGGATTGGGCAACTACGAAAACGGGGGGATTTCATGAAACACCGCGACAACCGCATCGAGTCGATCTTCGAACAAGACGAAGAGTCAGATCGGCACCAGGATGATGATCCGGCGCCGTTCGACCTGGAGCCGGAGCCTGCCTCGATTCATCCTGCAATCCAATTCGCCGCGATCGCGGTCGTGGTCGCGTGCCTGTTCTTTGTCGGCGATCGACTTTACACGCGCTACCAGGAGCGTCAGGCGATCAAAGCCCTGGAGCAGGCACTCGAAGATCTCGGAGCCTACATGAACGATGGCCTGGAGCAGGCCGGCGCCGCCATGGAGCAGATCAGCCAGCAAGCGAGGGTGCGAAATGCCGCCGCCGCTGAGCATCAACGAGAGCGCATTGACCAACAGCACCGCGCGCGCATGGCCACCACCGAAGGCGGCTGGCTGGCCAAGAACTGCGCCGACTGGACCCGTGCCTGGGAGGAAATGAAAGCACCGACCGCCGAGCGGGAAATGAACAAGCACTGCGGCCAATTAGAGCGCTACCTGGAAACCGGCATCGCACCGCCGGGAACGCCGCGCGCAGTTAACCCGGAACGTTAAAAAAGCCTCCGTCGTCCCGGAATCGCGGAAGCGATATCCGGGACCTCGACACGTTTACCTAGATCCCGGCCGATGCCCAGTGCTTCAGTCGGCGACGTGCCTGGTACCCAGGCACGCAGAACCCGCACTAGTGCACTGTCTGGTATTAATTGATGATATGAGAGCCCCGCAAAGGACCCGCAACAAGGCGCAAACCGCAGAGCATAGTTGCGCTACGTTCAAGGTTTGGAACGCTGTTGCGGGTTCTTTGCGGGGCTCCCTTCGGGCGAGCCGCGAAGCGGCCATCTGCGGCGTTGCGCTCTCTTGAAAGGGGATCACCCTTCCGGCGAGAGCGCGCCTGACAGCTGACCGCTTGGCGACTCGCTCATTTCACCAATTAATACCAGACAGTGCACTAG